>NZ_MAGP01000153.1 GCF_002926165.1 Micromonospora chalcea | reverse complement strand
TCCTTGTTCAGCACCGGGGTGATGTCGTTGATGGAGTTGGTGCCGGCCTCGGTGGTGCCCATCTCGCGGGCCATGGCGTGCACGTCGATGTTCTTGCCCTGCACGCTCAGCGCGTTGCGGGCGGCGGTCCGGGATGGCGGTCTGTGGGGGTTGGGCATCGGCGGGTAGGCGCAGTTCCCAGCCCGGGTAGATCAAGTCGCAGTCGCGCAGGGTGCCGCCGACCTGGGGAAAGTGGCGGTGTTTGTTCATGCGGCAGATTTCCGGCCAGCGGCCGGCGTCACCGAGCCACTGCTTGGCGATTTTCGACAGGGTGTCGTGTCGCTCGACGGTGTACAGGTAACGGGTGTTGCCGACCTGAATCAGCGCCGGCCCCTGCGCGAGAGCTTGCTGAGGAACAGCCACTGCCTCGGCCGCGTCGATGGCCGCCGGTGGTCGAACGCCGCCGGTGTTCAGTTGGCCGACGGAGGTGACGGCGATCGCCGCGGTGCCGGCCAGGCCGAACACGAGCCGGTGCAGTGGTGCGGGAAGCCGTAGCACCGGGATCCGCCATCGGGTCGCCAGCGCGATCAGCTCGGCGATCAGCAGCAGCGCGAGCACGGCCCACAACAGCCACACCGCCCACACAGCCGCGCCGGCCAGGACGGTCGAGGTGAACCGTTCGTTCGGCTGATCGAACCATGCCACCACCTGCGTCCACGACGGCCACCTCCGCAAGGGGTTCCCGTCAAGGGACACCAGCAACGTCGGTACCCCGGCCAGGAACACGGCTGTGGACACGGTGGCCCGGACTGGTCGGATCACGGAGGACACCCGCCCCGCTGTGTGGCGCGGCGGTGTCGACACGGGCGGGACGTACACCGTGGGACGCGCGTATTCGGCTAGCCGGTTGCCGCTGTCCGGGGATTGCTGCGACATCCTGTCCGTCCCCCCGCTTGGTAGATCCCTTTCCTCTCGCATACACGGCGATACCCATCGAGGGCCATCTCTTCAGGAAGGATTCTCACCATGCGCGCACAATCGATCACGGGACGAGAACGTGGTTGACGATCCACTCCCCGGTCGGGAGAGACTGCCTCGCATGCCAAGCGGGGGCACGCGACTATCGATCGATCTCACGTCGTCGGCAATCGCCGCCACCGTCGACCGCGATGGCACCCGGATCCCCGTCCTGCTCAACGGCCGCATCGTCATGCCGCACGGCATCGTGATCGACCCCGCCGGTCAACTACACCCCGGCGTCAACGGGCTGCCGGAGCCCTCGGTAGGTCACCAGTTCATCCGAGACCCGGTGGACCTCCTGCACGCGGCTGACGCCGAGCCGCCGGTGGACGCCGTACAGCTGCTCGCCGGGCAGCTGTGGCATGTGGCTGACCAGGCAGTCCGCCAAGTCGCCGTACCGGTCGCCGCTCTGACCGTGACCATCCCATCCGCTTGGGGACCACGCCGACGGGGGCATCTCACCGACGCGGCAGCCCGGGCGGGCCTGCCCGCACCGGCCATGGTCACCGCGCCAGCAGCACTCGCCGCTTACGCGACCGCCGGCCACGTCCCGGATGGCACATGTCTGCTGATCTGCGATGCCGAGCGGCGTCCAATCACGCTGACCGTCCTGCAAGCCAGCCGCGACGGGTACCAGGAACTCGCCACCCGCCAGGTGAGCCCGAGCCGCGACCTGGACCGAGACCTCGCGCAGCACCTCTTGACCCGCAACATCGCGGACGATCCCTCACACCGCACCGAAAGAGAGGCCGCACCCGAGCCAGCCGACGCGGCACTGCTGGAGTCCATCCGCCAGGCCAGGACCGCCCTCTCAACTCAGGAATGCGCACCCGTTCTCCTGCCCTCGCCCCGCCCACCGGCCGTTCTGACCCGCGACGACGTCACCGTCGCAGCGCAGCCCCTCCTCGACGATGCCGCCAATGCCGTCCAAGGCATCCTCGACGCCGCCGACATCGGCCAGCAGCACCTCAGCCACGTGATCCACCGGGAAGCCAGAGCAATCCCGGGCCTTCAGGAACGCCTCGTGGCCGTCACCGGGCACACTCCGATCGCCCTCGACGGTCACTCCCACGCCCTCGCTGACGGCGCCCTCGCGCTCACCGCAGCCCATCACCAGACAACAAGCACCGCCAACGACACCGCACTGCCACGAGTTCGGCTCCGCGTCCGTGACCTGACCAGCGCCATCATCCTCGGCGTCTGCTCGCTCACCGTGCTCCTACAGACCATCCTCACCGCGGACATCGTCACGACCTACTCCGTCCAGGTCGTCGGCGTCCGCCTCTCCCTGCCTCAACTGGGCATCGCCGGTGCCCTCACCATGCTCACCGCATTCGCCGTGGCGCACCTCGCCCCCACCACCTGGCTCGCCGGCACCACCGACGCAGCCACCACTAGACCCACCACCGGCCACCTCATCAGACGCGGATACCTCGCCGCCGCCGTCGGCGGATCAACCGCCGCCGCCCTCTACGGCCTCGCCACCGGCACCGCCGTCCAGTTCGGCTACGAGCCATACCTGAAATGGACCCTCGGCTCCGCGCTCCCCCTCGCCGCCTGCGCGGCGATCATCGCCGCCACAGCTCCCCGCATCGCGGCTCCGCAACTGTCCAACTGGCTCGCGCGCACCCCTCCGGCGGCCCTGCCCGCCGCCGTAGCCGCCACCGGCATCTGCCTCATGCGCGCGGCGATCACCCTCACCCCACCGGTCGACCTGACCGGCATGCCCGGCCTCATCGGCAGCGCCGGAGCAGCACTGCTCGGCATCGCCACCGCCCTGACCACCAGCCGAAGCCGCACCACCCGCACCATCACGGTCCCCGGCCTCGCCATCGGCTACGCCATCGTCTTCACCAGCGACACCAGCAGCGCCCTGCTGGTCGGTTACCTCGTCGCCCTCACCTGGTGGGCCGTCCAACTCGCCGCTTACACATTGCGGCTCGCCTACCCCGGCGCCGGGCAGGCATTGCGCCGACTCGCGGGCAGCAGCCACACAGCCTGACGAGTCGTCAGAGCAAACAACGGCGCCAACCCTCGGGACTCACCGCTGTCCGGCCAATGACGGCGCCACCGGCGTGAGCACCAGGCAGCGCTCCAACAGATGACGGCCCGCCGATCTCGGCGGGCCGTCCATTCAATCCAGCCAGCCTGCCGAGCCTCTCTGCTCGGCGGGCCAGCCACGCATGCCCTCTGACGCAAGGAGGTCACCGGTTCCACGCGCCCGGATATCCCAGACCACGACCAGCACCAACCCACACATCAGCCTGACCGAAAGGCAACTGACGATGAGAACACTCCAGAACTTCCCAATCTGCATCGAGATGACCGGGCGCAAAAGCACCGCGCCCCGGATCGCACGTTTCCACACCCAGCTCGGTACGGGGACGCACCGCGTCTCGCAACTGGCGAGCGAGGGCTCGACTGACGCCCTCTGCCCGCCATCCAGCCGTCCGCAGGACCAGGGGGACGCCGTCCGTCCGCGATCGACACCGAGCCTGCAATGCCTCTTCGAAGACGAGCCCAGCCCTTGGCTTGACCCCTGGGGGACACAACGGATGGATAGACGGCCACAGCTGTCAGATGCCGCACCCGCGGGTCGTAGCGACGACCCCGTTCACCCCCGGCCCCAACAACGCCGGGCCAACGAAAGGAAGCACGATCCATGCCCGCCCCGACCCCGAACCGGCCCGGAATTCAGACCACGTGCCGACGCACGCAGGCCAACTGCCAACCGCACGACGCGCCGCTGGCAGCCCGGTTCGACCGACGTCCTGGACCGGCGATGAACGGCCCCGCCGCCTCCGAATGGCGACCAGACCCACTCCTGACCATCGACGACCTCGCGGCCTGGTTGGGCAAGCCCAAGAACACCCTCTACGCCTGGCACAGCCGAGGCAAGGGCCCTCGCGCCATCCGCGTCGGCAACACCCTGCGCTACCGGCGCAACGAGGTCGAGCGCTGGCTCGAAGACCACACCGACGCGGAGCGGTGAACCATGGCCCGACCTGAACTGGCCATCGGCACCTCCGGAAAAATCCGGATCGAGAAACTCGGTCCGAAGAGATTCCGGGCACGCGCCCGGTTCCGCGACTACGACGGCATCACCCGCGACATCGAAGCCACCGACACCACCGGGCCCGCCGCCGAACGGGCCTTGAAGGTCAAACTCCGCGACCGCGCCACCCCCACCGACGACGAGATCACCCGCGAAACCCGCATCAGCGCCCTCGCCGAACTGTGGGTCGAAGAGATCACCGCCGAGGAACGCATCGCGCCACAAACCATCCACCGATACGCGACCAGCGTCCGCACCTCGATCCTGCCAGCCCTCGGCAACCTCCGAATCCGGGAAGCCAGCGTCGGACGCCTCGACCGGTTCCTGCGCGACATCGCCAAGGACCGCCCTTCAGCCGCCAAAGGCGTGAAGGTCGTACTCAGTCAGATGTTCGCTCTGGCCGTACGCCACGGCGCCATCCCCACCAACCCGGTCCGCGACACCGGCCGGCTCCGTAAACCCCGCCGCACCGTCGTCGTCCTCTCGCCTGAGCAACTCCAAGCCGTCCGCACGGCCATCCGCGAATGGCAGCGACCGATCCCTGGTAAGCCCGGGCCTCGGCACAGCGGCGACCTGGCCGACGTCGTCGACCTCATGCTCGCCACCGGCGCCCGTATCGGCGAGATCCTGGCCCTCCGCTGGGAGGACCTGGACCTCGCCGCCGAACGACCAACCCTGACGATCTGCGGAACGCTGGTCTTCATCAAGAGCCAGGGCTTCTTCCGACAGCCCTGGACCAAGAGCGACGCCGGCTACCGGAGGGTCGTCCTCCCCCGGTTCGCGGTCGGCATGCTCATGGCCCGCAAACTCACCGCCGCGGACAACCCCCACGACGCGATCTTCGCCTCCCGACGAGGCACCTGGCTCTCACCCAACAACGTCCGCCGTCAGTGGCGCCAGGCCCGCGCCGAAGCCGACCTCGACTGGGTCACCCCGCACACCTTCCGAAAGACCGTCGCCACCCTGATCAAGGAGGAGATCGATACCAAGAGCGCGGCAGCGCAACTCGGGCACTCCAGCGAGGAGGTCACCGACACCTACTACATCGCCAAGCCGGTACAAGCCCCAGACGTGTCCGGCATCCTCGAACGGCTCGGCAGCCACCCGAGCAGCCAAGGATCGTCGCCAGGAGAGAACGATGCACACCGGTGACGAACTTGGTTGCCGCACCGCGTAAACGGGGGGTTTTCGGGGGGCGGTTCAAATCTCCATCGAAGAAGATCAAAGCCCTGACCAGTGTTCCCGCTGGTCAGGGCTTTTTCTTTGTCGGGACGGCCGGATTCGAACCGACGACCCCTTGACCCCCAGTCAAGTGCGCTACCAAGCTGCGCCACGTCCCGATGCCCCCGCCAGGTCTCCCCCGCGGCAGCCGGTACAGCTTAGCGCAGGATCTTCGCACCGTGCGCAGAGGCCCCTCCCGCGCCGCGCGCCACACCCCCTAGAGCATCCTAGGAGGGTGGCGTGCGGCTGCAAAGCGGCAAGCAGGCCAGCGAGCCGTCAGCCGTGGGCCTTGCCCCGGCCGCCGGGGCCGAGCTTCTTGCGCGGGCGTACCGAGATCTCGATCGGGCTGCCCTCGAAGCCGAACTCCTCGCGGAGCTTGCGCTCGACGAAGCGCTGGTAGCCAGCGTCCAGCGGGCCGGTGGTGAACAGAACGAAGCGCGGCGGCGCCGCCCCGGCCTGGGTGGCGAACAGGATGCGCGGGGCGCGTCCGCCGCGTACCGGGTGCGGGGTGGCCTGGACCAGCGCGGTGAGCCACTGGTTGAGCTGCGCGGTCGGGATGCGCGTCTCCCAGCTCGCGAGGGCCTTGCGCAGCGCGGGTGCGAGCTTGTCGACGGCGCGGCCGGTCTTGGCAGACAGGTTCAGCCGGATCGCCCAGGGGATGCGCCGCAGCTCGCGGTCGATCTCCTTGTCCAGGTAGTAGCGGCGGTCGCCGTCGACCAGGTCCCACTTGTTGAACGCGATGACCAGCGCCCGGCCGGACTCGACGACCATGGTGAGGATCCGCTGGTCCTGCTCGCTGATCACCTCGCTGGAGTCGATCAGCACCACGGCGACCTCGGCCGCCTCGATCGCCGAGGCGGTACGCAGGCTGGCGTAGTACTCGGTGCCGCTGGCCTTGCCGACGCGCTTGCGCAGACCGGCGGTGTCGACCAGCTGCCAGGTCTCGCCGCCGATCTCGACCAGGCTGTCGACCGGGTCCACTGTGGTGCCGGCGACCGAGTCGACCACCGCCCGCTCCTCGCCGGAGAAGCGGTTGAGCAGGCTGGACTTACCGACGTTGGGGCGGCCCACCAGCGCCACCCGGCGTGGGCCGCGCGGCCGGTTCTCCACGATCGCGGGCGCCTCGGGCAGCGCGTCGAGGATGGCGTCGAGCAGGTCGCCGGAGCCGCGGCCGTGCAGCGCCGAGATCGGGAACGGCTCACCGAGGCCGAGCGACCACAGCGAGGTCGCCTCCATCTCGATGGTGGTGTTGTCGGCCTTGTTGGCGATGAGGATCACCGGCTTGGCGCTGCGGCGCAGCATCTTCAACGCGGCCTCGTCCACGTCGGTGGCGCCGACCATGGCGTCCACCACGAACAGCACCACGTCGGCGGTCGCCACCGCGGTCTCGGCCTGGGCGGCGATGGCCGCGGCCCGGTCCTTGGCGTCGGGCTCCCAGCCGCCGGTGTCCACCACCGTGAACGCCCGGCCGTTCCACTGCGCGTCGTAGGGCACGCGGTCCCGGGTCACGCCGGGGATGTCCTCAACCACGGCCTGCCGGCGGCCGATGATGCGGTTGACGAGCGTGGACTTGCCCACATTGGGGCGGCCGACCACGGCCACCACGGGCTGCGGGCCGGCCGGCTCACCGGAGTCGACCTCCGGCTCGCGCAGCTCCACCCAGCCTTCGAAATCCTGGCTCACGCGGCACCCCGCTCCGTGAGCATCTCGCGCAGGCGGGCCACTACCTCGTCGATGCCCAGCTCGGTGGTGTCCAGCACAACCGCGTCGGGGGCCTGCTGCAGCGGGTTGACCTTGCGGGTCGAGTCGAGGCGGTCCCGGCGGGCGCGGTCCGCGGCGGTCGCCGCGACGTCGGCGGCGTCCTCGGCGCTGCGCCGCTTCGCGCGCGCCGCCTCGGAGGCGGTCAGGTACACCTTCAGGTCCGCGTCCGGCGCGACCACCGAGCCGATGTCCCGGCCTTCGACCACGATCCGGCCCGCGTCGGCGATCACCCGCCGCTGCCGGTCCACCAGCAGCTCGCGTACGGCGGCGACGGCGGCCACCGCGGACAGGTCGGCGGTCACCTCGGCGCCGCGGATGGCGGTGGACACGTCGGTGCCGTCGACTGTCACGGCGTACCCCTGGGGGTCAGTGCCGATGCGCAGGTCGGCCTCGGCGGCGACCTTGGCCACCGACTCGGCGTCGGTGAGTTCCACGCCGGAGCGCAGGACTGCCCAGGTCAGCGCCCGGTACATGGCGCCGGTGTCGAGGTAGCGGGCGCCGAGGCCCGCGGCGAGCCGCCGCGACACGGTGGACTTCCCCGAACCGGACGGCCCGTCCACAGCGACCACACATCGCCCGGCCGGTACGTTCTCCTCCACCGTTGTCCTCCTCAGCCCGTACCTCGCGGGTCACCCGGATTCCCGGGCGCCGTTGAGCGGATGGTTCTGTCGTCAATCATGCCCGCGCCGCGCGGGCGTCCCGCCGGGCGGCACGCGCCGGCCCGCGGACCGCGTCGAAGCCTACCGGCAGCCGTACCCCGATCGGCGGGTCAGTCACCCACGGCCTTGAACAGGGCGGCGACCTCCGCGTTCGTCAGCCGCCGCAGCCGCCCGGTGCGCAGGTCGCCGAGCTTGATCGGACCGATCGAGGTACGGATCAGGCGGGACACCGGGTGTCCCACCTCGGCCATCAGGCGCCGGACGATGTGTTTGCGCCCCTCGTGCAGGGTCAGCTCCACCTGGGCGGTTTTGCCGAGCGTGTCGACCAGCTTGAACCCGTCGACCTTCACCGGCCCGTCCTCCAGCTCGACGCCGGCGGCGAGGCGCTTGCCCAGGTTGCGCGGGATCGGCCCGGCCACCTCGGCGAGGTAGGTCTTGAGCACCTCGTACGACGGGTGCATGAGCTTGTGGGCGAGGGTGCCGTCGTTGGTGAGCAGGAGCAGGCCCTCGCTGTCGGCGTCCAGTCGCCCGACGTGGTAGACCCGCTGCTCCAGCCGCGCGCCGATGAAGTCGGCGAGCTCGGTGCGGCCCTTCTCGTCAGCCATGGTGGTGACCACGCCGCGCGGCTTGTTCATCGCCACGTAGACCAGGCGGACGTCGGCCTGGAGCCGCTCCCCGTCGACGACGATCACGTCGCGGGCCGGGTCGGCCTTGTCGCCGAGCTGCGCCACCCGCCCGTTCACGGTGACCCGGCGCCGGAAGATCAGGTCTTCACAGGCGCGCCGGGAACCCACCCCCGCGGCGGCGAGCACCTTCTGCAGGCGCTCGGCGCCCTCGTACACGGGGGCGTCGGGCTTCGGGGCACGGTCATCGCGTCGCATCGGCAAGCTCTTCTACGTCGTCGGGAAGGAACGGGGCCAGCGGCGGCAGGTCGTCCACCGAGTTCAGCCCCAGCTTCTCCAGGAACATGGTGGTGGTCCGGTAGAGGTAGGCGCCGCTGTCCGCTTCGGTGCCGCACTCCTCGACCAGGCCGCGACCCACCAGGGTACGGAGCACCCCGTCGCAGTTGACACCCCGGATGGCCGAGATGCGCGAACGGGTCACCGGCTGCCGGTAGGCGACCACGGCGAGGGTCTCCAGCGCGGCCTGGGTCAGCCGCACGGACTGCCCGTCCAGTACGAACCGCTCGACGTAGGTGGCGTATTCCGGCCGGGTGTAGAGACGCCAGCCACCCGCCGCCCGGCGCAGGTCGAACCCGTGCCCGGCGGCGGTGTACCCGGCAGCGATCTCGTCGAGCATCGCGCCGACCCGTTCCGGCGCCTGTTCGAGGACCTCGGCCAGGACCAGTTCGCTGACCGGCTGGTCCACCACCAGCAGGATCGCCTCCAGGGCGCCGCGCAGCTCCGCGTCGTCCAGGACCGGCGCGGGCGGCGGTTCCGGCGCGGCCCGTCGGCGTCCCCGCTTCTGGGGTACGCCGCCCGCCGCTCCGCCACTCGCCCGGTCCCCCGGTTCCTGCGCGGCCGCGTCGGCGTCCCGCCCAGCGGTGTCGGCGTCCCGCCCAGCGGTGTCGGCGTCTCGCCGGCCGTCGTCGCCGTGCCCGGCCTCGTCTTCGTCGTCTCGGCTGGCGTCGGAGCTGACGAAGTCGACGGCGGCTGGCGGGTCGACGCCGCCCCCGGCCTCGGTGCTCGCGCCGGAGCCGGTTGCCGGAGCGACGCCGGTGTCGATCGCCGGGCCGCTGCCGGAGCCGGAGTCGGTGCCGGTTGCCGGGTAGATGCCGGGGTTCGGGGCGACGTCGGAGCTGGTTGCCTGTTCGACTGCAGGGTCAATGTCGTCAACGGTGGCCGGACCGGCATCGGCGTCGGCATCGGCATCGGCATCGGCCGAAGGCTCGATGCGCTCGTCAGCGTCGGCCGTCGAGCTTTCACCCGAGATCTTGGTACGCTCCCGCCCCTCAGAGGGCGCCTCCGTACCAAGATCCGACGTGGTTTCGGCGATCTTGGAAGGAAACGGCCCCTGGAGGGGCCCTTGGCTTCCAAGATCTGTGGGCGGCTCGGGTGCCGAGTCGGCGGTTTCGGACGAATCACTACTTTTCGGGTCGGGTTTGGGCGCGGACGGGCGCTGCCACGGGGGGATCCAGGCGGCGGCCTGGTCGGCCAGCGAGTCGCGGCGTTCCTCGTCGCTCATCCGTTCACTCCTGCGTCGGTGCGGGTTCGTCCGCCGCCTCGGCGGGCACGGCGGCGTCAGCGGATGCGGCAGCGTCGGCCGATGTGCCGTCGCCAGGCCCGGCGGCGGGGGTGGGCTCGGGGTTGCCGGCGTACTCGTCGACTGTCAGCTCGGCCTCGCCGTCGACCGGGCCGGTCCAGCGAACGGTCAACTCCTCCAGCGCCTGCTCCTGCACGAACGCCACGAGACCCTGCCGGTACAGCTCCAGCAGCGCCAGGAACCGGGCCACCACCTCGAGCGTCATCTCACAGTCGGCGCAGAGCAGCGAGAACGTGGCGATCCCGGCGCGGCGCAGCCGGTCGGCGATGATGCCGGCGTGTTCGCGGACGCTGACCCGGACCATGTGCACGTGCGCGATGGACACCTCGGGCACCGGTTTCGGGCTCATCGCCTTGACCGCGAGCTTGCGCAGCCGCTCGGGACCGATGCCGAGCACCAGGTCGGGCAGCGCCTCGGCGTACCGGGGTTCGAGCGTGACCGCCCTCGGGTAGCGCCGTCCGCCGACCGCCTCCAGCTCGGCGATGTGCGCGGCGGCCTCCTTGTACGCCTTGTACTGCAGCAGCCGCGCGAACAGCAGGTCCCGCGCCTCCAGCAGCGCCAGGTCCTCCTCGTCCTCCACCTCGGCGGAGGGCAGCAGCCGGGCCGCCTTGAGGTCGAGCAGGGTGGCGGCGACGAGCAGGAACTCGCTGGTCTCGTCCAGGTCCCACTGGTCGCCCATCGCCCGCAGGTACGCGATGAACTCGTCGGTGACCTTGTGCAGCGCGACCTCGGTGACGTCCAGCTTGTGCTTGCTGATCAGCTGGAGCAGCAGGTCGAACGGGCCGGTGAAGTTGTCCAGCCGGACGGTGAAGCCACTGGTCTGCTCGCCGGTGCCCGCGTCGGCGGGCACCACACCGTCGACCTCGGCGGCCAGCTCCGCGGCTACGGCGGGGTCGCCGGCGCCGTGTGGCGGGTCGAGGGGCGGTGCGGTCACCGGGAAACCGTAGACGACGCGGCGGGCGGCCGGCGTGCGCCCTACCGGTCCGCCTGGGCGGCGATGACCTCCCGGGCCAGCTGCCGGTAGTTGCGCGCGCCGGAGGAGGCCGGGTCGAGGGTGGTGATCGGGGCGCCGGCCACGGTGGACTCGGGGAACTTCACCGTCTTGGTGATGACGGTCTGGTAGACCTTGTCGCCGAACGCCTCGACCACCCGCTGCAGCACCTGGCGGCAGTGGGTGGTGCGGCTGTCGTACATGGTGGCGAGGATGCCTTCGAGCTCCAGGTCGAAGTTGAGCCGCTCGCGCACCTTGTCGATGGTGTCCAGCAGCAGCGCGACACCGCGCAGGCTGAAGAACTCGCACTCCAGCGGGATGAGCACGCCGTGCGCGACGGTGAGCGCGTTGATCGCCAGCAGGCCCAGTGAGGGCTGGCAGTCGATCAGGATGAAGTCGTACTCCTTGCGGATGGTGCGCAGCACCCGCGCCAGGGCCATCTCCCGGGCGACCTCGTTGACGAGCTGGATCTCGGCGGCGGAGAGGTCGATGTTGGCGGGTAGCAGGTGCAGCCCGGCCACGTCGGTCTTGATCAGGACGTCCTCGGCGGTGACGTCGTCCTGCATCAGCAGGTTGTAGACCGACAGGTCCAGGTTGTGCGGGTTGACGCCCAGCCCGACGGAGAGGGCGCCCTGCGGGTCGAAGTCGACGAGCAGCACCTTGCGGCCGTACTCGGCCAGGGCCGCGCCCAGGTTGATGGTCGTCGTGGTCTTGCCGACGCCGCCCTTCTGGTTGGCCATCGCGATGATCCGCGCCGGGCCGTGCCGGTCGGTCGGCATGGGTTCGGGGATCGGCTTGCGCATGGTGTACGCGGCCGGGTCGGCGGGGCCGAGATCGGCGCCGAGCGTCGCCTGCTGCTCACGGAGCTCCGACGTCCAGGTCTCGGCACGGTCACCGTTTCCTGCCATGTCCTCGTTGCCCCCTCCCGACGACCACCCGGCGTCGGAGCCGTCCGACGTCCCTCGCGGCGCCGCTGCGCACCCCCGGTCCGTCGCACCTGGAGGCCCGCGCCGATGCCGACTGTACGCCACCGGCCAGCAGCACGTTCGGTAGCGGGTCGGCGTGTCGGCGGCCCGTCGGCCAGGCCCGGCCACGCCGGCGACTCAGCGGGCACGCGGATGCGCTGTCGCGTACACCTCGCGCAGTCGTTCCACGGTGACCAGTGTGTAGACCTGGGTGGTGGTCACCGACGCGTGGCCGAGCAGTTCCTGCACCACGCGCACGTCCGCGCCGCCGTCGAGCAGGTGCGTGGCGTACGAGTGGCGCAGCGTGTGCGGGGAGACCGCGTCGGGGCCGTCGACCGGCAGGCCGGCCCGGGCGGCGGCGGCGCGCAGCACGGCCCAGGCGCCCTGCCGGGTGAGCGGGCCGCCGCGGGCGTTGACGAACACCGCGTGGGCGCCGCGTCCGGCCGCGAGCAGCGCCGGGCGGCCCCGGACCAGCCAGGCGCGCAGCGCGTCGGCCGCGTACCCGCCGACCGGGACCAGCCGGGTCCGGCCGCCCTTGCCGCGCAGCAGCACGGTTCCGGCGTCCAGGTCGAGGTCGTCGACGGCGGCGCCGACCGCCTCGGAGATGCGCGCGCCGGTGCCGTACAGGAATTCCAGCAGCGCCCGGTCGCGCAGCGCGCGGGCGGCGGCGTCGCCGGCGCCGTCGGCCGGGCCGGCGGCCTCCAGCAGCCGCAGGACCGCGTCGACGGGCAGCGCCCGGGGCAGGCGGCGCGGTGGCGCGGGCGGGCGGACGTCGCGGCTGGGGTCGGCGCCGGTGAGCCCTTCGCGCAGCGCGAAGCGGTGCAGGCCGCGTACCGCGCTGGCGGCGCGGGCGGCGGAGGAGACGGCGAGCGGCGGGTGGTCGTCGTCGCCGGCGCGCAGCCGGGCCAGGTGGGCCTCGACCTGCGCGGGCCCGGCGGCGGCCAGGTCGGTAACCCCGGCCGCGGCCAGCGTGGCCAGGTAGCGGTCCAGGTCCCGGCGGTACGAGGCGAGCGTGTTCGCGGACAGCCCGCGCTCGACGGTGAGGTGGTCCAGGTACGTGCGGACCGCACGGCGCAGGGCCGGCGCGGGTTCCGCGCCGGCCGCGCGCACGGCGGCGTCGGTCAGCTCAGCACCTCGTCCAGCGGCAGCACGTCCATGCCGTGCGCCTCGGCGACCGGGCCGTAGACGACCTTGCCGGCGTGGGTGTTCAAGCCCAGTGCCAGCGCCGGGTCGTTGCGCAGCGCCGCCTGCCAGCCCTGGTTGGCCAGTTCGAGGGCGTACGGCAGGGTGACGTTGGTCAGCGCGTAGGTGCTGGTGTTCGGCACCGCGCCGGGCATGTTCGCCACGCAGTAGAAGATCGAGTCGTGGACCTTGTAGACCGGGTCGGCGTGCGTGGTCGGGCGCGAGTCCTCGAAGCAGCCGCCCTGGTCGATGGCGATGTCGACGAGCACGCTGCCCGGCTTCATCCGGGAGACCAGCTCGTTGGAGATGAGCTTCGGGGCCTTCGCGCCGGGCACCAGCACCGCGCCGATGACCAGGTCCGCGTCGAGCACTGCCCGCTCGATCTCGTACGCGTTTGAGGCGACGGTCTGCAGGTGGCCCCGGTAGATGGCGTCGGCGGAGCGCAGCCGGGCCACGTTCTTGTCCAGCAGCAGCACCTCGGACTGCAGGCCCAGCGCGATGGCGGCGGCGTTGAGGCCGGACACGCCCGCGCCGATGACCACGGTCTTGGCCGCGTACACGCCGGAGACGCCGCCGGGCAGCACGCCCCGCCCGCCGCCGGTGCGCATCATGTAGAAGGCGCCCACCTGGGGGGCGAGCCGGCCGGCCACCTCGGACATCGGGGCGAGCAGCGGCAGCGACCGGTCGGGCAGCTCGACCGTCTCGTACGCGATGCCGGTGACCTTGCGGTCGACCAGCGCGTCGGTGCACTCGCGGGAGGCGGCCAGGTGCAGGTACGTGAAGAGCACCTGTCCCTCGCGCATCCGGTGGTACTCCTCGGCGATCGGCTCCTTCACCTTGAGGACCAGCTCGGCGGTGTCCCACACCTCGTCGGCGGTGGCCAGGATCTTCGCACCGGCGGCGGCGAACTCGTCGTCGGTGATGCTGGAGCCGACGCCGGCGCCGGCCTCGACGAAGACCTCGTGGCCGTGGCGGGTGAACTCGTTGACGCCCGCGGGCGTGATCGCCACCCGGTACTCGTGGTTCTTGACCTCGCGGGGGATTCCGACCTTCACGATGCAGACACCTTCCTCCGGGGCTGCTCACCCCCGACTGCGCGGCGCTGCGCCGGCTCCGTTGCCGGCGCGGTACACCGGTCCCGCCGGCGGCAGTCTAGAGCCGTGGGAAGCCCACGGACGGCGACACTGTGACATCCGGTGCCCGCTGGTGCTGACGGTGTGTCAGGCATGGGCCAGGCTGGCCGGTGGAGACGTCATCAGCCGACAGGACAGAGTTCGGTAAATATCCTTCCACGACCGGGGTGCCGGGGCCGACAGGACGCGAGTCGATCACTATTGTGTCCGCTCATGACCACTCCTTACCAGCAGTACCCGCAGGGCGTCTCGGACAAGAGCAAGGTCGTCGCGGGTGTGCTCCAGATCCTCCTCGGCGGCTTCGGCATCGGCCGGTTCTACATGGGCGACACCAAGACCGGTGTCATCCAGCTCATCGTCACGCTCGTGACGTGCGGCATCGGCGCGATCTGGGGCCTCGTCGACGGCATCCTGATCCTCGTCAACGGCGGTGTCGACGGGCAGGGCCGCCCGCTGCGCGACTGACCACCGCAACGGAAAGGGGCCGCCCGGCGCACAGCGCCGCGCGGCCCCTTCGTCGTCGGTTCCCGATCAGCGCGGCAGCGGCGCCTCCGGCCGGCGCAGCTCGGTGAAGCCGGTCTCCCGGGCGCGGGCCGCGGCGAGCAGCCCGGCCACGCAGGACGCGTTGGTGATCTCACCGGCCAGCACCATCCGCACCGCCTCGTCCAGGTCCACGCGGACCACCTGGAGGTCGGCCTCCTCGTCGTGCCGGTCGTGCCGCTGCTCCGCCGGCACCTCGGCCAGCTCGCGGGCCAGGAACACCCGGACCATCTCGTCGGAGAAGCCGGGCGAGCTGTGCAGGTCCACGAGCACGTCCACGCGCGCCGCGGTCAGGTCGGCCTCCTCGGCCAGCTCCCGCAGCGCCGCGGCGGCCAGGTCCTCGCCGCCGACGTCCATCAGCCCGGCGGGCAGCTCCCACAGGTGCCGGCCGACCGGGTGCCGGTACTGGCGGATCAGCACCACCTGACCGGCGTCGTCGAGCGCCACCACGGCGACCGCGCCGACGTGCCGCACGTAGTCCCGGGTCGCCTCGCCGCCACCGGGCATGGTGACGTCGTCGCTGACCACGGAGAAGATCCGGCCGGACCAGATCTGGCGGCGCGCGGTCACCTCGTACCGGTGCTCGACGCCGCTCACTTGGCCTGGGCCTTGGCGCCGCCGCCGCGGCCGGCCTTCTTCGCCGCGCCGTCCAGGTCCACCGGCAGCTGGTCGGCCTGCGAGTACGCCACGGCGGCGCCGACGAACGCGGCGAACAGCGGGTGCGGGCGGGTGGGGCGGCTCTTCAGCTCCGGGTGCGCCTGGGTGGCCACGAAGAACGGGTGCAGGTTGCGGTCCAGCTCGACGAACTCCACGAGCCGCCCGTCCGGCGAGGTGCCGGAGATCGTCAGCCCCGCCTTGGTGAGCTGGTCCCG
The DNA here is from genome assembly GCF_002926165.1 of Micromonospora chalcea. Classification (GTDB taxonomy): domain Bacteria; phylum Actinomycetota; class Actinomycetes; order Mycobacteriales; family Micromonosporaceae; genus Micromonospora; species Micromonospora chalcea. The sequence continues at coordinate 19,431 of NZ_MAGP01000153.1, read as the reverse complement.
GTAGGCGTTGTTCACCTCGTACCGGTGGCGGTGCCGCTCGCTGACCTCGGTGCTGCCGTACGCCTCGGCGACGATCGACCCCTCGGCGAGCTTCGCCGGGTACGCCCCGAGCCGCATGGTGCCGCCGAGGTCGCCGCGGCCGGCCACGATGTCCTCCTGGTCGGCCATGGTGGCGATGACCGGGTGCACGGCCTCCTCGTCGAATTCGAGCGAGTTCGCGCCGTCGAGGTTGGCCAGGTGACGGGCCACCTCGATGGTCATGCACTGCAGGCCGAGGCAGAGGCCGAGCAGCGGGATGCCGTTCTCCCGCGCGTACCGGGCGGTGCCGACCTTGCCCTCGATGCCGCGTACGCCGAAGCCGCCGGGGATGACGATGCCGTCGACGCCGGACAGCGCGGCGGCCGCGCCGGCCGCTGTCACGCAGTCGTCGCTGGGCACCCACTTGAGCTTCACCCGGGCGCGGTGGCCGAACCCGGCCGCCCGGATCGCCTCGCTCACCGACAGGTACGCGTCGGGCAGGTCGACGTACTTGCCGACGAGCGCGACGGTGATCGTGTGCCGCGGCTGGTCGACCCGGTCCAGCAGGTCGTCCCAGCGGGTCCAGTCGACGTCGCGGAACGACAGGCCGAGCCGGCGCACCACGTACGCGTCGAGGCCCTCCCGGTGCAGCACCTTCGGGATGTCGTAGATGCTCGGCGCGTCCGGGGCGGCGGTGACCGCCTCCCGGTCGACGTCGCAGTACAGCGACAGCTTCTCCTTGACCTTGTCCGGGATCTCCCGGTCGCAGCGCAGCACCAGCGCGTCGGGCTGGATGCCGATGCTGCGCAGCTGCGCCACCGAGTGCTGGGTCGGCTTGGTCTTCAGCTCGCCCGACGGCGCCAGGTACGGCACCAGCGACACGTGCAGGTAGAAGCAGTTGTCCCGGCCCAGGTCGTGGCGGATCTGCCGGATCGACTCCAGGAACGGCAGCGACTCGATGTCGCCGACGGTGCCGCCGACCTCGGTGATCACCACGTCGGGCACCTGGCCGTCGGCGTCCGGGTCGGCCATGCCGCGGATGCGGGCCTTGATCTCGTTGGTGATGTGCGGGATGACCTGCACCGTGTCGCCGAGGTACTCCCCGCGCCGCTCCTTGGCGATCACCGCCGAGTAGATCTGGCCGGTGGTGACGTTCGCCTTGCCGGAGAGGTCCCGGTCGAGGAACCGCTCGTAGTGCCCGACGTCGAGGTCGGTCTCGGCGCCGTCCTCGGTGACGAAGACCTCGCCGTGCTGGAACGGGTTCATCGTCCCGGGGTCGACGTTCAGGTACGGGTCGAGCTTCTGCATCACCACGCGCAGTCCGCGCGCGGTCAGCAGACTGCCGAGGCTGGAGGCGGTGAGGCCCTTACCCAGCGAGGAGGCGACGCCCCCGGTGACGAAAATGTGCCTGGTCGTCCGTGCTGTAGGGGCCAAGGCCTGCTCCCGTGTCGTCCGTAGCGGTCGTGCGAACCGCCGTGCCGATCAGACAAGTGATCACGCGATCCACGGGATTCCACGGTAACACCATCCGGACCGTGAGCCGGCGTCGCACCCGCTGTCGGCGCACGTGGGGCCCGTGCCGGCCCTCGTGCGGCGCTCTTCCGTGCCCGGTCCGGGCCCTTGATCGACACCACCCCGCCGATGTGGTGCCTTCCACAGGGCCTTGACCCCGCCACCTCCCCGATCTGGCGAGGGCGCGAGCGGGGGGCGGCACGCCCGCGGGGCAGCGCGGGCCGGGTCAGCCGGCGGGGACCTCCGAGGAGGCCGGGGTCGGCTGTGCGGGGACCCGTGCCCCGGCGCCGGGCGATGCGTTCGGCGTTTCCGTGCCGGCCGGGCCCTGCCGACCCGGTCCGGCCGGCTCCCCGGCCTCCCCCGGATCGCCCACACCGTCACCGGCCGGACCGTCGCCCGCCGACCCACCATCACCAGCACCGTCGCCAGCACCGTCACCGGCCGACGGAGCACCGTCAGGCGGGCCGCCGGCAGCGGGGCCGCCTCGGGAAGGGCTGTCCGGGCCGGCCGGTGGGACCGCGCCCGTCTCGCCGCCAGGGCGGCCGCTGTCGGGCAGCGTACGGTCGGTGGAGTGGTCGAGCACCCGCAGCGCCGACAGCGCCGCCATGGGCACCACGAGCGCCGCCGCCGCGCCGGCCACGTCCAGCGCCGAGCCGCCCAGCACGCCGCCCAGCCCGACGGCCACGCCGGTGCCGGCCATCGCGGCCCGGATCGCCGGGTAGATGCCGAACAGCCGCATCAGGCCGCCCCACGGCTGCAGCAGCGCCAGCCAGACCAGCGCCGCCCCGGCCAAGGCCAGCACGGTGAGCGGGCTGTTCACCAGCGTCTGGATGTTGGAGTCGCCGGAGCGGTGCACGGTGAGCCCGCCGGTGCCGTCGCCGAGCGCGGCCAGGAACCGGCCCAGGCTTCCCCGCTCGTCGGCGGGACGGCCCAGGTCGACCAGGGCGAAGCCGATGGTGACCGCGAGCGCGGCCATGGTGGCCCAGGCCAGCCGGCTCACGGTGAGCCAGCCGCCGGTGCAGATGGCGGCGGCGACGCTGACGCCGGCGGTGAGCGCGATCGCGCCGATCGAGTCGGCGCCCAGGTACGGGCTGCCCACGATCACCACTGCCAGTCCGCCGACGGCCACCATCACCATCGGCCGCCAGCCCTTGCGGAACCGCTGAGCGAGCCAGCCGCCGCACAGCAGTGATCCGGCGACGAACACGCCCAGCCCGACGGTGCCGAGCCCGGCGTACCGGCCACCCTCCAGCGCGGAGTACCCGACCACGCCGTTGAGCTGCAGCCGGGAGCCGGTGAGCACGTCCACGCCGACCACGAGCGTGGCCAGCCCGGCGACCGCGCCGAGCGGGCCGAGCGTGCGCTCGTGCCCGGGGCTGAACCGGACCAGGGCGGTGCCGCCGACGACGAGCAGCGCGGTCACCGAGGCGTACCACACGCCGGCGTGGCTGCCGCGCCACCAGGGCACGGCGTCGGCCAGCAGCGCCGCGGGCACGGCCAGCGCGGCGGCGATGAGCAGCAGCTCCACCACGGCGACGACGCGCCGGGACACCGGTTCCGGTCCGTGCGGGCCGGCGAGGCGGCGGGCCCGGCGTAGCAGCGGCAGCACCGCTACCGCGAGGGCCAGCTGGGCGGCGGCGAGCAGCGTGAAGAACCAGCCGGCGACGCGCCGCTGGGCGGCGGCCTCCCGGTCCGCGTCGGCCGACGCCTCGATCGCGGCCCGCAGGTCGTCGGGCCGGTCGTCGGCGGTGACCGCGGGACGGCCGACGAAGGCCCGTTCCGGGGCCGGCCGGTCGAGCACGGCGAGCACGGTCGGGGCCAGGTCGACCAGTTGCAGGTAGCCGGACCGGGCGGTGCTCGGCGAGGTCAGCCAGCCGCCCGTCCAGCCGGGGCCGTCGGCGATCGCGACGTGCAGCCGCGCCGGGTTGTCGGTGTCGGAGACGCCCGCGACCAGCACCAGTGAGCGCGGCGGCCGGGCGGCGAGGACCCGGGCCAGCCGGGCGTCGGCCTGCCGCGCCTGGGCGGCCCGTACGGCCGGGTCGTCGTCGTCGACGGTGCCGGCGTCGACGATGCTCAGCACGCAGGAGCCGAGCAGTTCCGCCGGGTTCTCGGGCAGCGTTGGCGCGTACCTGTCGACCCGGCCGAACGGACGGGCGGCGGCCACGGCGGCGCCCGGCCCCACCGCCACCGAGCAGCGCACCGACTCGGCCAGCGCGCCGGGCTTGGCGCCCCAGGCGAGCTGTTCCTGGTTGTGCGCCACGACGCTGGGCTGGTCGGGCAGGTTCGCGCCGATGCCGTCGGGCCGTTCCACAGTCACGCCGGCCGCCGGGCAGCCACCGCCCGGACGGGCGCCCGGCCAGGCGGCGAAGTTCCCGGCGCCGAGGGTGAGCCAGCCGTCGACGGGGCAGGTGGGCCGGTGCGCGGACCGCACCGACAGGGAGCCGATCGCGCCCTGCTCGGCCATCCGCCACAGCGTCGGCGTGTTCTCCGGGTCGACGTCGTCCCAGCGCAGGCCGGCCGCGCCGACGAGGACCACGAAGTCGGCGCCGGGCCGGTCCGCGCCGCGGTCCGGCCGGGCGGCCAGCGCGGTGATGCCCAGCGCCACCACGACCAGGGTGAGCAGGACCGGGGTCAGTCGGCGCAGCATCAGCGGTTCCCGGCGGAGTGCTGCGGTGTCAGCTCGGCGTAGAGGTCGGCGAGCGCGGCCACGGTGTCCGCCTCGGTGGGCCAGGTCGCGGCCCGGGCCAGGCCGCGCCGGCCCACCTCGGCCCGGCGTACGGGGTCGTCGAGCAGGTCGCGCACCGCCGCGTCGACGGCGTCCACGTCCCCGGGCGGCACCAGCACGGCCCCGTCGCCGACGAGCTCCGGCAGCCCGCCGACGGCGGTCGCGACGAGCGGTACGCCGGCCCGCAGCGCCTCCTGGGCGAACAGCTGCCGGGCCTCCCAGTCGCTGGTCACCACGGCGAGGTCGGCGCCGGCCAGCAGGTCCGCCACGTCGGTGCGGTGCCCGAGCAGCGTCACCGGCGCGCGGGCGGCCGAGATCCGGGCGGCCAGCGGCAGGTACGCGGGTCCGCTGCCGGCGATCACCACGACCGGGGCGGGGGTACGGGTGCGCCAGCGGGCGGCGGCGTCGATGAGCACGTCGTACCGCTTCTGCGGGTGCAGCCGGCCCACCGAGAGGATCAGCGGGCGGTCGGCGGTGACGCCGAACTCGGCGCGGACGGCGGCGCGGCGGCGGCCCGGCGGCGGCAGCGTGGGCGCGGCGACCGGGGCCAGGCGCGCGTCGGCGGCGCCCAGCGCGGCGGCGCGGTCGACCAGGTCGGCGGAGGCGCCCAGCGCGACCCGCACGGACCGGGCGACGATCCGCTCGACCAGCCGGGACGCCGCGCCGCGCAGCCCTTTCGCGAGGACCGCGTTGTGCCAGGTGACGACGAGCGGCGCGGTGGGGCGGGCGAGCGCCGCGACCAGACCGGCGCGCAGCCCGTGCGCGTGCACCACGTCGACGGGTGTGTCCGCGAGCGCCCGGCGCAGCGCGGTGACCGCGCGCGCGTCGCCCGGCGTGGGGCTGGCCGGGATCTCCACCGGGGTGAACCGGGCGCCGACGCCGGTGAAGCCGAACTGCTCCTCGGTGGCGGCCGGTCCGCACACCAGCACCGACGCTCCGGCCTCGGTGAGTCCCCCGGCGATCGAGCGCACGTGCTGCCCGACCCCGCCGGTACTGGAGGCGAGCACGAGGGCCACCGACCCGGGCCAGCGCGGTGCGGGCGAGGCGTCCGTCATGAGGAAACGGTCTCCTTTCCGTCGCCCCGCTCGCCGGGGTGCTGCTGCGCCGGCGGGCCGTCGTCCCCGCCGGCCGGGCGTCGCCGGCGCAGCCGGCGGGTCACGGTCGCGAGCAGCGGCCGCAGGTCGCGGGCGTCGGTCAGCCAGGCGACGGCGAGGAACAGGACACCGACCACGACCCCGGACAGCATGCCCTGCGCGAGGGCCTGCGGTGTCGTCGGGGTGCCGTCACCGAGCCCGGCGAGTCCCGCCGCGACGGCCGCCCCGCCCGCTCCGGCGACCACTGCGGCGAGCAGTCCGGCGGCGCCGGCCCGGCCGATTCCGGCGAGCGCCTCGCCGCCGGCGGCACGCCGGACCGCGACGATCAGCAGCGCGCCGAGCAGCACCATGCCGGCGGAGGTCGCCAGCGTCACCGCGAGGACCCGGTCGGCCAGCGGCAGCGCCTGGGCGAACAGGAGGGCGAACGCGGGCACGCTGAGCCATCCGAGCGCGGTCGCGACGGTGGCCGCGCGGGTCTCCCCGCGCGCGTACAGGGCGCGGGTGAGGACCGCGAACAGGCCGTAGCCGAGCAGGCCGGGCGCGAACCCGGCGATGCCGGCCGCGGCGGTACGCGCGTCCAGCGGGTCGGCGAAGAAGAAGTGCCCGACCGGGATCGCGGTGCCGACGAGCGCGGCGGCGCCGAGCAGGCTGAACAGCACCACTCCGCGTACCGCCGGGGCCAGCGTGTCCCGGTAGGCGCGCTCGTCGCCGGTGGCCCGGGCCGCGACGAGCGTCGGGTACGCGGCCACCGCCAGCGGCACCGCCAGCACCGCCCAGGGCAGGAAGTAGACGGTCTGGGCGAGGTTGTAGACGACGACGTCGGCGGTCCGGCCGTAGGTGACCTGGTTGAGCGCGACCACCAGCGCGATCTGCTGGGCGGCGACGGTGACCACCCCGGCGACGGCCAGGCCGCCGACCCGGGCCCGGGCGTCGGCCGGGAACCGGTAGCCCGGCCGGATCCGGAGCTTCAGCCGGCGCAGCGGGATCAGCAGCGACAGCGAGAGCACCACCACGCCGAGCGTGGTGCCGGCGGACAGCAGCAGCTCGCCGCCACGCCCGGCCTCGCCGATCGTGGCCAGCCGCCCCTCGGTCGCGGTGAAGGCGAGGTAGACGCCGATCACGCTGATGCTCGACAGCAGCGGAGCGATGACCGGCCAGGCGAACCGGCGGTGCGCCTGGAGCACCCCGGTGAGCACGATGCCCACGCCGTAGAGCGGCAGCTGCGGCGCGAAGACGCGCAGCATCCGGGCCCCGGACGCCTGCTGCGCCTCGCTGAGACCGTCTCCGATCAGGCCCGGCAGCGGGTCGGCGCACACCGCCAGCAGCACCGCCAGCGGAACCAGCAGGCTCAGCGTCCAGGTCAGCAACGCGCCGGTGGTGGCGGCCACCGCACGCCGGTCACCGGCCTCGACCGCGCCGGCCAGCAACGGTACGACGAGACTGGCGAGCGCCCCACCGGCGACGATCTCGAAGATGAAGTTCGGGACGTAGTTCGCCACCAGGTAGGCGCCGCCGAGGTCGGTGGGGCCCAGCATCCAGGTGAACACGGCGGTCCGGCCGAAACCGGCGAGCCGGCTGAGGACGGTGAGGACGGCGATGAGGGCGGCCGCCCCGGCGACCCGGCCGGCGGCGGCGAGAGGAGCCGGTTTCGTCACGTCAGTCCGGGAGCCGGCCCAGCTCGTCGAGGTGCCGCAGCCCCGGCGTGGACGCGATGACCTGGGTGAAGCTGACCTTCTCGCTGGCGGCGGTGAGCGCGGCGAGCACGGCCAGCACGCCGGCGCGGCCCAGCGGCCCGGTACGCGCGGCCAGGCTCACGCCGAGCAGCGCACCGAGCGCGTTCGCGCCGCTGTCCCCGACCATCACCCGTTCGCCCAGGTCGTCCCCGACCAGCGCGGCCGACGCGCCGACCGCGCCGGCCGCGATGCCGCCGTGCGGGCCGGTGGTCAGCGGCACGCCGAGCAGCATGCCGGACTTCAGCGCCCGGCCGGGCCGCAGGTCGAGCAGGTTGACCAGGTTGGCGGTGCCGGCCACCACGCCGGCGCCGAGCAGCACGTCGAGCCCGCGGCCGACCGCCCCGGCGCGCCGGCGGCGCGGGTGCGCGGCGACCCGCCGGTCGGCGGCGAGCAGCGCCGCGGCGGCGAGCCCGGCCACACCGACCCCGGCGACCTTCACCAGCCCGGCGGTGACCTGGCCCTCGCGCAGCGCGGCGAGGTGCCCGGCGAAGCCCTTGGCGGCCTTCTGCTCGGGGCGTGCGCCGACCACGTCGTCGTAGAGGCCGACCGCGCCCGCACCGAGTCCGGCGACGAGCGCGGCGGCGCCGGCCGGTGCGCTGCCGGCGCCCAGCGCGCCGCCGGTCGCCGCGCCCACGGCGAGGGCCGGACCGGCGGCCAGGGTCACCGTGCGGCCCCGGTAGTTGGTGCGCTCCAGCGCCGGCCCGCCCGGCGACGTGCGCGTCTGGCGCAGCGTGTAGCGGGCGGCCAGCACCCCCGCGCCCACGGCGAGCAGCCGACCCAGTCTCACGGGACCTCCTCGATCCGGACTTCGAACGCGACGCGGCACGGACCGGGCGGCCCGAGCGGTCACCGGGGCAGTGTAGGCACCCGGGAGGCGGCGTTGTCGCCCACGCCGTACTGGCCGGTCTTCTTCTCGGTGAGCTGCTGCGCCAGGGCGAGGCTGGTGGCCAGCTGACCCTGCACGGTGTTGGCGTTGTCGACGGTGGAGATGGTCTGCGACAGCACCGGGTCGCCGCGGACCACGGAGACCAGGTTCCCGCCGGTCGAGCCCATGCCGGCGACCACGAGCGCGCCGGCCCGGTCGAACTCCACGGCGATCTTCACCACCGACTCGTCCTTCTTGGCCGAGTCCTTGTCCACGTACGGCTGGCCGGTGACCATCACGACCGCCTCGGCGGCGGTGGAGATCTTGTCCGCCGGGGTGAGGTAGCCGGCGGTGGCGTACTGCTCCAGCACCGTGCGCCGGTCGGTCTCGCTGGCCGCCGGGGTGCCCGCGGGACGGTCGACCAGGACGTTCGCCAGCAGCGCGCTCGAGGTCTCCACGCCGTGCCCGTTGCCGGGCAGGTTGATGGCGGGGGACGTGTTCGGCCGGGCGGTGACCGCCAGTTCCAGCAGGTTGTTGTTGCTGTCCGGGTTGACGAACTTGTCCTGCACGTCGATGCGGCCGGTGACGTCCGCGCCGGCGGTCTGCAGCATCTTCACCACGCCCTCGGCCTGGTCGCGGCCGCTGGGCAGGGTGAGCACCAGCACCCGACGGCCGGTCAGCTTGCCGGGCAGGACGAGCTGGGCCACCTCGGCGGCGAAGTCCTCCTCGGTCTCCAGCTGCTTCTGCATGCTGTTGACCGACTGGCGCATCAGCGAGTTGTCCTTGCGCAGGCCGTTGACGTTCTCCCGGAGCGAGTCGGCGACCGGCCCGTTGAGGGCGGCCGTGCCGACCACCAGGCCGATCGCCAGCGCCAGGAACACCGCGGTCAGGGACACCACGTGGTAGCGAAAGTTGATCACGCTTGCAGCCTCTTGATCGTCGGGGGAGCTAGAAGAGCTGGCCGAGCTGGAACACGAAATTGTCCCACCATTCGGAGACCACGCCCAAATACGCCTTGCCGACGGTGGAGACCGCCACGGCGGAGGCCATCGCGGCCACCGCCGACAGGACCAGCAACAGCAGCGACGAACCGGAGATGCTCTGCCGGTAGAGCCGGCTGACGCCCTTGGCGTCGACCAGCTTGCCGCCCACCTTCAGCCGGGTCAGGAACGTCGATGCCATGCCGCCGCGCCCCTTGTCCAGGAACTCGACCAGGGTGGCGTGGGTGCCGACGGCCACCAGCAGCGACGCGCCCTTCTCGTCGGCCAGCAGCATGGCGAGATCCTCGCTGGTGGCCGCCGCCGGGAAGGTGATCGCCGGTACGCCGAGCCCGTTGACCCGGGCCAGGCCGGGCGCCCGCCCGTCCGGGTAGGCGTGCACGATCACCTCGGCGCCGCAGCGCAGCACGTCGTCGGTGACCGAGTCCATGTCGCCGATGATCATGTCCGGCGTGTAGCCCGCCTCGACCAGCGCGTCGGCCCCGCCGTCGACGCCGATCAGCACCGGCTTGAACTCCCGGATATACGGGCGCAGCACGTCCAGGTCGGCCTTGTAGTCGTAGCCGCGCACCACGATCAGGCAGTGCCGGCCCTGGATCTGGGTCTGGATCTCCGGCACGCCGACGCCGTCGAGCAGCAGGTCACGTTCCTGCCGCAGGTAGTCCATCGTGTTGGCGGCGAACGCCTCCAACTGCACCGACAGGCCCTCCCGGGCGTCAGCCATCGACTTGGCCACGGTCTCGGCGTCCTGCAACGTGCCGTGCGCGACCGGCTCCTCGCCGACGAACACGGTGTTGCCCTCGATGCGGACCCGGTCACCCTCGCGGACCTGCTCGAAGACGCTCTCGCCGAGATCGTCCAGCAGCGGGATGCCGGCCGAGATCAGCACCTCCGGGCCGAGGTTGGGATAGCGGCCGGAGACCGACGGCTTGGCGTTGAGCACCGCCGCCACACCCACCGCGACGAGCGAGTCGGCCGCCACCCGGTCCAGGTCGACGTGGTCGATGACCGCGATGTCGCCGGGGCGCAGCCGCCCGACCAGCCGTTTCGTCCGGCGGTCGAGGCGCGCGGTGCCGACGATGGAGCCCGGCTCCGGGTTCCGGCTCCGGCGCAGTATGGGTAGACGCATCGTGACCATCCTGGCATGTGAGGCAGGTTTTGCTGTCGCGACATGCCTGAGCAGGGCCGCCTACCCAGGGAAGCACACCGGAACCCGCGCCGGTGTGCTTGCGCTCACAATCGGGGTATCACGGACGCCTTTCCTTGGCCGCCACGGCCAGGAGCTCCTCGGCATGGGCGATACCCAGATCCGAGTCCGGCAAACCGGCGAGCATCCGGGCCAGTTCCCGGGCGCGCTCGGTGTCCTCCACCACGCGCACCCCGCTCGTGGTGACCGCTCCACCGGTGTCCTTGGCCACCACCAGGTGCCGGTCGGCGAACGCGGCGACCTGCGGCAGGTGGGTGACCACGAGCACCTGATGACTGCGGGCCAGCCGGGCCAGCCGGCGGCCGATCTCCACCGCGGCCTGACCGCCCGCACCGGTGTCGACCTCGTCGAACACCAGCGTGGGCGGGCCGCCGGAACCGGCGAAGACCACCTCGATGGCGAGCATCACCCGGGACAGCTCGCCGCCGGAGGCGCCCTTCTGCAACGGCAGCGCCGGCGCGCCCGGGTGGGCCAGCAGCCGCAGCTCCACCTCGTCGGCGCCGTCCGCGCCGACGCCGGTCTCGACGCCGTTGACCGGCAGGCTCGGCTCGGACCGGCCCGCCGGACGCGGCAGCACCGCCACCTCGATCCGGGCGTGCGGCATGGCCAGCCCGGCCAGCTCGACGGTGACCTCCTCGGCGAAGCGGACCGCGGCCTCCCGCCGGGACGCCGACACCCGGCCGGCGAGGTCGGCCACCTCACCGGCGAGCCGGGTGGCCTCGCGGTCCAGCTCGTCCAGCAGCTCGTCGGAGGTGTCCAGATCGGACAGCCGCGTGCGGGCCCGCTCGGCCCACGCCACCACGCCGTCGACGTCGTCGGCGTACTTGCGGGTGAGCCCGCGCAACGCGGCCCGCCGCTCGTAGACGGTCTGCAGGCGGGCCGGGTCGGCGTCCAGCGCGGCCAGGTAGGTGGACAGCTCCGCGGCCACGTCGGTGACCAGCGTGGCGGCCTCCTCCAGCCGGGCCGCCAGCTCGCCCAGCGCCGGGTCGGTGCCGGCCTGCGCCTCCAGCGTGCGCCGCGCGGTGCCCAGCAGCGCCGTCGCGTCCGGCGCGTCGTCGGCCGCCTCGACGCCGCCGGCCACGCACTGCTGCGCCACCTGCGCGGCGGTACGCAGCCCCTCGGCGTGCTCCAGCCGCTGCGCCTCCGCCTTCAGCTCGTCGTCCTCCCCCGGCTGCGGATCGACCCGGGTGATCTCGTCCAGGCCCAGCCGCAGCAGGTCGGCCTCCTGGTTGCGTTCGCGCGCGTTGCGCCGCCGGTCGGCCAGGTCGTCGACGACGGTGCGCCACCTGGCGTACGTCTCGCGCAGCGCGTCGAGCAGCTTCTCGTGCTCGGGCCCGGCGAACCGGTCGAGCGAGGCGCGCTGCTCGGCCGGGCGCAGCAGCCGCAGCTGGTCGGACTGGCCGTGCACGGCCAGCACCTGCTCGCCGACCTCACCGAGCGTGGACACCGGCATGGCCCGCCCGCCCAGGTGCGCGCGGGAACGCCCCTCGATGGTCACGGTGCGGCTGAGCAGCAGCGAGCCGTCCTCGTCGGGCTCACCGCCGGCGTCGACGATGCGGGCGTGCACCGACTCGGCCACCCGCCCACCGAGGCGCAGCCGGCCCTCCACCACGGCGCGGCCCGGCTGGGCGCGCACCCGGCCGGCGTCGGCGCGGCCGCCGAAGAGCAGGCCGAGGCCGGTCACCACCATGGTCTTGCCGGCGCCGGTCTCGCCGGTGATGACGTTCATCCCCGCGGCCAGCGGCAGCGTGGTGTCCTCGATGACGCCCAGTCCGGTGATGCGCAGCTCTTCCAGCACAGCACCCGACAGTAGCCCCGCCGTGTGACAGTTGACCAGCCGGCAGGTCGAGCCGCGGGCACCCGACCCCGGACGAGGAGGAGCTCCACCGCAGCCCGGTGCGGGCGAAGACGACCCCGGCCGGTGAGTTCGCGCAGCGGCTGGGCCGCCGACCGGCCGTGGTGGACGGTCGCACCGCGACCTGCCCACTGGTGCACGGCGGCCGGCCGACCTGATGGCCGCCGCACCGGCGACACGTCGCCAGGTGGACACGAGCGCAGCGCGGTAGAGGGCCGGGACGCCGGAGATCGCGTCGCCCAGCTCGCGCGCCGCCGCTTCCTCCGGCGGCGGCTGCACGACCTGTCCGCCCGACCGGGGTCGACACCCGATCGGGCGCGGCGCGCCGGTCCGCCCGCCGCGGCCGGCTACGACACTCCGGCGTCCCGACCGTCGCGGCCCCGACCACCCCCTGGCCGAGCCCGCGACATCCGGGCCACGCATCCGGAAGCGGCGGGCCTCACCGCCGCACCCGGACTCACCTCATCGCGGCCCGTACGCCCACCGTAACGTGCGCGGCGGCCCGGACCGGTGGTCCGAACGGAGGTTTCCGCTGATCCGTCGGTCAGCGACGGTTGCCCCGCCAGCCCTGGACGGGCAGGTCGAACTTGGCCACCAGCCGGTCGGTGAACGGACGCGCCCGCAACCGCACGATGCGCACCGGCAACGTGCCCCGGCGCACCGTGACCCGGGCGCCCGGCGGCAGGTCGTAGACACGCCGGCCGTCGCAGCAGAGCACCGCGAGGGTGGTGAACGGGTCGACGGTGATGACGAACGTCGACGTCGGCGCGGTCACCAGCGGGCGGCTGAACAACGCGTGCGCGCTGATCGGCACCAGCAGCAGCGCCTCCACCTCGGGCCAGACCACCGGCCCGCCGCCGGAGAACGCGTACGCGGTGGAGCCGGTCGGGGTCGCGCAGATCACGCCGTCGCAGCCGTACCGGGACAGCGGCCGGCCGTCCACGTCGACGAGCAGCTCCAGCATCTGGGCGCGCTCGCCCTTCTCCACGCTGATCTCGTTGAGCGCCCACGACTCGATGGTCGGCCCGCCGTCGAACTCGGCGGTGACGTCCAGCGTGAGCCGTTCGTCCACGCTGTAGTTACGCTCGACCACGTCACGTACCGCGGTGTCCAGGTCGTCGATCTCCGCCTCGGCGAGGAAGCCGACCTTGCCCAGGTTGATGCCCAGCAACGGGACCTTCGTCGGACGGGCCAGCTCGGCCGCGCGCAGGAACGTGCCGTCCCCGCCCAGCGCGAAGACGATCTCGGCGCCCTCGGCCGCCTCCGGGCCGGTCACCGGCACCACACCGGGCAGGTCCAGGTCGTCGGCGTCCCGGGCGACCACCCGCACCTCGAAACCGGCGGCGATCAGGTCGGCGGCCACCGCCCGGGCGTGCTCGGTGCTGCGTCGACGGCCGGTGTGCGTCACCAGCAGCGCGGTGCGGCTCACCCGGACACCTCCTCGGTCGTGGCCGCCGTGGTGGCGGCGCCCTGCGGGCCGGCGGCCACCACCGCGCGGACCCGCTCCGGGTCCGCGGCGGGCGCGTCCCCGCGCAACCATACGAAGAACTCGACGTTGCCGCTCGGCCCGGGCAGCGGGCTGGCCGCCACTCCGGCGAGGCCGAGGCCGAGCCCGGCGGCCGCGGCGGCCACGTCGAGCACCGCCTCGGCGCGCAGCGCCGGATCGCGGACCACGCCGCCGGCGCCGACGCGCTCCTTGCCGACCTCGAACTGCGGCTTGACCATCAGCGCCAGGTCGCCGCCGGGGCCGGTGCACGCGGCCAGCGCCGGCAGCACCAGACGCAGCGAGATGAACGACAGGTCGGCCACCGTCAGGTCGACCGGACCGCCGATCGCCTCCGGTGTGAGCGTACGCACGTTCGTACGCTCGAACACCCGGACCCGCTCGTCGGTGCGCAGCGACCAGGCGAGCTGCCCGTAGCCGACGTCCACGGCGACCACCTCGGCGGCGCCGCCGCGCAGCAGCACGTCGGTGAACCCGCCAGTCGACGCGCCCGCGTCCAGGCAGCGCCGGCCGGTGACGGTCAGCCCGCCGGGGGCGAACGCGGCGAGCGCGCCGGCCAGCTTGTGGCCGCCCCGGGAGACGTACTCGTCGGCCGGGTCCTCTCCGGTCACCAGCAGCGGATCGGCCGGGTCGACCATCGCCGCGGGCTTGCGTGCCCGCACTCCGCGCAGCTGGACGCGACCGGCCTCCACGAGCGCGGCGGCCTGTTCCCGGGAGCGGGCCAGCCCGCGCCGGACCAGTTCGGCGTCCAGCCGGGTACGACGAGCCATCAGGTGTGTCTCCGCCTCTGCTCAGGCCTGGTCGATGGTGGCGAGGGTCTCGCGCAGCGTCTCGTACGCCGCCTCGTACTGGGCGATCTGGTCGGCCGGGGCGAGCGCCTCGGCGCTGGCCATGCCGAGCACCGCGGCGTCCACCGCCGGGTGCCGCGCCTCGCCGACCTCCTCGGCCGGCGCGGGGCGTACCCCCGGGGGTGGTCCGGGCCGCGGGCCCGGCGGCGGACCGGGCCGCGGCGCGGTCACGAGCCGGCCGCCCGGCGGCCGGTGGCCTTCCTCGCCGGCCGGGCGGGCGCGGCGGGCGAGCCGTCGGCGGGGGTACGGGCCATGGTGGCGGGCGGCTTCTTCGCGATCGCCTTCTTGGCCACCGTCTTCTTCGCCACCGCCTTCGTCGGCGCCGTTGCCGCGGACTCGGCGGTCGGCGGCGCGGTCGCGCCGGACGGCGCGGTGGCGGTCCCGGCCGGTGCGGCGGCGGGCTCGGACGATCCGGCGGGCGGCGTCTCGCCGGGCCCGAGGTTGCCGCGCGCCTCGCGTAGCTGCCGCTCCAGGTCGTGCACCCGGCGGGTCAGCTCGGCGACCTCGTCGGCGGTGGCCAGCCCGACCGCGCCCAGCGCCCGGTCCACCTCGAAGCGGACCAGCTTGGTCAGCGACTCCCGGTTCGCCAGGCCGGTGGCCACCAGCTCCTCGGCGAGTGTCTGGATCTGGGCGGCGGTCGCGCCACCCTGGCCGACGACGCGCATGACCGCGTCCTGTGCCTTCTTCCGGGGCGCCTCCGTCAGGCCCATGGCCAGCTCGAGGTAGGCGCGCCACGCGTCCTGCATGCCTGAGTCCTTCCGCGGGGCGAGGTGTGCAGGTGCCACGCTACCGGGCACCCCGGACGCCCCATTGCGGTACGGTGCCGGGAAACGGCGTGGTTCGTGGTGAGGAGACGATGTGGCCAGCGTGGACGAGTGCCGGCAGGCGTTGCAGGACCTGGCCGCGCGGCTGGACCGCAACGCCGAGGCGCAGGGACGCATCGACCTGGACCGCACGCTGGCCTGCCGGATCACCGATCTCGGCACCGCGTTCCACGGGCGGCTGGAGGGCGGGCGGCTGGTCGACCTGGCCGACGGCGACGACCCGAAGGCGAAGATCGCGCTGAGCACCGGCAGTGACGACCTGGTCGCGCTGGTGAACGGCCGGCTCGACGTGATGTCGGCGGTCGCGTCCCGGCGGGTCTCGATCAAGGCGAACCCGTTCGACCTGATGAAGCTCCGCAAGCTGCTCTAGCCGCTTCGCCGCTCAGCCGTCGAGGCCGAACGCGGCGAGCGCCTCCGCCGCCGCCGGGGACTGCGCCCGCACGCGCGGCCCGGCCGACGCCGACCAGGCCACCGCGCAGAGCGCGGCGAGCGCCTCCAGCGGCGGTCCCGCGCCGTCGAGCACGAGGTCCGCGCCGGCTTCCGCCACCGACCAGCCGCCGGCGGTCGCCCGGCCCGGCACCGCCACCACCGCGTCCG
Source organism: Micromonospora chalcea (assembly GCF_002926165.1). Lineage (GTDB taxonomy): Bacteria > Actinomycetota > Actinomycetes > Mycobacteriales > Micromonosporaceae > Micromonospora > Micromonospora chalcea. Next base: position 3,651 of record NZ_MAGP01000153.1, on the reverse strand, counting down.
GGTCGAAGAGCCCCGCCAGGTCGAACGAGACGTACGCGGGGCGGCGCTCCTCGGGCGCGGCCAGCAGCTCGGCGGCGTCGCTGACCCCGGTGAGCACCAGCAGGCTGTCCAGCCCGGCCCGGCGGGCGCCCTCGATGTCGGTGTCCAGCCGGTCCCCCACCACGAGCGTGCGCCCGGCCCCGGCCCGGCGCGCGGCGGTGGTGAACAGCGCCGGCTCCGGCTTGCCCACCACCACGTCGGGGTCGCGGCCCAGCGCGGTACGCAGCACCGCGACCAGCGAGCCGTTGCCCGGCAGCGGGCCGCGCGGGCTGGGCAGGGTGCGGTCGGTGTTCGTGGCGTACCAGGGCGCGCCCGCGCGTACCGCCAGGGACGCCTCGGCCAGGTCGGACCAGCCGACCTGCGGGCCGTAGCCCTGGGCCACGGCGGCGGGCTCCTCGTCGACGGTGGACACCGGCCGCAGGCCGACCGCGCGCAGCTCGGCCCGCAGCGCCTCCGCGCCGACCACGAGCACCGGCGCGCCCTCGGGCAGCCGGTCCCGGAGCAGCTCGGCGGTGGCCGCCGCGGAGGTGAGCACCTCCGCCGGCTGCGCCGGGACGCCCATGCCGGTGAGCAGGTCGGCGACCTCGCTGGAGCGCCGGGAGGCGTTGTTCGTCGCGTACGCGACGGCGCGCCCCTCGGCGTGCAGCCGGCCGACCGCCTCGACCGCGCCCGGGATGGGCCGGTCGATCAGGTAGATGACGCCGTCCAGGTCGAAGACGACAAGCGAGTACGCGTCGACCAGCCGGCCGGCCGCTCCGGCGCGGACGGGTCGCCCCTGGTCCGCGCCGGTAGCGGTGTCCCCGCCGTACCCGGTCACCGGCGCTCCGCCGCCTCGCCCTCGCCGGACGCGGCGTCGCCCGGTGCGGGCCGGTCGGCGTCGGCCTTGTCGGCCGGGGTGACGTCGGTGGCGTCCGCAGCCGCGACGGTGCTGCCCGGCGTGGCGGTGTCCGCGGTCGACGTGGCGGTGTCCTCGGACGTCGTGACGGCGGTCGGGGTGGCGGTGGCGAGCGAGCCGGCCTCGGCGTCGGTCAGCTCGTCGTCGGTCAGGTCGCCCGCGTCACGGTCCCGGTAGCCGGCCCGTGCCGCGTCGCCGCCGGTGCCCGACACGACGTCGTCGCTCAGCCGCGCGTCGTCCTCGCGGTCGTCGTCATCGTCGTCGTCGTCGTCATCGTCATCGTCATCGTCGTCATCGTCATCGTCGTCGTCATCGTCGGCCGACGCCTCGGACGTGTCCGCGTCGTCCTCGGGCTCGTCGTCGCCCTCGATGACCACGCCGTCCAGCTCCAGCAGCCGCTCGGCGGCGTCGGTCTCCCCCTCGGAGTCGACGTCGGCGGCCCGGGAGAACCACTCCCGCGCCTCCTCGCGCCGGTCCACCGCCAGCAGCGCGTCCGCGTACGCGTAACGCAGTCGCGCCGCCCACGGCTCGGTCGAGTCGCCGGTCAGTTCGCGGACCTGCAGCATCGCCACGGCCGCGTCCTTCTGCCCGAGGTCGCCGCGCGCGCCGGCGGCCACGATGAGCAGTTCGATCGCGACGGCCTGGTCGAGCTTGTCCCGGTCGGCGCCGCGGAACAGGTCGATCGCCCGCTCCGGCCGGCCCAGCGCCCGCTCGCAGTCGGCCAGCACGGCCAGGTGGCTCTGCAGACCGCTCATCCGGTGGTACGTCCGCAGCTCGGCGATGGCCGTCTGCCACTCACCGGCGTGGTACGCGGCCAGTCCGACGGCCTCCCGCACGGCGGCGATCCGTGACGCGAGCCGGCGGGCCGCCATGGCGTGCGCCAGCGCCAGCGTCGGGTCCTCGTCGATCAGCAGCCCGGTCGCGACCAGGTGCCGGGCAACCGTCTCCGCAACCGGCTTGGCGAGGGAGAGCAGTTCCGCCCGGACGGCCGAGTCGAGGTCGCTCGCGACGACCTCGTCCGGCAACTCCGGCGCCTCACCGGTACGCCCTTCGCCGCGCTCGTCCCGGCGCTCCCGCTGCGGACCGAAGTTGCCACGGCGGTCGTCGCCGCCCGGCCGGTCACCGTAGCCACGGCGCTCACCGTCCCGCTCGCCCCGGAAGCCGCCCGGCCGACGGTCGTCACGCCGGTCGTCGCGGCGGAAGCCACCCTCACGGCGCTCGCCGCCGCGGAAGCCGCCCTCGCGGCGCTCGCCGCCGGCGTAGCTCTCCCGACGGTCGCCACCCTGATAGCCGCCTTCGCGGCGGTCGCCACCGCGGAAACCACCCTCACGGCGGTCGCCGCCTTCGCGACGGTCCCCGCCACGGAAGCCGCTCTCACGGCGCTCACCACCGCGGAAACCGCCCTCACGACGCTCGCCGCCCTCACGACGGTCCCCGCCCCGGAAGCCACCCTCACGGTCTCCACCACGGAAACCGCCCTCACGGCGCTCACCACCGCGGAAGCCGCCTTCACGACGCTCGCCGCCCCGGAAACCGCCCTCACGGTCGCCACCGCGGAAACCACCCTCGCGACGCTCACCGCCGCGGAAACCGCCGTCACGGTCACCGCTCCGGAAGCCACCCTCGCGACGGTCACCACCGCGGAAACCACCCTCACGACGCTCACCGCCGCGGAAACCGCCGTCACGGTCACCGCTCCGGAAGCCACCCTCACGACGGTCACCACCGCGGAAACCGCCTTCCCGACGGTCACCGCCGGCGAAGCCACCCTCACGACGCTCTCCGCCGCGGAAACCGCCGTCACGGTCGCCGCCCCGGAAGCCGCCTTCACGACGGTCACCACCGCGGAAACCGCCTTCCCGACGGTCACCGCCGGCGAAGCCACCCTCACGGCGGTCACCGCCGCGGTAGCCGCCGTCACGGGTGCCGGCCTCACGGCGGTCGCCGCCCCGGAAGCCGCCGTCACGGGCACCACCTTCACGGCGGTCGCCACCGCGGAAGCCGCCTTCGCGATCGCCACCGCGGAAGCCACCCTCACGGCGGTCGCCGCCACGGGCGCCACTGTCACGGTCGCCGCCCCGGAACCCGCCTTCGCGACGGTCGCCGCCCGGACGGCTTCCGCTCCGGAAGCCACCCTCACGGTCGCCACCACGGAAACCGCCCTCGCGACGCTCACCACCGCCGAACCCGCCTTCACGACGGTCGCCACCGCGGAAGCCACCCTCGCGATCGCCACCGCCGAACCCGCCTTCACGACGGTCGCCACCGCGGAAGCCACCCTCGCGATCGCCACCGCCGAACCCGCCTTCACGACGGTCGCCACCACGGGCGCCACTGTCACGGTCACCACCGCGGAAGCCGCCCGGGCGGTCGTCGCGGCCACCCCGGTACGAGGGACGGTCATCGCGACGGCCGTCGCGGCCGGCGTCACCACGCCCCTGGCCACGGTCGGCGCGATCCTCGTAACGACGGGGGCGGTCCCCGCCCTGGGGTCCTGAGCTCACAGGTACATCCTTCCTGATGGCGTTTCCGCCGAGAACGCTAACGCAGTCGAGGGCCGCCCCTGCTGGGGCGGCCCTCGACTGGAAGATTGTCCGGCGGTGTCCTACTCTCCCACACCCTCCCGAGTGCAGTACCATCGGCGCTGGAGGGCTTAGCTTCCGGGTTCGGAATGTGACCGGGCGTTTCCCCTCCGCCATGACCGCCGTAACTCTATG
>NZ_MAGP01000152.1 GCF_002926165.1 Micromonospora chalcea | reverse complement strand
GAAGACCTCCATGGGGGAGGGGGCGCGGTACCAGGTGAAGCCGGGCGTCAGCGCGGTCCGCGTGTCCGGGAGCAGCTCCCGGACGCGGCCGGCGGCGGCCAGCGCGTACGGGTTCGCGCCGCCGAGGTACAGCTCACCGAGCGCGCGTACGTCACACGCCAGCCCGGCCTGTGCGGTGGTGGGCGTGCACTCCGCCCCGTCCGGGCCGCCGACCAGCCGCCAGCGGCCGGTGTTCTCCTTCAGCAGCTCGTCGGTGACCTCGATCACCACGTCCACGTCAGCGGCGTAGCGCCGGGCGGCGAGCGCGGCCGGCACGTCCACCACCCGCACCCAGAGCGCGTCGGCGAGATGCGGGGAGAGCTGGCGGGGTTCGTCCACCAGCCGCAGCAGCGGCTCGTCCAGGGCCGCGATCGGGAACGACAGCCGCCGGGTCAGGTCGACCGAGAGCAGCAGGCGCCACAACGCCGTGTACGCCTCCGGCGTCAGCGCCACCACCTCGCCGACCTGCGTCTCGGCCTGCGGGCCGGTGGCCGTCGAGCTGTCCTTCGTCCGGTAGAGCGCGTATCCGTCGAGCCCGCCGGGGCCCTCGTGCAGCAGCACCCGGCGTTCGGTGGCGCCGCCCCGGTGCGCCTTGAGGTCCGCCAGCAGGTACGACCACCAGCGCTCGTCGCGGCGGGACCAGCCGGGGCGGTCGGCGCGCGCCTGCTCGTACAGCCGGGCCAGCTCGTCCCGGCGCGCCTCCGGACGGTCCAGACGCAGCCTGCCCTCGGCGGGCGCCGGGGCGGGCAGGCGCAGCCCCGTGGTGTCCACGGACAGCATGTACCGCGGTGCCGCCGACCCGTAGCCGAAGCGGGGATAGATGCGGCCCTCGCTGGCCCAGAGCACCGCGATCGGTTCCCGGCCGGCGTCGCGGACGTCCCGCAGCTGGCGGTGCATCAGCGCGGTGAGCAGGCCGCGCCGCCGGTGCGTCGGCGCGACAGCGACCATCGTCACGTGCGCGGCCGGCACGTTCGCGCCGGGTACCGCGAGCTCGCGGCTGAACGCGGCGGCGTTTGCCACGACCGTCCCGCCGTCGCGGACCAGTAACGACCGGTCCGGCTCGAAGATCGGGCGTTCGAGCGCCTGCACGTCGGGGTCCAGATCGCCGTGGAAGGCCAGCGCCAGCAGCGCCGCGATGTCGTCGAAGTCCTCAGCCCGGGATACCAGCACGTCAGTCACCGCACGTGTGTATCGCACCGCGATGGGGGTCGGCACCCTATTTGCGGGCTGGCTACCCTCGGAAGCGAGGCCGGGATCGGCCGAGGGGGAGGACGAGGATGGCGGACCAGACACAGCCATGGGCCGAGCGCACCGTGGAGGTGCCGCCCCAGCCGGGGGTGGTGCCCCCGCAGCGGGACGCGTTCCAGCGCGGGGTGGCGGCGGTCGGTCAGCCGCGCACGCGGCGTACGCCCCGCACCGAGCAGTTCCCCACCGTCGAGCAGCACGGCGACTGGGCCGGTGAGCCGGCGCCGCGCCGGCCGATGAGCTGGCATCTCGCCCAGGCCCGCAAGGGCGGGGAGCTGAGCGCCGCCGGGGCCCTGTTCGCGTTCGTCTGCTGGGGCATCTGGGCGATCTCCGGGCGGGGCAACCTGATCGCGCCGCTGCTCACGTTCGTGCTCAGCCTGCTCACCGCGGTCGGCCTGTTCGCGCTGGCCCGGCTGCTCGGCCGGCTGATCCTGGAACGGCAGCTCGGCCGGGTGCGCCGCAGCGCCAAGGGTGCTCACCTGGTCACCGCGTTGTTCCTGGTCGGCGTGGGGGTGGCGTACCTGCAGCAGACCGAGTGGGTGGTCTCCGCCTGGAACTGGGTGACAGGCGTCTAGGTGACTGTCGTCCGTCCGGCGCGCGCCGGACGGACGACAGGGGCGTCGGCGTCAGAAGGTGGTCGGCGCGCCGGCCGTCTTGCAGGCGGCGTTGATGTCCTTGCTGGCCTTCTCCATGGCGGGGTTGTCGGCGGCGGTGCCCGGGTCGGCGGCTGAGCCCGCCTTGGCGGCCTCCGCGGCGAACTCCTTCAGGGCGGTGGCCGCCTTGCCGTCGCCGGCGGTCCCGGCGAGCTGGGTCACCCGGTCACCGAGCTCGGTCAGGATCGCGCCGGTCTGCTTCGTCAGGTCGCCGCCCGACTGCACGGCGGTCATGAGCTTCGCCCGCATGTCCTTGTTGATCTTCTCTGCGGCGGTGCAGAGTTCCTTGTCGCTCACGGCGGCCGCCGACGGCGAGGGGGCAGCCGACGAGGGCGCGGCGGAGGCCGAGGTGGCCGCCGGCCCGGCCGTGGTCGAGGGCTTCTCGTCGCCGCACGCGGCGAGCCCCAGCACGGCACAGGTCAGGAGGATCGGCAAGATCCGATTGGTTTTCACGCCTGCGCACGCTAGTCGACAGCCGTCGTCGATCAAACTCGGTTTGCCCCGGGATGCGCGGGCGGGCGGCATTCGCGCCGCCCGCCCGCGTGCCCGGCCGCGGTACGCCGCGACACCGGTCGTCTCTCCACCAGGACCGTGCTGGGTTACCCCGCCCCACGGGCTTCATCCGTCGCCCGTTGGGCTGAGCGGCCACCGCCCACCGCCGTGAGCGGCCGTTCAGCGAGCCGGGCCGTGCTTCCGGCGCACCGGACCCGTCCGGCCGTCGTGCCGGCGGTGCGCCGCGGCGCAGCATGACGGTATGGGCGCGTATCGATCAGCGTACGAGCGGAGCATCGCCGACCCGGCCGGTTTCTGGCGGGACGCGGCGGCCGACATCGACTGGGTCATCCCGCCGGAGCACATCCTCGACGAGGAGGCGGCGCCGCTGTACCGCTGGTTCCCCGACGGGGTGCTGAACACCTGTCACAACGCGCTGGACCGGCACGTCGCCGCCGGGCGTGGCGACCAGCCCGCGTTGATCCACGACAGCCCGGTGACCGGCACGGTCCGCACGCTCACCTACGCCGAACTGCTCGCCGAGACCGCCCGGTTCGCCGGTGCGCTGCGCCGGCTCGGCGTCGGCCGGGGCGACCGGGTGCTGCTCTACCTGGCGATGGTCCCGGAGGCGGTGATCGCCATGCTGGCCTGCGCCCGGATCGGCGCGGTGCACTCGGTGGTATTCGGCGGCTTCGCCGCGCACGAGCTGGCCGTCCGGATCGACGACGCGCGGCCGAAGGTGGTGGTGGCGACCTCCTGCGGCATCGAGGCCGACCGGGTGGTGCCGTACCACCCGATCCTGGCCGCCGCGCTGGACGAGGCCGCGCACGCGCCGGAGCGGTGCGTGGTGGTGCAGCGCCCGCAGGAACCGGCGCCGCTGGTGCCGGGCCGCGACCTGACCTGGGCCGAGGTGATGGCGGACGCGGAACCGGCGTCGTGCGAGCCGGTGGCCGCCACGGACCCGCTCTACGTCCTCTACACCTCCGGCACCACCGGCCGGCCCAAGGGCGTGGTGCGGGACAACGGCGGGCACGCGGTGGCGTTGCGCTGGTCGATGCGCAACGTCTACGGCATCGAGCCGGGCGAGGTCTTCTGGGCCGCCTCCGACGTGGGCTGGGTGGTCGGCCACTCCTACATCGTGTACGCGCCGCTGCTCACCGGCGCGACCACCGTGCTCTACGAGGGCAAGCCGGTCGGCACCCCCGACGCCGGGGCGTTCTGGCGGGTCGCCGCCGAGCACCGGGTGGCCGCCCTGTTCACCGCGCCCACCGCGATCCGGGCGATCCGCCGCCAGGACCCGGACGGCGCGCACATCGACCGGTACGACCTGAGCGCGCTGCGTACCCTCTTCCTCGCCGGTGAGCGGCTGGACCCGGACACCTGGGCCTGGGCGGGGCAGCGGCTCGGCGTACCCGTTGTCGACAACTGGTGGCAGACGGAGACCGGCTGGCCGGTGGCGGCCAACCCGCGCGGCCTGGAGCCGCTGCCGATCAAGCCGGGGTCGCCGACGGTGCCGGTGCCCGGCTACGACGTGCGCGTGGTCGACGGCGCGGGCCGGGACGTGCCGCCCGGCACGGACGGCTCGATCGTGATCCGGCTGCCGCTGCCGCCCGGCTGCCTGCCCACGCTCTGGGGTGACGACGAGCGGTTCGTCCGCTCCTACCTGTCCACGTTCCCCGGCCACTACCTGACCGGTGACGGCGGCCGGTTCGACGAGGACGGCTACCTGTACGTGATGGGCCGCACCGACGACGTCATAAACGTGGCCGGGCACCGCCTGTCCACCGGCGCGATGGAGGAGGTCCTGGCGACGCACCCGGCGGTGGCCGAGTGCGCGGTGATCGGCGTGGCCGACGCGCTGAAGGGGCAGGTGCCCAGCGGGTACGTGGTGCTCAAGGCCGGCGCCGACGTGGACCCGGACGCGCTCGCCGCCGAACTGGTCGCGCTGGTCCGGCAGCGGATCGGCCCGGTGGCCGCGTTCCGCCGGGTGACAGTGGTGCCGGCGCTGCCCAAGACCCGTTCCGGGAAGATCCTGCGGCGCACCATGCGGGGCCTGGTCGAGGGGCGCGACGAGCCGGTCCCGGCGACCATCGACGACCCGGGCGCGCTCACCGTCTTCCGCGACCTCGGCGCCGCGGACCGGGACGGGCAGGGCTGACGCGGTCCCCGGACGGACTTCCACCGGCCGGGGACCGCCTGCCCTCAGCGCCGGACCGGGTTGCTCGCCGCGTAGTCGCGGGCGACGCGGACCAGCTCCACCAGGCCGCCGGCGTACTCCTGCGCCTCGCCGTGCGCCTCGTCGAACGGCGGCTGGAAACCGACGCCCTCCCACTGGCCGGTGGCCTCGTTCCACCTGTCGTTGCCGACCTCGAAGTCCCAGGCGAAGATGCCCAGCTCGTAGTAGAGCTGGTCGGCCGAGTTGCCGGCCGCCGAGTAGAGCACGTCGGCGACCGGGCCGGTCTGCGACGGCCAGGTGACGGTGCCGCGCTCGGCCGCGATGGCCCCGACGATGCGCCGGGCGCTGGCCAGGAACAGCGTCGACTCGTCGATCGACGGGCGCGGCAACGTCACCCGCCCGTCGGCCCTGTACGCCCCGGGCGGCCACATGAAGTAACCGCCGTACGAGTGCACGTTCATCGCGAACTTGATGTTCGGGTGCGCCTTGGCCAGGTCGATCACGTTGCGGCTCTCCGGCTCGGACAGCTCCGCCGTGCCCGCGTAGTTGCCGGCCAGGCAGTTCGTGCTCGCGCCCACGTACCCGTCGAACAGGGATCCGACCGTGTAGTTCCGGTTGACGTCGACGCCCCACATGTTCCGGTACTTCGGGTCCCGCGCTTCACCGGCGCAGTGGTTGACCAGGTTCTTGCGCTGGAAGTTGTAGTCGTGGAACGAGTAGTTCGCGCCGTCCGGGTTGACCGTCGGGATGACGAACACGTCCACCTGCTCCAGCAGCTTGCGGGTCGCCGCGTCGGTGCGGGCGTTGGCGAGCAGCCGCTCGGCGAACTCCAGCGTGACGAGCGGGGTGGCCCACTCGCGGGCGTGCTCCTGCGAGTACGCCAGCACGCCGATCCGGGAGCCGTCACGGTGCTTGCCGATGCGCAGTGCCTGCACCGTCCACGGCCGGGCCGGCACCTCGGTGCCCTGCAACCCGTCGTCGAGGCGTACCGGCCCGGTGACCGGCATCGGCAGCCCGGCCGAGCCCTCCTCCACAGTGGCCCGGAAGCGGGCGCCGCGCGGCGCGTTGATCAGGGCGGCCACGTCGTCGGTGGTGCTCGTCACCTTGCCCGCCCGGTCGGTGGCCAGCGAAATCGTGAGCACCCGGTCCCGGTAGCGCATGCTCAGCGGCCGGCTCGGCCGGCCCGGGTCGACGGTGCGTACCTGCACGCCGTTCATGCCCTGGTCGCCGAAGCGGACCGACTCCACCACCACGGCGGCGGCCGCCGGGTCACCCAGGTAGGCGGCGGCGTTGCGTCGGTAGCCCTGCGTCTTGTTCGGCAGGTCGATCACGTCGACCAGGTCGCGGTACTGGCGGCCGAGCCGGGCGATGCGCGCCTTGATGCCCAGCGGCGTCAGGTACGCGTCGATGAAGTCCTTCTGGTAGCCGGCCGGCTGCGGCGGCGGGGAGGCGTTCGGCCAGAGCGACGGCGTGACCGGCCGGCTCGTTCCGCCCAGGCTGGACGTGGCGGTGAACTGCACGGGCCGGCCGGGCGCCGGCTGCGGCAGCGCGTAGTGGTACTGGTATTCGCCCGAGTCCTCGAAGCGGTACAGCGGGAACGAGCCGGTTGCGCCGTCGGCGGTACGCCAGGTGACGGTGATCTCCACGTCGGGGTCGTCGCTGGCGGTGGTGGCGACCTGCGCCTGGACGAACGTCCGCCCGCCGGTGGTCCACCAGTACGCCTGGAGGAACTGGAGCGTGTCGACAGCGGCGGCGCCGCTCGCGCGCAGCCCGGCGCGGGTGCGCTCCTGGGCGGCGCGGCGGCTCTCGGCGATCCGCCGGGTGCCGTCGTCGGCCCGCTGTACGACCTGCAGGGCGGTCGCGCCCTGCCGGGTGAGGTCGGTGAGCTGCCGGCCGGTGAGGACCAGGTCGGCGATCAGCTTGCCGTCCCGCGAGCGGGGACGGTTGGCCAGGTCCGCGCCGCCGGCGACCAGGCGGTCGAGCTGCGCCCGGTCGGCGAGCTGCACGCGGACCAGCGCGGTCTCGGTGGGCGCGAGGGTGAGCGCGGGGGCGGCCGGCGCGGCGGCGCCGGGGCCGGGATGGGACAGGACAGCGGCGATCAGGATGCTGGTGGTGGCGAGCGCGGTCCACCGTCGTCGGACGAACACGGGGCCTCCTGACGAACGTCGATCTCTCTGCCGTTCACACCAGCCGAGGCATCGATCGCTGTCAAGCTCACTTCCGGTCAGCCGGCGAACCGGTACAACCGGAACTCCTTCTCCGCGCCGCACACCAGCATCTCGGTGTTCCACGAGCAGGACTCGCTGCGGATCTGCTTGAGCTGCCCCATCTCGACCGGCTTGCCGTCCACCGCCGTCCCGGCGAGGACGCGGTCGTCCTCGTACGCGCTCGGCGCCTCGGAGAAGATCAGCAGGTTGCCGGCGTCCAGCCGGACCGCGAACCCGTCCCGGTCCCGCAGCACCTTCGCCGTGCCGTCCGGCGCGAACAGCGTCACCGCGTCCGGCGAGCCCTGCACGGCCAGCACGTGCTCACCGACCGGCACCAGCGACTCGGTGCCCGGCGCCGGCCACTGCCGGTTGCCCTCACCCTCGGTCGCCGCCACCACCCGGGTGCCGTCGGCGCCGCCGGCGGGCGTCTCCAGCAGGCACACGCGACGTTCGCCGCAGGTGACCAGATCCTTCACCCGGCCGCCCTGCTCCGGCGCCTCGTACAGCACGCCGGGCGTGCCGAGGCTGCCCAGGTCGTAGGAGAGCAGCCGCAGGCCACGGTCGTCCTCCGCCACGTACAGCCGGTCGTCGCGGGCGGCCATCGGGTCGTCGAGGCCGGCCACGTTGCCCCGGTCCTTGAGGACCTTTCCGCTGCGCAGGTCCAGGACCCGGACCGAGCGGTCCGCGCCGACCTGCACCAGCCGGTCCGCCTTCCCCGCCCACGGGGCGAGCGGCGAGCCCTCGGCGTCACCGGGCCCGTCCAGCGCCGCGCCGGTGCCGACCGGCAGCACCTTCGTACGGGCGTCGCCGTACTCGGTGCGCGGGTTGCGCCGCTCCCACCGCTGCCGGCCGTCGTCCAACCGCAGCCCGACCAGGCGCTCGCCGGCCCGGTCCACCCGGACCACCGTGTCGGCCCCGAAGAACAGCGCGTCGTCGCGGCCCACGTCCGTCTGCCAGCGCTGCTCGCCGGAGTCGCCGTCGAGCACCGCGAGCACGCGCGGAGTGCCGCCGCCGGTGGCGTCGCCGAGGACGAGCAGCCCGTCGGGCAGCGCCCGGATCCCCGCCCACCGCTGCGTGGCCGCGTCGGTCCGCTTCTCCCAGACCGTCCTGCCGGTGGCCGCCTCGACGGCCGTCACGTGGAGGTGGTCGTCGGGCAGCGAACGGGCCAGGTAGGCGCGCTCCCCGAGCGTCGCGGTGAACATCTGGTCCGGCCGCGTGTCACCGGCGGCCACCGTCCTCACCAGCTCGGCGGTGTGGAAGTCCAGCGCCGGGTGCCGGTCCCGGAACACCCAGAGCAGCACCGACGCCGCCACGGCGACGACCACGAGACCCGCGCCGAGCGCGATCCACCGGCCGCGCCGGGGCCGGCCGCCGCCGGGCCGGACACCGCCCGGAGCGGGGGAGAAAGGCGCCCCGGGTACGCCGGGACCGGGCCCCGCCGGTGGCCATCCACCGCCGGGCGGCGGCATCCCGGGTACGCCGGGACCGGCGTGGTGCGCGGCGGGCGCTGCCCCCGGCGGCACGAAACCGGGGACGCCCGGAGTGCCGTCGTACCTCGGGTGCGGGACCGGACCTCCGGCGAGCGGCGTGCCGTCGTACCTGGTGGCGGGGGTCTGCGGGACGGGCCCGTCGGCGACCAGCGTGCCGTGCGGTCCGGCGGAGGCCGCGTCCGTACCGCCGAGCGGCGCGGTCGGGTTCGTCCTGGTCGCACCGGCGGGGACCGTGGCGGCGCTCGCCGTGCCGGCGTCGGTCCCGCCCGGCGCGGGCCCTGTCGGTTCGGGCTGCGTGGGCACGGGCTGGGCCGACGCGGGCTGGACCGGCACGGCGGGGCGCCCGGACCGCCGGGGCAGCGGCAGGTCGGTGAGCGCGCCCTCGGCGACCGGCATCTCCGGCTGCTCCAGCACCGTCGGCGCGATGCCCAGCTCGGCGTGCAGCAGCCGGGCCACCAGCGGCACCCGGGTCGACCCGCCGACCAGGAACAGGCCGCTGAGCTGTTCCGGGCGCAACCCGGCGGCGGCGGTCACCTCCCGGGTCTCCGTCACCGCCCGGGCCAGCAGCGGCGCGGCCAGGCGTTCGAAGTCCTCCCGGGTCAGCGGCACCGCCGCCTCCACCCCCGGTACGGCCACCGGCGCCACCAGGGCCCGGGACAGCATCTCCTTCGCGCCGCGCACGTTGTCCCAGAGCTGCTGGCGGTCCCGCCGCTCGGCGGTCGTCGTCGCCTCGGTCAGCCGGGCCCACTCACGCGGGTGGGCCGGGCCGACCAGCTCGCCGAGCCGCCCGAGCAGGGCCGCGTCCAGGTCCAGGCCGCCGAGGTCGGGAATCCCGCCGGTAGCGACCAGCTGGAAGCCGGAGTCGCCCCACGGGTCGGCGCCCTCGTTGCGCAGCACCGCCACGTCGAGCGTGCCGCCGCCGAAGTCGAACACCGCCACCGAACCGCCCACCGGCACCGGCCGGCGCAGCACCTGCGTGAAGTAGCGCGCCGCGGCCACCGGCTCGCGCAGCAGGCGGGTGCCGGGCGCGATCGGCCCGGCCAGCGTGTGCTCGGCCGCGGCCGGCCAGCCGGCGAGTTCCAGCGCGTCGTGCAGCACCTGACGGCGGGCCGGCGTCCAGGCCGCCGGGTGGGTGACCACCGCCGGGGGCAGCATCCCGACCGCCGCCACCGCCGCGTCCGCGACCGCGCGCAGCGTCGCGGCCAGCAGCTCCGCCGGCCGGTACGCCCGCCCGCCCAGCTCGACGGTCTCTTCGTCGACCCGGCGCTTCGGGTTCGGCTCGTAGCCGGCCGGGTCGGCCTGCGCCAGGCGCTGCGCGTCCCGCCCGACGTGCAGGTGACCGTCCGCGTCGGCGTACACGCCGGACGGCAGGATCGGATGGCCGTCGACGAGCACCGGCCGGGTCCGCCCGTCCGGCCAGCGCAGCACCGCCACGGTGTTCGAGGTCCCGAGGTCCACGCCGAGGGCGAAACCGTCCTGCTGGCCTGCCATCCGCGGCTACCTCCACCACCCGACGAGGATGTCCGGCCCGCATCGTACGCAGGCCACGCCGCCTCGCCGTTCACCCGGCCCGGGGGAATGGACTGGCCCGTCCGGCCCCGCGCCGCATACCGTCGCCGTCATGAGGGTGATCTCCGTAAACGTGGGCCGACCGCAACCGAACCCGTGGAAGGGCATCGGGGCCACCGGCATCGACAAGCGGCCCGTGGACGGCCGGGTCGCCGTCACCGCGCCCGGACCGAAGGGCACCGGCGATGTCGGGCTGGCCGGCGACCGGGTCTACGACGTGGCCCACCACGGCGGCACCGACCAGGCGGTCTACGCGTACGCGCGGGAGGATCTCGACCACTGGGAGGCCGAGCTGGACCGCCCGCTCGCCGACGGCAGCTTCGGCGAGAACCTGACCACCAGCGGGCTGGACGTCAACGGCGCGCTGATCGGCGAGCGGTGGCGGATCGGCCCGGACCTGGTGCTGGAGGTCACCTGCCCGCGCATCCCCTGCGGGACGTTCCAGGGGTGGCTGGGCGAACGCGGCTGGATCAAGCGGTTCACCGAGGAGGTACGGCCCGGGGCGTACCTGCGGGTGATCACGCCGGGCAGCGTCGGGGCCGGCGACCCGGTCGAGGTCGTGCACCGGCCCGGCCACGACGTGACGGTGGCGCTGGTGTTCCGGGCCACGACGCTGGACACGGAGCTGCTGCCCCGGCTGCTGGTGGCCGACGCGCTGCCCGAGGAGGACATGGCACGGATCCGCCGCCGCCTGTCCTGACCGGCCGTCAGGGCTGTCCGCGTCCGGTCCGCCGCCTGGCCGCCACCACCAGCCCGGCGGCGGCGAGCGCCGCCACCGTCACGCCGCCGACGATCCACCAGGCAGGCGGTCCCGCGGCCCGCGTCCGCTCAGCCGTGGCGACGGACGGCGTGGTGGCCGCCGGCGGGCTCGACAGCTCGCGGATTCCGGCGCACACGCCGGTGGCGCCACCATACGAGTTCACCCGGTACCGGGTGCCGAGGCGGAAGGCGTAGCCGCAGGCGGCCTCGCCGGGCGAGACGCGCAGCGTGAGGCTGTTCCCGACCTGGGCGCCGCCCTTCTCGACGGACTCGACGGTGAGCCGGATCGCCCTGTCGGTCACCTGCGAGACGGTGCCGACGACGGTGCTGTCGAGGTTGGCGTCCTGTTCGGTGGTGGACCCGACGCACGAGCACGCCCACGCGGGTTTCGGGGGTGACATGACGACGACGAGGCCGAGAGCTGCCAGGGCGACGACAAGCAGGGCACGAAGTCTCATGGCCGCTTCGACGTCGTCCGATCCCCGCCGGTTCCGCGCCGCTTGACGTCAACCGGACTTCAGGTCGGACGCTTGCCGACGTGCTGAACTCCGTACTCGACGAGGCGTACGAGCGCGTACGCCACACCGGTCCCGAGCGCGACGGGTGGCTGTCCAACCACGTGCCGATGGCGGCGGAGGCGCTGGTGCGCCACGGCCACGGGCGGGCGGTGCACCGCTGGATCGACGCGTACGCCGACCGGCTGGAGGAACGCCCGCGCGGCATCCGGCGTATCGCACCCGCGGAGTGGCGCGACCCGCTCGGCGACCCGGTGCGTACCGGCGACTGGCTCGACCTCTTCGACCGCGAGCTGGCCGGCGAGCCGTGGCGCGACGTGCTGGCCCGCTGGTGGCCTCGCCTGTTGCCGGGCATCGCCGCCGGCGCCACCCACGGTGTCATCCGCGTCGGCCACGCCGTACGCGCCCTGCTCGACGCCGAGACCGGACCGCGGGTCACCGAACTCGGCCACGGGCTCGCCTACTGGGCCGCCCGCTGGCAGCCGCTCGCGCCGCCAGGCGCCGGGCCGTATCCGATGACCGACGCGCGGTCCGCGCTCGACGCGGTGCCGCGCGTACCCGACCAGCGGTTCGGCATCCGGGCGCGCCTGGCGCAACTGGCCGATCTGACCCGGTGGCCGGCGGTGGCGGCGGCGGTGCCCGGCGACGCGGCCGACGACGCGCCCACCCGGCTCGCGGCGGTCGTTGACGCCGCCGTGCTCCGGCACGGCACCCACGGGTACGCCGCCCCGGTCATGCTCGTGCACGCGGCGACCGCGCCGAACGCCGTGCTGCGGACGCTCCCGGCCCTGCCGCCGGCGCTCTGGCGGCCGAGCCTGGCGGCCGCCTGGGCGGCGGCCGCCGCCGTCACCGCCGCCTACGCCCCGGCCGGGGCGCGTGCCCTCCCACCGGCCGCCGGGCCGGAACTCGGCGAGGTCATGGCGCGGGCGCTGGACACCGGGGACGCGCACGCGATCAAATTCATCGACACCCTGAGCGATGCGTACGCCCGCAGCGGTGACCCGGACCTGCGCGCCGTCGCCGCCCGATCCGTCGAGCAGATCGCCGCCGACTGACCACCAGGAGAGCCGATGACCCCCGACGACGAAGCGTTCCTGCGCCGCGCCGTGGAACTCGCCGACCGGGCCGGCGCGTCCGGCGAGCGGCCGTTCGCGTCGCTGCTGGTCGGCGCGGACGGCACCGTCCTGATCGAGGACCACAACACGGTGGTCTCCGATCGGGACGTCACCGCGCACCCGGAGCTGAAGCTGGCCCGCTGGGCCGCCCGGCAGCTCGCCCCCGAGGCGGCGGTCGCCACCACCATGTACACCAGCTGCCAGCCCTGCCCGATGTGCACCGTGGCGATCAACGCATCAGGCCTCGGCCGGGTCGTGTACGCGCTGTCCACCGAGCAGTTCGAGCAGGTCAAACCGGCCACCCCGGCGCCGCGCCCGGTGCGGTACGACGGACCGGCGATGTTCGACGAGGCGCGCCGGCCGATCGAGGACCACTACTAGATGATTGAGTCCGAAGTCTTGGCTGTACGGCAGCGCGGGCTTGACTCGGACATGGCGAAGGGTATCGATGTCAGTTTGTGAAGACAGACCTCGATACCCTTCTGACCGCACTCTACGTGTTCCTCGACGATCACGTCATCGGCCGCCGCCGGATCGGTCGCCCGCCCCTGCTGTCCGACGCCGAACTGCTCTGCCTGGCCATCGCGCAGGTCCTGCTGGACTTCCCCCGTGAACGGCGCTGGATCCGCTACGCCCGCAAGCACCTGCGCCATCTGTTCCCCTACATCCCCGACCAGCCCGGATACGGCAAACGGCTACGAGCCGCCGGCCCGCTGATCGCCGCGGCGATCCGGCACCTGGCCGAGAACACCCCCACCGGTGCACCGATCCTGCGGCTGGTCGACTCCACCCCGGTGCCCTGCGGAGCCTCCCGCGAGACCGCCAGACGCTCCGACCTGGCAGGCGACGCCGGCTACGGCTACTGCGCCTCGCACACCCGCTACTTCTGGGGCATGCGCCTGTACCTGGTCACGACCGTTGAGGGCATGCCGGTGACCTGGTGCCTGGCCAACCCGAAACTCGACGAACGCGACGTCATGGCCGCCCTGCTGGAAGTCGACCACCACCTCGTCCAGGCCGGGCAGGTAATCCTCGCCGACCGGGGCTTCGCCGGCCAGACGTTCGAGACGTTCCTCGACAACCTCAGCGTCCACCTGGTCCGACCCGCCCGCAAGGGCACATCCGACCCAGCCGCGAGCCCCGCCGAACGGCGCCTGCTGCACATGCGCCAGTGGATCGAAGCGATCTTCGACACCCTCAAAGGCCAGCTCAGCCTCGAACAACACGGCGCACGCCGTCGACACGGCATCTACGCCCGCGTCGGCCAGCGCCTGCTCGCGATGGCCACCTGCATCTGGCACAACACCGACACCGGCGCACCCAGAAAACGATCACTCATCGCATACGACCACTGACCAGCCCGAACTTCGGACTCAATCATCTAGGAGGCGGCGCTCCGGTCCCCGCGCCGGGCACCCGGGGGGCGCGTGATGGCTACGCTGAGCCGCACTACTTCAGGGGGTGGGCCGGTGCGGCATCGGCTGCGGCACGTCGCGGTGGTCCTGCTCGGCGCGGTGCTGCTCGGCACTGTCGGTCTGGCCGCCGGGTCCTGGTACGGCGGCCGGGGCGGCGGCCCGGTCAGCCTCGACAAGGCGCAGAGCGCGGCCCGGGAACTGCTCCCCGGGACCGAACCGATCGGCTCGCTCACCGCGCTCGGCTACCGATACGGCGTCGCGCTGGCGGCCGACGACCTCGGCGGGAATCAGGTCGAACTCCAGTACGGCGGCGGCACGGACTGCGCGCTGTCCGAGCGGCTGCGGGCGGTCGCCGAGACGCGGGGGTGGCGGGAGTTCCGCGACGTGCCGGGTTCCCGGTGTGACGGCTGGCGGGCCGAGAGAGACGGAATGGCGCTCACGCTCACCCACCTGGCGGCCGGGCCGAGGTTGAGCATTGAACCGGCCGCGCCCCGCGGGTTCCTCGCCGCCACGATCACCGGCGCCCTGCTCGGCGCAGCCGCCGGCGCGGCCCTGTTCTGGCTGCTGGCGCGGAGGCAGCCGCGCGTACCCCGGCTGGTGGGCGTGCTGGTGACTGTCGCCCTGCTCCCAGGCGCCGCGATGACCTGGACGGACCTGGCCACGGACGGGCTCGCCGAGCCGGTGTGGCCGCTCTGGCAGGCGCTGGCGCCCGCGCTGGTGCCGGCCGCGCTCGTGCTCCTTCTGGTGGTCGTGATCGTTCTCGCGAAGCGACAAAAGCCGGCCGCCGCGCCCGCCGCCGACGCCAAGCCGGCCGCGCGGGCGGGCAGCCCGGGTGCCGGCTGACGGCCCCGCGGGACTGGTACCGTCCCGCGCGTGACGAGCGCCGACTGGTCCGACGTACGCGAGCGGCTGGCACGACTGGCCGCCGCGCCCGGCGCTCGTGAGGTGTTCGGCGCCGCGAGTCACGGCTGGCGGCTCGAACCGCCGCTGCGCGCCGGGGAACTGGCCGAAGCGGAGGCCCAACTCGGAGTGGAGCTGCCCGGCGAGTACCGGTCCTTCCTGCTGGAGGCGGGGCGAGGCGGCGCGGGGCCCGCCTACGGGCTCTTCCCGATGCGCCGGCTCGACGGACTGTGGCAGTGGGACGGCGACGGCGCCGACCTCACCGACCGCGGCACTCTCGGCCGGCCCTTTGCGCATGTCGAGCCGTTCAACCCGGCCGACGGTCTGCCCGGCCCGCCGGACGAGGACGACTACTCCTCGGAGGAGGAGTTCAACGCGGCCGAGGACGCCTACTGGGAACAGCACGAGGCCGCCGTCTTCGCGCCGGAACACTCGGTCGGCCTGCTGTACCTGTGTCACGTCGGCTGCGCGCTGCGGGAGGCGCTTGTCGTGACCGGTCCGGCGCGCGGCCGGATGTGGGCGGACGACACCGCCGCGGACGGCGGTTTCCAGCCGCTCGACGACCACGACGGGACGCCGCTCGGCTTCGCCCGCTGGTACCGGCGATGGCTGGAGCAGGCAGAGGGTCAGGTCGCTCAGTCAGGGTGGCATTAGTCGAACCACGGTGGCTCTAGTCGAACCACACCACCAGGCGCACGCCGTCATCGCCGAAACGCTGCCCGAGCGCGCGCATGACGGCGAAGACGTGCTCCCATCCGGTGCCCGGCCCGAGCACGTCGTGCCGGGTCATCAACGGTCCGTACTCGACGGTGACCCCGCCTACGTCCCAGCGACCCGGTGCCGCCTCGACGGGAGAGGCGCCGACAGGGGGAACGCCGTACTTCTCGACGAACTCGCCGGGCCATTCGTCGTCTACCCGGAACCTGCGCAGCAGCGGCGGATCCTCCACCTGCAGCAGCCCGCGAGCAAGGGGCACGACCGACATGTCGAGGTCGCGTAACTCGGCCCAGGACACCCAGCTCGCGCCATGAACGGCCGAGTCCAGCCGCCGGCCCTTCTCATGGCTGCCGCGTATCGCACTCGACACGTCCGCCGGGAGGCCACGCTCAGCCGCGGCCGGCTCCCAGCGGAGCCAGTTCCGCACGCCGAAGAGGCAGGCGAAGGCATCTACGTCGTCGTTCAGGTAGAGCGGGGCGATCGGCATCAGGCACACCCACGGCTCCCACTCGTACCAGTCCTCATCCGCGAAGGGGTGCCAGACCTCGACGAAGCCATAGATGTCGGTTCCCACGGCGACAGGCTAGTGGATGCGGCCCAGGCCGGAATTCGCCTCTGACCTGGCCCGGAGGTCGGTGGTGCGGGCGACGGGAATCGAACCCGCACCGTCAGTTTTGGAATACCGTCTTCGGCTGACCTGATCTGTCTGGACGCCTGGCCAGCGGCGGTCGGTTCGCCGCCCGGCAGGGGCCCACCCTGCAGCCGATGACGTTCAGCCACACGTTTTTCCGCGCAGCCGGAGCAAGTGTGGCGGATCCTCACTGGCGTCGCGGGGTACCCGGCGCTGCTGACCAAGGTCGAAGCGACTGAGCTGCTTCACAGCCAAGCGTTCGGGCCGGGTACGAGCTGGCAGGAGACCCGCAGTCCGCATCAGTGGGCCAGTAGCGGCGACCGGAAGGGGTCACGAAAAGGCGTGTCCGTCCTACTGGCCTGACATCCGTCACCATCTCCACCTGATGCAAGGGCACCCGGCCCCGCATTGTACGCAGCCCCGACCGAGGGTCGGTCGCTGGTCGTGCCGATACGCGGAATAGGAAGATCGTTGTCGGGTTTCTGTCTTCTATGGACAGCGGTCCATCGATAGCATTTTGCGGTCCATCGGTCCTGTCGGATCCGCAGGAAGGTGGCTCTGCGATTCCCACCGCCGAGAAGGCGGATGGTGGGGGAACTGACCCGCGGAACGAGCCCCCCTTTACGCCAGATGTCCTACTCGCAGCGGGAGGCGCCCCCCAGCATGTTTTCAGCGTGCGCTCGGAGACGACCGTGAGGAGTGACCATGGCTGCACCCACCCCGCATTCGATCATGGTGGTGGACATCGAGGGTTTCGGTAAGCGGAGCAATCCGGTGCAGTCCTCACTGCGGGACAGCATGTACGAGGTCGTCCGGAATGCCTTCGCTGACGCTCACCTGAGCTGGACCGACGTCCATCCGCAGGACAGGGGGGACGGCATCCTGATGCTGCTGCCGCCGTCGACCTCGATCGTCGCGCTCGCCGGGGAACTGGTCCGGGCACTGGATGCGGGGCTGCGGGAGAAGGCGAAGATCTTCACAGCGACGCATGCGATGCGCTTCCGTGTCGCCCTGCACCAGGGGCTTTGCCAGCGTGACTCCAACGGCTGGGTCGGTGAGGCGATCAACACGGCCAGCCGGCTCGTTGACGCGCAGGTTCTGCGAGACGCGCTGGCCGCCGCTCCGACGGCCGTCCTCGCCTTCGCGGTCTCCGACGAGATCTACCGCGGTGTGATACGGCACGACTACCGCTTCGTCGACTCGTCGACCTTCGGACCGGCCGTGCTCAACGTCAAGGAGTTGCGGCAGGAGCGGGTCTGGATCCAGGTGCCGGGATATCCGTACCCGCCGGGCCTGCCGGACGAGGCGTCGGCGGACGAGGTCCCGTCGGGTGACTCGCAGGCGCGCTCGGCGTCGTCGGAGGGGCGGCACGTCGCCCGGCCTGACCCCTTCCCGCGGGTCGAGCAGAGTGGTGGCTTCTTCTTCCACGGCTCGGACGTCCGGGTGACGGGTGACCAGGTCGCCGGGGACAAGCACGTGCGGGGTCGGAGGGAACTGTGACCACTTCCGCCGCGGCGACGGCTGGTGTACCGCCGACCGGGGCGGCCAACGTCGCGTCACCCGGGCCGGTC
This sequence comes from Micromonospora chalcea, assembly GCF_002926165.1. Lineage (GTDB taxonomy): Bacteria > Actinomycetota > Actinomycetes > Mycobacteriales > Micromonosporaceae > Micromonospora > Micromonospora chalcea. The sequence goes on along the minus strand of NZ_MAGP01000152.1, from coordinate 18,997 downwards.
GCTGGCACCGCGACCGCCCCGGACGACGGCGCGGGTCCTTCCGCCACCCCGAACAGCAACAGCGCCTCCGCCACCTCCCCGCCGGCCGGCTCCTCGGATCCGGCCGCCGAACTGCGTACGCCGACGACGCTCGACTCGCAGGATCGTTCGTTGGCGCCCTCAGCGCCGCCCGACGGGATGCGCCGGCAACACAACCTCCGCCGGTCATCCCAGTTCGTCATCGGTGGCGACCAGGTCGGCCGGGACAAGTACGTCGTCATGCTCGGCGGGCGCGAGCGCACCCCGTTGCAGCGGTTGTCGCCTATGTTGACCAATCCGGTCCGGCACGCCTTCGTGGAGCCGGCGGAGTGGCCGCGGATGCGCGGCGCCTGCGCCGAGAAGCGAATCGTGATCCTGCGTGGGGCGCGCGGCGCCGGGAAGACGGCCACCGCGATCCGCCTGCTGCAGTCTCCCTCCGACCGACGCGTCTTCAACCTCGACCAGAACGTCGACCTGCAGCGGTTGGGACACTGGCTGGAACTGGACGGGGAGTCGGAGAATCCGCTGCCGTCGGGCGCCGGCTTCCTGCTCTGCGAGCCAGCAGGCTGGGGTGCCACCCGGGGCTGGATGCTGCAGCAGTTGCACGTTGTCCTCGACCGGATCGATGCCCGGCTGGTGCTGACCGTCGGTGCCGACGCAGCCCTAGCCGACCAGGACCTCATGGAGTTCGTGGTCGACCTGGGCGACCCGCCGGGGCATGCCGACGTGCTCGCCCGCCACCTCAGCTGGCGGCTGCGGACCAGCCAGGAGGGCGCCGATGCCGAGCGTCTGAGCAGCCAGATGCTCGCCGATCCCGATCTGCTGGCGTACACCCGGGAACTCTTCGTCCCGGGGACCCCGCTGAAGGTGGCCGCGGACCTCGCCCTGGTCATCAGCCAGCAGCTCGACGGCGGGGCGGTGGACGTCGACCGGCTACGGGCGCGGATGGCCGACAGGTTGACGGAGGACTTCGACATCTGGTTCGGCGGGTTGCCGGACGTGCCGTCCCGCTGCCTGGCCATCGCCTTGGCGGTGCTGAACGGCCTGTCCTACGAGGTGGTCGTACGGGCGGCCCGACGGCTCGCCGAGCGGCTGGACGGACCGCCCGAGGGCGGCGCGGGCGGCGATCGACAAGCGCCCTGGCGCGATCCGTTCGGCCTGACCCGGCGGGAGCGGGAACGGCTGCTGCGTGCCCGGTCCAGGCAGACCGACATCCGCAGCCCCTGGGGGAACGTCCGGGCCGACGTGCTGGAGTACGTGGACGACGGTTACGCCCAGATGGTGCTGGAGCACGTCTGGCGGCAGTACCAGATCCACGACGAGCTGCTGGAGTGGCTGCACGACCTGGCCGACGATCGCGGCTCGGAGGAGGTCCGGGTCTGGGCCGGCACCGCTCTCGGCCTGCTCTCCACCTACGCGTTCGAGGCGGTCCTCACACGGGTGCTTCGCCCGATGGCTCTCGACGAGCAGCGGTACTGGCTGCGCGACGTAGTCGCGTATGCGCTCCGGGTTCCCGCCGAGGACGCCCGGTGGCGTCCACTGGTGGAGAACGTGGTCGCCGGTCTCTACGGGAACCCGGCGCTTCCGGTCGGCCAGGCGACCGCCGCCCGGATCCACGGGGTAAGCCTCGGGCCACTCAACACGAGGGCCGCCCTGGCTGCTCTCGACCGGTTGGCGGTGATCGACGACTTCCGCGTCGCCAACGGCATCGGCGACAGCCTCGCCGACGTGTTGTTGCAGGACGAGGAGCACAACGCGCCGCTGGTGCTCAGTCGCATCTCCAGTTGGCTCAACGACCGCCGGCGCAACGTGGCTGGCCAGTACGTCTTCCTCTGGCTGGCGAAGTCGCTGCGGGCCGAGGCCGGGGCGGGCGAGCTGACCGGGGCGGAAGCCGGTGACCGGCCCGGGGCCGCCGGTCCGGACCAGTCGAACTACTGGCCGACACTGCTGCTCCTGGCCGACCGGCATCCGCAGTTGCGGGTGGTGCTGGTCGACATGTGGCAGGCCGTGTTGAACGCCGGCACCTTCTCCAACCTCACCGAACAGGCTCTGACCGGGTGGGCGGCGATGGCCGAGGCGGACCATTGGGTGGGGACCGCGTTCATCCGGATGTTGACCGACGTGGCCGCCCGCAGCGACCGGACCCGACAACTGATCCGTCGACTCGCCGCCAACTGGCGGGCGGTCGACAACCTGCAACCACACCCGCGTACGGCCTATGCGGTCGAGGCCGCGCTCGCTCCGGGAGGGAGCTTTCAGTGACCACTCCACTGCCGCTGATACTTGAGGTGAGCCCGGTCGCCCGTGGGCCGTTCACCGTCACCAGGGCCACCACACCGTCGCGTGCCGTGGTGTATGCGACGGGCGGCGGCGAGGTGACGTCCTTCGACGGGAAGCCGATGCGCTGGTCGCAGCAGGCGTTGTCGCCGTACCGGACCCGCTACGACGTCGACACCGGCGACCACCGGCGGCGGGCGGAGCTGCGCAGTACCCCGCTGCCGTCCCGCGGCGACGTGCACTTCTTCGTGGCGACCGTTGACGTCGCGTTTCGCGTGCACGATCCATGTGAGATCGTCCGGCGCAACGTGACCGACGCCATGCCGATCGTCTACGGCGCGATCGTCGACCGGTTCGTCCCGATCACCCGGTCGTTCGGCATCGAGCAGTCGGCCCAGGCCGAGGACGCCCTACGCCAGCATTTCGGTTCCGGCTGGGTACTGCCCGAGGGCATCACCATCTTCGCGCTGTCACCCCGGCTGTTGCCCGACGAGGCGGCGAGCCGTTACCTGCGGGAGAAGGTCGAGGCCAGCCGGACGGTCGAACTCAACCGGATCCGGCACGACGTGCACGTCCAGCAGGCGATGCACCAGGGCCAGCTCGAGCAGATGCAGCAGCACCACCGGATCCAGGCGGCCCGCACCGAACTGACCGAGCTGGGGGATCGGCCGCTCGACCCGGCCGAGCTGATCCGCCTGCACCTGGCCCGGAACCCGCAGGACACGATGGCCGCGATGCAACTGCTCGCTGCCCACGAGCAGGCAATGCTGCAGCGGCAGGACCTGCACAACCAGCAGACCACGGAACTGTTCCGGTTCCTGGTCGAGAAGGACCTCATCCTCGCCGCCGATGTGGAACCCATGCTTGCGCACACCATGCGGCGCCTCGGCGCGACCGATGTACGGCCACTCGGACTGCCGGCCGCGCCGGCCGGTTGGACCCAGCCGCCGGTGCTCGATCCGGCCGGCCACGCTCCGGCGGACGGCCGGGACAAGCCTCCGGCGGTCATCCTGGAACAGGACCCGAAGAGCCGGGTCTGGACCCCGGCCGCCGGGGTCCAACCGGTCTACGTGATGGTCGACGAGTCCGCCGACGTGGCACCCTGGATCGGCGACTTGAGCAACGGCCTGCACACCCTGCACGACGCCCTGGTGCAGGCAGCCGACGTGTCCCCAGCGATCCGGCTGGCCGTGCTCGGCTTCGCCGACGAGGTCGCCAGTCGGCTTCGGATGGACGTGGTGACCGCGGGCAGCCAGTCACCCTGGCTGACCCCCCGCGGCCCGGCGAATTACGCCAACGCCTTCGAGACGCTGCTGGACAGCATCGGCCACGACATCGAGACGCTCAAGGCGCAGCAGCCCAACGTCCGCCGACCGATCGTCTTCTTCCTCAGCGGCAGCGCGCCCCGCGACGGCGAGAGCTGGACCAGCCCGTACCGGCGGCTCGTGGACCGCGCCAGCCACCGGTACGCGCCGAACGTGGTGGCCTGCGGAATCGGAGCGGCCCCGCCGGCGTTGATCGCCACCATCGCCACCGAGCCGGCGTTCGGGTTCGTGATGGTGCCCGACAGCGACGTGCACGCCGCCATCGCGCAGTACTGGCGGGCGCTGGCCGTGAGCGTCATCGACTCCGGCCGAGCCCTCATCGACGGCTCGGGGGAACTGACCATCTCCCCGCCGGTCGGCTTCCGGATCGCCAGCGAACTGGTCTGATCGTCCCCTGCACAGCGGTAAGTCCGGCCCGTGGGCCGGGGAAAGTGAGGTAGACATGTCCGGCGGCCACGCAAATCTTCTACCGGTGTACGTGATGGCGGACGAGTCCGGTTCCATGACCAAGGTGATGGGTCAGCTCAACGAAGGGCTGCGTTCGTTGCACGAGGCGCTGCTTGGCGAACCGATGGCGGCGGCGAAAGTGCGGTTCTCCGTGCTCGGCTTCTCGGAGACCGTCCTGGAGCACCTCCGGCTGGCCGACCTGCGGCACGCGGAGGAGATGCCGGAACTCAAACCGCGCGGCCGGACCAGTTACGGCGCCGCCTTCGGCGACCTGCGCCAGCGCATCCCGGCGGACGTCGACGTGCTAAAGGCGGAGGGATTCACGGTGCACAGACCCGCCGTGTTCTTCCTCAGCGACGGCCAGCCCACCGACAAGGGTTGGCTGGAGGTGCACCGGCAGCTCATCGATCGCAATGTCACCAAGGGTGCGCCCAACATCGTCGCCTGTGGCATCGGCGACGCGCAGGCGGCCACCATCCGCCAGGTGGCTACCCGGGACGAGTACGGCTTCATCGCGAACGCCGGCACTGACGTTGGCGCCTCCATCGCCCGCTTCTGCACCGCGCTGACCAAGAGCATCGTGGAGTCGGGGCGGTCGCTCGGCTCCGCGCAGCCCGAGCTGGTGGTCGAGCGGCCGCAGGGTTTCCGGATGGCCATCGATGTGGTCTAGGTGGCGGCGCGGAGGGGGGCGACCCGTCCGGCTGGAGGACGACCAGGTGGTGCGTGAACCGGGGTACCGCGAGCCCGACCGGCCCAGCGGGCACGGCGACGCACCGCTGTACCGACCGGAGCGGGGGCCGGGACGTGACGGCGGGCGACCGGAGCCGTCCCCAGATGCGGACACCCCCGGGCAGCCGCGCGGTGGCGCGCATCCGGTCGACCGGCCCCCGCCCGCCCGGGGCGCTGCCCGTCCGCCGGCCACCGACCGGCGGCCGCCGAGGGGGGCGCCGCCGCGGCCGGAGTTGTACGAGGCGGGTGGCTCCCCAGCCGGGGTGGCACGCCCGACCCGCCAGCCGGCCGACCGGGCCGGCGGGCGACCGGGCCGGTCGCCGCAGTGGCTGCCCGTGGTGCTCGGGACGCCGACGGCGGACTTCGAACCCCGCCCCGCCGAGGACCAGACGTACCGGCCGGATACCGTAACCGACGGTTGGTCCACCCGGGACTTCACCGTGCGCGCCGCCTCCGTACGCGGCTACCTGCACCGCCACCGAGGTACGCCGCGCCAGGACGATTTCGCCGTGGTGGTCCACCCGCCCACCGGCGCGGTCGTGTTCGCCGTCGCCGACGGGGTCTCCGCGGCCCGGCACTCGCACCTCGGCGCCGCGCTGGTGTGTCGGGCGGCGGTCCGGGAGATCCTCGCTGACCTAGCCGCCGGTCACCCGGTGGACTGGCAGAACGTGGTGCAGCAGGCGGCCTGGCAACTGGTGGAGCAGACCCGGACCCTGCTCGGCCTGGGCGAGGCGGATCCGGCCGCCGCCGAGGAGGCGATGGCGAGCACCCTGGTCGCCGGGATGGTTCTGCCGGACGGTCCTACCGTGTCGCTCATCCAGGTCGGTGACACCGGCGCCTGGGTGTTGCGCGACGGCGCGTACCGCAGCCTCCTCGACGGCAAGCTGCACACCGGTGACCCGGTCGTCTCGTCCGCGGTGACCGCTCTGCCGCGGACGCCTCGGGTCAGCCCGCGAAGGGGACCCCTGGGGCGCGACGAGGTGCTGCTGATCGGCACCGACGGCTTCGGTGACGCGCTGGGCGACGGCGCCGGCCAGGTGGGACGTTACTTCGCCGGTCGGCTGGCGAGGCCGCAGCCACCGGTCCAGTTCGCCTACCACCTTGACTTTTCCCGGGAGACGTACGACGACGACCGGACCCTGCTGGCGATCTGGCCGCGGACGAAAGCCTGAGGAGATCGATGGACGATGCGCTCGCGCCACAGTTCGACGTTCGTTCGCTCGGTGCGCTGACCCAACTGGGCAAGGGCGGCCAGGGCTGCGTGTACGCCATTGACGGACTCCGGATCAACAAGGAGTGGCCGGTTGTCTACAAGGAGTACGACCCAGTCGTCTGCCCACGGCTCGACGTCGCGCAGTTGAGGCGGATGGTCTCGTTCGTGCCGACGTTGGATCCGGCCACTGGTCGCTGGCTGTGCGAGCAGTGCGCCTGGCCCGCGGCGTTGGTCACCTCCGGGCCGGTGGTCCGCGGGCTGCTCATGCGCCGTATCCCGGCGGATTTCGAGATCGGCCTGCCCGCAGGCGGAGGGACAGTGCGTCGACCCGCCGGTTTCCAGTTCCTGTTGAACTCCGACTCCTACCTGGCCCGGATGGCCATCCCGGTGGACGACCGGGGCCGGCTGCTGCTGCTGGCAGACCTGGCGCGGTCGCTGTCCCGACTGCACCGCCTCGGGGTGGTGGTCGGTGACCTGTCTCCGAACAACCTGCTCTTCTGCCTGGGTAACCGGCCGCGCTGCTTCTTTATCGACTGCGACGCCATGCGACTCGCGGGGGGCTCCGTGCTACCGCAGACGGAGACTCCGGACTGGGAGGTGCCACTGCCCGGTGGGGAGCCCCTCGCAACACCGGCCACCGACGCGTACAAGTTCGGTCTGCTCGCCGTGCGGCTCTTCGCCCGCGACCAGAGCAGCCGGGATCCGTCCGTACTCGCTGCGGTCTCCGACGATCTCGCCGACCTCGCCGAGGCGAGTATGTCCGTCATTCCCGCCCGACGCCCGGCCCCGCAGGACTGGATCACCGCGTTGACCTCCGTCGCGGCTGGCGACCGTCTCGACGGCCCCCCGGTGCCGGTGGGTGTGGGTGCCGGATCGGGCCCCGACGACGGGTCCACCATAGTTCCTGCGGCAAGCGGGTCGGGCAACATCGGCCGTACGCTCGCGCTGCTGGTGATGCTGGGCATCCTGATCGTCTATCTGGTAAACAGGTTCGGCTGACGATCCGCTCCGTTCGGTCCGTGCCGACCGGGAACCGCCGCCCTACGATGACCCTGTCGGGTGCCGGGCTCCACAGTCGACAGGGAGGCGACGGGCATGGATCTGGGGCGCCACCACCGGGTGCCGTTCTGGCATGCCCTGGCGGAGGAGCAGCGGGCGGGACTTCGGGCGCTCGGGTCGCTGTGCCGCTACCCGCCGGAGGCCGTGCTGGTGCATGAGCGTGACGATAGCGACTTCGTCATCGTGCTTCTGGAGGGCTGCGTCAAGGTCTCCGCGAACACCCAGCGGGGTTACCAGGCGGTGCTGGCCCTGCGCGACGGCGGTGACCTGGTCGGCGAACTGGCCGGCTTCGACGGAGGTGGTCGGTCCGCGACCCTGACCGCGATGACCCCGGTGGAGGCGCTGGTCATTCCCGCGGACCGGTTCCGGGTGTTCCTCAAGGGCTCCCCGCAGGCCGCCGAGATCGTGCAGCGCACCGTCTCCATCAGGTTGCGCGAGGCCGACCGTCAACGAGCCGCCGCCGGGGCCGAGTCGGTCCCACAGCGCCTCGCCGAGCTGCTGCTGGACCTCGGGCGCCGCTACGGGGTGCCGGACGACCACGGCGGGCTGCTCGTCGAGCTGCCGCTGTCGCAGGCGGATCTGGCCGGTCTGGTGCTCAGCTCACAGCGCACGGTCGGCCGGACGCTGGAGCACTGGCGCGACGAGGGCTGGGTGGTGACCGGCCGGCGCAGTGTGCTGATCACCGCCGCCGGACGGGCGGCGCTCGCCGCCGCACCACACGGTCAGATGTCCCGGTAGGACAGCACGGGGTGACCGGACTGCCGGGCGAACGGATTCCACAACGCTACGAAGCGCTGCTTGGCGGCCGTGGCGGCCCGGGACTCCCGGTCACCGGTCCGCCGGTCGGTACCGCGCATCGCTGACGACCCGCATCCGTGGCGGGCCACCGCGCTTGCCCAGCGCGCATAGGCGTCGTCCGCCGCTGCCGAATGGCGCAGCGCCGAGACGAGATTCGCGTGCAGCTCCGCACCGCGCGGCAGTTGGTCGGTCTCGATCGCGGTGACCCGGCTGAGGACCTCCCGCCGGCCGGCCCCGGCCTGCCGGAAGTCGGCGGCTGCGCCGGTCGGGTCGAGGCACCGGGTGACCTTTTCCACCGCCGGGGCGATCGTGCGGCGGTCCTGCTTTGACCGGGCGAGGATCTCGGCCAGGACGGCCGCCTGGTCCCTCGAGGCTGTTGAGGGCTGCCGCGGGCCATCGCCCGACATGGTCGACCGCTCATCGGCAGCCGGGCCGGAGTGCGGATCATCGACGCAGGACGAGATCCGCGTCACGCCGCAGAGGAGGAGCACCACGGCCAGCGCGACCTTGCCCGCCGTACCTGCCCGTCGCGGCGACCGGGTGACCGGGCGGGTGGCGGTGGGCGGGCGCGTCGGTGCGGGTCGACCGGGCGGCCGGGTGGCCCGGCTAGGCGGCGGCCCGGCTGCCGTCGGCGCGGCATCCGGGACGCCAGGGCCGGGTCCCGGTGGGACGGTGGCGCTGATCCGCGGTTGGGCCCGGGCGGCCTCGACCGCCCGCTGCAACGGCCCGATCCACTCTGCCAGGCTGGGGCGGCTGGTCGGTGCCCGGTCCAACCCGCGGTCGACGAGTTCATGGACGTCGGCGCCGGCCCGCTGCGCCGCCGCCGCGTCACGCGTCGACTGGTCGCCGGCGAGCAGCCGTACGCAGAGCAGCGTGAACTTGTACGCGTCGCTGGCCGGCGTGGTTAGTTCCTCACCCTGGCCGCCCGGCACCTCCCAGTCGGTGGTCTCGATCTGCGGCAGCGCCGAGGCGCCGTCCAGCCGCATCGCATCGCAGTCGAGGAAGAAGCAGCGGGGCACTGTCTCCCGGCTGAAGAGCAGGTTGTTGGGGGAGAGATCGCCGACCGCCAGGCCGAGGCGGTGGAAGTCGGCCATGGCCCGAGCCGTGTCCAGCAGAAACCCGAGTCGGAACACGTCGTCGATGGCGAGGTCGCGGGCGGCCAGGTAGTCGTCGGTGTTCAGCAGCAACTGAACCTGGGCGAGCTTCTGCACGTACCTGGTGGTGAGCCGTAGCGGCGTGTCGAACACCGGCGGCACCTGACGCATCAGGAAGCCGGCGAGCCGCCCGCCGCGTTCCACCACCGCCACCGGCCACGCCGTGCGCTCGTGGAGCAGGCGCGCATCGGCCTCGGCCAGCCGTCCCGGCAACTCCACCAGCCTCTCCAGCACCGGGCGGTCGACCCGGCCCAAGGTTGTCCGGTCGTACTCCTTGTACGCCACCGGCCATCGGCCGTCGATTAGCCGGTTCGGGACTGCGTGCACGGTGCCCTGGCCGCCGGAGCCGAGCACGGTCAGTGGGCCGAGCGACTCGGCGGTGATGGGACCCAGGTCAGCGCTGGAAATTGGACGCTCCTCCCGCTACGGGTTTGCCGCCCTCCGTCCTACCGGCCGGATTCGCCCGGGAACAGGACATCTGGCGACCTGCCGCCGGTCACCCAGTGAATGGCCCGGCCAGGCTCGCCAGCGCGACCACCAGGATCGCGCCGGAGGCGCAGCGGATTCCCCAGCTCAGATGGCGGTACTTGCGCCGGCCGACGATGCTGTTGGCCCACACCTGGCTGCCGACCTCGCGCCGGAGCGCATCCGGATCCCGGAGCAGCGCGACGAACTCGGCGACGAATTCCGACTCCCTCGTCTCGAACCGTTCCCCGATGTGACCGAAGTGCAGCAGGGACCGTTGCTGGCCGGTGATCGTGGTGCGGGGCGCCACGGCCAGCACCGTGGCGACGAGGCTGGCGGCCAGCAGGCCCAGCGCGAGGAGCAGCAGCACGGTCGCGACCGGTTGTCGCTCGAATGCCTCCCGCCCCTGCACGCGTAGGGCGATCAGGCCGATCAGCGCGCCGTCCAGGGTCAGTACTAGGCTGGCCTTGGTATCGGCGTGCCGGAGCCACTCGTTGACGTTCTGCAACACCTTCCACGGCTCCTCGTGCTCCACCGACCCAGGCTATCGATCATCCTCAGTGGCCGGTAGGATGCGCGGCACGCTGTCGCATTGCCTACCGATGCTTGACTCCGCGCGGCACCGGAAACCCTGGTGCGGTCGCCGCCGCGCAGCCGTCACCATGTGTTGATGACCGACGCACGTGGCCAGGCCCGGTAGGTGCCGCCGATGGTGGCCGAGGCGAGCGGCGGGGACCAGGACGACCTGCGGTGCCTCCTGGTCGCGCTGTCTGCCGTGCACGCGGACGACGACGTCAGTGCCGCCCGGGCGACGTTGCGGCTGCTGGCGGGTACGCCTCGGCTACTGATCCGGCTCGACGAGCACGTACGGCACTCTGCTGCACCCGCTGCTCGGTCACCCGGAGGCCCGGCTATGCGTGGCCGGCGGCGGTCTGTGCTTTGGCCCGACTCGACGCCGTTCCGATGCTCCGCGATCCGGCCGCCAGTGTGGTCCGGGAGGCGGCCACCGCGCTGCCCCCCGATCAACGGGCGCTTCCGCCGAGCTGCCCGAGGAACTGCTCGCCGACAAGCGGGTGCCCCGGCTACCGGCTGCTCGGCACCCAGCCGTGGGCGCTGCGGCTGCGGGCGGCGCTGCTGCTGGTCGGGGGACCCGGAACCACGGCTCGCCGAGCGGGCCTCGGCCGACCTGACCGGGTTCGCGCGGGCCACCGTGGACCGGTGCAGTTAGGCATCGTCGGAACTGACCGGGCCACAGCGGGCGGAGCTGCTCCGGCTGCCCGCAGTGGCCGAGCCGGCCTCGGCGCCCGGGCTGCCGGGCGGCTGACCGACTGGCTGCGGGCGAGCTGACGCGGCGCGCCAGCCACGCCCGCGTAGCGGACCGGCCGTCCGTGAAGTGGAGCGGGCGACGGGAATCGAACCCGCACCGTCAGTTTGGAAGACTGAAGCTCTGCCATTGAGCTACGCCCGCGAGCGCCCCACCACAGCAGGGCGCGCCGACAGCGTACCCAATCCGGGTTGGCGCCGCGAAGCGCATACCCCGCGCTCGCCGCGGACCGTCAAGATCCACACCACCTCGGCGAGGTGGCGCCTTCCCGGGCCCTCGGACCCAGCCACTTCCCCGAACTGGCGGCTCGGCGGCGGCCCAGCGGCGGCCCGGCGGCGGCCCGCCGCCGGCCGCGCCGCGCCCCGGTCACCCGCGCGGGGGACCGGACGGCATACACTCTTCGTCGCCACGGGGTGTGGCGCAGCTTGGTAGCGCACTCGCTTTGGGAGCGAGGGGCCGTGGGTTCAAATCCCGCCACCCCGACTGTCGTTCGCGACCGGATCGTCCCGGGAACCGCCGGTTTTTTCCGCGCGGTGCCCGGGCCCTGCCGATGCCGTCGGCCGGCTCGCCTACACTCGATGCGCGCAATCACGCCCCAGAATCAACACCCAGATCCGTCAAGGAGTACGCCTGTGAAGAGCACCGTCGAGACTCTGAGCCCGACGCGCGTGCGGCTCGCCATCGAGGTGCCGTTCGTCGAGCTCGAGCCGAGCCTCAAGAAGGCGTACCGGGAGATCGGCCAGCAGGTCCAGGTTCCCGGCTTCCGCCGGGGCAAGGTTCCCAGCGCGGTGATCGACCAGCGGGTGGGCCGGGGGACCGTCCTCAACGAGGCGATCCAGGAGGCCATCCCGCAGAACATCCTCGCCGCGGTCCGGGAGCACGACCTGAAGACGCTGGGCCGTCCCGAGGTCGACATCACGGAGTTCAACGACGGCGACTCGCTCAACTTCACCGCCGAGGTGGACGTCCGGCCGGAGATCACCCTGCCGGACCCGGCCACCATCGAGGTGACCGTCGACGAGATCGAGATCGCCGACAGCGAGATCGACGAGCAGATCAACAGCCTGCGCGAGCGCTTCGCCACGCTGAAGACCGTCGAGCGGGCCGCCCAGGAGGGCGACTTCGTGCAGATCGACCTGAACGCCACGGTCGACGGCGAGGAGGTCCCGGGCGGTTCGGCGAGCAACATCTCGCACGAGGTGGGCAGCAAGCAGCTCCTGCCGGGTCTGGACGAGGCGCTGGTCGGCCTGGCCGCCGGCGACAGCACCACCTTCACCACGCAGCTCGTCGGCGGCGACTACGCCGGCCGCGACGCCGACGTGGCGGTGACCGTCCGCACGGTCAAGGAGAAGGAGCTCCCCGAGCTCAACGACGACTTCGCGCAGATGGCCAGCGAGTTCGACACCATCGACGAGCTGCGCGGCGACCTGCGGGAGCGGATCACCCGGGGCAAGCAGGTCGAGCAGATCTACGCCGCCCGCGACAAGGCCCTGGAGCAGATGGTGGCCGCCGCCGAGGTGCCGGCGCCCGAGGGCGTCGTCAAGGAGGAGGTCGAGAGCCGCAAGGCCGCGATGGTCGACCAGCTCGAGCGCATCGGCGCCTCCCTGGAGGAGTACCTCGCGGCGGAGGAGAAGACCGAGGAGCAGATCGACGCCGAGCTGACCGAGGCGGCGACCGACGGCGTCAAGATCCAGCTCCTGCTGGACACGCTGGCCGACGCCGAGGACGTGCAGGTCTCCGACGACGAGTTCGGTCACGAGATCGTGCACCGGGCGCAGCGCGCCGGCATGGCCCCGCAGCAGTACTACGACCAGCTGGTCCGCTCCGGCGCCGCCGCGGCCGTCTTCGGCGACGTCCGCCGGGGCAAGGCGCTCGCCGCGGTGATGGAGAAGATCAAGATCAAGGACTCGGCGGGCAACGAGGTCTCCCTCGACGCGCTGCGGGCCCAGAACGAGGCCGAGCACGACCACCAGCACTGACCGTCGGGGGTGTCGGCCGCCGTCCCGCGCTGTGCGCCGGGAGGCGGCCGAAACCCTTTCCGGGGTACGCCGTGCGGGTGACTGCGCTGAGAGCGAACAGTGCCCCGACCGGGAGTACGCCTCCCGGCTGAGCGGTTAGTGTCGGGTAGGACGGTACGGAGAGCGAAGGGCTGCCATGACCGACATGCACATCCCCAAGAAGTCGCTCCGGGTGAACGAGGCCCGCGGTGGCGACTCCATTGGCAACCTCGACGACTCGGTCTACAACCGGTTGCTCAAGGAACGGATCATCTTCCTGGGCAGCGAGGTGAACGACCAGGTGGCCAACCGCATCTGCGCGCAGCTCCTGCTGCTCGCCGCGGAGGACCCGGACCGCGACATCTTCCTCTGGATCAACTCGCCGGGTGGCTCGGTCTACTCCGGCATGGCGATCTACGACACCATGCAGTACATCGACAACGACGTCTCGACAGTGGCGATGGGCATGGCGGCCTCGATGGGCCAGCTGCTGCTCTGCGCCGGCACCAAGGGCAAGCGCTACGCCCTGCCGCACGCGCGGATCATGATGCACCAGCCGTCGGGTGGCCTCGGCGGCACCGCGTCGGACATCGCGATCCAGGCCGAGCAGATGCTCTACACCAAGCGGATGTTCCAGGAGCGGGTCGCGTTCCACACCGGCCAGTCCCAGGCGCAGATCGAGGCGGACTCGGACCGTGACCGTTGGTTCACCGCCCAGGAGGCCATGGACTACGGCTTCATCGACAAGGTGATCATCGGGGCCGCGCAGGTTCCGGATGGCGCCGGGACCCTGAGCTGACCGAGGAGCTGACGATGACCGACCTGAGCCTGCCGCCCCAGTTCGCGGCCGTGCACAACCGCTACGTCCTGCCGTCGTTCGTCGAGCGCACGTCGTACGGGATGAAGGAGTCCAACCCGTACAACAAGCTCTTCGAGGACCGGATCATCTTCCTCGGCGTGCAGGTGGACGACGCGTCGGCCAACGACGTGATGGCCCAGCTGCTGACGCTGGAGGGCACCGACCCGGACCGCGACATCATCATGTACATCAACTCGCCCGGTGGCTCCTTCACCGCCATGACGGCGATCTACGACACCATGCAGTACGTCCGCCCGGACATCCAGACCGTCTGCCTCGGGCAGGCGGCGAGCGCGGCGGCGGTGCTGCTCTCCGCGGGCACCCCGGGTAAGCGGATGGCGCTGCCCAACTCCCGGATCATCATCCACCAGCCGGCCACTGAGGGCGGCTACGGCCAGGGCTCGGACATCGAGATCCAGGCGCGGGAGATCCTGCGGATGCGGACGCAGCTGGAGGACATGCTGTCCCGGCACTGCAACCGCCCGATCGAGCAGGTCCGCAAGGACATCGACCGTGACAAGATCATGACGGCCGAGGAGTCCAAGGAGTACGGGCTGGTCGACACGATCCTGACCAGCCGCAAGAAGGGTCTGCTGGCGTCGCACGCCGCGGGCTGAGCCACGTGTGGTCGGAGGTCGGCCGGGGTATCGTTCCCGGTCGACCTCTGACACACCGGTTTTGGGGGTCGGAGAAAACCCGGCCACCGGGTAACGTCGGGTCTGTACCGCTCCGCCGGTCGGATCGGTGGAGCCGACAGCATGGTGGAACGACAGGACGGACGGGCGCTCCGGCGCTCGCAGGTCAGGGCCGGCGTTCCGGCCGATGAGTGCAGGGAGAACGTAGGTGGCACGGATCGGTGACGGCGGCGACCTACTGAAATGCTCGTTCTGCGGCAAGTCGCAGAAGCAGGTCAAGAAGCTCATCGCGGGCCCTGGCGTCTACATCTGCGACGAGTGCATCGATCTCTGCAACGAGATCATCGAAGAGGAGCTGGCCGAGTCCGGCGAGGTGAAGTGGGAAGAGCTTCCCAAGCCGATGGAGATCTGCCAGTTCCTCGACAACTACGTGGTGGGTCAGGAGCAGGCCAAGAAGGCGCTCGCCGTCGCGGTCTACAACCACTACAAGCGGATCCAGGCCGAGGCCGCCGGCGCCCCGGGGTCCGGCACCGACGGCGTGGAGCTGGCCAAGTCCAACATCCTGCTGCTCGGCCCGACCGGCTGCGGCAAGACCCACCTGGCGCAGACGCTCGCCCGGATGCTCAACGTCCCGTTCGCCATCGCGGACGCCACCGCGCTCACCGAGGCGGGCTACGTCGGCGAGGACGTCGAGAACATCCTGCTGAAGCTGATCCAGGCCGCCGACTACGACATCAAGCGCGCCGAGACGGGCATCATCTACATCGACGAGGTCGACAAGATCGCCCGCAAGTCGGAGAACCCCTCGATCACCCGTGACGTCTCCGGCGAGGGCGTGCAGCAGGCGCTGCTGAAGATGCTCGAAGGCACTGTCGCCAACGTGCCGCCGCAGGGCGGGCGCAAGCACCCGCACCAGGAGTTCATCCAGATCGACACCACGAACGTGCTGTTCATCTGCGGTGGCGCGTTCGCCGGGCTCGACCAGATCATCGAGGCCCGCACCGGCTCCGGCGGCACCGGCTTCGGCGCCCGGCTCCGGTCCGTGTCCGAGCGGTCGACCGACGACATCTTCAGCCAGGTCATGCCGGAGGACATGTTGAAGTTCGGGCTGATCCCCGAGTTCATCGGCCGCCTTCCGGTGATCACCAACGTGCGCAGCCTCGACCGCTCGGCCCTGGTGCGGATCCTCACCGAGCCGCGCAACGCGCTGGTCCGTCAGTACCAGCGCCTGTTCGAGCTGGACGGCGTCGAGCTGGAGTTCGAGCAGCCCGCGCTGGAGGCCATCGCCGATCAGGCCATGCTCCGCGGCACCGGTGCCCGCGGCCTGCGGGCGATCATGGAAGAGGTGCTCCTCTCCGTGATGTACGAGGTGCCGAGCAACCCCGACGCCGCCCGGGTGCTGATCACCCGCGAGGTCGTGCTGGAGAACGTCAACCCGACGATCGTGCCCCGCGAGTTCACCGGCCGGCGCCGGCGGGACCGCGAGGAGAAGTCGGCCTGACCGCCGTCGCGACCGCGCCCGGGTCAGCTCGGGCGCGGTCCGCGTGAACGGGTCCGCCGGTCCCACTCGCCCGACGGGGTGACCACCACCATCATCAGGCGCACCGGCTCGTTGCCGGCCGTCCGGTAGCCGTGCTCCCGGTCGGCGTGGAACTCGACCGTCTCGCCGGCGCGTACCTCGTGGTCGACGCCGTCGACGGTGACCGTCGCGGCGCCGTCGAGCACGTGCAGGATCTCTCGGGTGCCGTGGGCGTGGTCGGGGGAGCGCAACGTCTCTCCGGGTTCCATCCGCCAGTCCCACAGCTCGACCAGGTCGGGTTCGCCGAGCCCACTGAGCAGACGCGCCAGACCGCCGTGCGGGCCGCGCCACAGCACCGGCGCGTCATCGGCAGCGCTGACCCGTACCGTGCTCTCCTCGGCCGGCTCCAGCAGCCGGGCGATGCTGACGCCGAACGCGTCGGCGACCCGGCAGAGCGTGCCGATGCTCGGGTTGGTGCGGGCACCCTCGATCTGCACGAGCATGCCCTTGCTGACGCCGGACCGGCCGGCCAGTTCCTCGAAGGACCAGCCGCGGGCGGCTCGCAACTCACGTACCTGCCGGGCGACCGCTGAGGTCACCGCGCCGACCCGTCCGCTTGCGTCGGTCATCACACTGTCCTTCACGGTCACTATTATGGTACGACTGCGATGTGCTCCCCATTGTCCTCGCCGCCGTCTCGGCGCTCGCCTTCGGCACGGCCGACTTCTCCGGCGGCAAGGCGTCCCGATGGGCCGACCCCATCGCTGTCACCGTCGTGTCGCAGATGCTCAGCATTCCGCTGCTGGTCGTGCTCGTACTCGTCGTGCCCGGCACCCCGAGCGCGCTCGACCTGGGCTGGGGACTGCTGGCCGGGGTGGCGGGCGCGGGCGGCGTCATGCTGCTCTACCGCGCGCTGGCCACCGGCGTCATGGCCGTCGTCGCGCCGGTCACCGCGATCACGGCGGCGATCGTGCCGATCGTCGCCGGTCTGGTCCTCGCCCATTCCCCAGGTGCCGTGGCGCTGGGCGGCGCCGGGCTCGCCGTGGTCGCGATCGCGCTGGTCAGCCTGGGGGAGCGCGGCGCCGCACGCCGCGTCTCCGGCCGCGTCCTGGCCATGGCACTCGCCGCGGGACTGCTCTTCGGCGTCTTCTTCGCGCTGCTCGGCCAGGCCGACGAGAGCGCGGGCATGTGGCCGGTTCTGGCGGTACGCGTCAGCTCCGTCGCGTTCGGCCTCGCGCTCGCCGCGCGTACCGGCACTCGCCTGCGCCTCGGGCGGCGTGTGCTCGGCTGGGCCGCGGCCGCCGGCCTGCTCGACTCGGCAGCGAACGCGCTCTTCCTCGCCGCCGCCGGACGCGGCCACCTGAGCGTGGTGGCCGCCGTCGCCTCGCTCTACCCGGCGAGCACCGTCCTGCTCGCGCTCGCCGTCGACCGGGAACGGCTCCGGCCGGTGCAACTGGCCGGACTCGGGTTCGCCGCCGCCGCGCTCGTGCTGTCCAGCGTCTGAGCCCTGTCGCGCGCCCGCCTGCGCCCGTACCCTCGGGTCATGCGCGTCGCCGTCTGCCAGCTCAACGCCCGCGACGACCGGGCGGCGAACCTCGCCGCCGCCGAGGCCCTGCTGGTCAGGGCCGCGGCGGCCGGCGCCGACCTCGCCCTCCTTCCGGAGTACGTCGACTACCTCGGCCCCGACGACCGGATGCCCCCGGCGGAGCCGGTCGACGGCGAGGTGGGGCGGTTCTTCGCGGCGGTCGCCCGGCGGCTCGGCATGTGGGTGCTCGCCGGCTCGTTCCACGAGGCCGGGCCGGACCCCGCGCACACCTGGAACACCTCGCTGGTCTTCGACCGCGAGGGCGCGCTCGCCGCCGCCTACCGCAAGATCCATCTGTACGACGTGGAGATCCCCGGCCGCGTCTCCTACCGGGAGTCGGCAACCGTCGCGCCCGGGGAGAAGCCGGTGGTGGTCGACGTCGAGGGCCTGCGGGTGGGCCTGTCCATCTGTTACGACCTGCGGTTCCCCGAGTTGTACCGGCAGCTCGCGACCGACGGCGGCGCCGAACTGCTCGTCGTGCCGGCCGCGTTCATGATGCACACCGGGCGGGACCACTGGGAGGTGCTGCTGCGGGCCCGGGCAATCGAGAACCAGTGCTTCGTGGCGGCGGCGGGCCAGACGGGTGATCACGACCCGGGCCGGACGTGCTTCGGCCGGAGCATGGTGGTGGACCCGTGGGGGACAGTGCTGAGCCAGGTCGCCGACGGTCCGGGACTGGCGGTCACCGAGATCGACCTGGAGCGGCTGCGGACGATCCGCGCCGAGCTGCCCAGCCTGGCCAACCGCCGGCTCTGACCGCGGTCAGCCTCCGAACAGCAGGCCCAGGGCGGCGATTCCGGCGATCGCCGCCGCAGTGACCAGCAGGGCGGTGGTCATCCGGGAGGGGCCGCGCCGGGCCAGGCGTCTGATCGACAGCACCAGTACGGCGAGCACGACGGCCCCGATCACCAACTGCCAGAACGGCAGCAGGAGGCCGAGCAGAGCGTCCTCGGCGACGGCCGGGACCGGGGACGGGTCATCCATGCCGACCACTCTGGCACGGGGCCGCCGCCGGGGGATCCCTTCCGCGGGTGCTTTCCGGCGGGTATCGGCTGCGCGCGCTCCGCTCGGGCAATGACGATCATTGATTTGCCTTCCACGGCCGGTCCGCGTAACTTTCTCTCTGCACGCGGGAGGCCGGGGCAAACCGGCCGAGAACGGGCGCCAGGCTGGTGGCGGCGACGCCGAGCCAGACTGAGATTCGGGCGGTGCTCGACACTCCGGGACACGGAGTTGCGAAGGCGAAGCCGACCGGGTAGAGTTCGAAAGCCGGCAGGGAGCCGGGCGGGTGGTCGCGAAAGCGACGCCGGCCGGTCCGCCGAAACCCACGAGAGCCACGAACGCCGGAAGCGGCGAGCGTCAGCGTGGGTCTGGTCGAACCAAGTTGATCACCTCGGACACGAGGTTGACGACGAACGTGAGACCGAGTAGGTTGGAGAGGTTGCCCCAAACGGGGGCTCCGCGGTGCGGGGTTTCTGGTTGGTGTGTGGTTGTTCTTTGAGAACTCAACAGGGTGCTTGTAAAGCCAGTGCCAATTGTTTTATACCCCGGACTGGTGGCTGTTCTTTGGAATGGTTGCTGGTTGGGATTCCT
>NZ_MAGP01000151.1 GCF_002926165.1 Micromonospora chalcea | reverse complement strand
GTGGGCGGCAGCGCCCGGCGCGGCCGCGCCCGGGGCCCGTCGCGCCAGGAGGAAGCCGTGCAGGACCGCACCCCTCGTCCGGACGAGCTGGATCCCGTCGAGCGGATCGGCGTCGACGAGCTGCGCGCCCTGCAGCTGGACCGGCTGCGCCACTCGCTGCGGCACGCGTACGACAACGTGCCGCACTACCGCCGCGCGTTCGACGACGCCGGCGCGCACCCGGGCGACCTGCGCGAGTTGACCGACCTGGCCCGCTTCCCGTTCACCACGAAGGCGGAGCTGCGGGAGAACTACCCGTTCGGCATGTTCGCGGTGCCCCGCGAGCGGATCGCCCGGCTGCACGCGTCCTCCGGCACCACCGGACGCCCGACTGTGGTCGGCTACACCCCCGCCGACCTGGACACCTGGGCGAAGCTGATGGCCCGCTCGATCCGGGCCGCCGGTGGCCGCCGCGGTGACCGGGTGCACGTCGCGTACGGCTACGGGCTGTTCACCGGCGGCCTCGGCGCGCACTACGGCGCCGAGGAGCTGGGCTGCACCGTCGTCCCGGCCTCCGGTGGCATGACCGAGCGCCAGGTCATGCTGATCCGCGACCTGGAACCGGAGGTCATCATGGTGACCCCGAGCTACATGCTCGCCATCGTGGACGAGATGGAACGCCAGGGCGTCGACCCGCGCGCCACCTCGCTGCGGGTGGGCGTCTTCGGCGCCGAGCCGTGGACCGAGGACATGCGCCGTGAGCTGGAGCAGCGCCTGGACATGCACGCGCTGGACATCTACGGCCTGTCCGAGGTGATGGGCCCGGGGGTGGCGGTCGAGTGCGTGGAGACCAAGGACGGCCTGCACCTGTGGGAGGACCACTTCTACCCGGAGATCATCGACCCGGTGACCGGGGAGGTGCTGCCCGACGGACAGCGGGGCGAGCTGGTGCTGACCTCGCTGACCAAGGAGGCCATGCCGGTGGTCCGCTACCGCACCCGGGACCTGACCCGGCTGCTGCCCGGCACAGCCCGCCCGATGCGGCGGATCGAGAAGATCACCGGACGGACCGACGACATGATGATCGTCCGGGGGGTGAACGTCTTCCCGACGCAGATCGAGGAGCTGATCCTGCGTACCCCGGCCCTGTCGCCGCACTTCCAGTGCGTGCTCGACCGGCGGGGGCGGATGGACACGCTCGCCGTCCACGTGGAGCGGCGCGCGGACGCCGCCGCCGACGAGGCCGAACGGGCCGGCGCGGCCCTGGCCGAGCAGTTCAAGAACACCATCGGCGTCTCCGTCGCGGTGCGGGTGATCGAACCGGACGGGGTGGAACGGTCGATGGGCAAGATGCGCCGCATCGTCGACCAGCGGCGGGAGCGCTGACATGGCGGACGACGGCGGCCGCACCGCGGCGCACGACATGTTCGACGCCGACGTGGCGTCCAAGGGGCTCGGCATCGAACTCGTCTCGGCCGGCGACGGCGCGGCCGTGGCCCGGATGCGGGTCACCCCGGCGATGCTCAACGGGCACGCGATCGGGCACGGCGGCTTCGTGTTCCTGCTCGCCGACACCGCGTTCGCGCTCGCCTGCAACAGCCACGGCCCGGCCACCGTCGCGGCCGGCGGCGAGATCAGCTTCCTGCGACCGGTACGCGAGGGCGACGTGCTGGAGGCGTACGCCACCGAGCGGGTCCGGCAGGGCCGCAGCGGCATCTACGACGTCACGGTGCGGCGCGGCGACGAGGTGGTGGCGGAGTTCCGGGGACGAAGCCGCACCATCGCCCGCGGCTGACGGCCACCGCCCGACGAGCCGCCCGGGCCGGAGTGGCCCCGTGCCCGCTCCGACCCGGACGTCGCCGTCATGCGGCGAGCCCAGTCGCGTACCCGCCGGGCTCGGCTCTTCGCCGCGCGTGGCCCGCCCTCTCAGGCCGCGCCGCGGCTCCGGGTAACGGGACGGTCCGCCACCCGGGCCACGCCGCGAGATCGCCGGCCGTCGCCGGTCCGGCCCAGGACGGCCCGGGCACCGCCCGGAGCACGCCGCTCCGATCCGGCGGGCCGGGCGCCGGTCGGGCCCCTCCACCCGACCGGCGCGACCGTCCCGCCCCGAGCGGGCAGAGTTCCCGCTCGTCGGGGTCCCGTGCGGGGACACCGGTTCCCGCTCCCGGCGCGAAGCCGGCAGCGGTGTCCTCCGGGACGCGGGCCGGATGCCGACCCGCGCCCACTCCGGCCGTCCGGGCGGCGGCGCGTCCGCCACCGGCCACCCCCGGCGGTACGGCCGCGCCGACGGTCCGGACACCGGCCCGGGCGGCGACGCGCTCGCCGTCCGCCATTGCGCCGATGTCGCCGACTCCGGACGCGGCGCGAAGACGGCGGGCGAAATCCGCTCGCACGGCCCGGGAGAGCCGGTGCGCGGCCACCCGCGCCACCAGCGGCTCGACCGTCCACCCGCCCGGCGCGACGGGCCGCAGCAGTCCGGCCGCGGCCAGGGCGCGCAGCGCCGGCGTGGCCCGGCCGGCGGGCCAGCCGAGCATCGCCTCCACCGTCGCGGCGGCGACCGGGCCGCCGCGGGCGGCGGCGGCCATCAGCACCGCCCGGTGCGTGCCGTCCAGCCGGTCCAGCCGGGCGTCCACCAGCCGCCGCGCGGCCGAGGGCACGCCGGCCGGCTCGTCCGCCGGGTCGGTCAGGGCGTACGCGGTCGCGACGGCCGGGTTGCCGCCGGCCAGGGGGAGCAGCCGCGCGGCGAGCGCGGCCGGCCGGCCGGTGTGGCCGAGCAGGTGCCGCAGCAGCCGTCCGGTCTCCAGCGGACTCAGCGGGCGCAGCGGGATCCGCCG
Organism: Micromonospora chalcea; assembly: GCF_002926165.1. GTDB lineage: Bacteria > Actinomycetota > Actinomycetes > Mycobacteriales > Micromonosporaceae > Micromonospora > Micromonospora chalcea. Next base: position 34,616 of record NZ_MAGP01000151.1, on the reverse strand, counting down.
GGTCCCCGGGGCGGGCAGCGGGTCGGCCGACCCGGAGCCGTACGTGGTGACCACCGCGAGCGGCAGCCCGCGGTCGCTCGCCGCGACGTGGAGCTGGCGCAGGAACCGGCGCAGCGCCGGTGCGGCCCGGTCCAGGTCGTCGACGGCCACCACCACGGGCGCGTCGGCGGCCAGGCCGAGCAGCGCCTCCCGGCAGGCCACCACGGCCCGCGCCGCCGCGGTGTCGTCGTGCGGCGCGGCCAGGAACGCGGCCAGCGCCCCGCCGCCCGGACCGTCGGTGACGGCCACGCCCGGCAGTGGGCGCGGCGCCTCGGCCCGGGTGCGGAGCAGGTCGGCCAGGGGCGCCAGCTCGCCGGCCGGGTACGGCGGGCAGTACGCCACCCGCCGGAGTACCGGGACACCGTCCACCTGGGACACCGCGCGGATCACCTCGTGCAGCAGCCGGCTGCGGCCGCTGCCGGGCGGCCCGACCAGCGAGATCCACCGGGGACGCCGCTGCCGGAGCGCGGCGGTCACCTCCTCGGCCGCGGTGGCCAGCTCACGCCGTCGCCCGACCAGCGGGGCGCGATGCCGCGCCGGCCGGCGCCCGGCGGTCCCGGTCACCCGCCACACGTCCAGCGGCAGCGACTTGCCGGCGAGCGTCATGGTGGCCAGTGGACGCTGCTCGACCAGGCCGGCCACCGCGTCGCGGGTGACCGGGCAGACCACCACGCCACCGGGCGGCGCGTGCTCCTGGAGCCGGGCCGCGGTGGTGATGACCGCGCCGCTCGCCGCGCCGTGGCCGCCGTCGCGGGCGCCGGCCAGGTCGAGCAGCACCTCGCCGGTCGCCACGCCGACCCGCACGCGCAGCCGGACGCCGCCCGGCCGCCGCCGGTCCAGCGCGGCCTGGATGTCCAGCCCGGCCCGCACCGCCCGGTACGCGTCGAAGCCGTCCGAAGCGGACGCGCCGAACAGCGCCATCACCGCGTCGCCGACGTACTTCTCCACCACGCCCCGCCAGCGGCGCAGCACCGACGCGACGGTGCCGAAGTAGGCGCGTTGCAAGGCCCGCAGGTCCTCCGGGTCGAGCCGCTCGACCAGGCGGGTCGAGCCGACGATGTCGACGAAGAGGACGGTCACCGTGCGGCGTTCCTCCGGCACCGGCGGGCAGGCCGCGACGACGGCTTCCCGACTCCCCACGGGCGTGGTGATCAACATCGCACCCACCCTTTCCCTGGTCCGGTGCCTGACGACCTCCGAAGACTTTCACCACCGGGTTCTCGGGGGATCGGTAGGACGACGTATGTCGGCCACCCGCAACCATTAGTCGTGTAGTCGACGCGAGGAGTACGAGTCCGACCCCGAGGCCGTAGAACGGTGCGGGGCCCTGTGACTAGGCTGCGTCCCATGGCCAGCGAAGTGGACACCGCACCGCTCGTCGGCCGCACCGGCACCATGGCGACGCTGCGGTCGGCGCTCTACGACGACCTGCGGCCCGGGCAGACCGGGGCGGTGTTCCTCACCGGTGAGAGCGGAGTGGGCAAGACCCGCCTGCTGAGCGAGGTCGGTGACCAGCTGCGGCAGGCCGGGGCCCTGGTGCTGACCGGCGCCTGCCTGGACATCGGCGACGCCTCGCCGCTGCACCCGGTACGCCAGGCGTTGCGCCGGCTCGACGCCGAGCAGGGCGAGGCGCGTACCGCGTCGGCGATCCGCGGGCTGTTGCAGGTCTTCGACGAGGAGACGCCCGGCCCGGACGGCGCCGGGGCGCTGCTGGAGCGCGTCGCCCAGGGCCTGCACCTGGTGGCCGGCGGGCGGCCGCTGGTGCTCGTCCTCGACGATCTGCAGTGGGTCGACCGCAGCACCCGGCAGCTCCTGCTCTACCTGCTCGCCGGTCTGGGCGACCTGCAGCTCTCCGTGCTGGCCGCGATCCGGGCCGAGTCGCTGCGCGGCGCGCACCCGCTGCGCCGGGTCCTCACCGAACTGCGCCGGCTGCGCTCGGTGCAGGTGGTCGATCTGCTGCCGCTGGACCGGGCCGCCACCGACGAGCTGGCCGCCGCCGTGGTCGGGGCGCCGCTGCCGCCGGAGGCCGCCGACCAGCTCTGGCGGCGCAGCGGCGGCAACCCGTTCGTGGCCGAGGAACTGGCCCGCGACCGGCGCGACGGCCGCGACGGCATCTCCGACACCGTGCGCGAGGTGTTCCTGGACCGGGTCGACGCGCTGCCGCAGCCCGCGCACGCCGTGGTGCACGCGGTGGCAGTGGGCGTCGAACCGGTCGAGCACTGGCTGCTGGCCCAGGTGGTCCGGCTGCCCGAGGAGGAGCTGCTCGACGCGGTCCGCGAGGCGGTGGCGCACCGCCTGCTGGTCGGCGCTGACGACGGCTACCGGCTGCGCCACCGGCTGGTCGCCGAGGTGCTGGCGAGCGAGCTGCTGCCGGCCGAGCGGGCCGCGCTGCACCGCCGCTTCGCCGAGGCGCTCACCGCCGCCCCGGGCGAGCTGCACCAGGCCCGGCTGGCCCACCACTGGCGGCACGCCGGTGAGCCGGCCCGGGCGCTGCCCGCCGCGATGGCCGCCGCCCGCGAGGCGGAGCGGCTGCACGGGTACGCCGAGGCGCACCGCCACTGGTCGGCCGCGCTGACGCTCGCCACCGAGCCGCCTGCGGTGCTGCCCGACGGCGGCCGGCCCGAGCCGGTCGAGGTGGACCGGGCCGAGCTGCTCAGCCACGCCGCCGAGGCCGCGCACCACAGCGGGGAACACGCCCGCGCCCTGACCCTGCTGGAGGAGCTGGCCGCCGAGGAGTCCGGGCCGCCGGTCTGCGCGCTGCACATCCGCCGCGCCCGCTACCTGGCCGCGGCGGGCCGGTCCGCGCCGGCCGAGGAGGAGTACCGGCGGGTGCTGGCCTCGCCCGACTGCACGCCGCACGAGCGCTGCACGGCCGCGGCCCGGCTGGCCGAGCTGCTGCTGCACCTGGGCCGCTACGCCGAGGCCGGTGAGCAGGCCCGGGAGGCGCTCGCGCTCGCCGCCGACGTGCCGGGCTCCACCTCCGAGGTGGTGATGGCCAGCGCCGCGCTCGGGTTCAGCGAGGCGTTCCTGGAGGATCCGGCCGCCGGGCTGGCGGTCATGCGCCGCGCTCTGGACACCGCCGAGCGCTCCGGCGGCCCGGAGGACGTGGCGTGCGCGTACCTGCACCTGGCCGACCTGATGACCGGGCCGCTGAACATCCTCGAGGAGGGTGTGGTGGTGGCCCGCCGTGGCGCCGAGCGGGTCGCCGAGCTGGGGCTGGGCCGCACCTGGGAGACCCGGCTGCTGGCGGTGGCGACGAACGGGCTGTTCCGGGTGGGGCAGTGGGCCGAGGCGGAGAAGGTCGTCGCCGCCGCGCTGCGGCACCGCCCCTCCGGCGCCGACGCGGTCGAGCTGCTGCTGGCCCGGTGCCGGCTCTCCGTCGGGTACGGCGACGTCGAGGCGTCCGACCGTGACCTGGAGGCGGTCGCCACCATGCTGGCCGGCGGCGGCGCCCGGCACGTGCTGCCGATGCTCATCCTGCGCGCCGGCCTGTCCATGTGGCAGGGCCGGCACGACCTGGCCCGGCAGGCGGTGCAGCGGGGCCTGACCGAGAGCCGGTCCGACGACGTGATCGTGCTGGCCACGCTGGCCTGGCACGGGCTGCGCGCGGAGGCGGAGGCCGCGGCCGGCCGCACCATCGAGCCGGATCCGAACGCGGTACGCCGGCTGCGCGAGGCGGTCGACCGGGTGACCCGCAAGAGCGCCCGGGCGGGCGCGCCGGTGCGGTACGTCGCCGACGGGTTCCTGGCGCTCTGCGACGCCGAGCTGAGCCGGCTCGACGACGGCCGTGGCGACCCCGCGCTGTGGGAGCGTTCGGCGCTCGAGTGGGACCGGCGCAACCACCCCTACCCGGCGGCGTACTCCCGGTTGCGGCAGGCCGAGGCGCTGCTGGGACGGCGCAGCCGGGTGGCCACCGCGGGCAAGCTGCTGCGCCAGGCGTACGAGATGGCCCAGTCGCTCGGCGCGGTGCCGCTGACCGCGGAGATCCGTACCATCGCCTCGCGGGCCCGGGTGACCGTGGACGCCGCGCCCGGCCCCGCGCCGGTGCCCCGGCCACGGGCGGCGCCGGCCGGGCCCGCGGTGGACGAGCTGGCCACGCTCACCGCGCGGGAGCGGGAGGTGCTCGCGGCGGTCGCCGAGGGGCTGACCAACCGGGAGATCGGCCAGCGGCTGTTCATCAGTGAGCGGACCATCGGCGTCCACGTCTCGCACATCTTCGACAAGCTGCAGGTCCGTACGCGGGTGCAGGCCAGCGCGATCTTCCTGCGCAGCCGTCCGGGATAGACGTACGTCGGTAATACGTCGTTCTACCGATCCGGCGCGCGGGCGCCGGCTGGCACGCTGTGCGCCGGAGCGCCGGTGGCGTCGTGGGGGCGCCGACCATCGTGGAGGAGAAATGACCGAACCGGTCTGGGGTCCTGTGCACCAGGACATCGTCGGGTTGCTCGCCGATCACCCGGCCGACGTGCCGGCGGTCGTGGACCATCTCACCAAGCTGCAGGATCTGCTGGTCCGGCTCCCCCCGCTGGAGGAGAGCTGCCCGCTCGCCGACTTCAACAAGCTCTACCTGGTCATCACCAGCACCGTGCTCGACGGCCTGTACGACGACCGGTTCCGTGACCCGGCGTTCCTGGCCCGCCTGGACGTGGAGTTCGCGGCCCGGTACTTCGACGCGCTGCGGTTCTGGACCGACTCCAGCCCGAGCACGCCGAAGGCGTGGGCGTGCCTGTTCAAGCGGATGCGCGGCCCGGACGCCCGGCCGCTGCCCTCGGCCGCCGCGGGCGTCAACGCGCACATCAACTACGACCTGCCGTTCGCCCTGGTGACGACGTTCGACAGCCTGGACTCCGAGCCGATCGACGGCAGCGACCAGCACCGCGACTACCTGGAGATCAACAACATCTTCGCCGAGCGGATCCCGCAGCTGCGCCGGGGCTACCTGGACAACTGGCAGCTCATGATCGACATGGTGAACGGTGACATCGACGACTGGTACCAGGGCGAACTGGTGGAGTACACCCGGAACGTGGCCTGGCGCAACGCGCAGAAGATCTGGCGCTGCCGCCACGACCCGGAGGCCCGCGAGTGTGAGCGGACGCGGCTGGACGACAACGCCGCGCTGCTCGGCCGGCTGCTGCTGTCGCCCCTCGGGGCGTTCCTGCAGTAGCCGGGACGGGGGGTTCCCGCGTCCCGCCGTCCGGGCGCGGGACGCGGGAACGCCGCCGGCGGGTGTCGGCCCCGCCCGACCGGGTACGTCGCCGCCGTGCCGCGAGACGAACCGACCCGCCGTTTCCCGTTCCGCTTCGACCCGGTCTTCCGGCTGCCCCTGGCGCTGCTCGGGGTACGTCCCGCCACGGCCTGGGTCGACTGGGGCCCGGACGGTCTGCTCGTCCGGTTCGGCCCCTGGCTGCTGCGCACCACCAGGGACAACGTCACCGGTGCCGAGCTGAGCGGGCCGTACCGCTGGTGGCGGGCGATCGGCCCGCACCTGTCGCTGGCCGACGGCGGGGTGACCTTCGGCGCCGGCCTGGCCGCCGGGGTCTGCCTGCGGTTCGCCGAGCCGGTGCCGGCACTGGCGCCCGGTCCGTGGCTGCGGCACCCGGCGGTCACCGTCACCGTGGCCGACGGCGACGCGCTGCGCGACGCGGTGACCGCCGGCGCAGCGGATCTTTGACCGGTTCGGCCGGGCCGCGACCGGGACAACCCCTACCGTCTTTGCCAGGGGACGAAGGGGAACAGATGGGGCAGGCGGGGGACGCGGAACAGCCCAGGCGTACGCGGGAGCGGCGCCGGGAGGCGCACGCCGCCGCGGCGGCCCGGGCGGGCCGGCACGGCGACCACGCCGAGCGGTCCGGTCGTCCCGTGCCGGAGCTGCCGGAACGGGTGGCCGCCCCGGCCCGGCCGGCCCCACCGCCCGGCCGGCTGCACCGGTGGCTGTTCGCCCACCGCGTCGAACCGGTCGGCCCGGAGGTACGGGAGCACCAGACCCGGTCGCACCCGTGGTGGCAGGTGATGTGCCTGACCGGCGTCGACTACTTCTCCACGCTGTCCTACCTGCCGGGCATCGCGGTCGTGGCAGCCGGCGCGCTCAGTCCGCTGGCCACCCTGCTGATCGTGGCGCTGACCCTGCTCGGGATGCTGCCGATGTACCGCCGCGTGGCCCGGGAGAGCCCGCACGGGCAGGGCTCGGTGGCGATGCTGGAGCGGCTGCTGCCGTTCTGGCGCGGCAAGGTCTTCGTGCTGGTGCTGCTGGGCTTCGTCGCCACCTCGTGGATCATCACGATCACGCTCTCCGCCGCCGACGCCAGCGTGCACCTGCTGGAGAACCCGGCCCTGCCCGCAGCGTTCCCGCACGGCCGGACAGCGGCGGTGCTGGTCACCGTGGCGCTGCTGCTCGTGCTCGGCGGCGTGTTCCTGCTCGGGTTCAGCGAGGCGGTGCAGGTGGCCATCCCCCTCGTCGCGGTGTTCCTGGCGCTGAACGCGGTGGTGGTGGTCGCCGGCGTGGCCGAACTGGCCGCCGACCCGGCGCCGCTGGCCGACTGGACCGGCCGGCTGGCCGACGCCGGCGGACCCGGGGACGTCCTGGCCACCAGCGCGCTCGCGTTCCCGCTGCTGGTGCTCGGCCTGTCCGGCTTCGAGACCGGGGTGAGCATGATGCCGCTGGTGCGCGGCCGCGGCGCCGATCCGGAGCAGCGGCTGGCCGCCCGCATCCGCAACACCCGCCGGCTGCTCACCGCCGCCGCGCTGATCATGTCGGTCTACCTGATCGCCACCACGTTCGTGACCACCGTGCTGATCCCGCCCGAGGCGTTCGCGCCCGGCGGGCCGGCCAACGGCCGGGCGCTCGCGTTCCTCGCCCACGAGCATCTCGGCCAGGCGTTCGGCACCGTCTACGACATCAGCAGCATCCTCATCCTCTGGTTCGCCGGCGCCTCGGCGATGGCCGGGCTGATCAACATCGTGCCGCGCTACCTGCCGTCGTACGGCATGGCGCCGGAGTGGGGCCGCGCGGTCCGCCCGGTGGTGCTGGTCTACACCGCGATCAGCGTCGCCATCACCATCGCGTTCGCCGCCGACGTCAACGCCCAGGCCGGCGCGTACGCCACGGGCATCCTGGCGATGATGGTCTCCGGCGCGATAGCGGTGACCATCGCGGCGCTGCGGGCCGGCAGCCGCGCGGCCGGCGCCGGGTTCGCGCTGCTCACCGCCGTGCTGCTGTACGCGCTGGCGGAGAACGTGGTGGCCAAGCCCGACGGGATCACGATCTCCGGGTTCTTCATCGCCGGGATCGTCGCGGTGTCACTGATCTCCCGGGTCACCCGGACCACCGAGCTGCGCGCCGAGCGGATCGAGTTCGACGAGACGGCCCGCCGGTTCGTCGACGAGTCGGTGGCCCGGGACGGGCGGCTGCACCTGATCGCCAACAAGCGGCAGCGCGGGTCGGTCAAGGAGTACCGGGTGAAGGAGCGGGCGCAACGGTCGATGAACCCGGTGCCCGGCGCCGCCGACGTGCTCTTCCTGGAGATCGACGTGAGCGACCCGTCGCAGTTCAGCCAGGTGCTGCGGGTGCACGGGGTGGAGGCCGGCGGCTACCGGATCCTGCGTGCCAGCAGCCCGGCCGCGCCGAACGCGATCGCCGCGATCCTGCTGGCGCTGCGCGACGCCACCGGGGTACGCCCGCACTGCCACTTCGAGTGGTCGGAGGGGAACCCGATCGCTCACCTGCTGCGCTACCTCATCCTCGGCCGGGGTGACACCCCGCCTGTGGTGCGGGAGATCATCCGCAAGTCCGAGCCGGATCCCACCCGCCGTCCCGGCATCCACGTCGGCGGCTGACCCGCCCGGCTAGGACCCGAGGGCGCGGACCCGGGCGAGCAGGTCGCGGGCGCAGAAGTCGAGGAAGCCGTCCGGGTCCGGGCCGGCGTTCTGCAGCACGACGTGGTCGAAGCCGGCCTCGACGTACGCGCGGGCCTTCTCCACGTGCGGCCCGGCGTCCGGGCCGACGGAGAACTGCCTGCGGATGTGGTGGTCCTCGACCCAGGTGGTGGCGGCGTCGAAGTTCACCGGGTTCGGCAGCTCGCTCATCACCTTCCAGCCGGTGACCGCCCAGCGGCTGGTCTCCTTCGCCGCGCGTACCGCCGACTCCTCGTCGGTGGCCCAGGCCATCGGCACCTCCGCGTAGCGGGGGCCCCGGCCGCCGGCGTTGCGGTACTGGTCGACGATGGACGACTTCGGCTCGGTGGCGAACAGGCCGGTGCCCAGCTCGGCGGCCAGTCCGGCGGACTCCCGGCCGCTGGCCGCCACGGCGATCACCGGCGGATCGTCGGGCAGGTCCCAGATCCGGGCGTCCTCCAGCTTCAGGTGCCGCCCCTCGTAGGACCGGTAACCGCCCTGCCAGAGCAACCGGATGATCTCCAGCGCCTCGCGCAGCCGCTCGTGCCGCCCCCGTACGCTGGGAAAACCCTGCCCGATAACGTGCTCGTTGAGCCGCTCGCCGGCGCCCACTCCGAGCGTGAACCGCCCGTCGGAGATCAGCGCCATGGTCGCCGCGGCCTGCGCGACGATCGCCGGGTGGTAGCGGACGGTGGGGCAGGTGACCCCGGTGGCGAGGCCGAGCGTGCTGGTACGGGCGGCGATCGCGCCGAGCGCGCTCCAGGTGAAGCAGGAATGCCCCTGCGACTCCAGCCAGGGGTGGTAGTGGTCGCTCATCTCGACGAAGTCGAAGCCGGCCTCCTCGGCCCGGATCGCCTGCCGGATGAGTTCCCGGGGCCCGAACGCCTCCGAGGCGAGCTTGTAGCCGATCCGCATGCCCGGTTCTCCGTTTCCGTCGTCGGCGAACCGCTGCCGTTCCCGCCCCTCCGCCGGGCAAACCCCGGCCAAACCCAGCCTCCTAGGACGCCTTAGGGGTGGTGGCGTGCCGCGCCCCGGGCACGGAACGGCCCGCGCTCGCCGGGCGGGCGCGGGCCGGGAGGTGATCTACTTCGAGGGCTCGGGCAGCTTGCAGTCCACCTTCGGGTTGGCGCCGATGTAGTTCAGCGGGCCGGCCACGATGGTGACCAGGATCGTGCCCGCCTCCGCGCAGTTCGTCTCGTCGTTGCCGTAGTAGCCGCGCTGACCGGCGGCGATGGCACCGATGATGAGCCAGATGACGACCAGGACGCCGAATATCGAGGTGCCGCGCATCAGTTGCCTCCACTGGGGTTGTGGTGGATTCGAGGTGGAGGCCATGTACCCCGGGCGGGTGATCCGCCAAACGGCGCGCTGGTGCCCGGCGCGGCCGATTCCGATTACCGGCGGCGCCCGCTCAGTGCGGCGGCATCGGCTCCTCCGGCGGGCGGCCCCGGCTGCGGCGGTAGTCGGCGGACGCCACCCCGGCCAGCACCAGCATCGCCCCGGCCGAGGCGTAGACCGGCGCGAGGAACAACCCGGCCGGCGCGATCGTGAGCAGCGCCAGCACCCCGCCCGGCCGGGACGACGACACCCGGCTGAACACCTCGTACTCGAAGGCGGCCCGCCCGGTCAGGAACAGCGCCGGCCCGCCGAGGATCACCGCCAGCCAGGCCGGTGGCGTGTGCCCGGTCGGCTCCAGCAGCACCAGGTCGAAGCCCGCCGCGGTGGTCACCACGCCCGCCACCATCATCAGATGGGTGTACGGCGCGGTGTTGAGGAACCGGCTCGGCTGGGCGGCCCGGGCGATGGCGTGCGGCAGCAGCTCACCGGACTTGTGCACGTAGATGCGCCAGAGCAGCAGCGTGGTGGCGAACGCGACGGTGAAGGCGGCCAGGTTCTCCACCTCGGAGTGGTGCAGGCTGAACACGGTGCCGGCGACCAGCACGGCGTCGCCGAGCGCGATGATGAAGAACTGCTGGTACCGCTCGGACAGGTGCTCGGCGGTCACGTTGCGCTGGGAGTCCGGCACCGCGCCCAGGACCGGCACCGGGTACGCCAGCCGGAATCCGAGGTAGTCGATGGCCAGGGCGCCGAACCAGAGCAAAAGCCGTGCGGTGCCGTGCGCGGCCAGCGCGCCGACCAGCCAGGGCACCGCCGACACGGCGAACCAGACGAAGATGCGCAGGGCCCGCTGGTTGCTCTGCGGGTGCCGCCGTACGGCGGGCATGAGGAACAGGCCGCGTCCGAGATGGATCGCCACGTACGTGCCGGCGAACACCAGCCCTCGGGAGCTGAACGCCTCCGGGATGGCGGTGGTCATCAGCAGCGCGCCGAACATCACCGCCACGATCAGCAGCTTGATCTCGGTGCGCTGCGGATCGTAGATGTCGGTGACCAGCGTGGTGATCGCCCAGGTCCACCAGATCGCCATCAGCATGACCAGGGACTCGGCGGCCCGCTCCCAGGTCACCGACCCGACCAGGTGACGTGAGATCAACGCGAGCGCGGCCACGTAGACCAGGTCGAAGAAGAGTTCGAGCAGCGTCACCCGGCGCGGCGCCTCCGGATCGCGGACCGGCGGTCGCCGGCCGGGCTCCGGCGCTGCGGTGGGCACGACATGCTCCTGCGGGTGGCGGTTCGTGCGGCGGGCCGTGAGGGCCCCTCACCGACCGTAGCGATGCCTGTCCGCAAGCGGTCAGTTTTCCGACATACCGGTCCGGGTGGTGGCTGATGGTCGCGCGGTGATGTCACCACTTCGGGGTTCTGGTGGGGCGGGAAACGCGCCGGGCCGGTGGCGACGATCGTCACCACCGGCCCGGAACACGGAGGAGCGTCTACTCGGTACCGGCCGGGAGCACCCGATCGGCCTCAGCGCCGGCACCCGCCAGCACCTTCGCCTGCTGCGGCCAGGTGGCCAGACCCGGCGCGGAGCGCAGGCCGGCGGCCTTCACCGTCTGCCGCAGTGCAGCCTCGTCCAGCTCGGCGAGCTGCCGGTAGGTGCGGATCCCGGCGTCCTGCAGGGCGGCGGCCAGCTTCGGCCCGATGCCCTGGATTCGCCGGAAGTCGTCCGACGCGTCGGTGTCCGCCGCGGCCGGGACATTCTCGACCGAAGTACGCGGCGCGGGCACGGCGACCGGCTCGATGGCCTCGACCGGCGCGGCCTCGGTGGCCGGCGCGTCGACGGCCGTGCCGACCGCGGGCTGCTTCTCCGTGGCGGGCTCGTCCTCGGCGAGGGTTGCCGAAGCCGCCACCGGCTCGGCGTCAACGGTGGCCGGAACCGTCACCGAGTCGGAGTCAACGACGGCCGGAGCCGGCTCGGCGTCGGCCACGGGCGCGGCAACCGGCTCGGCGTCGGCCGAGGGCGACACCGGCTCGGCACCGACGGGCTCGGACTCGACCCGCTCGGAGGCAACGGGTGCGGAGGCAACGGGCTCGGAAACGACGGGCTCGGCGCTGACCGGTTCGGACCCGACCGGCTCGGAGGCAGCGGGCTCGGACACAATGGGCTCGGCGGCGACGGGCTCGGCAGTGACCGACTCAGACACGACGGGCTCGGCGGTGGCCGGCTCAGACCCGACCGGCTCGGCGGTAACGGGCTCGGTGGCTGGCTCAGACCCGACCGGGTCGGAGGCGGCGGGGGAGGACTCGGCCGGCTCGTCGGCGGTGCGGGCGGCGGTGGCTACGGCCGGTTCGGCGGTCGCGGACTCGGTGGGGGCGGGCTCGGTCACGGTGGCGGTCGCCGGCGGCTCGTCGACCACGGCGACCGGACGCGGCTCGTCAACGGTGGCGGTCACCGCGGGGGCGCCCTCCACCGTGGGCGTCGCCGGGGCGCCGGGCCGGCGGCCGAAGAGCACCCAGCCGGCGACCAGTCCGATGAGCAGGGCCAGGATCACGAACAGCCACTGCCCGAAGCTCGACGGCATGGCCAACCTCCTTCTATGTACGTGCACGACGGTGGCGAAAGACTCGGGGCAGCTTCGCACACGCGCGCCGACGACGACAGGCAGGCTGGTGCCGGGCCGCGACTGCGGGACGGGTGGTGTCCGCCGGTGGCCGGCGAGTGACCGAGCGTGCGTCGGGAATCGAATGGTGCACGGCCGGGAGGCGCCCCGGAACCTGGGTGCCGTGCGTGGTTCCGGGGCGCCCCGTCCGTCGCCCGTGTCCGGTCAGCGGATCCGGTCGGGCGCAGGGGTGCCGGCGGCGGTCCAGCTGTAGAAGCAGCCGGCCACCGCGTCCCGGGGCGAGTCCCAGGTCGGCAGGTACGGCGAGGTGTGCGCGGACAGCCGCTTGTTCACCTGCTCGTAGAGCGGGTGGTCGCGTAGTTCCGCGGTCAGGTCGGGCGCCACGTCGACGGTCTCCATCAGATGGACGCACAGGTCGTGCAGGTAGTACAGGGACCGGTGCCGCACGCCGGTGAGGTGGGGCAGTTCCGTCGCGTCGGACTCGGCGAAGATCTGCGCCACCCGTCCCTGTGCGCCCGGCACGATCCGGCTGACCACCAACAGTCGACTCATCGTGTGACCCCCTCTGCCGCGCGGTGCTGAGCTCACCGTGCCGGTCGCGCTGTCACCTCGCCGTCACCGCGTACCCCGGGGGATTGATGGCGGTGCCGCCTTGGCGGCCCGGTCCGTGCGGCGCGGCGGCGGCGGTTCCGGGCGGCTGGCCCGCCGGATCGGCGCGAGCGTGTCGTCCAGCAGCGCGGTCATGGCCGGGGACGGTTCCAGGCGCAGTTCGCGCAGGAGCAGGTCACGGTAGACGTAGAAGGAGTGGACCGCCTCGAACGCGTTGCCCTCGGCCAGGTGGATGCGGACCACCAGGCGGTGCGGGGTCTCCCGCAGCGGTTCGGCGGCCATCGCCTCCAGCGCGGCCTCGAGCGCCTCGCCGTGCCGGCCGGCGGTGAGGTGGTTGCCGGCGAGTTCCTCCAGCATGTGCAGGCGCAGCTGGCGCAGCCGTTCGCGTTCCAGCAGCACCCAGTCGTCGTACCAGCCGGGGAGCAGGTCGTGGCGTCCGGCGCCGGCGGCGCCGCGGGGGACTGCGCCTTCGCGTACCCGGGTGGCCGTCTCCACCAGGTCGTCCACGTCGAGGCGGACGGTCGGTCCGAGGCGGACGGTGTCGCCGTCGGTGCGCAGCGGGCAGCACGGGTCCTGCCGCAGCCGCCACAGCGCGGTCCGCAGCGACGACAGCGCGCGCTCCTCGGGGGTCTCGGGCCAGAGCAGACCGGCGAGGTGGCTGCGGGTGGCGGCCGGGCGCAGGCCGATCAGGGCGATGACGCGCTGCAACCCCCGGGGTACGACCACCGGAGTGTCCTCGTGCAGCAACTGGAAACCGCCGAGCAGGTGCAGTGCCACCCGTGGGGCGGGTTCGCCCGCCGTCGGCATCCTCGATCCACCCGACACGGCGCACCCCCCAGCACCGGAACCCTCGTCCCGACCGTCGTCTCCCGGCCCGTCGCCCGCGACGCCGGTGTCGGAACGCCTCCACCACGGTCCGGAACCTCCACCGTGGCCGGGCTGACCGAGACGGAGAATATCAATGCCTGTTACTCTCAGTCAACGGTCGGTCGGCCACCTGACCGTCCGGCGCGGACCCGTAACACGCCTGTGATCTGCGAAAAAGTGTCGCCGCCCGGAAACCGAAAGGTGATCTTCCCATAGCTCACGCACAGCTCCCGTCAACGCAGCGTCACCATGTTTGTGGCGCGATGGGGTGCGGTTGACGCCCGGTAGACGGCCCTGGCGGCACCGTGTGGCAATCCGTGCGGCGCGACCGGTTCGCCGCGCACCGGGACGTACGCAGGGAGGCCGCGAATGGACCGTTCGCTCATCGTCGCCAAGGTGGTGCCCACGGCCGAGGACCGGGTGGCCGAGATCTTCGCCGAGTCCGACGCGACCGAGCTGCCCGGCCTGGTCGGTGTCCGGCACCGCTCGCTGTACCGGCTGCACGATCTCTACGTCCATCTGCTGGAGACGGAGACGCCGGCGCAGGGCGCGGTGGAGGACAACCGCGGGCACCCGGAGTTCATCCGGATCAGCGAGCGGCTGCGGCCGTACATCTCGCCGTACCTGCCGACCTGGCGCTCGCCCCGCGACGCGATGGCGCACTGCTTCTACCGGTACGACGCCCCGGCCCACCTGCACGACGCCGCCGGGCGGCTTCAGTGACCACCACCGCGCCGCGCGACGAGCAGCTGTGGTCCCGGTGCGACGGCTGCGCGTCGCTGCTCTACCGCAAGCGGCTGCGCCGCAACCTGGACGTGTGCCCGGAGTGCGGCTCGCACGCCCGGCTCGACGCGCCGGACCGGGTGGCGCAGCTCGCCGACCCGGACTCGTTCACGCCGCTGCCGGACCGGGCGGTACGCGTCGACCCGATCGAGTTCGTCGACGCGCTGCCGTACCCGCACCGGCTCGGCGCGGCCCGCGCGGCGACCGGCCTGGACGAGGCGGTGCTCTGCGGCACCGCCCGGGTGGGCGGGCACCCGGTGGCGCTGGCGGTGATGGACTTCCGCTTCCTCGGCGGCAGCCTCGGCTGCGCGGTCGGTGAGCTGATCACCCGGACCGCCGAGCGGGCCCTGGCCGACGACGTCCCGCTGGTGCTGGCGGCCGCGTCCGGCGGCGCGCGGATGCAGGAGGGCGCGCTGTCGCTGATGCAGATGGCCACTGTCAGCCAGGCCCTCGCGGGGATGCGCGAGGCGGGTCTGCTGACGGTCAGCGTGGTCACCGATCCCACGTACGGCGGGGTGGCCGCCTCCTTCGCCACAAACACCGACCTGGTGCTCGCCGAGAGCGGCGCCCGGCTGGGCTTCGCCGGCCCCCGGGTGATCCGCCAGGTCACCGGCGCCACGCTGCCGGAGGGCTTCCAGACCGCCGAGTACCTGCTGCGCCACGGCCAGGTGGACATGGTGGTGCCCCGGCACGCGCTGCGCGGCCGGCTCGCCGCGCTGCTCGCCGCCGCCCACTCCGGCCGCCGCGCGCCGGTGGGCGCGCCCGCGCCGCGCCCGGCGCCGGCCGTGAGCACCGTGGCCGCCGCGCCGGACCGCGACCCGTGGGAGACGGTACGCACGGCGCGGCACCCGGGCCGCCCGACCACACTGGACTATCTGGAGACCGCGTTCGATGGGTTCGTGGAGCTGCACGGGGACCGGCTCGGCGCGGACTGCCCGGCCGTCGTCGGCGGCATCGCCCGTCTCGACGGCCGGCCGGTGATGGTGATCGGCCACCAGAAGGGACACACCACCGCCGAGCTGGTCACCCGCAACTTCGGCATGGCCAGCCCGGCCGGGCACCGCAAGGCGCTGCGGTTGATGCGTCTCGCGGCGCGGCTGCGGCTGCCGGTGGTGACGCTCGTGGACACGCCCGGCGCGGACCCAGGGGTGACCGCCGAGCAGCAGGGCCAGGCGGCGGCGATCGCGGAGAACATCCTCGCGCTCACCGTGCTGCCCACGCCGGTGGTGGCGGTGGTCACCGGCGAGGGCGGCAGCGGCGGCGCGCTCGCGCTCGCGGTCGCCGACCGGGTGCTCATGCTGGAACACGCGGTCTACTCGGTGATCAGCCCCGAGGGCTGCGCCGCGATCCTCTGGCCGGACAGCTCGGCGGCGCCGCAGGCGGCCCGCGCGTTACGGCTCACCGGCGCCGACCTGTGCCGCCTCGGCGTGGTCGACGAGCTGGTGCCGGAGCCGCGGCCGGCCGCGCACGCCGACCCGGCCGGCGCGGCCGAGCTGCTGCGCCGGGCGGTCGCGGCGAACCTCGCCCCGTTGCTCACCGTGCCTCCCGCCACGCTGGTCCGCCGACGGCGTCAGCGGTTCCGCCGCTTCGGGGCGGCCCGCTCGGCCACCGCCGGTCCCGCCGCGACGGCGCGCGCCGCCGAGCGGCCGGAGGTGGCGTGATGGCCGACGTGGAGTCCGAGCAGGTGCTCGACGGGCTGCGCCGGCAGGCCCGCAAGCTCGTCGCGGACCTGGCCGGGCCGGTGCGCCGGGTGCGGCTGCGCAGCGGCGAGTCGGTGCTGGAGGTCGAGTGGCACGACCCGGCGGCGCCGGCGCCGCGCGCCGGGACCGAACCGGTGGCCGCGCGCATCGAGGATCCCGCCCGGCAGACGGCGCCGCCGGTCGACCGGCCGGCCGTGCGCTCGCCGGTGGTGGGCACGTTCTACCGGGCTCCCGAGCCCGGGGCGATGCCGTTCGTCGCGGTCGGCGACGTGGTCCGGCCGGGCCAGGTGGTCGGCATCGTCGAGGCCATGAAGCTGATGAACGAGGTGACCGCCGGCCAGGCCGGACGGGTGGTCGAGGTGCTTGTCGACGACGGCAAGCCCGTCGAGTACGACCAGCCGCTGATCGCCCTGGAACCGGTCACCGGACAGGACGGCTGATGTTCGACAAGGTGCTGATCGCCAACCGGGGCGAGATCGCGCTGCGGGTGCTGCGCGCCTGCCGGGAGCTGGGTGTGCGCACCGTGGTGGTGCACTCCAGCGCCGACGCCGACTCGCTGCCGGTGCGGCTGGCCGACGAGGCGGTCCGGATCGGCCCGGCGGCCAGCCGGCGCAGCTACCTCAACGCGGCGGCGATCGTGGAGGCGGCCCGGCAGACCGGCGCGCAGGCGGTCCACCCCGGGTACGGCTTCCTGTCCGAGGACGCCGACTTCGCCGAGATCTGCGCGGAGAACGGGTTGGTCTTCGTCGGCCCGCCGCCGCAGGTGATGGCCGCGCTCGCGGACAAGTCGACGGCGCGGGCGCTGATGAGCGCCGCCGGGCTGCCGCTGCCGCCGGGCAGCGTCCGGACGCTGGCGACGGCCGCCGAGGCGCAGGAGGTGGCCGCCGACGTGGGCTACCCGGTGATCGTGAAGGCCGCTGCGGGCGGGGGCGGGCGCGGCATGACTGTGGTGCGCGCGGCCGCCGAGCTGCCCCGCGCGTACGCCCGTACCCGCGCCGCCGCGCAGGTCGCGTTCGGCGACGACCGGGTGTACGTCGAGCGGTACCTCGCCGACGCCCGCCACGTCGAGGTTCAGGTGCTCTGCGACGGCCAGGGCAACGGCGTGCACCTGGGCACCCGGGACTGCTCGGTGCAGCGCCGGCACCAGAAGCTGATCGAGGAGGCGCCCGCGCCCGCGCTGCGGCAGGCCACCCTGGACACCGTCGCCGAGGTGGCGCTGCGCGGCGCGCTGTCGGTCGGCTTCACCGGCGCCGGCACCGTGGAGTTCCTGGTGGACGAGGCGGAACGCTGCCACTTCCTGGAGATCAACTGCCGGATCCAGGTGGAACACCCGGTCACCGAGATGGTCACCGGCGTGGACCTGGTGCAGGAGCAGCTGCACATCGCGTACGGCACCCCGCTGCGCCTGCGTCAGTCCGACGTCCGGCTGACCGGCGTGGCGATCGAGTGCCGGGTCAACGTGGAGGACCCGGACCGCGACTTCGCGCCCGCGCCCGGCCGGCTGGACCGGTTCCGGCCGCCCGGCGGCCCGTTCACCCGGGTCGACACCCACGGGCACGCCGGCTACCTGGTCAGCCCGCACTACGACTCGCTGCTGGCGAAGGTGGCGGTCTGGGCGCCGGACCGGGACGCCGCGCTGGACCGGCTCGACCGGGCGCTGGCCGAGTTCGACGTGGCCGGTCCGGGTGTGCGTACCACGATTCCGTTCGCCCGGCGGGTGCTGCGCGACCCCGCGTTCCGGGCCGCCCGGCACACCACCGCCCTGGTGGAACGCCTGCTCACCCCGCCCGCCGTGGCCACCGACGGGCCCGTCGGGAGCGCCGCCGACGCCGGGAGCGCCGACAGCGCCCCGGCCGGCGAGCGGGCCGACGGCGCCCACGCCGGCGCCGTCGTACCGCGGCTGCGGTCGGCGGTGCCCGACCCGCGCGCCGAGGCCGACCCGGCCGGCCGTACCCCCGTTCGCGCCGTGCCCGCCGCCGGCCCGACCACCTGGAGGAACCGATGACAGTCGCCCCCGACCGCCCGCTCGCCCGCGAGATCACCGACATCCTGGTCACGCACTGCGGCCTGGACCCGGACGCCGCCGCCAGCACGCCCGCCGCGAGCCTGGAGGAGCTGGGCATGGACTCGCTGGCGCTGCTCGAACTGTCCGCGGTGGTGGCCGACCGGTGGCGGGTGAAGATCCCGGAACAGGCCGGGCAGCTCAGCATCGCCCGCGCCGCCGACCTGGTCGCCCGCAAGGCCGATCCGCCCGGGCACACCGAGAACGCGGTGGAGATCGACGCGCCGCTGCCGCTGGTCTGGGAGATCACCAACGACGTGGCCCGGTGGCCCGAGCTGTTCACCGAGTACGCGGTCGCCGAGATCCTGCACCGTGACGGCGACACGCTCCGCTTCCGGCTCACCATGCACCCCGACGAGAACGGCGTGGCGTGGAGCTGGGTCAGCGAACGCACCGCCGACCCGGCCACCCGCGAGGTGCACGCCCGGCGCGTCGAGACCGGGCCGTTCGAGTACATGCGCATCCACTGGCGGTACGAGGAGATCCCCGACGGCACCCGGATGACGTGGACGCAGGACTTCGCGATGAAGCCGACCGCGCCGGTCGACAACGCCGGCATGACCGACCGGATCAACACCAACAGCGCGATCCAGCTCGCCGTGATCAAGGAGAAGATCGAGCGGGCGTACGCGGGAGGCACCCGATGACCGACACCACCACCGCCCGGGTCTCCGTCCACGACGTGCCGGCCGACCGCCGCCGCGGCGGGGAGCTGCGGGTCCTGCTCGGCCCGAAGACGGTCGGCAGCACCTCCGGATTCATGGGCGTGGCCACGCTCGCGCCGGGGGAGCGGATCGCCGAGCACTACCACCCGTACAGCGAGGAGTTCCTCTACGTCGCGCGCGGCGCGATCACCGTCGACCTGGACGACGTGCCGGTGCCGCTCGCCGCCGGGGAGGCGCTCTACGTGCCGAAGGACGTGCGGCACCGGCTGCGCAACACCGGCGACGAGCCCGCCGAGGTGGTGTTCCACCTCGGACCGCTCGCCCCACGCCCGGAACTCGGCCACGTCGACACCGAGAGCGCTGCCCCGCCGCCACGGGAGCCGTCGTGACCGGCCGGCGCACCGTGGTCACCGGCGTGGGCGTCGTCGCGCCCGGCGGCGCCACCCGGGACCGGTTCTGGAAGACGATCACCGAGGGCCGCACCGCGACCCGGCGGATCAGCTTCTTCGACCCGTCGCCGTTCCGCTCGCAGATCGCCGCCGAGTGCGACTTCGACCCGGACGCCGCCGGGATCACGCTCGCCGAGCGGCAGCGCGCCGACCGGTACGTGCAGTTCGCGCTCGCCTGCTCCGCCGAGGCGCTCGCGGACAGCGGACTCGTCCTCACCGACGCGCAGCGCGAACGCGCCGGGGTGGTGCTCGGCACCGCCGTCGGCGGGACCATGGCCCTGGAACAGGAGTACGTGCGGGTCAGCGACTCCGGCCGGCACTGGCTGGTCGACCACGCGCTCGGCGGGCCGTACCTCTACCAGGCGCTGGTGCCCAGCAGCCTGGCCGCCGACGTGGCGTGCCGGCACGGCCTGCACGGCCCGGCGCAGGTCGTCTCCACCGGCTGCACCTCCGGCATCGACGCGATCGGGTACGCCCACCAGCTCGTCGCCGACGGCGAGGCCGACGTGGTGCTGGCCGGGGCGGCCGACTCGCCGATCTCCCCGGTCACCGTCGCCTCGTTCGACGCGATCGGCGCGACCAGCCCGGACAACGACGACCCGGAGCACGCCTCCCGGCCGTTCGACGCCGACCGGCACGGGTTCGTCCTCGCCGAGGGCGCCGCCGTGCTGGTGCTGGAGGAGGCCGAGCACGCCCGCCGCCGGGGCGCGCACGTGTACTGCGAGGTCGCCGGGTACGCCAGCCGCAGCAACGGCTTCCACATGACCGGGCTGCGCCCGGACGGCGCGGAGATGGCGGTGGCCATCAGCGACGCGCTGCGGCAGGCCCGGCTCGCCCCGTCGGCCGTGTCGTACGTCAGCGCGCACGGCTCCGGCACCCGGCAGAACGACAGGCACGAGACCGCAGCGTTCAAACGGGCGCTGGGGGAGACCGCGTACCGGGTGCCGATCAGCTCGATCAAGTCGATGGTCGGCCACTCGCTCGGCGCCATCGGCTCGATCGAGATGGCCGCCTGCGCGCTGGCCATCGAGTACGGCGTGGTCCCGCCCACGGCGAACTGGACCACCCGCGACCCGGAGTGCGACCTGGACTACGTGCCGAACGAGGCGCGGGAGGTGCCGGTAAACGTGGCGCTGTCGGTGGGCAGCGGGTTCGGCGGCTTCCAGTCCGCGATGGTGTTCCGCCGGCTGGCGGCGGTGCCGACATGACCGCGCGGGCCGTGGTGACGGGCATCGGTGTGGTCGCGCCCAGCGGGATCGGCGCCGAGGCGCACTGGAACACCGTGCTGGCCGGCACCCGGCGCATCGGGCCGATCACGCTGTTCGACCCGGAGCGCTACCCGACCCGGGTGGCCGGGGAGGTGTCCGACTTCGACCCGGCCGGGTTCAGCGACACCCGGCAGCGGGTGCAGACCGACAGGTGGACCCACCTCGGCTTCGCCGCGACCAGGCTGGCGCTGGCCGACGCCGGGCTGCCCGAGGTGTCGCCCGACCCGTACCAGTGGGCGGTCACGCTCGCCAGTTCCTCCGGCGGCAACCTGTTCGGCCAGCGGGAGCTGCAGCGGCTGTGGGGCGGGCCGACCCGCACCGTCGGGGCGTACCAGTCGATCGCCTGGTTCTACGCGGCCAGTGTGGGCCAGCTGTCGATCCGCCACCAGTTCAAGGGGCCGTCCGGGGTGACCGTATCCGAGTCGGCCGGCGGGCTGGACAGCCTCGCGCACGCGGTGCGCACCGTCCGCCGGGGCACGCCGGTGGTGATCGCCGGGGCCACCGAGTGTCCGCTGAGCCCGTACGCGCTCGCCTGCCAGCTGCGCTCCGGCCTGCTCAGCGACGTGTCCGACCCGCAGGCCGCGTACCGGCCGTTCGACGTCGCGGCCAGCGGCTACGTGCCGGCCGAGGGCGGCGCGGTCTTCGTGGTCGAGGAGCTGGGACACGCGCTGGCGCGGGGCGCGCGCGTCTACGGGGAGATCACCGGCTGGGCCGCCACCCACGACGCCGCGCCCACCGACCCGGCCACCGGCCCCGACCCGGCGCACTACGCCCGGGCGCTGCGGCTGGCGCTGGAACGCGCCGGGGTACGCCCGCACGACGTGGACGTGATCTGGCCGGACGCGCTCGGGGTGCCCGCGTACGACCGGGCCGAGGCGACCGCGTTGCGTGCCGTCTTCGGCGATCGGACCCCGCCGGTGACCACCCAGAAGCCGCTGACCGGCCGGGCGCACCAGGGTGGGTCCGCGCTGGACGCGGCCACCGCGCTGCTGGCGTTCCGCCGCGGGATGCTGCCCGCCTCGGCCGGCCCGGACGAGCCCGCGCCCGGCTGCGAGCTGACGTTCCTGCGGCAGCCCCGCCCGCCGCGCAGCCGGATCGCGCTGGTCGGCGCGCGCGGCTTCGACGGGTTCAACAGCGCGCTGGTGCTGCGCGGCGCCGCGCCTCCACCGGCGGGCGAGCGCTGAGCGGGGCCACCCGGGAGCGTCGTCGCCCGCCGTCCGCGCGGGAGCCCGCGCGCACAGCATCCGGCGGCCGGCGGACTACCTTGCCGGCGTGGCCCCGATCCTGCCTGTCCGATCGAGCCTGAGCAATCCACCCAGCCGCTGTTTTGGATCTAGCCATTTGCATCTGGCGATGCGGAAGAGGGTCGTCGTAGGGTTCCGCCATACCCCGAACGACGTACCCGCTGGGCGGATCCGCCCAGTTCCTCATTGGAACGGTGGCTGGTCGTGACTGCACATCCCGTGGCGGAAGATCCTGCCTCGACGACGGTGGACTGGGTGGACGACATCCTGTTCACCGGCCGCGACACCGACATCTGCCTGCGCCTGCCCGAACCGGTGGACAAGGGCACGCTGCGCCGGCTCGTCGGCGAGGCGCAGGACCGGCTCGCCGAGGCCGGGCTGCGCGCCGGAGGCGCGGCCGCGCTGCGCCTGCCGCCCTCGCTGGCGTACGTGGCGCACCTGCTCGCCACCTGGCGCAGCGGCGCGCAGGCGGTGCTGCTGGACCACCGGCTCACCGACCACGAGGTCGACCAGGCGCTGCGCCGGCTCAGCCCGCAGGTGGTGGTCGCCCCGGTGCGCTCCGGCGGCGGCGCGCTGCGCATCTTCGTCGACGTCACCGCCGGGGTCAGCGCGTACTCCGACCGCCCGGCGGCCAGCCCGCACGCGGTGATCCAGCTCAGCTCCGGCTCCACCGGACCGTCCAAGGTGATCGGCCGCACCGCCGCCGACCTGGTCGCCGAGGTGCGCCGCTACACCCGCATCGACGGCGTCGCGCTGCCCGGCGAGCGGATCATCCTGCTGCCCAGCATGGTGCACGTGCTCGGCCTGGTCGGCGGCCTGCTCTACGGGCTGCACGCGGGCGTCGAGCTGTGCCCGCCGGAGCGGCTCAGCGGCGACGCGATCCTCGCCGCCGTCGCCGCCCAGGACACCCCGGCCACGGTGCTCGGCGTGCCGTTCCACATCGGGCTGCTCGCCTCCACCACACCGGCCGGGCCGCTGCCCCAGCTCAAGCGCATGACCACCGGCGGCGAGCTGGTGAGCGCCGCCGTGGCGAACGTGTTCACCGACCGCTACGGCGTGCCGCTGGGCAACATGTACGGGATGACCGAGGTCGGCGTCATCGGCACCGACCTGTACGGGCGGCACCGCCCCGCCATCGCGCCCGCCCCCGGCATCGAGGTGCGCGAGCGCGACGGCGAGCTGTGGGTCAGCTGCCCCGCCAACCCGTACGTGGGACTGGCCGACCCGACCCGGTGGGCCGACGGCTGGCTGCACACCCGTGACGCCGGGGTGGTCGACCCGGACACCGGCCTGGTCACCATCAAGGGCCGGCTCGACTCGCAGGTGTCGGTGGGCGGCCTGAAGGTCGACCTGACCGAGGTGGAGGCCACCGTCGCCGGCCTGCCCGGCGTCGTCGCCGCGGTGGTGGTCTGGGACGACGGCATCACCGCGTACGTCCAGACCGACGGCTCACTGACCGAGGAGACGCTGGACAAGCTGATCGCCGAGCGGCTGGCCGGCTTCAAGCGCCCCCGCACGCTGCGGCTGCTCGACCAGATGCCCCGCACCACCACCGGAAAGCTGGTCCGGTCGGTCCCGGCGCTGCGGGACGCGGCGTCGTGACCGGCCCGCTGTACGAGCCGCGCAGCCGCCGGACGCCCGCCGGACGTCCGGTCCACCCCGAATCCCGACCCGCCCCGGCCGAGCGGCGCGCCACCCGCGCGCCCGAGCCGGCCGGTCCACACGCACACGGTGTCCCGACCGGGCACCGTCAGCCGGTACACGGAGAAGAGGTCTGAACCCATGCGAGACCAGGTCCGCACTTTCGTCGTCGAACAGCTCGCCGACATGAACTACGACGTGGACGAGCTCGACGACGACACCACCCTCGGCCCCTCCGGCGTCGACCTGGAGTCGCTGGCCCTGGCCGACCTCGCGGTCCGCGTCGAGGACCGGTACGGCCTGAAGTTCGCCGACGACGAGTCGGAGAAGCTGGCGCTGATGACGGTCGGCGAGTTCACCACGATGGTCGCCGACCGGGTGGCCGCGAACAGCGACAAGTCCTGATGTCCGGTCAGCCCGACCTGGGGCGAGCTGACCTGGTGAGCATGCTCGCCGAACTGACCGCGAAACCCGCCGACCAGGTGCCGGACCGGCTCGGCTCGATGGAGCTGGCCTGGCTGGTGCACATGGTCGAGCAGCGCTACGACCGCCGGCTGGACCTGAGCGACGACCAGCTCGCCGGAATCCGCACCGTCGACGACGCGCTCGCGGTGTTCCGCGGCGCGCTGACCGCTCCCGCAGATGGCTGAGCGGGAAACCGTACGGATCACCGGCACGTACGCGCTCAGCGCCCTCGGCAGGGGCGCCGACGCGCTGCTGGCCGGGGTGCTCACCGGCGCCCCGGCGTTCGGACCGGTGCGCCGTTTCGACACCACCGGCCGCCGGGTCACGGTGGCGGCCACAGCGCCGGACGTCGGCACGCTCGCCGACGAGCTGGCCGACGCGATCGACGCCGCCGCCGGGGCCGCCGGGCTGGACCGGGCCGGGCGCGCCGGGTCGGCGTTGTTCCTGGCCACCCACGGCGGGCCGCACTCGTTGCCCGTACCCGAGGGGCGGGACGCGCCGACGGTGCCGGCGCTCGCCGGTCACCTGGCCGCGCGGTGCGGCCTGGGCGGGCGGACCCGGATCTACACCACCGCCTGCGTGTCGGCGAGCAGCGCGGTCGCCGACGCGGCGGCGCTGATCCGCCGGGGCGACCTGGAGCGGGTCGTGGTCGCGGCCGGTTACCTGGTCGAACCGGACCAGTACGCGCTGTTCGACGCCGGGCGGGCGCTCGCCGCCGACGGCGCGGTACGCCCGTTCAGCGCCGGCCGCAAGGGACTGCTGCTGGGCGACGGGGTGGCCGCCGTGGTGCTGGAGTCGGCGAGTGCCGCCGCCCGGCGGGGCGCCGAGACGGTGGCGACGGTGGCCGGGTGGGGGCGGGCGGGGGACGCCTACCACGCGTGCCAGCCGCACCCGGAAGGGCTGGGGCTGGCCCGGGCGGTCGAGGCGGCGCTGCGCCGCGGCGGGCTGCCACCGGAGGCGGTCGGCTACGTCAACGCCAACGCCACCGGCACCCCGTTCAGCGACGCCTCCGAGGCGGCGGCGCTGACCCGGGTGTTCGGCGACGGCGCCGGGCGGCTGCCGGTCAGCTCCACCAAGTCGGTGCACGGGCACGCGCTGGAGGCGTCCGGGCTGCTGGAACTGCTGGTCACCGTGCTGGCCCTGCGGCACGGCAAGCTGCCGGTCACCGCCGGCTGGCTCGGCCCGGACCCGCAGTGCCCGCTGGACGTCATCCGCGACGCCCCCCGCCCCGCGCGCACCGGGCACGCCCTGACCCTCAACGCCGCCTTCGGCGGCGCCAACACCGCACTCCTGGTGAGCACCTCATGACCGCCTCCACCCCCAGCCCTCCGCGATCTTGCACTTCCGGCCCCGGCGAAACGGGCACAACGCCCGCCGAGAGGGCGCCAACCGCAAGATCGCGCAACGACGCGGAGGCGCGGTGGCCCGAGGACGGGGATGAGGGGCCGGCGGGGGTGCCGGGGTTTGTGCACTCGGCGTTCGCGCCTCTCGTGGTGGCGGTGGCCGAGCGGTGCCTCGCGCGGCGCTACGGCACCGGGCCGCTGCCGCCGGGCAACGGTACGGCGGTGGTGCTGGTCAGCGCCGGCGGGGACACGGCCAGCGCGGCGCACGTCCGGGCCGCGGTGGACGCCGGTGACCGGATCGGGCCGCTGTTCTTCTTCCAGTCGGTGCCGAACAGCGTGGCCGGGCACGTCGCGGCGCGCTGGGGACTGGACGGGCCGGTGGTGTGCCTGAGCCCGACCGGCGACCCGCGGGCCGAGGGGGAGGCCGAGGCGGACCTGCTGCTGCACGACGGCGACGCCGCACAGGCGTTGCTGATCCTGATCGAACTGGCATCGGACGGTACGCCGGGCGAGGCGACCGCGGTGCTGCTGGGGGAGGGAACACGTCAATGAGGACGAAGGGACTGCGCGGCGCGCTCGCAGCCGACGCGGAACTCGGCGCGGGCAACGTGCTCGCCCGGGTGCTGGCCCACGGCGCCGCCCCGGACGGGCCGGGGCTCACATTCGACACCGAGGTCGACGGCCACCCGGCCGAGACCCCGCTGACCCTGGGCCGGCTCGACCGGATGGTCGCCGCCCGGGCAGCCTGGCTGCACGAACGCGGGGTGAAACCCCGCGACCCGGTCGCCGTCTGGGCCGGTACGGCCGCCGACATGGTGCTGTCGTTCCTGGCGCTGACCCGCCTGGGCGCCATCCCGGCGCTGATGAACGGCAGGCTGCGCCCCGAGATCGCCGCCGAGTACATCCGCCGGCTGCGCGCCGCCGGGGTGCTCGCCGACGCCGCGCAGGCGCAGGCGCTGGCCGGGCACGACCTGGGCGCGCCGATGCTCGGCGAGCCCGCGCAGGCCGGGGCCGGCGACCCGGACGCGGCGCCCGCGCACTACCGGCACCACCCGGACGACCCGATCGTCATCACCCACACCTCCGGCACCACCGGAGTGCCGAAGGCGGTGCTGCACTCGCACGCCAGCCTGTTCGCCGCGACCCGGCACCTGCTGTCCATGCCGCAGGCGCAGGGCACCACGCGCATCCTCAACGCGCTGCCCGCCCCGCACACCGCCACCGTGCTGATGGTCAACCAGGCGCTCGGCAACCGGGCGGAGATGTTCCTGCTCTCCGAGCAGGGCGGCGAGCGGGTGCTCGACGCGATCCAGCGGTGGCGCCCCGACGGCGTGTTCGGCTTCTCCGTCACCTGGGCCGAGCTGGCCCGCTTCGACCTGTCCGGCTACGACCTGGACTCGGTGCGGCTGTGGTTCAACACCGGCGACTGCTCGCACGAGCCGCACGTACGGCGGCTGGTCGCGGTGGGCTCCCGCGACGTGGTGACCCGTCAGGGCGTGACCCGGGTACCCGGGTCGGTGTTCATCGACGGCCTGGGCTCCAGCGAGATGGGCCACTCGATGTTCCACATCACGCACACCTCCGACACCGACAGGTACGGCCGCTGCGTCGGCCGCCCGTACCGGTTCACCAAGGTCGCGGTGCTCGACACCGACGGCAACGAGCTGCCGCCCGGGCAGGTCGGCTGGCTCGGCATCGACTCGCCGTCGCTGTTCCGCGGCTACTGGAACGACTCGGTCACCACGTACCGGTTCCGGCTGCGCGGCTGGTACCTCACCGGCGACCTGGTGTACGCCGACGAGGACGGCCGCTACTACCACCTGGACCGGGCGGTCGACTCGGTCGAGGCGGGCGACGGCAAACGGTTCTTCACCGCGCTGTCCGAGGAGCGCATCCTGGCCGCCAGCCCCGACGTGACCGACTGCACCGTGGTGATCGTCAAGGCGGACGACGGCACGGTCACCACCGACGTGCTGCTGGAACTGGCCGCAGGCGCCGACCCGGACGCGGACCGCACCGAGCGGATCCGTACCGCGCTGGGCCCGGACGTGGGCGCCACGCTGCGCCGGATCGTCCCGGTGCGCGCCGACGACATCCCGGTCACCGTCACCGGCAAGGTACGCAAGGTGGCGCTGCGCGAGCGCTATCTGACCGAGGCGCCGTCGTGACCGCCGTCGTCACCGGCATGGGCCTGTTCACCCCGGCGGGGCGCGGCGTGGCGGACACGTTCGACGCGCTGCTCACCGGCCGCTCCGGGTTGCGCCGGCCGCCCGAGGGACACCCGGCGGCGGGCAGCCTGGAGGTGGCCGGCGTGCTGCCGGACATCGACCCGCGCAGCGTCGCCTCCGGACCGGAGACGAAGGTGCTCGACCGGGTGGTGCTGCTGGCCCTGATCACCGCCGCCGAGGCGCTCGCCGACGCGGGCATCGAGGTGGGCCGCGACGTCGACCCGGAGCGCATCGCGGTGATCGTCGGCGGTGTCGGCGGGATGTCCACGCTGGAGGGGCAGGTGCTGGCGCGGGCCGCCCGGGGCCGGGCGGCGGTCAGCCCGTACCTGCTCACCGGCATCCTGCCGAACATGCCGTCGGCGCGGATCGCCATCGCGCACGGCATCCGCGGTTACAGCTCGTCGGTCGGCACGGCCTGCGCCTCCGGCGCCCAGGCGGTCGCCGACGGGGTACGCCTCATCCGCTCCGGCGAGGCCGACGTGGTGGTGTGCGGGGCGAGCGAGGCGCCGCTGTTTCCCACGTTCGCCGACACGTTCGGCAACGCCCGGGCGCTGGCCCGGGGCTGGGACGAACCCACCGAGGCGAGCCGCCCGTTCGACAAGCGGCGCAACGGGTTCGTGCTGGCCGAGGGCGCGGCGCTGCTGGTGCTGGAGCGCGCCGGGCACGCCGACGGTCGGGGCGTGCGCGGCTACGCCGAGGTCGCCGGTTTCGGGGCGAACACCGACGCGTACCACCCGACCGCGCCGCGCCCGGACGGCGCGGGAGCGGCCGCGTGCATGCGCCGGGCGCTCGCCGCCGGCGGGATCGGGCCGGGCGACGTCGGGTACGTCAACGCGCACGGCACCGGCACCAAGCTCGGTGACGTCGCCGAGACGATCGCGCTGGCCGAGGTGTTCGGCCTCGGCGGCGTCCCGGTCAGCTCCACCAAGGCGCTCACCGGGCACCTGCTCGGCGCATCAGGGGTGCTGGAGGCCGCCGCCACCGCGCTGGCGCTCGACAGTGGCCTGCTGCCGCCCACCTACCACCTGGACGACCCGGACCCGGAGTGCGAGGCGGACCACGTCCGCGCCGTGCCCCGGCCCACCCGGGCCGACCACGCGCTGACGAACTCGTTCGGGTTCGGCGGCCAGAACGTCAGTCTGCTCCTGCGCCGGCTCTCCGGGCCGGCCCGCCGGGCCGCCACCCCGGCCGCCGGCTGACCGGACTCCAGTCCCGGGCGTCCGTCCGGGTCGCGATCACGGGGGGAACAGGGGAAGCCCATGACCATCAACGGGATAGACCATCTCGAACTGTACGTGGGAGACGCCCGGCAGGCGGCCTTCTACTTCGACAACGCCGTCGGTTTCCGGCTGCGCGGGCAGGGCGGGCCGGAGACCGGGCTGGACGGGCAGCGTTCGCTGCTGCTGGCCCAGGCCGGCATCCGGCTGCTGCTGACCCACGGGCTGTCCGCCGAGCACCCGGCGGCCACGTACGTGCACCGGCACGGCGACGGCATCGCCGTGGTGGCGCTCGCCGTCGACGACGCCGCCGGGGCGTACGCGGAACTGGTGGAACGCGGCGCGACACCGCTGAGCCCGCCGCGCACCTTCACCGGCGCGGACGCCGAGGTCGTGGTCGCCGAGGTCGGCGGCTTCGGCGACGTGGTGCACCGCCTGGTCGAGCGGCGCGGCGACCCGGAGGTGTTCCTGCCCGGGGCGATCGAGCCGGTGGCCGCGCCGGACGGCGACGAGCTGCTGGCCGAGGTGGACCACCTGGCCGTCTGCGTACCGCCGGGGCAACTCGACGAGATCGTCGCGCACTACGAGAAGGTGTTCGGCTTCGCCGACATCTTCACCGAGCACATCGAGGTCGCCGGTCAGGCGATGAACTCCAAGGTGGTGCAGAGCCCGTCGGGGAAGGTCACGCTGGTGCTGCTGGAGCCGGACACGAGCGCCCGGCCCGGCCAGATCGAGGACTTCCTGCGCTGGCACGCCGGCGCCGGAGTGCAGCACCTGGGGCTGCGCACCGACGACATCGTCACCGCCGTCGGCGCGCTCGCCGGGCGCGGGGTGCGGTTCGCCAGCACGCCCGGCGCCTACTACGACGGCCTGGAGCAGCGGGTCGGCCGCCTCGACGCGCCGGTGGACCGGCTGCGCGAGCTGAGCATCCTGGTCGACTCCGACCACGACGGGCAGCTGCTGCAGATCTTCACCGAGTCGATGCACGTGCGCCGCACCCTCTTCCTCGAACTCATCGAGCGGCGCGGGGCGCGCACCTTCGGCAGCGGCAACATCAAGGCGCTCTACGAGGCCAAGGAACGCGAGCTGGCCGCGGCGGGGGCGACCCCTGCTGCCGCGGCCGGAGGGGTAGGGGCATGACCACCATCGATCCCGGGCTGACCGCCGAGGAGGAGGCGCTGCTTCCCTCCGACGAGGACGTCCGGCACTACGCCGAGCACGGCTGGTACCTGTCGAAGAAGCTGCTCACCGACGACGAGGTGGACGAGCTGGTCGCCGCCACCGACAGCTACTACGCCGGGGAACGCGACCGGCGGCTGCCGGTCCGGCCGCCGAAGCTGGCCTACTGGGAGCCGGCCAAGGGCGACGTGCAGCGGCACAACGACTACGTGCACCACGAACACGACGGCATCGCGCGCATCCTGCGCAAACCGCTGATCGGGGCGGTCGCCGCCCGGCTGGCGCAGGCCACCGAGATCCGCATCTTCCAGTCCACGCTGATCTGGAAGCCGCCGATCGCCGGTGAGCCGTCGAACATCGTGCCCTGGCACTTCGACAAGCACTACTGGGCGTCCTCGTCGTCGGAGAACATGCTCACCGCGTTCATCCCGTTCCACGACTGCGGCGAGGAGATGGGCACCATCACCATGGTCGACGGCTCCCACCGCTGGCGGGAGATCGGCGCCGACGACACGGTGGTGCGGCACTTCGCCGACCGGGACCGCGACCAGCTCGAAGTCATGCTCGCCGAGAACGCGGCGTACAACGGGGCGACGATCCGCAAGATCCCCATGGTGATCCCCAAGGGACACATGAGTTTCCACCACTGCCGCACCTACCACGGCAGCGGTGCGAACGTCAGCGGACGGCCCCGCCGGGCCATCTCGCTGCACCTGCAGGACGGCGACAACGCCTGGCGGGAGTATCCGCTCTCCGACGGCACGCTCGCCGCGTACAACCACGACGTGCTGGTCCGCCGCACCCACGAGGGCCGGCCGGACTACGCGGACCCCGATTACTGCCCGGTCATCTGGCGCGACCGCGCCCAGCAGGGAGGCTGACAATGTCACGGTACGACTGGGGTAAGACGCACCCGGGCATCGAGCGACTCGAGCGGGCGGTGACCGAGCGCCGCGACGTGGTGGTCAAGCACCCGCTCTACGCCAACCTCGACACCCACGACGCGCTCGTCACGTTCATGGAGCACCATGTCTTCGCGGTCTGGGACTTCATGTCCCTGCTGAAGTCGCTGCAGCGGCAGCTCACCTGCGTCACGGTGCCGTGGATCCCGACCGGCCCGACCGGCAGCCGCCGCCTGATCAACGACATCGTCATGGTCGAGGAGAGCGACGAGCTGGGCGACGGCTACATCAGCCACTTCGAGCTGTACGTGCAGGGCATGACCGAGGCCGGCGCCGACACCACGGCCGTGAACAAGCTCGTCGACCTGCTGCCCGACGGCACGCCGGTCACCGAGGCGCTCGGCGCGGCGGGCGTACCCGCGGCGTCGGCCGCGTTCGCCGGCACCACCTGGCGGATCATCGAGACCACCCCGGTGCACTGCCAGGCCGCGGCGTTCGCGTTCGGCCGCGAGGACCTCATCCCGGAGATGTTCACCCAGGTCGTCGCCGTCAACGAACGCAGCAACCGGCTCAACAAGTTCGTCGACTACCTGGAGCGGCACATCGAGGTCGACGGCGAGCAGCACACCCCGATGGCCATGCAGATGCTGGCCGACCTGTGCGGCGACGACGACACCAAGTGGCAGGAGTGCGCCGACACGGTCAACGCCGCGCTGACCGCCCGCGCCCGACTCTGGGACGACATCCTCGCCGCCGTCAAGGAGGGCCGTCCGGCGTGACCGGCTCCGACCCGCTCCGGCTCTACCGGACGGTCCGGCTGATCCGCCGCTTCGAGGAGCGCGCGATCGAGCTGGTCCGCGCCGGACAGATCGTCGGTGGCATCCACCCGTACCTCGGTCAGGAGGGGATCGCCGCCGGCGTCTGCGCGGCGCTGGACCGCGAGGACCTGGTCACCGGCACCCACCGCGGGCACGGGCACGTGCTCGCCAAGGGCGCCGACCCGGCCCGGATGCTGGCCGAGCTGTGCGGCCGGGTCACCGGGCTCAACCGGGGCCGGGGCGGGTCGATGCACGCCGCCGACTTCGGCGTCGGCGTCCTCGGCGCCAACGCCATCGTCGGAGCCGCCGGCGCGATCCTCACCGGAGCGGTGTGGGAGCGCCGGCGGCGCGGCGCCGACATCGTCGGCGTCACCTTCTTCGGCGACGGCGCGGTCAACGAGGGCATGCTCCTGGAGGCGTTCAACCTGGCCGCGCTCTGGCGGGTGCCGGTGCTGTTCGTCTGCGAGAACAACGGCTACGCCACCACCATGCCGGTCGAGGGCGCGGTCGCCGGCACCATCGCCGGGCGGGCCGCCGCCTTCGGCATGCCGGCGGTCGCCGTCGACGGGCAGGACCCCGAAGCGGTACGCGAGGTCACCGCCGCCGCCGTCGCGCGGATGCGCGCCGGCGGCGGCCCCGAGCTGGTCGAGGCCCGCACCTACCGCTTCGACGCCCACCACACGTTCGAACATCAGGTACGCCTCGACTACCGGCCGCCGGAAGAGGTGGCCGAGGGCCGGTCCCGCGATCCCGTCGACATCGCCGGAGCGCGACTCGACCCGGCGGTACGGGCCGAGGTGGACGCCGCCGTCGAGGCGGAACTGGACGCCGCCGTCGAATACGCGCTCGCCGGTCCGCACCCCGACCCGGCGACAGCCCTGGACCACCTGTACGCCAGCGGGCTCACCGCCCGGACCGGAGGTGGCTGATGCCCCGGCTCTCCTACCGCAGGGCGCTCACCCGGGCGCTCGCCGACGAGATGGCCCGCGACGAGTCGGTCGTGGTGCTCGGCGAGGACATCCGGGTGGCCGCCGCGAACGTCACCACCGGCCTGCTGAAGAAGTTCGGCCCGGAACGCGTACGCGACACCCCGCTGTCCGAGCAGGCGTTCACCAGCTTCGCCACCGGCGCGGCGCTGGCCGGGGCCCGCCCGGTGGTGGAGTTCCAGATCCCGTCGCTGCTGTTCCTCGTCTTCGAACAGATCGTCAACCACGCGCACAAGTTCCCGCTGATGACCGGCGGCCAGTGCGCGGTGCCGGTCACCTACGTGGTGCCCGGCTCCGGCTCCCGCACCGGCTGGGCCGGGCAGCACTCCGACCACCCGTACGCGTTGTTCGCCCACGTCGGGGTGACCACAGTCGTACCGGCCACCCCGGCCGACGCGTACGGGCTGCTGGTCTCCGCGATCCGCTGCGACGACCCGGTGGTGGTCTTCGCCCCGGCCGGCGCGCTGGACCTGCGCGCCGACGTCACCGACCTGACGCCGGTGCCGCTGGGCCGCGGGATCGTCCGCCGCCCCGGCGCCGACGTGACGGTGGTGGCCGTCGGGCACCTGGTGCACGACGCGCTCGCCGTCGCCGAGGAACTCGCCGGGCAGGCGTCGGTGGAGGTCTTCGACCCCCGCACGCTCTACCCCTTCGACTGGGACGGCCTGTTCGAGTCGGTGAGCCGCACCGGGCGGCTGGTGGTAGTCGACGACGGCAACCGCTCCTGCGGCATCGCCGGGGAGATCATCGCCACCGTGGTCGAGCGGGTCCGGCTGGCCGCGCCACCCCGGCGGGTCACCCGCCCCGACGGTGCCGTGCTGCCCTTCGCCCCGGCCCTGGACCGGGCCGTGCAACCCGGCCGCGACCAACTCACCGCCGCCATCCAACTGACCCTCAAGGACGGATGAACGATGGACCCGAACTACACGTGGCCGCCACTCGGCCAGGCGTGGACCGACCTGCCCGAGTCCACCCGTACCGCGATGGTGACCACCGGCGCCGCGGCCTGGGAGAAGATCTTCCACGGCCGGGCCACGTACAACAAGCAGTGGCGGCTGGCCCGCCCGCCCGTCTTCACCGCCGACGCGTTCGGCGAGCTGAACGAGGTCTGCGACCGCATCGCCCAGCTCATCCTGGAAGCCTGCCGGCGTCGCGCGCGCACCGCCGGTGAGCTGCAACGGCTCCTCGACGTGCCGGAGGGGGAAACCCGGCTGCTCGACCCGGACGAGGAACTGCACGAGGGGCTGCTCGCCGCGTACCGGCCGGACGTGCTGTTCTCCGGCGGCGTGCCGTGCATCGTCGAGTACAACATCGACAGCAGCCTCGGCGGCGGCTTCGACGCCGACACCGTCATCCAGCGGTACGCCGAGCTGTACCGTACCCATGACCTGCTCGACGGCGCGCGGCCCGCGCCGTCCCTGCTGGACCAGCGGTTCGCCGCCATCCGGGACACGCTCGGCCTGGCCGACGGCGCGCGGGTGGCGCTGCTGATGGACTTCGACGCCGACTACCCGGGACTGGACGACCCGGAGACGTTCATCCGGATCCTGTCCCCGCTGATCGACCAGGCCCGCCCGTTCGGCATCGACCTGGACGTCGCCCCGGTCGCCACCGCCGGCCTGGACGCGCAGAGCCGCCTGGTCGTCGGCGGCGCCCCGGTGGACGCCCTGTTCCGGCTGTTCGTGCCGAACCGGGTCACCCCCAGCCCCGGCCTGGACGCGGTCGCCGGCGCGCTCGCCGCCGGCACGCTGCCGATGTTCGTCAGCAGCGCCGCCTGGCTGCTCAGCAACAAGCTCAACTACGCCTGGCTCTGGGAGGACCTGGACCTGCTGCCGGAGGACGACCGGACGCTGATCCGCCGGTACGTGCCGCACACCGTCGCGCTCACCGCCGACCAGCTCGACCGGGCGCTGGCCGAACAGGCCGACCTGGTGGCCAAGCCGGCCGGCGGATCGGCCGGGCATGGAGTGCTGATCGGCCGCGAGATGACGGCTGTCGCGTGGGCGGACGGGGTGCGCGCGGCGATCGCCGAGGGCGGCAACATCCTGCAGCGCTACCACGAGGCGGACCGGGTGGCGATGGACTTCGTGCAGATCGAGACCGGTGAGACGGTCACCGCCGACGTCCCGTACAGCCTCGCCCCGTACCTGTTCGGCCGTACCGGTTCCGGCGCGCTGGCCCGGGTCGGCTACCCGGGCTGCGACGAGGTCCTCAACCTGGCCCGAGGCGTCCTCCTGACCGGCATCCTCCTCACCGACTGACCCCCGCCCGCTCCACCCCCCCCCCCCCCCCCCCCCCC
>NZ_MAGP01000150.1 GCF_002926165.1 Micromonospora chalcea | reverse complement strand
GTGGGGGTGGTTAGCGTCGGGGGCATGGAGCTGGAGCAGGCACGGAAGTTGTGGCAGCCGGAACCGGGCTGGTTGAACACCGCCACCTACGGGCTGCCGCCCGAGCCGGTGTGGGACGCCGTGCAGCGGGTGCTCGCCGACTGGCGGGGCGGACGGGTGTCGTTCGAGGTGTGGGACGAGTCGGTGGACCGGTCCCGGGCCGCGTTCGCCCGGCTGACCGGCGTGGACGCCGCCGACGTGAGCATCGGTTCCGCCGTGTCGCAGCTGGTCGCGCCGATCGCGGCGAGCCTGCCGGAGGGTGCGACTGTGGTGGTGCCCGAGAGCGAGTTCACCTCGATCCTGTTCCCCTGGCTCGTCCAGCAGGAGCGCGGGGTGCGGGTCCGCACCGTGCCGCTGGCCGGCCTGGTCGACGCGATCGACGCCGGCACCGACCTGGTGGCGTTCAGCGTGGTGCAGTCCGCCGACGGCGTCGTGGCCCCGTACGACGAGATCGTCGCGGCGGCCCGGGCGCACGGCGCCGTCGTGGTGGTCGACGCCACGCAGGCGTGCGGGTGGCTGCCGTTCGCCGCGGACCGGGCGGACGCGGTGGTGGTCGGGGCGTACAAGTGGTTGATGGCGCCGCGCGGCGCGGCCTTCGCCTACCTGGCGCCGGAGCTGCGCGAGCGGATTCGCCCGGACGCGGCCGGGTGGTTCGCGGGCAAGGACCCGCACGCCTCCTACTACGGACTGCCGCTGCGCCTGGCCGACGACGCCCGGCGCTTCGACATCTCCCCGTCCTGGCTGTGCTACGTCGGGGCCGCGCCCGCGCTGGAGCTGCTCGCCGACCTCGATCCGGAGGAGGTGCGCGCGTACGACGTGGGGCTGGCCAACCGGTTCCTGACCGGGCTGGGCCGCCCGCCCGGCGACAGCGCGATCGTCTCCGTGGACGTGCCGGACGCGCAGGAACGGCTGGCCCGCGCCGGGGTGCGCGCGGCCCACCGGGCGGGCCGGGTCCGCGCCTCGTTCCACCTGTACACGACCGAGGAGGACGTGGACCGGGCGGTCGAGGCGCTGACCGGCTGACGGCTCGGCCCGGCGACCGCCCAGGCCACTCAGGCCGCTCAGGCCGCTCAGGCCAGGTGGCCGCCGATCTTCGTGTAGCCGCGTAGCAGGTCCCGGGAGATGATCAGCCGCTGCATCTCGTCGGTGCCCTCGAAGATCCGGTAGAGCCGGACCTGCCGGTACCAGCGTTCGATCGGCAGCTCGCGGGTGTAGCCCATGCCGCCGTGGATCTGCAGCGCGCGGTCCACCACCCGGTTGACCATGCCGGCGCCGTAGAGCTTGCCCATCGAGGAGGCGTGCCGGGGGTCGAGGCCCTGGTCGACCGTCCAGGCCGAGCGCAGGATCAGCCAGCGGGCCGCCTCCAGTTCGGTCTCCGAGTCGGCGATCATCCACTGGATGGCCTGGTTGGTGGCGATCGGCGCGCCGAACGTCTCGCGCGTGTTGGCGTGGTCGATCGCCATCTGGAGCACTCGTTCGGCGATGCCGACGGCGTGCGACGGGATGGTGTAGCGGCCCTTGCCGATCCACTCCATGCCGAGCGTGAAGCCCTGACCGATCTCGCCGAGGATGTTGCGGTGCGGCACCCGTACGCCGTCGAAGATCAGCGAGGCCGGGCCGCCCTCGCCCATGGTCTGGATGAACTCCGAGCGCCAGCCCATCGCGCGGTCCACCAGGAACGCGGTGGCGCCGCCGCGGCGGGCGCCCTTCTCCGGGTCGGTCACGGCGACCACGATGGCGAAGTCGGCGTCGTTGCCGTTGGTGATGAACGTCTTCTCGCCGTCGAGGATCCAGTCGTCGCCGTCGCGGCGGGCGCGCAGCTTGATGTTCGCCGCGTCGGAGCCCGCGCCGGGCTCGGTGATGGCGAAGCAGGAGATCCGTTCCCCCTCGATGGTGGGGATGAGGAACTCGCGCTTCTGCTCCTCGGTGGCGTGGAACAGGATGTTGTCGGCTTCGCCGCCGAACCGGAACGGCACGAAGGTGCGGCCCAGCTCGGTCCAGATCAGCGACTGCATGACCGCCGGCAGCGCCATGCCGCCGTACTCCTCCGGGGTGGCCAGCCCCCAGAAGCCGAACTTCTTCGCCTTGAGCTGCAGTTCGCGCAGCTCGGAGCGGTCGAGGCCGGGCTGGTGGGCGCGCTCGCGGCGCAGCACCTCCGCCTCCAGCGGCATCACCTCGCGGGTGACGAACGTGCGAACGGTGTCCCGGATCGCGCGTTCCTCGTCGGACAGTGCGAAGTCCACGGTTCCCCCTCAGGTCGACTGGCTATAAACTAGCGCTGGAAGTTTTCCCGCGTCCAGACCCGATGTCGAAAGGAGGATGATGATCAGGTGCCCCGACCCCGACAGGCCCTGCTCACCCGCGACCGGATCGTCGAGACCGCGCTGGCGCTGATCGACGCCGACGGGCTGGACGCGCTCTCCACCCGGCGGCTCGCCGCCGCGCTGGGCGTACGCGGCCCCTCGCTCTACAACCACTTCGCCACCAAGGAGGAGATCCTCGACGCGGTGGCCGACGGCGTCGCGGCGACCGTGGACATCGGCGTCTTCGACGAGTACGAGTGGCTCGACGCGCTCGGCCGCTGGGCGCGCTCGTACCGGGCCGCGCTGGCCGCGCACCCGAACATCGTGCCGTACCTGGCGCAGGGGCCGGGCCGCCGTCCGGCCGCGCTCGCCATGGCCGACGCGGTCTACGGCGCGCTGGTCCGGGCCGGCTGGCCGCCCGCGCGGGCCACCCACATCGGTGCCGCGATGCGCTACTTCGTGGCCGGGTCCGCGCTCGGCTCGTTCGCCCGCGGCTTCGTCGAGGACCCCTCGCTCTACGCCGCGCACCCGCACCTCAACCAGGCGCACCGCCTCGCCGGCCACCAGCGCAGCGTGGACGAGGGGGCGTTCGCGCTCGGCCTGGACGCGCTGCTGCACGGCCTCGCCGCCGAGTACGCGGCCACCGTCGCCCCGCTGGAACGGGTCGGCGGTCCGGAGTAGCGTCCAAACTCCCACCGCTAGTTTCCACCGCCGCCCCCGAAGGACGCCATGGATCTCGCCGCCGCCCCGCCCGCCCTGCTGACGCGCCGCCACCTGCACATCGCCGGTGACTGGGCCGACCCGTCGTCGGACGACACCGTCCCGGTGGAGAACCCGGCCACCGCGAGCATCATCGGCGAGGTGCCGGCCGGTACGCCGGCCGACGTGGACCGCGCGGTCGCCGCCGCCCGCGCCGCGTTCCCCGGCTGGGCCGCAACCGCCCCCGAGCAGCGGGCCGCGCACCTGGACCGGCTGCACACCGCGCTCGCCGCGCGCGCCGACGAGATCGCCCGCACCGTGGCCACCGAGCTGGGCACCCCGCTCAAGCTCGCCACCCGCGTCCAGGCCGGGCTGCCGCTCAAAGTGCTGCGGAGCATGGTCGACCTGGCCGCCCGCCCGGCCGCCGAGCACACGGTCGGCAACTCGCTCGTCGTCCGCGAGCCGGTCGGCGTGGTCGGCGCGATCACCCCGTGGAACTACCCGCTGCACCAGGTGGTCGCGAAGGTCGCGCCCGCGCTCGCCGCCGGGTGCACAGTGGTGCTCAAGCCCAGCGAGCTGACGCCGCTCACCGCGTACCTGCTGTTCGACGCGATCACCGACGCCGGCCTGCCGCCCGGCGTGGTGAACCTGGTGCCCGGCACCGGCCCGGTGGTCGGCGAGGCGCTGGCCGCGCACCCCGACGTCGACCTGGTCTCGTTCACCGGCTCCACCGCCACCGGCCGGCGCATCGCCCACCTGGCCGCCGAGCGGATCGCCCGGGTGTCGCTGGAACTCGGCGGCAAGTCCGCGAACATCGTCCTGGCCGACGCCGATCTGCCCACCGCGGTCAAGGTCGGCGTCGGCAACGCGCTGCTCAACTCCGGGCAGACCTGCACCGCCTGGACCCGGATGCTCGTACACCGCGACCGCTACGACGAGGCCCTGGACCTGGTCGCGGCGGCGGTGGCCGGCTACCGGCTCGGCGACCCCTTCGACCCGGCCACCCGGCTGGGCCCGCTCGCCTCCGCCGCGCAGGCCCGGCGGGTACGCGACCACGTGGACCGGGCGCTCGCCGACGGCGCCCGGCTCGTCGCCGGCGGACCGGACGCGCCGCTGCCGCCGCAGGGGCACTTCGTCGCGCCCACCGTCTTCGCCGACGTGCACCCGGACAGCGCGCTCGCCCAGGAGGAGGTGTTCGGCCCGGTGCTCGCGGTGATCCCGTTCGCCGACACCGACGAGGCGGTCGCCATCGCCAACAACTCCCGGTACGGGCTGGCCGGCGCGGTCTGGTCCGCCGACCCCGACGCGGCGCTGGCGGTGGCCCGGCGGATGCGTACCGGTCAGGTGGACGTCAACGGCGGCGCGTTCAACCCGCTCGCCCCGTTCGGCGGCTACAAGCAGTCCGGCCTGGGCCGGGAACTGGGCGCGTACGGCGTGGAGGAGTTCACCGAGCTGAAGGCGATCCAGCGGTGAGGGCGCTGGTGGTACGCGGCCGGGGCGAGACCCCGGCGGTCGAGGAGGTACGCCTGCCCGCGCCCGGCCCGGGCGAGCTGCGGGTACGCATCCGCGCCGCCGGCATCTGCCACTCCGACCTGGCCATGGTGGACGGCACGCTGGCGCCCGCGTACCCGCTGGTGCTGGGTCATGAGGCGACCGGCGTGGTGGCCGAGGCCGGGCCGGACACGACGATCGCGGTCGGCACGCCCGTGGTGCTCAACTGGGCGCCGGCCTGCCGGGACTGCTGGCACTGCCGGCACGGTGAGCCGTGGCTCTGCGCGGCCAACCCCAACCCGTCGACACCCCGGGGGGAGACGGCCGCCGGTGAGCCCCTCGCGGTCACGCTCGGGCTCGGCGCGCTCGCCGAGGAGGTGGTCGTGCCGCAGCGCGCCGCCGTACCGGTGCCGGCCGGGCTGCCGCCGGAGCAGGCCGCCGTGCTGGGCTGCGCGGTGCTCACCGGCGTCGGCGCGGTCCGCAACACCGCGCGGGTCGCGCCCGGCGAGTCGGTAGCGGTGATCGGGCTCGGCGGGGTGGGCCTGGCCGTGCTGACCGCTGCGCGGCGGGCCGGCGCGTCGCCGATCCTCGCCGTGGACGTGGTGGAGGCGAAGCGGGACCTGGCGCTCGCGGCCGGGGCCACCGACTTCCTGCGCTCCGACGACACGCTGGGCAAGCAGATCCGGGCGCGCACCGACGGGCGCGGCGTGGACCACGCCTTCGAGTGCGTCGGCCGGTCCGCCACCATCCGCGCCGCCTGGCGGGCGACGCGGCGCGGGGGAGCGGTCACCGTGGTCGGCATGGGCGGCAAGGACGACATGCTCAGCCTCTCCGCGCTGGACATCTTCCACTCCGCCCGCACGCTGCGCTCCTCGGTGTACGGCTCGACCGACCCGGACCGGGAGGTGCCGGAGCTGGCCGCCGCGCTCGCCGCCGGTGATCTCGACCTCGGCCCGCTGGTGAGCGGCACGGTGCCGCTGGCGGAGGCGCCCGAGGCACTGGAGCGGCTGTCCCGTGGCGAGGGCGCCCGCTGGGTGGTGACCTTCCCGGACTGACCGGCCGATCCGGATCCACCGTCGGCGCATCCGGATCGGCCGGTGCGAGCGAACCCCTGGGTAGGAGAGCTACCCGGGGGTGCGTCCGTTGCTGACCGAGAACATGCCGGCCGGGGCCGCCGAGACGGCCCGCAAACGGCTGACCGCCGCCGCCGAGGACCTGGACGACAACCAGGTCGCCGGGCTGCTGCTCGACCTGGCCGCCGAGGCCGGCGTGGTGCCCGCCTGGGAACAGGTCTGCCTGCCGCTGCTGGGCTCGCTGCGCGGCGACAGCGCCGCCGAGATCGCGATGGAGCACGCCCTCTCCGAGGGGCTGCGGGTCGGGCTGGACGTGTTCGGCCGCGAGCCGACCCGGCCGCTGCCCGCCCAGGGTGTGCTGCTGGCCGGCGCCGAGCACGAGACGCACTGCCTCGGGCTGCACGCGCTCGCCGCGGCGCTGCGCGAGCGCGGGCGCGGCGCGCTGCACCTCGGCCCGGCCCTGCCCTGGTCGGCGCTGGCCAGCGCGGCGGCGCGGGTCCGTCCGCGGGTGGTGGTGGTCTGGTCGCAGACCCCGGTGACCGGCCGCGCGTACCGCCTGGTCCGCCTGCGGCGGGACCTGCCGGGGGTACGGGTGCTCGCTGCCGGCCCGGGTTGGATCGAGCCGTTCCCGCCCACCTCGGCCGTGCCGCAGCGCCTCACCACGCTCGGCGAGGCCACGCTGGCCTGCCTGCGTAGCGCCACCTGACGCCGAGAAGTGACCTGGCACACATTCGATACGAACCGGTTCCGTATCGAAATCCTCGCGCCTACGCTCGTCACCGTTACGAGTCTGGCCCGTATCGTATTTCGACGCGGGGGAGCCGGGGGGAGAACCTGCAGTGGAACCACACGGGAACACCGGACACCCGAGGAGGTGGGCGATCCTCGGGGTGCTGGTGATCAGCCTCCTCGTGGTCGTCCTCGACAACACCATCCTCAACGTCGCGCTGCGCACCCTCGCCGACCCGGTGCACGGCCTCGGCGCCACCCAGGGCGAGCTGGAATGGGCGATCAACTCCTACACGCTCGTCTTCGCCGGGCTGCTGTTCACCTTCGGCGTGCTCGGTGACCGGCTCGGCCGCCGCCGCTTCCTGGTCCTGGGCCTGGCGCTGTTCGGGCTGGCCTCGCTGCTGTCCGCGTACGCGCAGGACCCGGCCCAGCTCATCGCGGCCCGCGCGCTCATGGGCGTCGGCGGCGCGGCCATCATGCCGGTGACGCTCTCGATCATCTCCAACGTCTTCGACCCGCGTGAGCGGGCCAAGGCGATCGGCGTCTGGGCCGGCGCGGTCGGCCTCGGCGTGGCGATCGGCCCGGTGCTCGGCGGCGCGCTGCTGGAGCGCTTCTGGTGGGGCTCGGTCTTCCTGATCAACGTGCCGGTGGTGGCGCTCGGCGTGGTGCTGGTCGCGGCCCTGGTGCCGGAGTCCCGCGACCCGAAGCCCGGCCGGGTCGACGTGCCCGGAGTGCTGCTGTCGGTGGTCGGCCTGGTCGCGCTCACGTACGGCATCATCGACGGCGGCGAGCACGGCTTCGACCGGCCGCAGGTGTGGGTAGCGGTGCTGGGCGGTCTCGCGGTGCTCGGCTGGTTCATCGCCCACGAGCTGCGCAGCGACCACCCGTCGCTGGACGTACGGCTGTTCCGGGTGCCCCGCTTCGCCGCCCCGGTGGCGCTGGTCGGGCTGGTCTTCTTCGCCGCCATGGGCGTGATGTTCTTCGGCGCGTTCTACCTGCAGCTCGTCCGCGGCTACAGCCCGCTGGAGAGCGGCCTGCTGTTCCTGCCGTTCGCGGTGGCCCAGCTGATCTTCGCCCCGCGCAGCGCGGCGATGGTCCGCCGCTACGGCGGCCGGTCGGTGGCGGCGGTCGGACTGCTGCTCACCGCCACCGCGCTGGGCGCGTTCGTCTTCATCGACGCGGACACCCCGATCTGGATCTTCTCGGCGCTCGGCTTCCTCCAGGGCGCCGGCATGGCCAACATCATGCCCCCGGCCACCGAGTCGATCATGTCGTCGCTGCCCCGGGAGAAGGCCGGCGTCGGGTCGGCGGTCAGCAACACCGTGCGGCAGGTCGCCGGCGCGCTCGGCGTGGCGGTGCTCGGCTCGGTGCTCTCCGCCGTCTACCGCGACCAGGTCGCCCCGGCGGTGGCCGCCCTGCCCGCGCCGGTACGCGACGCGGCCCGCGAGTCGGTCTCCGGGGCGTACGCGGTCGCCGACCGGCTCGGCCCGGCCGCGCCGCGACTCATCGACGCGGCGAACGACTCCTTCGTCTCGGCCATGCACTGGGCCGCCGGCGTCTCGGCGGTGGTGGCCGCGCTCGGCCTCGTCATCGTGCTGCGCTGGATGCCCGGCCGGCCGGTCGCCGCCGCCGGTGGTGCGACCCCCGCCACGGACCGGGAGCTGGCCGGGGCCGCGTAGGTTCGTGGACAATGTCTGACATGACTTCCACGGCGGATGCTCCGCGGTCGCCCGGACGACCGCGGAGCACCCGCGCGGACGAGGCGATCGTGGACGCCACACTCGACCTGCTGGCCGAGGGCAACAGCGTCGAGTCGCTGAGCATCGAGGCGATCGCGGCCCGCGCCGGAGTCGGCAAGGCCACCATCTACCGCCGCTGGCCGGGTAAGGACGCGCTGCTGCTGGACGCGCTGCGCACGCTCAAGGGGCCCGCGCCGCACTGCGCCGGCCGTTCCGTCCGCGACGACCTGGTGCTGCTCGTCGGCGCCGTCGGCCAGCACGCCGACCCCCGGGCCCGCAAGATCATGCCGTGCCTGGTGCCCGAGGTGAACCGCAGCTCGGCGCACCGGCAGGCGTACGAGGCGATCGTCGAGCCGCGCCGCGAGGCGTTGCGCGAGGTGCTGCGCCGCGCGATCGAGCGCGGCGAACTCCGCGCCGACATCGACATCGAGGTGACCATGGCGCTGCTCACCGCGCCGATGCTCACCCAGCGGATGCTGCACTGGCACGCCGGGGACGAGCGGGTGGTGCCCGAGCGGATCGTGGACACCGTCCTGGACGGCCTGCGCGTCCGCTGAGACCGGGTCGCAGTGCCCGGCCGCTCAGCGAGTGGGCGTGCGCAGCCGGTGCAGGCGCAGCGCGAGCTGCACCTCCAGCGCCCGATCCGGGCGCTGCCAGTCCGCGCCGAGCAGTTGCCCGACCCGTTCCAGCCGCTGGGTGACCGTGTTCACGTGCACGTGCAGCTGCTCGGCGGCCCGGGCCAGGCTGCCGCCCACCCCGAAGTACGCCTCCAGCGTCTTCACCAGCGCCGTGCCCCGCCGGGCGTCGTAGTCCACCACCGGACCCACTGTCGCGGTGAGGAATCCGGCCACGTCCCGGTCCCCGGCGTCGCCCACCGCGCCCAGCAGCAGCCCGACGAAGCCCAGCTCGGCGGTGCTCGCCCCCTGCCCGGCCCGCCCCAGCGCGCCCAGCGCGGACAGGCAGCGCTCCGCCTCGGCGAACGTGACTGCGAGCGACGCCGGCCCGGTCGAGGGGCCGCTCGCCCCCGCCGTCACCGGCCGCCCGGTCACCCGCGACAGGTCCCGGGCCACCGCCCGGGCCGCGCCGCCCGCGTCCCGGCCCGGCAGCATCAGCACCACCCGCCCGTCGCGCGCCGCCGCCAGGCCGCCCCTGGTCGAGGCGTACGTGGTGGCCCAGGACAGCACCCGCTGCCGGGCCGAGCCGGTCTCGGCGAACGCGTCGTCGCCGACCGCCACCAGCACGTGCGGCGCGTCCAGGTCCACCCCGATGCGGCGGGCCCGCGCCCGCAGCGCGTCCGCGTCGCGCAGCGGCCGGGCGATCAGGTCGTCCAGCAGCTCGCCGCGCACGCGCCCCTCCGCCTCGGCCACCGTGCGGCGGAACAGCAGCAGCAACGCGGTCACCAGCGCGGCCCGCTCCAGGATGCGCTGGTCGGCGTCGACCAGCTCGTCGTCCGGGCGCAGCACCAGCGCGCCCAGGTTCTCCGCGCCGGCCACCACCGCGGCGTACCAGAGCGGACCCCGGCGCACGCTGCGCCCCTCGGTACGCGACGCGGCGACCGCCTCCACGATGTCCGCCCGGTCCGGTTCC
Organism: Micromonospora chalcea; assembly: GCF_002926165.1. Classification (GTDB taxonomy): domain Bacteria; phylum Actinomycetota; class Actinomycetes; order Mycobacteriales; family Micromonosporaceae; genus Micromonospora; species Micromonospora chalcea. The sequence goes on along the minus strand of NZ_MAGP01000150.1, from coordinate 28,057 downwards.
TCGATCTCGCCGACCCGGGCCAGCCGCCGGCCCTCGGCATCAAGCGCCAGCAGCGCGCCGCCGAGAACCTCGGTGACCGCCGCAGCCACGTCCTCCATCCCGCCGCCGCGCACCACCAGCGCGGTCATCCGGTCGTGCGCGGCGGCGGCACGCTCCACCGAGCTGCTGTGCGCCCGGATCGTGCTGTTCGCCGCCGACAGCTCGGCCAGCGCCGCCCGCGTCTCGGCCAGCAGCCGCGCGGTGTCGATCGCCACCGCCGCGTGCGCCGCCAGCGACACCAGCAGCGCCACCTCCTCCCGGGCGAACGGCCGGGCCGAGCGGTTCGCCGCGTACAGCACGCCGATCACGCTGGAGCCCAGCCGCAGCGGCACGCCCAGGATGGCCACCAGGCCCTCCTCGCCCACCCCGCCGTCGATCTCCCCGGTGTGCCGGAACCGCTCGTCCTCCTGGTAGTTCGAGGTGACGTACGGCGTGCCGGTCTGCGCCACCAGGCCGCCCAGGCCGTCGCCCAGCTCCAGCCGCAGCCGCTGGAACCGGGCCGAGATCGAGCCGTCGGTCACCCGCATGTACGTGTCGCCGCGCTCCTCGTCGTTGAGCGTCATGTACGCCACGTCGGTGCCGAGCAGGATCCGCGCCCGGTGCACGATCGCGTGCAGCACGTCGTCCAGGTCGCGCAGCCCGGCCAGGTCGCTCGCGGTGTCGTAGAGGCCGGACAGCTCGGTCTCCCGGCGCCGCCGCCGGGCCAGCAGCGCCCGTACCCGCAGCGCCACCACCTTCGCCTGCTCCAGCTCGGCCAGCCGGTCGGCGGGCAGCCCGGCGGCGCGCGCGGCCACCAGCGGACCCTCGAACTCGACCGCGGCGGCCTCGCGCGCCAGCAACTCCAGGAACTCGACCGGCGACGACATGACCGACATTGTGCGCGGCGCCACTAGTTCGCCGTCCAGCCCCCGTCGAGGGCGATCGAGGCGCCGGTGAGGAACGCGGCCGGCGGGGAGCACAGGTACGCCAGCAGCTCGGCCACCTCCTCCGGCTCGATCAGCCGCTTGATCGCCGCCCGGGCCAGCATGATCTTCTCGACCACCTCGTCCTCGCCGATGCCGTGCGTGGCCGCCTGGTCGGCGATCTGGCTCTCCACCAGCGCGGTCCGCACGTACGCCGGGTTGATGCAGTTGGCGGTGACGCCGTGCGCGGCGCCCTCCAGCGCGACCACCTTGGACAGGCCCTCCAGCGCGTGTTTGGCCGAGACGTACGCGGCCTTGAACGGCGAGGCGCGCAGCCCGTGCACCGAGGAGATGTTGACGATCCGGCCCCAGCCGTTCGCGTACATCCGGGGCAGCGCCCGGCGCACCAGCAGGAACGGCGCCTCGACCATCACCCGCTGGATGTACTCGAAGCGCTCGACCGGGAAGTCCTGCACCGGCGAGACGTGCTGCAGGCCGGCGTTGTTGACCACGATGTCGGCGCCGACGTCGAGGCGGTCCACCGCCGCCGGGTCGGCGAGGTCGATCCCGACCGCCCGGCCACCGGCCTCGGCGGCCACCGCCCCGGCCGCCGCCTCGTCGCGGTCCAGCACCACCACTGTCGCGCCGGCCGCCGCCAGGCGCAGGGCGCAGGCGCGTCCGATGCCGCTGCCGCCGCCGGTGACCAGCGCGGTACGGCCGGTCAGGTCGACGTGTACGACGTGGGGGACCACCACGGGTTTTGCCGTCATGGCGCATGAACGTACGAGCCGGGTGCCCCCTGGCACATGGGGCGGCGACACATACTCCACCGCCCGGGTGTGTGGTGCGCCGCGTCACCGGCCGCGCCCGGCGTGTCCGGCCGACCCGCCGTCGGCGGGCACCAGTAGGGTGTGTCGAACACACGTACTGCTGGCGGCTCGGGGAGGAGGCGGCGTGCGCGTGCTGGGCGTCGACCCGGGGCTGACCCGGTGCGGGGTCGGCGTGGTCGAGGGCGTGCCGGGCCGCCCCTGCACGCTCGTGGCCTACTACGTGGTCTACACCGACCCGGCCGACGACCTGCCGCTGCGCCTGCTGCACCTGGACCGCTCGCTCACCGACCTGGTCGCCGAGCACCGCCCGGACGCGGTCGCCGTGGAGCGCGTGTTCAGCCAGCACAACGTCCGCACCGTGATGGGCACCGCGCAGGCCAGCGGCGTCGCGGTGCTCGCCGGGGCCCGGGCCGGGCTGCCGGTGACGACGTACACGCCGAGCGAGGTGAAGGCGGCGGTGACCGGCTCCGGCCAGGCCGACAAGGCGCAGATGACGGCGATGGTCACCCGGCTGCTGCGGCTGCCCGAGCCGCCGAAACCGGCCGACGCCGCCGACGCCCTGGCGCTGGCCATCTGTCACGTGTGGCGCGGCGGCACCCGGTCCAAGCTGGCCGAGGCCGCGCAGCGGGCCCGACGAGGAGGGACGCGATGATCGCGAGCGTACGCGGCACGGTGACCGCCACCGGCCCGGATCACGCGGTGGTGGAGGTGGGCGGCATCGGCCTGGCCGTGCAGTGCGCCCCCGGCACGATCGCCGAGCTGCGCGTGGGCCAGCCGGCCCGGCTGGCGACCAGCCTGGTCGTCCGGGAGGACTCGCTCACCCTCTACGGCTTCGCCGACGACGACGCCAAGCAGCTGTTCGAGCTGCTCCAGACCGCCAGCGGGGTCGGTCCCCGGCTGGCCCAGGCGGTGCTCGCCGTGCACACGCCTGATGCGGTCCGCAAGGCCATCGCCAACGCCGACACCGCGGCGCTGACCCGGGTGCCGGGCATCGGCAAGAAGGGCGCCGAGCGGCTGGTGCTGGAGCTGCGCGACCGGATCGGCCCGGTGCCGGTGGGCGCCGACGGCGCGGCCGGGGTGACCGCCGGCGCCTGGCCGGAGCAGGTCCGCCAGGCCCTCGTCGGGCTGGGCTGGACGGCCGCCCAGGCCGAGCAGGCGGTGGCCGCGGTGGCGGAGACCGTGGACGGTGAGACGCCGCCGGTGCCGGTCCTGCTCAAGCAGGCGATCCGCCTCCTGGGCCGGACCCGATGAGCGGGGAGAACCTGGTCTCGGCGTACGTCGAAGACGCCGAGCGGGACGCGGAGGCGAGCGTCCGGCCGAAGCGGCTGGCCGAGTTCATCGCCCAGGACCGCGTCCGGGACCAGCTCGACCTGCTGCTGCAGGGCGCGATGCGGCGTGGCTCGCCGCCGGACCACATCCTGCTGTCCGGTCCGCCCGGCCTGGGCAAGACCAGCCTGGCCAACATCGTCGCCGCCGAGCTGGGCGCGGGGATCCGGGTGACCAGCGGCCCGGCCATCGAGCGCTCCGGCGACCTGGCCGCGATCCTGACCAGCCTCGCCGAGGGCGACGTGCTGTTCATCGACGAGATCCACCGGATCGCCAAGCCGGCCGAGGAACTGCTCTACAGCGCCATGGAGGACTTCCGCGTCGACGTGGTGGTCGGCAAGGGCCCGGGCGCGACGGCCATCCCACTCGACGTGGAGCCGTTCACGCTGGTCGGCGCCACCACCCGGTCCGGCCTGCTGACCGGGCCGATGCGCGACCGCTTCGGCTTCGTCGCGCACCTCGACTTCTACGCCCCGGCCGACCTGGAGACGCTGCTGCACCGGTCGGCCCGGATCCTCGGCGTGCCGATCACCGCTGACGGCGCGGCCGAGATCGCCGGCCGGTCCCGCGGCACCCCGCGTATCGCCAACCGGCTGCTGCGCCGGGTGCGCGACTACGCCGAGGTGCGGGCCGACGGCGTGGTCACGCTGGAGACCGCCCGGGCCGCGCTGACCGTCTACGACGTGGACGCGCTCGGCCTGGACCGGCTCGACCGGGCGGTGCTGACCGCGCTCGTCGACTCGTTCCGGGGCGGCCCGGTGGGCCTGTCCACGCTGGCGGTCGCGGTGGGGGAGCAGCCGGACACGGTCGAGGAGGTCTGCGAGCCGTTCCTGGTGCGGGCCGGCCTGCTGGCGCGTACGCCGCGGGGGCGGGTGGCGACGGAGGCCGCTTGGCGGCATCTGGGCCGCAACCCGCCGAATGGTACATTTGGTGCGGATACCTCTTCGGGGCCCGATCTCTTCTCGGTGCAGACCGACCAGCCGTGATCCGTTCGTGATCTGTGCCGCATTCGGTCTTCTCAGGAGCAGGGACTAGACTTCGCCGCGGTTTGTACAGGACGTGAGAATCCGCTTCCGCTGCGGCGCCCTCCGGCGCCGGGACGGAGGCCAACCGGAAGGTCTACACCGTGCTTTACGCAGCAGCGAGTGGCGGGGGAGCCGGCGGTCTGACGCCGATCCTGATGATCGCTCTGCTCTTCGTCGTCATGTACTTCATGATGATCCGACCGCAGCAGAAGCGCCGCCGCGAGGCCGAGCAGATGCAGTCCGCCCTGGCCCCGGGCGACGAGGTGGTCACCATCGGCGGCCTGCACGGCACTGTCACCGCGGTCGAGGACGAGACCGTCCTGCTGGAGGTGGCCCCGGGTGTGCAGACCCGGTACGCCCGCCCCGCCGTGGCCCGCGTGATCAAGCGCGCCGAGGCGCCGGCTGCCGAGACGATCAGCGAGGAAGCCGAGCCGGTCAAGGAGTGACTGCCGCCCCGGACGGGGCAGCGGAATCATCGGTACAAGTGGATAGTTGGGGTCGGCGCCCGGCGCCGGCACCCGGCCAGGCCGTGCGGCGCCCCCGCGCCGTGCCCCGGTCGGCGTGCCGTCGGCCGGTGCCGATCCGCCGGAGCAGTCGGGCGGACACCCCCGGCCCGACAGTTGTCGCCGCCGCGGAAGCGGCGCGACCGTACAGGGAGACAGGACAGCCGTGGCACCACCTCAGGGACAGATGCGGCCCGGACGGCAGCTCGCCGTGCTCGGGCTCATCTTCGTCGTCCTCTATCTTTTGGTGTTCTTCTCGGGCGGCGCCAGCGGTGGCTGGAAGGACCGGCTGGAGCCCCGGCTCGGCCTGGACCTCGTCGGCGGCACCCGGCTGACGCTCGAGGCCACAAACACCGTGGACGGCAAGCCGCCGACCGCCGGCAACCTCGAGGAGGCGCGCCAGATCATCGAGAGCCGGGTCAACGCCTACGGCGTGGCCGAGGCCGAGGTGGTCACCGAGGGCAACCGCAACATCGTCATCTCCCTGCCCGGCCAGAACCGGGACCTGACCGACGTGGGCAGCGCCGCCGAGCTGCGCTTCCGCAAGGTCCTCAAGGCCACCGACGGCAGCGGCGCCGCCGCCGCGCCCGCGCCGACCCCGAGCGTCGCTCCGTCCGGGACCGCCAGCCCGGCGCCGTCGGGCAGCGCGTCGCCGCAGGCGACCACGAGCCCCAAGGTCAGCGGGTCGCCGAGCGCCGGCGGACAGGGCGGCATGGCCCCGAACCCGAGCGCCAGCGCCTCGGCCACCCCGTCGGCCTCGCCGAGCGCCGCGTCCCCCAGCGCCAGCGCCAGCGCCGAGCCGGTGCCGCAGAGCATCGAGCAGCAGCGCAAGGCCGTCGAGCAGAAGGTCGGCGCGGCCGCCTGGGCCGCCGCCTCGGGCCTGCAGGCCCCGGCCGACCTCACCACCGACCCGACGCTCGCCGACAAGCTCAAGCCGTTCGGCACGCTCACTCCGCAGGAGGTCGCGGTCCTGCCGGTCGAGATGCAGTTCAACGTCCCGACCATCACCTGCGCCCAGCTCGACAAGCGCCCGGCCGCCTCGATCAAGGACGAGAAGCAGAAGGCGGTCGCCTGCGAGTCCGGCGCGAAATACCTGCTCGACGTGGCGAAGGTGCTCGGCACCGACGTCAAGAACGCCTCCGCCCAGCTCGACCAGACCAGCTCCTGGGTGGTCAGCCTCAACTTCACCGGCAAGGGCCAGGAGAAGTGGACCGCGCTGACCCGCGAGGCGTTCAACAACGAGGGCCAGGCCTGCGACCAGACCGCGCTCGGTCAGGACGGCAAGTGCCGGGTCGCCGTGGTCCTGGACAACGAGATCGTCTCGTCCCCGGAGATCCAGGGCGTGCTGACCGGTGACTCGCAGATCACCGGCAGCTTCGACAACAAGACCGCGAACGCGCTCGCCAGCCAGCTCCGCTACGGCGCGCTGCCGGTCACGTTCGAGCCGCAGGAGCAGCAGAACGTCACCGCCACGCTCGGCGACAGCCACCTCAAGGCGGGTCTGCTGGCCGCCGGCATCCGCATGCTGCTGGTCATCATCTACTCGTTCTTCTACTACCGGCTGCTCGGCTCGGTCATCTTCCTGAGCCTGGTGCTCTCCGCGCTGCTGGTCTTCGGCGCGCTCGTGGTGCTCGGCCGTTCGATCGGCTTCACGCTCACGCTCGCCGGCATCGCCGGCATGATCGTCTCACTGGGCGTCGCGGCGGACTCGTTCGTCATCTACTTCGAACGATTGAAGGACGAGATCCGGGAGGGCCGCAGCCCACGCAGCGCGGTGCCGCGCGCCTGGATCCGGGCCCGCCGGACGATCATCTCGGCGAACGCGATCACGCTGATGTCGGCGGTGGTGCTCTACATCGTGTCGGTCGGCGCGGTGAAGGGCTTCGCCTTCGCGCTCGGCCTGGCGACAGTGCTCGACCTGGTCGTCGTGTTCCTCTTCCGCCACCCGATCATGACGATGTTCGCCCGCACCCGGGCGTTCCTGTCGCCGCGGGTCAGCGGTCTGGGCCGGGCTCTGCCGGCCCGGTCGGCCGAGTCGGGCACCGCCCGCAACCCGCGTGTCAAGGAGGCCTGAGATGGCTAAGAACGGTCTGGCCGCCCGGCTCTACCGGGGCGAGGCGGATCTCAACATCGTCGGCCGCCGCAACCTGTGGTTCGGCGTGGCGGGCGTCCTCGTCCTGATCGCGGTGCTCAGCTTCGCGATCAGCGGCTTCAAGCTCGGCATCGAGTTCGCCGGCGGCAACACGTTCCAGGTGCCGGCCAGCGTCGGCACGCTGGACCGGGCCGAGCAGACCGTCGACGAAGTGCTGGCCGACGAGGCGCCCGGCGTCGAGGTGGTGAGCGCGCAGAAGGTCGGCAGCACCAGCGGCGAGTTCTACGAGATGCGCACCGGGCAGCTCAGCGCCGAGCAGGCCAACGCGGCCAAGGCCGCGATGGCGGAGGAGTTCGGCATCCAGGCCGACCAGATCAGCGGCAGCCAGGTCTCCGAGGCGTGGGGCAGCCAGGTCACCTCCCGCGCCTTCCTCGGTCTGCTGATCTTCATCGCGGTGGTGTCGATCTACCTGGTGCTGCGCTTCGAGTGGCGGATGGCGGTCGCGGCGATCACCTCGCTGCTGACCAACCTGGTCCTCACCGCCGGCATCTACTCGCTGGTCGGCTTCGAGGTCACCCCGTCGACGATCATCGGCTTCCTCACGATCCTGGGCTTCGCGCTCTACGACGTGGTGGTGGTCTTCGACAAGGTGCAGGAGAACACACGCGGCATCACCGCGAACAACAACGTCACCTACGGCGAGGCGTCCAACCTGGCGCTCAACCAGAGCCTCATGCGGTCGCTGAACACCTCGGTGGTGGCGCTGCTGCCGGTCGGCGGCCTGCTCTTCATCGGCGCCGGCCTGCTCGGCGCGGGCACGCTGAAGGACCTCGGCCTGGTGCTGTTCGTCGGTATGGCGGTGGCGTTCCTGACCTCGATCGTGCTGGCCACCCCGCTGTTGGTGCTGCTGAAGAACATGGACCCGCGGATCAGCGCGCACAACAAGCGGGTGCTGTCCCGCCGGGCCGCGCTGGCCCGGGGCGAGATCACCCCGAAGGGCGCCTCGCGTGCCGCCCCGGCCGCCGACGAGCCGATCGACCCGGAGGCCGCCGCGCTCGCCGGCACCGCCCCCAAGGTCGGCGCCCGCCCGGCCGGCAAGCGTCCCAGCGGCGCCCGCGGCGGGCGGCCCGCCGGCGGTGGTGGCAACCGGCCCGGCGGCAAGCGCCGCTGAACCACGGGCCCGGACGTAGTCGCGACGACGGCGTCCGTCATGCTGGACTCACGGCATGACGGACGCCGTCGTCGTTTCGAGAGGACATGGGACGCACTGTGACGGAGACCCACACCACGGGCGTACGCGGAGACAGCGGCCCGGAGGTCGCCCAGCTCGTCGCCAGCCGGTTGCTGGACGTGCCGGACTTCCCCAAGCCGGGTGTCGTGTTCAAGGACCTGATGCCGCTGTTCGCCGACGGTACGGCGTTCCGTGAGGTGATCGACGGCATCATCGCGTACCACGGGCGCGACTCGTTCGACGCCGTCGCCGGCATCGAGGCGCGTGGGTTCGTGCTCGCCGCGGCCGTCGCGTACGCCACCGGGGTCGGCGTGGTGCCGGTGCGCAAGGCCGGCAAGCTGCCCCGGGCGACGCACTCCGCCTCCTACGCGCTGGAGTACGGCGAGGCGACGCTGGAGGTGCACCAGGACGCCTTCACCGCCGGCCACCGCGTGCTGGTGCTCGACGACGTGCTCGCCACCGGCGGCACCGCCGAGGCGACGCTGGACCTGGTGGAGCGGGCCGGTGGCACGGTGACCGGGTTCACCGTGCTGCTGGAGCTGGGCTTCCTGGAAGGCCGCAAGCGGCTCGCGCCGCGTCCGGTCCACGCCCTGTTGACCGTTTGACCCGGCCCCGGCCGTCGGGCCGGTCGGCGCCGACCGTCCGGGGGAGCGGTGGCGTACCCTGCGTACGGGTAGCATTGCGCTTTGCCCGACCCGGCCGAGGTGTCCGGGGCGGCGAAGGCGCCGGGGCCCGGCCCCGGTGACCGCGCGGAACAACACCGGCCCCCGGGCCGGTTGAACCAGACGTCGGCCGAACGGCCGGCGCATCCCGGCGAGCGGTGAGGAGGCCGGTGTCCCACGATGTCGTCCCTCCGGTGGAGGGCACGGTGCACCCGACAGGCGACGCGGACGGCTCGGTGACCGAGCGCAGCGGCAACCCGCAGGCCCGGGCGACCGGCGCCACCGGCGGCGCGCCCGACGCGACGGCCGACGGCGGGGCGTTCGTGGTGCCGTTCCCGACCGAGGCTGCCGCCGACGCGGCGACCAGCGGCGGGTTCGCGCTCTCCAACGCGCCCACCGGCCGGCGGGTACGCGCCCGGCTGGCCCGGTTCAACGCGCCCTGGCAGACCTCGCAGGTCAGTGAGGTGCTGGAGCCGCTGATCGCGACGCACCGGGAGAACCACCCCAAGGCCGACGCGCGGCTGCTGCAGCGCGCCTTCGACACGGCCGCGCGGTGGCATTCGGGGCAGTACCGCAAGTCCGGCGACCCCTACATCACGCACCCGCTCGCGGTGGCGACCATCCTGGCGAACCTGGGCATGGACACCACCACGCTGGTCGCGGCGCTGCTGCACGACACCATCGAGGACACCGAATACACGCTCGACGCGATGCGCGCCGACTTCGGCGGCGAGGTCGCGCTGCTCGTCGACGGCGTCACCAAGCTCGACAAGGTCAAGCTCGGCGACGCGGCCAAGGCCGAGACCATCCGCAAGATGGTCGTCGCGATGGCGAAGGACCCCCGGGTCCTGGTGATCAAGCTGGCCGACCGGCTGCACAACATGCGGACCCTGACCTTCCTGCCGCGCCCCAAGCAGGAGCAGAAGGCCAAGGAGACGCTGGAGATCCTGGCGCCGCTGGCGCACCGCCTCGGTATGAACACGATCAAGTGGGAGCTGGAGGATCTCGCCTTCGGCACGCTGTTCCCGAAGCGGTTCGAGGAGATCAACCGGCTGATCGGGGAGCACCAGCCGCAGCGCGAGGCGCTGCTGCGCCAGGTGACCCAGAAGGTGTCCACCGACCTGAAGGCCGCCAAGATCAAGGCGGAGACGACCGGGCGGCCGAAGCACCTCTACTCGATCTACCAGAAGATGATCGTGCGGGGGCGCGACTTCAACGACATCTACGACCTGGTGGGTGTGCGGATCCTGGTCGACACGGTGCGCGACTGCTATGCGGCGTTGGGGGTCATCCACGCCAACTGGCAGCCGGTGCCGGGCCGGTTCAAGGACTACATCGCCATGCCCAAGTTCAACATGTACCAGTCGCTGCACACGACTGTCATCGGGCCCACCGGCAAGCCGGTGGAGATGCAGATCCGCACGTACGCGATGCACCGCACGGCCGAGTTCGGCATCGCCGCGCACTGGAAGTACAAGGAGCACAAGGGCACGCCGGTGGTGGGCCCGCCGGCGCACATCGACGAGATGACCTGGCTGCGGCAGCTGCTGGACTGGCAGCGCGAGGCGGCGGACCCGAGCGAGTTCCTGGACGCGCTGCGGTTCGACCTGTCCAGCCAGGAGGTGTACGTCTTCACCCCCAAGGGCGACGTCATCCCGCTGCCGACCGGGTCGACGCCGGTGGACTTCGCGTACGCGGTGCACACCGAGGTCGGGCACAAGTGCATCGGCGCGCGGGTGAACGGCAAGCTGGTGCCGCTGGAGTCGACGCTCTCCAACGGCGACGTGATCGAGATCTTCACGTCGAAGTCCGACACGGCCGGCCCCACGCAGGACTGGCTGGGCTTCGTCAAGAGCCCGCGGGCGCGTACGAAGATCCGCCAGTACTTCAACAAGGAGCGGCGCGAGGAGGCGATCGAGGCCGGCAAGGACTCGATCGTCAAGGCGATGCGCAAGCAGGGCATGCCGTTGCAGCGGATGCTCACCTCGGACGCGCTGATGGCGATCGCGCGGGACCTGCACCTCGCCGACGTGGCCTCGCTGTACGCGGCGGTCGGCGACAGCCAGGTCTCCGCGCAGTCGGTCGTGCAGAAGCTGATGGCCTCCTACGGCGGCGAGGAGGGCGCGGCGGAGGACATCGCCGAGACCGCCGTCGCCACCCGGCCGCCGCGCAGCCGGCAGAGCAGCGCCGACCCTGGCGTGGTCGTCCGCGGCGTCAGCGACGTCTGGATCAAGCTGGCCCGCTGCTGCACGCCGGTGCCGCCGGACTCGGTGTTCGGTTTCGTCACCCGCTCCGGCGGGGTCAGCGTGCACCGGGACGACTGCGCCAACGCCGAGGACCTGCGCGCCCAGCCCGAGCGGGTGGTCGAGGTCAGCTGGAAGCTCACTTCGGCGTCCACGTTCCTGGTCGCCATCCAGGTCGAGGCGCTGGACCGGCACAAGCTGCTCGCCGACGTGACCCGGGTGCTGTCCGAGGAGCGGGTGAACATCCTCTCCGCGACCGTCACCACCACGCGGGACCGGGTGGCGGTGAGCCGGTTCAGCTTCGAGATGGCCGACCCGAAGCACCTGGGCCACCTGCTGGCCGCGGTACGCAAGGTCGACGGCGTGTTCGACGCGTACCGGGTCACCTCCGGGGCCTGAGCCACCACGTACGCGAAAGCGCCCGCCGGCTGCGATCAGCCGGCGGGCGCTTCGTCGTCGTACCGGTGCGGTCAGCCGCCCTCGACCGGGCTCATCGTCACCTTGGTCATGGTGATCTCCTTCTTCGGGTGACCACCGCCGGCCTGCTTGGCGAACGCGCCGTCGTCACCGGCCGCGGCGACCTGCTTCACCACGTCCATGCCACCGGTGATGGTGCCCAGCACCGTGTAGTTCGGGTCGAGCGGCGAGTCGCCGTACACGATGAAGAACTGGCTGCCGGTGCTGCCCGGCTGCCCGGAGTTGGCCATCGCGATGACACCCTCCGGGTACGGCGGGCGCTTGTTGGTGGGGAGGTTCTCCTCGGCCAGGTTGTAGCTGGGCCCGCCGGTGCCGTCGGTGTCCCGCCAGCCCTTGCCGGTGGCGCTCGGGTCGCCGCACTGGAGCACCTTGATGCCCTCGGTCACCAGGCGATGGCACTTGGTGTTGTCGAAGAAGCCCTTGCTGGCGAGGTGCGTGAAGCTGCCCGCGGTGCAGGGCACGGCGGCACGGTCGATCTTGGCGGTGATCGGGCCCAGGTTGGTGTCGATGGTCATCGTCTGGGAGCCCTTGCCGGCCTGCTGGGTCGGCGGCAGCCCGACGTCCTTGATCTGCGGCGGCCGGCCCTCCTTGGGCACCTCCGTGTACGCGCACTGCACGGCGTCGGCAGTGGTCGTGCCGCCCGTCTGCTCGTCGTCGTCGCCGCCGAGCGAGGTGGCCAGCCACACCGTGCCGGCAACGACGAGCACCAGCACGGCCGCGGCGCCGACGATCGCCTGGGTCTGCCGGCGCTTGCGGGCCTTGCCGGCCCGCTCCGCCATCTCCCGCTCGAGCTTGGCCCGCGCCGCCGCGCGCTGGCGGTCTCTGGTGGACGTCACGGTCACTCCTCACCTGCTGCGTTTGGGGTCGGCGCGCGCGCCGCCGGTCACGTGTGGGTGAGCCGGCGGGCTGCCGCCGGCTCTGGGTCGGTCAGCCCGCGCTGGCGCTCGGCGAGGGCGCGGGACTGTCGGCCGGAGCCGCGCCCGGCTCGCCGACGGTGACGCTCTGCACCAGGATCTGCGTCTTGGGCTTGACCTTGGCGCCGTTGCCGTTGTCCTCCGTCGGCATGGCGCCGATCTTCTCCACCACGTCGAGCCCGCCGGTGACCTTGCCGACCACGGAGTAGGCCGGCTTCTCCGGGCTGGCGTCCTTGAAGAAGATCAGGAACTGGCTGCCGTTGCTACCCGGCGGGGTGCCGATCATGGCGACCGTGCCCTTCGGGTACGTCGCCGGCTGCCCCGGGGCCGGGGAGGCCGACGGGCTGGGCTCCGGCGCGGCCGGCAGGTTCTCGTCGAAGAACGAGTAGGTCGGTCCGCCGAGCCCGGTGCCGGTCGGGTCGCCGCAGCGCAGCGCGCCCTCGGCGGTGATCTCGTGGCACGTGGTGTTGTCGAAGAACGAGCGGCCGGCCAGGTAGCTCAGGCTCGCCGCGCCGCACGGCGCGTCGGTCTGGTCCAGCTCGACGGTGATCGGGCCACCCTGGTTGGTGGTGATCGTCATCGGCCGGGTGCCCGAGGTGGGCAGGCCCGTGGTGGGCGGCTCGCCGACGTCCTTGAGGTTGGTGTTGACGGCGCCGTCCTGCGCGGTCCAGAGGCAGACGTCCTCGGCGGCCTGCTTCTCCGGCTCCGAGTCGAACGCGCCGAGCGCCCAGGCGGAACCGGCCACGATCAGCACGAGCACCACCGCGGCGCCCACACCGGCCCGGATCTGCCGGCGGCGCTTCGCGGCCGCCGCCCGCCGGGCGAGCTGCCGGTCGAGCTTGGCCCGCGCCAGTTTGCGCTGCCGGTCCCTGCTGGAAGCCACGTGCGCTCCCCTTCCTCTGCCTGAATCGCCGCCGGCGCCGGGCGCCGGCCGCCGTTCCGGTCGGGGTGCGCCACGCCACACGCCCGCCAGAGTGTACGGGTAGCGACTGTGAATGTCGTGTACGAGGTCCCGTCATCTCAGCCCGGCCGGGGCGGACGGGCCCGGTGGCGGGCGGAACTCGCTCGCCGCTACGACTAGGCTGCAAGCAGACGACGACCGGACGGAAAGGGGAGCGACGTGCTCGTGGCCGGCTTTCCCGCGGACGCCTTCGGCACCAACTGCTACGTGGTGGCGACCGCTCCGGGGGAGCAGTGCGTGGTGGTCGACCCCGGCATCGGGGTGCTCGACCGGCTCGACGCCGTGCTCGCCGAGCATCGCCTGCACCCGGCCGCCGTGCTGCTCACCCACGGCCACCTGGACCACACGTTCTCCGTCGCCCCGGTCTGCGGCGCGCGGGGCATCCCCGCCTACGTCCACCCGGACGACCGGGAGCTGCTGGCCGACCCGAGCAAGGCGCTGTCGATGGACCTGACCCAGCTGTTCGGCGGCCGGCTGCCGTACGCCGAGCCGGACGACGTGGCCGAGCTGACCGACGGCGTGACGCTGTCGCTGGCCGGGTTGGAGATCACCGTCGACCACGCCCCCGGCCATACCGGCGGGTCGGTGCTGTTCCGGTTGCCCGGCGCCGGCTCGCCCTGGGAGGCGGAGCAGATCTGCCTCTCCGGTGACGTGCTGTTCGCCGGCTCGATCGGCCGTACCGACCTGCCGGGCGGCAGCATGCCCCGGATGCTGTCCAGCCTGCGGGACAAGGTGCTCCCGCTGGCCGACGACACAGTCGTCCTGCCCGGCCACGGCCCCGCGACCACGATCGGCCGCGAGCGCGCGACCAACCCGTACCTCGTCGAGGTGGCGGGCACCGGCGGCGCGCGCCCGGCCGCGCCCACCCGAGGCCTCTAGACCCTCACCCGCGCCCGCGCGGGTTCTCAAGGAGTTCGTGATGAGCAAGCCCACGCCCATTTCCGGCTTCCCCGAGTGGACGCCGGCGCAGCGGATGATCGAGCAGTTCGTGCTCGACCGGATCCGCGCCACGTTCGAGCTGTACGGCTTCGCGCCGCTGGAGACCCGCTCGGTCGAGCCGCTGGACCAGCTCCTGCGCAAGGGGGAGACCTCCAAGGAGGTGTACCTGCTGCGCCGGTTGCAGGCCGACGCCGACGGGCCGGCCGGTGACGACGCGCTCGGCCTGCACTTCGACCTGACCGTGCCGTTCGCCCGCTACGTGCTGGAGAACGCCGGCAAGCTGCAGTTCCCGTTCCGCCGCTACCAGATCCAGAAGGTGTGGCGGGGTGAGCGCCCGCAGGAGGGCCGCTACCGGGAGTTCCTCCAGGCCGACATCGACATCGTCGACCGGGACACGCTGCCGGCGCACTACGAGGCGGAGATGCCGCTGGTCATCGGTGACGCGCTGCGGTCGCTGCCGATCCCGCCGGTGCGTATCCAGGTCAACAACCGCAAGATCTGCGAGGGCTTCTACCGGGGCATCGGGCTGACCGACACGGAGGCGGCGCTGCGCGCCGTCGACAAGCTCGACAAGATCGGCCCGGCCGGGGTGACGGAGCTGCTGGCGAGCACCGCCGGGGCGAGTGAGGCGCAGGCCAAGGCAGTGCTGTCGCTGGCCGAGATCTCCGCGCCGGACGCCTCCTTCGCCGACGCGGTGCGCGGCCTCGGGGTGAGCGATCCGCTGCTGGACGAGGGCGTCGCGGAGCTGGCCGCCGTGGTGGAGACCGCCGCCGCGCACGCGCCCGGCCTCTGCGTGGCCGACCTGCGCATCGCGCGGGGCCTGGACTACTACACGGGTACGGTCTACGAGACGCAGATGATCGGCTACGAGCGGTTCGGGTCGATCTGCTCCGGCGGCCGGTACGACAACCTGGCCAGCTCCGGCAACGTCCGGTTCCCCGGGGTGGGCATCTCGATCGGGGTGACCCGGCTGCTCGGCCTGCTCTTCGGCGCCGAGGCGCTGTCGGTGTCCCGTTCGGTGCCGACCTGCGTGCTGGTGGCGGTCACCGCCGAGGAGGAGCGGCCGGCCAGTGACGCGGTCGCGGCGGCGCTGCGCTCACGGGGTGTGCCGACCGAGGTGTCCCCGTCGGCGGTTAAGTTCGGCAAGCAGATCCGGTACGCCGAGCGGCGCGGCATCCCGTACGTCTGGTTCCCCGGCGCGGACGGCGACGAGGTCAAGGACATCCGTTCCGGTGAGCAGGTGGCCGCTTCGGCGGGCGAGTGGACGCCGCCCCGGGCGGACCTGAAGCCGCTGGTCGGCCCGGCCGGCACTGGCGTCTGAAGGCGTTTGGACCTACGGTGGCGTAAGTTACGCCACCGTAGGGAGAACGTCGTGACCGTGCTCAGCCAGACCGCTCTGCTCACCGAACTCGAGCCGGTGGTCGAGAAGAACCTCGACCGCCACCTGTCGCTGGCCAAGGAGTGGTTCCCGCACGAGTACGTGCCGTGGAGCGAGGGCCGCACCTTCGACGGCCCGCTGGGCGGCGAGGCCTGGTCACCGGAGGACTCGACGCTGCCCGACGTGGCCCGGACGGCGCTGATCGTCAACCTGCTCACCGAGGACAACCTGCCCTCGTACCACCACGAGATCGCCACCCTGTTCGGGCGCGACGGCGCGTGGGGCACCTGGGTGCACCGGTGGACCGCCGAGGAGGGGCGGCACGGCACGGCGATCCGCGACTACCTGACGGTGACCCGGGCGGTGGACCCGGTGGCGCTGGAGCGGGCCCGCATGGTGCACATGTCGGCGGGCTACCAGAACGTCCACGACCAGGAGATGCTGCACTCGCTGGCGTACGTGTCGTTCCAGGAGCTGGCGACCCGCATCTCGCACCGCAACACGGGCCGGGCCACCGGCGACCCGACGTGCGAGGCGCTGCTGGCCCGGGTGGCGGCGGACGAGAACCTGCACATGGTCTTCTACCGCAACCTGCTCGGCGCGGCGTTCGAGCTGGCGCCGTCGCAGGCCATGCGGGCGGTCGCCGACGTGCTGGCCAACTTCCAGATGCCGGGCGTGGGCATCGACGGCTTCGCCCGCAAGTCGGTGGCGATCGCGCTGGCCGGCATCTACGACCTGCGCCAGCACCGTGACGAGGTGGTGATGCCGGTGCTGCGTCAGTGGAACCTGTTCGACGTGACCGGCCTGAACGCCGACGGCGAGGCCGCCCGCGACCAGATCGCCGCCCACCTGGACATGCTGGAGACCCAGGCGTCCCGCTTCGAGGAGAAGCGCGCAGCCCGAGCAGCCCGCCTGGCCGCAACCCGCTGACCCCGCCCCCTCTCTCCCGCGCGATCTTGCACTCACGGCCCCCGCGAATGCCGCGAAACCGGCGCTGCGGGGGCCGCAACCGCAAGATCGCCGGACGCGGCGGGGTCGCGCGCGGGGTGCGGTGGTCAGGGGAGGGGGAAGATCAGGCAGGTTGAGGTGGCGTGGGCCACCAGGCGGTCGGCGGGGTCGGTCAGGCGGGCCTCGGCCAGGGCGGTGCGGCGGCCCCGCTGGAGCACCGTGCCCTCGCAGCGCAGTGTGCCGGTGTCGACTGTTACCGGGCGCAGGAACTTCACGTTGAGGTCGAGCGACGTGTAGCCGACCCCGGGCGGCAGCGTGGTGTGCACGGCGCAGGCCGCGGCGGTGTCCAGCAGCGTGGAGAGGACGCCGCCGTGCACCGTGCCGAGCGGGTTGTAGTGGAACTCCTGCGGCAGCAGCTCGACCGCCACGCGCCCCTCTTCGGCCTCCATTCGGGACATGTCGACGAGGTGCATGATCGGCGGGGCGGCCAGCTCGCCGGCGATCATCGCCCGCATCAGTTCCAGGCCGCTGCGCCGGCCCAGGTGGGCGGCCCCGGCGGCCGGGTCGGACCAGGTGAACGTGCGCGAGCGTTCCTGCGTCTGCGTCATGGACTCAGCCTGGCAGCGCGTTGCTGAGTCTGTCAATCAGACCTAGCCTGGTCGGATGAGACCCGCGGCACTGGACTGGTCGGTGGAGAACTGCACCATCGCACGCGCCATGGAGGTCCTCGGCGAGCGGTGGACCCTGGTCGTGCTGCGCGAGGTCTTCAACGGCGTACGCCGCTTCGACGACATGCGGGTGCGCACCGGCATCCCGCGCCAGGTGCTGACCAACCGGCTCGCCATGCTCGTCAAGCGCGGGGTGCTGCGTCGCGAGCCGTACCGGGAGCCGGGCAGCCGGCCGCGTCACGAGTACCGGCTCACCGAGATGGGGCTGGACCTGTGGCCGGTGCTCGTCGCCGTGCTCGGCTGGGGCGACCGCTACCTGGCCGACCCGGAGGGCTCCCCGCTGAGCGTGGCGCACCGTGACTGTGGCGCCGAGGTCCGGGTCGAGCTGCGCTGCGCCGAGGGGCACGAGATCACCGAGGCGCGCGACGTGCTGCCCCGTCCCGGCCCCGGCGCCCACCGCCGCGCCTGACCGCCCGCGCGCCTGACCGTTCGCCGCGCCTGCCCCCGGCACGTCGACGTGGGTCGATACCCGGCTCTGACACCTTGAGTCGATGTTGTTGCTGGGGCGTTACATCGGGCGCTGGTGCGAATCCGGGCAAAGCCATGTCTTGTTTACGATCTTAAATGTGTGAATACTTTGGGCACCCGGGCGGTTTCCCCAGGTCGCCCGGGTTGTCCTCGGGCGCGCCCCCATGACAGCGCCCGTTCACCCCCATCCGGAGGTTGTTACATGCGACCCACGAGGTCCACGCTCCGCCGCGCCGCCGCAGTCGCCGTTGCCGGCACCCTGGTCACCGCCTCGCTGCTCAGCGCCCCCGCGCAGGCCGCCCCCGCGGCCCTCTCGCCGGACGCCGCCGCCACCCTCGTCGAGAAGCTCGGCGCCCGCGCGGCCGGCACGTACGCCGACGCCAGCGGCAAGATGATCGTCACGGTGACCGACACCGCCACCGCTCGCCAGGTGCGCGACGCCGGCGCCATCCCGAAGATCGTGGCACGCGGCGCGGACAAGCTGAACGCCGCCACCGGCGAGCTGGAGCGCTCCGCCAAGATCCCCGGCACCGCCTGGTGGACCGACCCGGCCACGAACCAGGTCGTCGTCTCCGTCGACAGCACCGTCACCGGCGCCAAGCTGGAGCGGGTCAAGGCGGCCGCCGCCCGGCACAACGGCGCGATCCGCATCGAGGCCGAGGCGGGCGTGCTGAGCACCCGGATCTCCGGCGGCCAGGCCATTTACGCCGGCGGCGGACGCTGCTCGCTCGGCTTCAACGTGCGCAGCGGCTCGACGTACTACTTCCTCACCGCCGGGCACTGCACCAACATCGGCTCGACCTGGTACTCCAACTCCAGCCGTACCACCGTGCTCGGCACCCGGACCGGCACCAGCTTCCCGGGCAACGACTACGGCATCGTCCGGCACAGCAACTCGGCCAACGCGGCCGGTAACGTCTCGCTCTACAACGGCAGCACCCAGGACATCACCTCGGCCGGCAACGCCTACGTCGGCCAGTCCGTCCGCCGTTCCGGCAGCACCACCGGCGTGAAGAGCGGCAGCGTGACCGCGCTCAACGCGACCGTGAACTACGCCGAGGGCAGCGTCTCCGGTCTCATCCGCACCACCGTCTGCGCCGAGCCGGGCGACAGCGGCGGCTCGCTGTTCGCCGGCACCACCGCCCTGGGCCTCACCTCCGGCGGCAGCGGCAACTGCTCCTCCGGCGGTACCACCTACTTCCAGCCGGTCACCGAGCCGCTCAGCGTCTACGGCGTGAGCGTCTTCTGATCCACGCACTCATGAACGGGCCGCCGGTCACCCGGCGGCCCGTTCCGCGTACCCGCTCAGGCGCCCGCTCCAAGACGGCCCGGACCGATCGGCGGCCCGTCCGGGCGCGGCGGGTCCGACGGCCGGGCCGTCCAGTGCCGGTGGGCCCGCCGCGCCGACAGCACCGCCGCCAGCGGCCAGAGCGTCACCGCGAGCGCTGCCACCCGCTCGGCCAGCCCGGTCCGGGAGCCGCCGGTCACCTCCGCCACCGACCAGCCGAACAACGCCAGCAGCGCCGCCGTCACGGCCAGCGCCACCGGCCGGCGGAACGCCCACGGCGGCGTGCCGGCCGGGGAGGCGGCCACCTCGCGCGGGACTCTGCGGGGCAGCCGCAGCGCCGTCCCGGCCGGCCACAGCGACAACGCGAGCACCGCCACCGTCGCGACCACGCCGTGCGCCGGGGAGCCACCAACCTGCGGGCGGGGGAACGCGACCAGCGCGACGGTGGCCACCCCGCCGACCGCGAGCAGGAAGCGGCTGGGCAGCCCGGCGGCGTGCAGCGCGGCGGCGGTGGCGGCGTAGCAGCAGCCGAGCAGCACCAGCGCGCCGCCCATCAGCCACGGATCGGTCGCGCCCTCGCCGGCCAGCTCGCTGATCGTGTCCCGCACCGGGTCGTACCCCGGCCCCTGGCGGGCGCCCGCGACCGTCCAGCCCGTGACCAGCAGCGCGGGCGCGGCGGCCGCGGTGACCACGGCCCAGCTCGGTACGGCACGCACCCGGCCACGGTAGACCGCCGGACCCGGCCCGCACGGCGCTTTCGCCACCGCCGGGGCGGACCGGCTCGACGGGTGCCCGGGAGCGGGCCCGCCCGCCCTGACAGAATGCGGGGGAGCAGTGAGTGGACCAGATTGAGGAGACGCCAGCCGTGATCCGTACCCACAATGCCGGAAGCCTGCGCGCCGCGGACGCCGGCTCGACGGTGACGCTCGCCGGGTGGGTGGCCCGCCGGCGCGACCACGGCGGTGTCATCTTCGTCGACCTGCGCGACGCCTCCGGTGTCGTGCAGGTGGTCTTCCGCGAGGAGGACGCGCACGCGCTGCGCAACGAGTTCTGCGTCAAGGTCACCGGCGAGGTGACCCGCCGCCCCGAGGGCAACGAGAACCCGGACCTGCCCACCGGCGAGGTCGAGGTGACCGCGTCCGCGCTGGAGGTGCTCTCCGAGGCCGCGCCGCTGCCGCTGCCGGTGGACGACCAGATCGAGGCCGGCGACGACATCCGGCTCAAGTACCGCTACCTGGACCTGCGCCGGGGCGGCCCGGCGAAGGCCATGCGGCTGCGCTCGCGGGCCAACCAGATCGCCCGTGGTGTGCTGCACGAGCGGGACTTCCTGGAGATCGAGACGCCGACGCTCACCCGCTCCACCCCGGAGGGCGCGCGCGACTTCCTGGTGCCGGTGCGGCTGCAGCCGGGCAGCTGGTACGCGCTGCCGCAGTCGCCGCAGCTGTTCAAGCAGCTGCTCATGGTCGGCGGCATGGAGCGGTACTACCAGATCGCCCGCTGCTACCGCGACGAGGACTTCCGTGCCGACCGGCAGCCGGAGTTCACCCAGCTCGACATCGAGATGTCGTTCGTCACCGAGGACGACGTGATCGACCTCGGCGAGGCGATCGTCTCGGCGCTGTGGAAGGACCTCGCCGGCTACGAGATCGCCCGGCCGATCCCGCGCATCACCTGGCACGACGCCATGTCCCGGTACGGCTCGGACAAGCCGGACCTGCGCTACGGCGTGGAGCTGACCGAGCTGACCGAGTACCTGCGCGGCACCGAGTTCCGGGTGTTCGCCGGCGCGATCGACGCGGGCGGCTACGTCGGCGCGGTGGTCATGCCCGGCGGCGCGGCGCAGACCCGCAAGGAGCTGGACGGCTGGCAGGACTGGGCCAAGGCGCGCGGCGCGCGCGGCCTTGCGTACGTGGTGCTGGACGCCGAGACCGGCGAGCCGCGCGGCCCGGTGGCGAAGAACCTGTCCGAGGCGCACCTGTCCGGCCTGGCCGACGCGGTCGGCGCGAAGCCCGGCGACGCGATCTTCTTCGCCGCGAGCACGAACACCCGCGAGGCGCAGGAGCTGCTCGGCGCGGCCCGGATCGAGATCGCCAAGCGGTCGAACCTGATCGACGAGAGCGCCTGGGCGTTCTGCTGGGTCGTGGACGCGCCGATGTTCGAACGCACCGACGAGGGCGGCTGGACCGCCGTGCACCACCCGTTCACCTCGCCGAACGCCGAGTGGGTGGACCGGTTCGAGGACGCGCCGGACCGGGCGCTGGCGTACGCGTACGACATCGTCTGCAACGGCAACGAGATCGGCGGCGGCTCGATCCGTATCCATCGCGGCGACGTGCAGCAGCGGGTGTTCGACCTGCTCGGCATCACCGCCGACGAGGCGCAGGACAAGTTCGGCTTCCTGCTGGAGGCGTTCAAGTACGGCGCCCCGCCGCACGGCGGCATCGCGTTCGGCTGGGACCGGGTCTGCATGCTGCTGGCCGGCGCCGACTCGATCCGCGAGGTCATCGCGTTCCCGAAGACCCGCGGCGGCTTCGACCCGCTGACCGGCGCGCCCACCCCGATCACCAGGCAGCAGCGCGCCGAGGCCGGCATCGACGCCAAGCCGAAGGCCCCGGCCGGTCCGCACGCCGGCACCGCCGGCCCGGCCGCCCCGGTGGCCGACCCCGTCTGATCCTCGCTTTCCGGAACTGGCCCGCGTCATGATGACGCGGGCCTTTTTCGATCTTCGGGGGAGACGACATGAACCTGCTCGTGGTGGGAGCCAGCGGCTTCCTCGGCGCCGAGGTGTGCCGGCAGGCGGTCGCCGCCGGGCACCGGGTCGCCGGCACGTACCACCGCGCCGCCGTCGCGGTGCCCGGCGTCGCGCCGCACCGGCTCGACGTGACCGACCGCGCCGCCGTGCGGGAGCTGCTGACCCGGGTACGCCCCGACGCGGTCGTCGCCACCCCCTACCGGTACGACGACTGGGCGGTCACGGCGGACGGGGCGGCCCACATCGCGGTAGCCGCCGCCGAGGTGGACGCCCGGCTGGTGCACCTGTCCAGCGACGCGCTGCACGCCGGGCGGCCTGCGCCGTACGCGGACGAGGACGTGCCCACGCCGCTGCACGCGACCGGGGCGGCGAAGGCGGCGGCGGAGACGGCGGTGCGGGCGGTCGATCCGGGCGCGGCGCTGGTGCGTACCTCGCTGATCGTGGGGGAGGGCAGCAAGCAGATCCAGCTCTGCCGGGAGGCCCTCGCGGGGCGGGCCACGCTGTTCACCGACGAGCTGCGCTGCCCGGTGCACGTCGCCGACCTCGCCGCCGCGGTGCTGGAGCTGGTGCCGGGCGACTACGCCGGGCTGCTGAACGTGGCCGGGCCGGACGCGGTGAGCCGCGCCGAGCTGGGGCTGCTGGTGGCCCGGCACGACGGGGTGGATACGGGCGGGCTGCGGACGACCACGATCGCCGCCGCCGGGCTGCGCCGCCCGGGGGAGGTGGTGCTGGACTCCGCCCGCGCCGCGGGCCTGCTGCGGACCCGGCTGCGCGGGATCACCGAGCTGTACGGCTAGTTGCACAGATTCTTTGCAAGTATCTTGTGCATCGAAAGTGTGCACAGATATTGTGCATCTCATGGAGGAGAAGAAGCGCACCGTACGCATCGACCACCGTCAGGTCCGCGCGCTGGCCCAGCCGCTGCGCATGCGGCTGATCGGGGCGCTGCGCGTGGTGGGCCCGTCCACCGCCACCGCCCTCGCCGAGGCGCTCGGCACCAACAGCGGCGCGACCAGTTACCACCTGCGCCAACTCGCCGAGGTCGGCCTCGTGGTCGAGGACCCGAGCCTCGGCACCGGCCGGCAGCGCTACTGGCGGGCCGCGCACGATGTCACCAGCTGGGAGTCCAGCGACTTCGACGACGACCCCGACTCGCGGGCGGCCATCGAGTGGGTCGAGGCGGACTACGTCCGCTTCTTCGCCGGGCACGCCGAACGCTGGTTCGCCCAGCGGCACCGGTGGTCGCCGGCCTGGCGTGACGCGTTCGGCATGGGCGACTTCTTCATGCGCATCCCGGTGGACCGCCTCAAGGCGATCCAGGAGGAGGTCTTCGCGGTCTTCGAGCGGCACCGCGACGAGACCGACCCGGACGACCCCGACGCCGAGACGGTCCAGCTCTACCTCGCCGCCCTCCCGATGGACGCGGCGTTCCCCCGGTCCACCCCGCCACCCGCCGAGGAGAAGCCGTGACCGCGCTGTCCGTACGCCAGATCCGGATCCGCTACCTCACGCTGTACGGCCTGCGCTGGCTACCCAGCGGCCTGCTCATGCCGGTGATGGTCCTGCTGATGCAGGAGCGCGGCCTCACGCTGTCCCAGATCGGCCTGGTCGCCACCGCGCAGGGCCTCGTCGTGCTGGCGCTGGAACTGCCCACCGGCGGCTTCGCCGACGCGCTCGGCCGCAAACCCGTGCTGGTCGCCGCCTGGGCCATCGGCCTCGGCTCGCTGGCGCTGATGGCGGTGGCCGACTCGTTCTGGATGTTCTTCCTGGTCTGGGCGCTGCAGGGCGTCTACCGGGCGCTCGACAGCGGCCCGATGGAATCCTGGTACGTCGACGCCACGCTCGCCGCCGACCCGAAAGCCGAGTACGAACGCGGCCTCGGCTGGGCCGGCACCGTGATCGGTGTCGCCATCGGCGCCGGCGCCCTGCTCAGCGGCGGCCTCGTCGCGCTCGGCCCGGTCGGCCCGGTCAGCGCCCTCGCGCTGCCGGTGATCGTCGCCGCCGTGCTCCAGGCCGTGTCCATCGTGGCGCTGCTCGCGCTGATGGCCGAGCGGCGGCCCGCGTCCGGCCCGGCCGCGCTGCGCGCCTCCGTGGTCGACGCGCCCCGGATGGTCGGGCAGGCCGTCGGGCTGCTGCGCCGAAACCGGGTGCTGGCGGCCCTGGTCGCCGTCGAGCTGTTCTGGGGCTTCGGCATGGTCACCTTCGAGTCGCTGCTGCCGGTACGCCTCGCCGAGGTGCTCGACGACCCGGCCCGCGCCGCGGCGCTGCTCGGCTGCGCCGGTACGGCGGCCTGGCTCGCGAACGCCGCCGGCGCCGCGCTCACCCCGTTCCTGCTGCGCCGCCTCGGCGCCGCCCCGGCCGCCGCGCTGATGCGGATCCTCCAGGGCGTCACAGTGGTCGGCATGGGCCTGCTGGCCGGGCCGGTCGGCATCCTCATCGCGTACCTGGCCTGCTACACCGTGCACGGCGCGTCGAACCCGCTGCACATGGGACTGCTGCACCGGCAGGTCGACGGGCCGTACCGCACCAGCGTGCTGTCGCTCAACTCGATGGCCGGCCAGCCGGCCGGCGCTCTCGGCGCGGTCACGCTCACCGCGCTGGCCGACGCCACGAGCGTCAGCACCGCCATGATCGTCGGCGGGGTGGTGCTCGCCGTGGCCGCGCCGCTCTACCTGCCGGCCTGGCGCGCCGCCCGCCGTACCCCCTCGGCGGTCGATGTGACGCCGGAGGTGACGGGCGGCGGCCCCGGCCACGCCGGCCTGGCGTCCGAGCCGCCCCTCGACGCGGCGGACCGTGGCGCCGCCGTCGGCGCGGACGCGGCTGCCGTCACTGGCGGGCCCGGGCCGGTGGTCGTGCCGGCGTCACCCGGCCGCGACTGAGCCCTGCGGGCGTCGTCCGGCAGTGGTTGGGCCGTCCCGGCGTCCCGGCGTCCCGACGGCGGGCGTCGCCCGGCGGCGGCCGAGTGGTGCCGGCGTTGTCGGCAGCAACGTTCCCGGTATCGCCGTGCGGGTCACCGCCCCGCGGATGGAACGTCATGGGTGTCTCGGCTCCCGTTTGACACCCATGACGTTCCACTCACCGGTTCGACGCGCCCGCTTCCGATCGCAGCCCTGGCCGGGTGCCGGCAGCGTCAGGCCAGCTTGATCGAGGTGCGGCGTTCGGTGGCGGTGAAGCCGAGCCGCCGGTAGAGCCGGATCGCGCCCAGGTTGTCCGGGTAGACGCCCAGCGCCACCGTGTCGTACCGGGCGAACAGCTCGCCCGTCATGCCGGCGGTCAGCGCCGCGCCCAGCCCCCGGCCGCGAAGCCCGGGTGCGACGGTCAACCCGGCCAGGAAGCCGATGTCGGCGCGGCTGCGATCCGCGCCGCAGGCGAGCAGGCGGTCCCCGTCGCGGATCCCGTACCAGTCGACGATGCCCGGCTCGCCCGGCCGGGAGGTGGTGCTCGGGAACGCCTCCTCGATCAGCGCGGTCAGGGCGGGGTGGTCGGCAGCGGTGAGCCGCTCCACCCGCTCCTGCTCCGGCTGGTGCGGCGGCGGCGCGGTGGTCCAGAGGAAGTCCCAGTCGATCAGCCGGGCCACCGGCAGCCGCGCGGCCACCTCGTCCGGGTCGGCGTGGGGCAGGTTGATCGACTGACCGGCTCGCAGCGTCCCGTCCACCCGGTGGGCGGCGAAGACGTCGAGCGCCGGGCCGGGGGCGCCGACCGCCCCGCCGGCCGACCACTCGCCCGGCGGGAGCAGCCACCCGACCGCGCCGCCGTGCCGCCATCCGCGTAAGGCCTGGTCGTGCCGCAGCGCGTGCCGGGCGTACGGGTGGTCGCCGGCCGCGGCGAGCAGCGCCTCGCGCCCGGTCAGCGCCTCGTCGACAGTGATCATTGCGCCAGCCTACGAGCACCCGCGGCCCGTATCGGAGGCCGCCCAGCTCCTGTTCCAGGGTGGAGATTGACGAACAGACCGATTGGGTACATCCGTCGCCGACCTGCTGGGAACCCCCACCGGAGGAACGACATGCTCGCCATTCTCGCGGCCATCGTGTTCGGTTTCGCGCTGCTGCTCGACTTCATGAACACCGACCTCGGCGCGCCCGATCTGTTCAGCACCTCGACGCTCATGCTCATCGGCTTCCTGCTGCTCTCGCTCTACCTGGCCGGCGTCGGCTCCGGCCCGCGCGGCGGCGGTGGCGGCCGCTGGTACCGGGGCCGGCGGCCGGGTCGCGGCTGACCGGAAACGACCACCCGGGTCGGGTCGGCGGCGCGATTCCGGCGCCGTCGGCCCGGCCCGGTACTGTTCTCGTGATGGAATCGGACGCCCTCTTCACCCTCGGCGAGCCCGCCGGAGCACCCGCGGGCGCGGGCGGCGCCGACGGCTTCACCGACGCCCGGGCGGACTCGCCCCTGCCGGTGCGGATGCGGCCGGCCGGCATCGACGAGCTGGTCGGGCAGGAGCACCTGCTCGCACCGGGCGCGCCGCTGCGTCAGCTGGTCGAGGGCGCGGCGCCGATGTCGGTCATCCTCTGGGGGCCGCCGGGCAGCGGCAAGACCACGATCGCGCATCTCGTGGCCCGGGCCACCGACCGGCGGTTCGTGGCGATGTCCGCGCTGACCGCAGGTGTGAAGGACGTCCGCGCGGTGATCGAGACCGCGCGGCGGCAGCGCCGTTCCGGCGGCCCGCCGACGGTGCTGTTCATCGACGAGGTGCACCGGTTCAGCAAGACCCAGCAGGACTCGCTTCTCGCCGCCGTCGAGGACCGTACTGTCACGCTGCTGGCGGCGACCACGGAGAACCCGTACTTCTCGGTCATCTCGCCCTTGTTGTCGCGGTGCGTGCTGCTCACCCTCCAGGCCCTCGACGACGACGACGTACGCGGGCTGCTGCGCCGCGCGGTCGCCGACGAGCGCGGCCTCGGCGGCGCGCTGGTGCTGGCCGAGGAGGCGGAGGACCACCTGGTCCGGCTCGCCGGGGGCGACGTGCGCAAGGCGCTCACCGCGCTGGAGGCGGCGGCGGCCACCGCGACCGCGCTCGGCGCCGGCCGGATCGACCTGGCCGTGGCGGAGCAGGCGGTCGACGTGGCGGCGGTTCGCTACGACCGCGACGGCGACGCGCACTACGACGTGACCAGCGCGTTCATCAAGAGCATGCGCGGCTCCGACGTGGACGCGGCGCTGCACTGGCTGGCCCGGATGCTGGTGGCCGGCGAGGACGCCCGGTTCATCGCCCGCCGGCTGGTGATCTTCGCCAGCGAGGACGTCGGAATGGCCGATCCCACCGCGCTGACGGTCGCCACGGCGGCCGCCCACGCGGTCGAGTACGTGGGCCTGCCGGAGGCGCAGCTCAACCTGGCCCAGGCGGTCATCCACCTGGCCACCGCGCCGAAGTCGAACTCGGCCACCGCCGCGATCGGCGCCGCTGTCGCCGACGTACGCGCCGGTCGTGGCGGCCCGGTGCCGCGCGGGCTGCGCGACGCCCACTACTCCGGCGCGCGCGGACTCGGGCACGGGGCCGGCTACCGCTACCCGCACGACGACCACCGGGGGGTGGTCACCCAGCAGTACGCTCCGGACGACCTCGTCGGGACCGACTACTACCAGCCCAGTGGGCACGGCGCGGAGCGGGCGGTGGCCACCCGGCTGCCGCTGCTGCGCCGGATCGTCCGTGGGCTGCCGGCACCGGCGACCCGGGCGGAGGCCGGCGCCCCGGCCGCCGTGAACGGGGCCCGGGTGGGTGGCGGCGAGCAGGCCAGCGGGGCGAGTGAGGGCGGCAGCGACGCCGCCGAGGGGGGTCAGTAGTGATGGCGCGTGGTCCGGAGCGGCCGGCGGACGGCCCCGACGAGCGGCGCGATCCGCGGGCCAAGGGCCGCCGGTGGGGACGCGGCCGGGCCGAGCCCGAGCTCGACCCGACCGTCGTCGGCGAGGAACTCGGCTGGATCGACGATCTGCGTACGGCCAAGCAGCAGGGCGGCGAACTCGGACCGGAGGGGGATTCCTCCGCGCCCGCGCCGGGCCGGCCGGGAGCAGCACCGGGCCCGGCCGCCGGGCCCGGCATGCCTCCGCCGGCCGCCGGGCCGGGGATGCCCGCCCGGTCCGCTCCGCGGCCACCGGCGCCGGGCCCGCAACCACCCGGCCGGCCGGGTCCGCAGCCGCCCGCGTCCGGTCACCCGGGCCCGCAGCCGCCCCTGGCCGGTCACCCGGGTCCGCAGCCACCCGTCTCCGGTCGGCCCGGCCCGGCGGCGCCTCCGTCGTCCGCCCGGCCCGGTCCGTCGTCTCCCGCCGCCCCGCCCCCCGGCCGTCCCCAACCGGCCGGGCCGGTGCCGGACGGCCGCACCGACCCGACGCAACCGCCCGTTTCCGGTCGTGGCG
>NZ_MAGP01000149.1 GCF_002926165.1 Micromonospora chalcea | reverse complement strand
GCGACCTCACCGGGTGATCAAGGGGTTGACGTCTCCCGGACCGCGCCGACCGGACACAAGCTTCTTGATCACCGGGCGGGCCGGGGCGGGCCCGTGCCGGGGCGGGGGAGCGTCAGATGACTGCGGGGCTGCGGCGTTCGATCAGGGTCACGTCGCGCCAGGTGCCGTAGTGGCGGCCCACCCGCTCGCGGGTGCCGACGACGCGGAAGCCGCACGTCGCGTGCAGCGCGAGACTCGCCGTGTTCTCCGGGAACACACCGGACTGGATGGTCCAGATCCCGGCCGCCTCGGTCGAGGCGATCAGCGCCTCCAGCAGCGCCCGGCCGACCCCGCGCCCGCGCCCCCGCGGGTGCACGTAGACGGAGTGCTCGACCACACCGGCGTAGACGCAGCGGTCGGAGACAGCGGAGCAGGCCACCCAGCCGAGCACGTCGCCTGCCTCGTCGAGCGCCACCCAGCGGTGGCCGGGCAGCCGGGTGGCGGTGAACCTCGTCCAGTCCGGCGGCTCGGTCTCGAACGTGGCGTTGCCCTCGGCGATGCCCAGACGGTAGATCTCCAGCACGGCGTCGGCGTGCGAGTCGTCCATCGCGACGACGGTGACAGTCATCGGTTCCCCCTGTCCGGACCGGCGGTCGTCAGCGTAGTCGCGCGTCGAGGGGCCGGGACGGCGCCCGGCCCCTCGACGTGAGCGCTACCGCCGCCGGTAGACGGAGATGTGCGAGCGGCTGTCCGCATCGAACGGCGACCGGTCCCAGTCGGCGTACCGCTCGGTGAGCCGCAGCCCGGCCCGCTCCGCCAGCTCGTCGACCTGCTCCGGCCAGGCGTAGCGCATGGCGAACGGCTTCAGGTGCACGCCGGAGGCGTCGAACGTGACGGTCTGCCGCACGAACGTCTGCGCCGCGCGGTCGTACCGGTGCACGCGGATGGTGGCCGAGTCCTCGGTTACCTCCCGCACCTGGACCTGCTCGTCCCGGTCGAAGTCCGCCGGGTCGGGCACGAACGTCTCGATGACGAACGCCCCGCCGGGCGCGAGCACCCGGGCGACGTTGCGGAAGCACGCCGCCTGGCGTTCCTCGGAGACCAGGTTGAACAGCGTGTTGAACACCAGGAAGACCAGACGGTACGGCCCGGCGACCGGGACGTCCGCCATGTCGCCGATGGTCACGGGCAGGTCCGCGCCGCCCGGCTTGGCGCGCAGGTGCGCGACCATCTCCGGGGACGCCTCGACGCCCTCCACGGTCAGACCGCGGGCGGCCAGCGGCAGGGCCACCCGGCCGGTGCCGACCGCCAGTTCGAGCACCGGGCCGCCCTCGGCCAGCGGTGCGAGGAAGTCGACGGCCGGGGCCGGGTCGGGATTGCCGGGGCCGTCGTAGGTGTCGGCCCAGAGCCGGCCGAACAAGCCGGGATCGTCGAAGACGGACATCACACGCCCTCCCGCCGGGCGGAAGGGACAGGACGCGGCGCGAGGTCAGCGACCTCCGCCGGAATGGGGTACGGAAACACGAAGCCTCGTTTCGGCAAGGGTGACGACGGGTCGGTTGGGCTTCGCAGCGTGTGGCATGGCGGTGCTCCCTCCGGTCGGCTTCGAGGGGTCCAGCAGACCAGCAGCCGACCGGGGCGACAACCGGATTACGCCCGCAGCGCGTCGTCCACAGCGGTCTCCCGGCGGCCGAGGTGCACCGGGTCGCGCCCGCTGAGCACGTCCACGGCGGCCTTGACGCAGGCGGCGTGCTCCCGGGTGGAGCTGATCCGCCACTGGCCGGCGTACCGGCGGACGGTGTCGTCGCCGACGCCGACGGTCTCGATGCCGGCGTCCCGGCAGAGCGCCACCGCGCGCGGCAGGTGGAACGACTGGGTGACCACAGTGGCCCGCCGGACCCCGAAGACGCGGTGCGCGCGCACGCACGAGTCGTACGTGTCGAAGCCGGCATGGTCCAGCACCGTCTTCTCCGCCGGGACGCCCCGCTCGACGAGCCAGCGCCGCATCGCGTCCGGCTCGTCGTAGTCCCAGTCCATGTGGTCGCCGGAGAGCAGGAGCACCTTGACCTTGCCGGCGGCGTACAACTGGCGGGCGATCTCCAGCCGGCCGGCGAGGAACGGCTCCGGGGTGCCGTCCGGGTCCACCTTGGTGCCCAGCACCAGCGCGACCGGCGTCTCGGGCACGTCCGCGGCGCCGAACAGGCGACCCTCGGCGGCGCCGCGGACCCAGGTCACGCTGGCGATCGTGGCGGCGCCCAGCAGCACCACGGCGGCCGTGGCGAGCACCAGGAGCCGGCGGACCAGGCGTACGGCCCGGCGGTGGTCGCCCCGCCAGGCCCGCCAGCGCGCCGTCAGCCCTCGCATGGCGGCGATTGTGCCAGTGCGGGTCAGGAGATGTGGTGCAGGATCACGTTGTGCACGTGGTGGCTCTTCTCCGCGCCCCGGAACTCGACCTCGTAGGTGTGCGTGCCGACGTGCACGGCGATCGACCCGGTGGAGAAGAACGAACCGCCCCAGGACTTGTTGCTCACCACGCTCACGCTGGTGATCTTCGAGTACGGGATGCTGGTGATGGCGTACCGCTTGCCGACGAAGGAGCGGTCCTGGATGATCACCCGCCGGTCGGTCAGGCCGATGAAGCCGGTGCCGGTGCCCACCGCGTCGTAGACGGCGATGATCTGCTCACCGGGCAGCAGCCCGCTCTGGATCTGCTGGAACTGTTCCTTGCGGTCGTACGTGGGGCCAGACATGCATCTGAGGGTAGGCGGGGCGCGCCAGCGCTCAGGGCTCGGTGACCGCGCGGACCGCGTCCTCGATGCGCGCCGCGAGCAGCACCTCACCCTCGGTGAGTGGCTCGCCGTCGCCGTGGCCCAGCCGGATCTGGGTACGATCGGCCCGGCGGCTGATCTCCGGCCGCAGCCGCAGCGCGTCGGCGACCACCGCCACCCGTTCGGTGAGCGCGGCGTGCTGGGTGTCGTCGAGGACGATCGTGCGGCGGATCTGTTCGCCCTCGCGCGTCCATCCCGACAGCAGGGCGAGTGCGTCGCTGAGGTAGTCGTGCTTCGCACGGCCGCTGAACAGCACGCGCATCACCGCACCTCCCAGGCGTCGTTGCCGGCTTGTGGCCAAATCGTCGCCATCCCGTGTCCCAGTCGACGCTCTCTAGTCTCTCGCCACTCAGATGGTGTGTCCACGCCCACACTTCCGTGTTCTGCTGACCTGACGGCCGACGCAGCTACCCAAACCGCCGATTGATCTGGCACGCTGGTGGCCCGTGCGGACCGAACGGATTAGCGGGGGCGGACACGCCGACCGGCGGGAGCCGAGGGTGGTCGTCGGGGCCGCGATCATCGAGGGCGGCCGGGTGCTGGCGTGCGAGCGCTCCGCGCCCCCCGAGGTGGCGGGCCGGTGGGAGTTCCCCGGCGGGAAGGTCGAGCCGGGTGAGGCCGAGACCGACGCGCTGGCCCGCGAGTGCGCCGAGGAGCTGGGCGTACGGGTGGCTGTCGGCCGCCGCGTCGGCCGTGACGTACGGATGGCGCACGGCCGGTCCGTGCTGCGCGTCTACGCCGCCCGCCTGCTGCACGGCGACCAGCCGAAGGCCCTGGAGCACGCGGAGCTGCGCTGGCTCTCCGCCGCCGAGCTGGACAGCGTCGACTGGCTTCCGGCCGACGTGCCGATCGTGGCCGCGTTGCGTCCGCTGCTCGCCGCGTCCGACTGAGGCTCCGGACCGGACAGGCGGGCCGAAACGGGACGGGGGCCGGCGGCGTGTGCCGCTGGCCCCCGTCGTCGTGCTGTCGTTCAGTGCTTCGGCTCGTCCTGCTGCGGGTGGGCGAAGTTGAGGTGCTCCGGGGGCAGCGGGAACGTCACGTCGTCGCCGGACGGCGACGGCGCGGCGGCCCGGTTGAACGTCAGTTCGGTCAGCGGCAGCTTGCCGTTGGCGTCCACCGCCGGGGCGGTCGGGTGCGGCACCTCGCGGTGCCAGTTGACGCCCTGCTGGGCCTGACGCTCGGCGGCGCTGTCGTGCGAGCCGCCCGCGTGCGAGTGCACCCCGCCGTGCGAGTGCGTTCCGCCGGAGTGCGCGTGCGCCCCGCCGTGCGCCCCTCCGGACGTGACGGCACCGCTGGAATGCCCGCTGGTCGCGCTGGTCTGAGGCACCTGACCCCTCCGGAAGATCTTGTTACCGAGCCACACAAGGGGATCGTACCTGCGGTCGACGACCCGTTCCTTCATGGGGATGATCCCGTTGTCGGTGATCTTGATGTGCTCGGGGCAGACCTCGGTGCAGCACTTGGTGATGTTGCAGAAGCCGAGTCCCATGTCGGACTGCGCGTACTCCCGGCGGTCGGTACGCGCGTCCAGCGGGTGCATGTCCAGCTCGGCCGCCCGGATGAAGAACCGGGGGCCGGAGAACGCCGGCTTGTTCTCCTCGTGGTCCCGGATCACGTGGCAGACGTTCTGGCACAGGAAGCACTCGATGCACTTGCGGAACTCCTGCGAGCGCTCCACGTCGACCTGCTGCATCCGGTAGTCGCCGGGCGCCACGTCGGCCGGCGGCGCGAACGCCGGGGTCTCCCGGGCCTTCTCGTAGTTGAACGAGACGTCGGTGACCAGGTCCCGGATCACCGGGAACGTGCGCAGCGGGGTGACCGTGACGGTCTCGGACTCCTCGAACGTCGACATCCGGGTCATGCAGCCCAGCCGCGGCTTGCCGTTGATCTCCATGGAGCAGGAGCCGCACTTGCCGGCCTTGCAGTTCCACCGGCACGCCAGGTCCGGCGCTTCGGTGGCCTGCAGCCGGTGGATCACGTCGAGGACCACCTCGCCCTCGTTCACCTCGACCGTGTAGTCCTTCAGGTCGCCGCCGGTCTCGTCGCCCCGCCAGATGCGGAACTGGCGCTTACTTCCCATCAGTGTTCGCCTCCTCGGTGAGGGCGTCGAACTCGGCGAGTTCCTCGTCGGTCAGGTACTTGGCCAGCTCGGCCCGGTCGAACAGCCCGATCAGCTCCGGCCGCATCTTCGGCAGCGGCTTGTGGGTCAGCCGGACCGTGTCCCCGTCCAGCGAGCAGACCAGGTTGACCCGCCGCCACTTCGGGTCCATCGCCGGGTAGTCCTCCCGGGTGTGCCCGCCGCGCGACTCCTGCCGCTCCAGCGCCGCCATCGCGGTGCACTCCGAGACCACGAGCATGTTGCGCAGGTCCAGCGCCAGGTGCCAGCCCGGGTTGTAGCGCCGGTCGCCGACCGCGCTCACCTTCGCCACCCGCTCCCGCAGCTCGGCCAGCCGGCGCATGGCGTCCGCGAGCTCGCCCTCGCGCCGGATGATGCCGACCAGGTCGCCCATCACCGCCTGGAGGTCCTGCTGGAGCTGGTACGGGCTCTCGCCGGTGTCGCGCTGCAACGGCGCCAGCGCCGTCTCCACGGCGGCCTCCACCGCCGCCACCGACACCGCCGGGCGGCTGGTGAGCTGATCGGTGTACGTGGCCGCGTGCCCGCCCGCGCGCTTGCCGAAGACCAGCAGGTCGGACAGCGAGTTGCCGCCGAGCCGGTTGGAGCCGTGCATGCCGCCGGACACCTCACCGGCGGCGTAGAGCCCGCGCACCGTGCCGTACGCCGCGCCGGAGTCCGGGTCGACCTCGACGCCGCCCATCACGTAGTGACAGGTCGGGCCGACCTCCATCGGCTCCTTGGTGATGTCGACGTCGGCCAGCTCCTTGAACTGGTGGTACATCGACGGGAGGCGGCGGCGGATCTCCTCGGCCGACTTGCGGGAGGCGATGTCCAGGTAGACGCCGCCGGCCGGCGTACCCCGGCCCTCCTTGACCTCGCTGTTGATCGCGCGGGCGACCTCGTCACGGGGCAGCAGCTCCGGCGGACGCCGGTTGTTGTCCGGGTCGGTGTACCAGCGGTCCGCCTCCTCCTCGGTCTCCGCGTACTGCTTGCGGAACACGTCCGGGACGTAGTCGAACATGAACCGCTTGCCCTCGGAGTTCTTCAGCACCCCGCCGTCGCCGCGCACCGACTCGGTGACCAGGATGCCCTTCACCGAGGGCGGCCAGACCATGCCGGTCGGGTGGAACTGGAGGAACTCCATGTTGATCAGCGTCGCCCCGGCGCGCAGCGCCAGCGCGTGGCCGTCCCCGGTGTACTCCCAGGAGTTCGAGGTGACCTTGTAGGACCGTCCGACGCCGCCGGTGGCGAGCACCACGGCGGGCGCCTCGAAGAGGATGAACTCGCCGGACTCGCGGTAGTAGCCGAACGCGCCGGCGACGCGGTCGCCGTCGAGCAGCAACTCGGTGATCGTGGTCTCGGAGAAGACCCGGATCCGCGCGTCGTAGCTGCCGAACTCCTGCTTGTCCTCCTGCTGGAGCGAGACGATCTTCTGCTGGAGCGTACGGATCAGCTCCAGGCCGGTCCGGTCGCCGACGTGCGCCAGGCGCGGGTACTCGTGGCCGCCGAAGTTGCGCTGCGAGATCTTCCCGTCCTTGGTGCGGTCGAACAGCGCGCCGTACGTCTCCAGCTCCCAGATCCGCTGCGGCGCTTCCTTGGCGTGCAGCTCGGCCATCCGGAAGTTGTTGAGGAACTTGCCGCCGCGCATGGTGTCCCGGAAGTGCACCTGCCAGTTGTCCCGCGAGTTCACGTTGCCCATCGCGGCGGCGGCGCCGCCCTCGGCCATCACCGTGTGCGCCTTGCCGAACAGCGACTTCGAGATGATCGCGGTCTTCTTGCCGGCCAACCGGGCCTCGATCGCCGCGCGCAGGCCGGCGCCGCCGGCCCCGATCACGACGACGTCGTAGTGGTGTCGTTCGATTCGCGTCTCAGTCATGTCCAGGCTCTCAGTTGATGAACCGCAGGTCGTTGATCCAGCCGGCGGCGACCGCCATCACGTAGAAGTCGGTGAGCGCCAGGGTGCCCAGGGTGATCCAGGCGAGCTGCATGTGCCGGACGTTCAACCAGGACACCCCGGTCCACGCCTTGTAGCGCATCGGGTGCTTGGAGAAGTGCTTGAGCCGCCCGCCGATGATGTGCCGGCAGGAGTGGCAGGAGATCGTGTACGCCCACAGCATCACCACGTTGCCGAGCAGGATGATGTTGCCCAGGCCGAAGCCGAAGCCCTCGGGGGAGTGGAAGGCCAGGATCGCGTCCCAGGTGTTGATCAGCGAGATGATCGCGGCGGCGTAGAAGAAGTAGCGGTGCAGGTTCTGCCCGAGCAGCGGGAACCGCGTCTCACCGCTGTACGACTGGTGCCCGTCCGGCACCGCGCAGGCCGGGGGCGACAGCCAGAACGACCGGTAGTAGGCCTTGCGGTAGTAGTAGCAGGTCAACCGGAACAGCAGCAGGAACGGCAGGGTGAGCGCCGCGTCCGGGATGATCCACCAGCCGGGCAGGAACTGGCCGAAGTGCGAGGAGCCCTCGACACAGCGGTCGGTGACACAGGGGGAGTAGAACGGCGTCAGGTAGTGGTACTGCTCCACCCAGTACCACTTGTGCATGAAGACCCGGACCGTCGCGTAGATGACCCAGGCGCTGAGCCCGACCACGGTGATCAGCGGAGCGAACCACCAGCGGTCGGTCCGCAACGTCTTCGCCGCGATGGCGGCGCGCGCCCGCCCTCCCCGCGGCTGCGATCTCGGCGTCTTGGCCGACGTAGTTGTCATTCGAGTCATCTCCCTGACGTCACTGTCACGTCCTGCGCACGCACGAGGCCACACCGGCGAACCGGTGCGGCTAAGTGACACACGTTACGCCGATCTTCACGGCCCGGCCGCGCAACGCAGTGTCCCGTGTGTCCCGCAGCTTGGAAAGAGTCAGTTCATGATCAATGTGGCGGGTCGGTCGAACGGTGCGCCGACCGGCGCCGCGGTGCGCCCGGCGGCACGCCGGATCACCCGGACGCGCCGCCGGTGAAGTGCCAGGAGGACAGTCGCAGCGCCGGCGCCTCGTACCAGGACCCGTCGACCCGGCCCGGCTGCCGGACCGGCGCCCGGCCCAGGCCCAGCACCCGCCCCGGCCCCAGCGCCCGCGGGTACGACTCGGTGAACCGGAAGTCGCGCACGGCCCGGGTCGGCACGCCGTCCTCGACCAGCCAGACGCCGTTGCGGGTCAACCCGGTGACCACCAGCTGCTTCGGGTCCAGCACCCGCGTGTACCAGAAGTCGCTCACCAGCAGCCCACGCCGCATCCCGGCCACCAGCGCGGCGGTGTCCGGGTCACCCACCGCTCCGGTGACGCCCGCGCTCACCGGCCCGGCCGCGACTGTCGCGTCCGCATCGGCGACGCCCGGGTCCGCCAGCAGGCGGATGTTGTGCGGGATCGGCCCGAAGGTCGCGCTCCCCGGCATACCGTGGCCGGTGGACCCGGTGCCGGCCTCCGCGGCGCCGCGCCTGTCGTACGCCACCGCGCCGGTGGTGCCGCTCTCGACCAGCGGCAACGCCCGCCGGGGCGTGCCCTCCAGGTCGAACGGCAGCGTGCCGGCGTGCAGCGGATCGTCCACCAGGGTCACCGCCGGGTCGAACTGGGCGGTGCCCGGCTCGGCGAAGGACTGCCGTTCGGCGTACCGCTTGCCGTTGAAGCCG
Organism: Micromonospora chalcea; assembly: GCF_002926165.1. Taxonomy (GTDB): domain Bacteria; phylum Actinomycetota; class Actinomycetes; order Mycobacteriales; family Micromonosporaceae; genus Micromonospora; species Micromonospora chalcea. Next base: position 29,263 of record NZ_MAGP01000149.1, on the reverse strand, counting down.
AACCAGGCGAGGTTCTGCAGCAGGTCGGCGACGGCGGCCGGTTCGAGCACCACCTCGTAGTGCCCGGGCGGCAGCTCGACCGGGTCGGCCGCGGCCCGTGCCTTCGCCGCCGCGTGCGCGCCGAGCGCCGCGCCGTCGAGGTCGGCGAGCCGGTCGGCGCAGAGCCGCGCCACCCCGTCCGCGCCGCCGGCCCGGGCGATGCCGTCCATGGCCGCCTCGGCCGCGCTGCCGGCCGCCGTGTGCCCGGCCGAGTTGGCGAACGCCCCCGACCGGTACGCGGTGCGGCAGTAGCCGGCCGCCTCCAGCCCGTCGACCGCGTCCACGAACGCGCGTACCCGCTCGGCCCGCTCGCCGGGCGAGGCGAACGCGGTGGCCTCGTCGGCGGCCGGGCCGGACGGCACGGGCGTCGGTGCGGTCAGTCCCGGCCAGGCCGGGTCGGGCGGCGCGAGCCGGGCCGCGGCCCGGGTCCGCTCGACCAGGGCGGCCAGCCCGTCGGCGTCCACCCGGTTGCCGCTGCCGGTCGCGGTCCGCCCGTCCACGTGCAACCGCAGGTGTACGGAGACACCGGTCTCGGACACGTTCTGATGGATGAAGGAGTTGGCGAACCGGGTCAGGGCCAGGTCGGTGCGGGTCACCAGTACCTCGGCCTCGGCATCCGCCCCGGCGGTACGTCGGACCAGGTCCACCACCCCCGCGGCGATCCCCAGTTCGGCGCTCATGCCGGCACTCCGCTTCGCTCCGTGCCGGCATGAGGCACTGTCGCCCTGAGCCTGCTGATTCGCTCGCTGCGCTCGCTCATGCCCGCACCCCCACCCGGACGCCGCGGAACCGGGCCGGCGCGGCCGGATGGCCGGTGTGCCCGACCTGGCCGGGCTGCCCCTTCCCGCAGTTGGGCGTGCCCCAGGCGACCGTCTCCGAGGAGAGCATGTCCATCGAGCGCCAGAAGACCGGCCCGATGCCGGTGTACGTCGGGTTGCGCAGCATCCGCCCCCGGCGGCCGTTCTTGACCTCCCAGCCGACCTCGCAGCCGAACTGGAAGTTGAGCCGCTTGTCGTCGATCGACCAGGACCTGTTGATGTCCATCAGCACCCCGTCGTCGGTGGCCGCGATGATCTCGTCCAGCGTGTGCGGGCCGGGTTCCAGGCCCACGTTCGTCATCCGCACCATCGGCAGCCGGGCCCAGCCGTCGGCCCGTACGCTGCCGCCGTAGTCCAGACCGGCGACGGCGGCCGAGTCCCGGCCGGCGAGCACCCCGACCCACCGCCCCTCGCGGACCGCGTCCCGGGCCACGGCGGGGGAGCCCTCGTCGTCGTAGCCGAAGCTGCCCAGCGCCCCGGGGATGGTCGGGTCGATGGTCACGTTCATCAGCTCGGAGCCGTAGCGCAGCGAGCCGAGGCGGGCCAGGTCGAGCCAGGACGTGCCGGCGAACGCCGCCTCCCAGCCGAGGATGCGGTCCAGCTCGATGGCGTGCCCGACCGACTCGTGGATCTGCAGCGCGAGCTGCTCGCCGCCGAGGATCAGATCGGTCTCGCCGGCCGGGCAGAGCGGCGCGGTCAGCAGCTCGCGGGACTCCTCGGCGATCCGGGCGGCGTGCGCGGCCAGGTCCAGCGAGGTGACCAGCTCCCAGCCGGTCGTGCCGTACTGCCCGCGGTAGCTCGGGTAGGACCGGCGCTGCGTCTCGCCGTCGCCGATCGACGTGGCCGAGATGCCGCCGCCGCACTCCCGGATGTGCTGGTCGATCCGGTGGCCCTCGCTGGAGACGAACCATTTCGTGGTGTCCCAGATCTGGTAGAGCCCCTCGGCCAGGTCGGCGCCGTGCTCGCGCATCGTCGCGGTGGCGCGGACCAGCAGGTCGCCCTTGTCCGACAGCGGCACCCCGAGCGGGTCGACGGCGCACTCCGAGGCCCAGCTCGCCACCGCCGCCTCGGAAGGCACCAGGTCGATCGGCGGGCCGGGAACCCGCGCGCTCGCGGTGGCGATCGCCGCGGCGCGCCGGCCGGCGTCGCGGGCCGCCGCGTCGGACAGATCGGGTACGGCGTGGAAGCCCCACCCCGAACCGACGAGCGCGCGTACGCCCAGCCCGATGCTCTCGTCCTGGCTCAGCTCCTCGATGTCGCCGTTGCGCGCAGACATCGACTCGTAGCGGCGGTGCATGACCCGGGCGTCGGCGTACCGGGCGCCCGCGTCGAGGGCGGCCTGGACGGCGGCGGTCGCCGCGTCGAACTCGCTCATGCGCTGTCCTGATGGGTCGCTCGACGCTCGCTCATGCGCCCGACCCTAGGCGAGCCCACCGACATCCGTCAGGGGACGAGATCCTCCGGCCGGATCGTGGCGCGGACGGGCTCGGTCAGCTCCAGCAGGGAACCGGGCTTTGTCACCGACACCTCCCGGTAGTGCCGACCCTGCCGCCGGTGCAGGTGCAGCGTGCCGGTCTCCTGCTCCACCAGCAGGTACCACTCGATGCCCGCGGCGGCGTAGTAGTGCATCTTGAGCACCTTGTCGGTTGCCGCGTTACCAGGTGAGATGACCTCGCACACGAGCCGAACGTCCCGCGCCTCGATCATCGGCTGGTCGAAGTCGATCGGCTCGGTGACGACCAGGTCGGGAATCGGTATGCGGCCTGGCCGGAGCCGGACGTTCACCGTCTCCAGCAGTTCCAGGCCGACGTGCCGGGCCGCGGCCTCCAGCAGGTTGCCGAGGTTCCGCTGGATTCGTTGGTGCCGCGGAGTCGGTGCCGGTGTCACGTGCAGGCTCCCGTCGAAGAGTTCGACGCGTTGCCGCGTCTCGCCGAGGGCGAGGTACTCCTCTTCGGTCCACGGGCCGTCGTGGCCGAACACCGCCGCGGTCATCGTCGCCTCCACCTCGTGCCGACGGGAATCATCCCTTCGTCGCCGGGACCATCGTCGCACTCCGGGTGCGGCGACGAGGCCGCGACGGCCAGTCGCGGGCGTGGATGTCCCAGGTGGCGGGCATGCGAGACGGAAACCCAGTCGTTACGCTCAGGCCGCTGACAGACCGCTCGATGTAGCTTATTTTCGCCTCCTGGGTTTTCCTGTAGGTTCTCTTCATCACCGAAGGGGAGGCGGTCAATGGGCAGGTCGGAGGCGGTGCCGTCCGGGGAGCCGGACCGCCCGGAGGTGCCGGAGCAGCGCTCCGGCGACGGGCCCTATCTCCAGGTCCGGGAACTGCGGGTGCGGTTCGACACCGAGGACGGCGTGGTCCGGGCGGTGGACGGCGTGTCGTTCGCCGTCGAGCGGGGTCGCACGCTGGGAATCGTGGGCGAGTCCGGGTCCGGTAAGAGCGTGACGTCGCTGGCGATTCTCGGTCTGCACAACGCGAAGCGGACGACCATCTCCGGGGAGATCTCCGTCGGTGGGCGTCAGCTCGTCGGCCTGCGTGAGGAGGAGATCCGCCGGTTGCGGGGCCGGGACATGGCGATGATCTTTCAGGATCCGTTGTCGGCGTTGCATCCGTACTACTCGGTGGGGCGGCAGATCGCGGAGGCGTACCGGGTGCACCACCCGAGGGCCGGGCGGCGGGAGGCCCGCAGCCGGGCGGTGGACATGCTGGGCCGGGTGGGGATTCCGCAGCCGGCGAAGCGGTTCGATCAGTACCCGCACGAGTTCTCGGGTGGGATGCGGCAGCGGGCGATGATCGCGATGGCGCTGGTGAACGACCCGGATCTGCTGATCGCCGATGAGCCGACGACGGCATTGGACGTGACGGTGCAGGCGCAGATCCTGGACCTGCTGGCGGATCTGCAGGAGGAGTTCCGGTCGGCGATCATCCTGATCACCCACGACCTGGGTGTGGTGTCGCAGGTCGCCGACGACGTGCTGGTCATGTACGCGGGCCGGGCGGTGGAGCACGGCAGCGTGGAGCGGGTGTTGCGGGCGCCGCAGCATCCGTACACGTGGGGGTTGTTGTCGAGCGTGCCGTCGTTGCACGGTGACGCGGACGCGGACCTGGTGCCCATTCCCGGCAACCCACCCAGCTTGATCAACCTGCCGTCGGGGTGCGCGTTCCACCCCCGCTGCCGGTGGGCCGACGTCAATGGCGACCGGTCCCGCATCGAGGTGCCCGAACTACGCGAGGCCGGGCAGGCGGGTCATCTGGTGGCCTGTCACCTGTCGGCGGCGGACCGGGAGCGGATCTACCGCGACGAGGTCGCACAGGTGGGGGTGGCCCGATGAGCGCCGAAACCGAACCGCTGCTGTCGGTGCGAGGACTGACCAAGCACTTCCCGGTGCGGCAGGGATTGCGCGCGCGGGGTGCGGTGCGTGCTGTCGACGGGCTGGACTTCGACGTGCGACCGGGCGAGACGCTCGGCCTGGTCGGGGAGTCGGGGTGCGGGAAGACCACGACCGGTCGGATGCTGGTCCGCCTGCTGGAACCCACCTCCGGCAGCATCACGTTCGCCGGGCGGGACATCACCCACGGCGGACGCCGTGAGCTGCGCGGGCTGCGGCAGGACCTGCAGATCATCTTCCAGGACCCGTACGCCTCACTGAACCCCCGCCACACCGTCGGGCGGATCGTGGCCATGCCGTTGCAGGTCAACCGGATCACCCCACCCGGCGGTGTGAAGAAACGGGTCCAGGAGTTGCTGGAACTGGTCGGGCTGAATCCGGAGCACTACAACAGGTACCCGCACGAGTTCTCCGGCGGCCAACGCCAGCGCATCGGCATCGCCCGCGCCCTCGCGTTGAAACCCAAGCTCATCGTCGCCGACGAACCCGTCTCGGCGCTGGACGTGTCGATCCAGGCGCAGGTCATCAACCTGCTGCGCGACCTGCAACGCGACCTGGACCTGGCGTTCGTGTTCATCGCCCACGACCTCGCCGTCATCCGCCACTTCTGCCACCGCGTCGCCGTCATGTACCTCGGCACAATCGTCGAAATCGGCGACCGCGACACCATCTACACCCGGCCGCAGCACCCCTACACCCGAGCCCTGCTCTCCGCCATCCCCGACGTCACCACCCTCGGGCCCGCCGGCCGGATCCGCCTCACCGGCGACGTCCCCACCCCACTCAACCCGCCATCGGGCTGCCGCTTCCGTACCCGCTGCTGGAAAGCCACCGACCACTGCGCCACCGAAGAACCGGCGCTGACCACCCGGGACGACGGCGGGCAACTCACCGCCTGCCACTACCCGGAGAGCGGACCGGTCGGCATGCCGACCGGCGAACCCGTGGAGGTGTCGAAATGAGCCTGTCGCCGGTCGAGGGCGCGGCGCTCGCCGAGATCGAGTCCTCCGATCAGGAGCCGGACGAGAAGAAGCGGCTGGTCGGCCGCTCACCGGGCCAGCTCGTCTGGGCCCGGCTGCGGCGCGACCGTACCGCAATGGTCAGCGGTGTCGTGCTGGCCCTGTTCATCCTGGCGGCGGTGGCCGCGCCGCTGATCCAGCGGCTGTACGGCGTGTCGCCGAACCAGCAGTTCGGTGACCTGTTGGACGCCACCGGCATGCCGCTGGGCTACGTGGGCGGCGTCAGCGGTGACCACTGGTTCGGGCTGGAACCGGGCCTGGGCCGGGACATCTTCATCCGGATGATCTACGGCATCCGGACGTCGCTGCTGATCGCGCTCGGCGCCGCGCTGGTCACCACGACCATCGGCGTGGTGCTCGGGATCGTCGCCGGCTTCCTGGGCGGCGTGGTCGACTCGGTGATCAGCTGGATCACCGACGTCGCGCTGGCGTTGCCGTTCCTCATCTTCGCGCTGGCCGTGGTGCCGACGTTCTCGCTGCGCTTCTACGGCCCCCGGGACGCGGTGCCGACGTGGTTCGCGGTGACCACGCTGATCGTGGTCTTCGCCGCGTTCGGCTGGACCGGCACGGCCCGGCTCGTCCGGGGCCAGGTGGTGTCGCTGCGCGAACGGGAGTTCGTGGAGGCGGCGCGGGCCAGCGGCGCCGGGCTCGGGCACATGCTGTTCCGGCAGTTGCTGCCGAACATCTGGGCCCCGATCCTGGTGGCGTTCTCGCTCGCCGTGCCGTCGTACGTCACGGGCGAAGCGGCGCTGTCCTTCCTCGGCGTCGGGCTGCCCGAGTCGGTGCCGAGCTTCGGCCGGATGATCTACCGCAGCATCGACTACCTGCAGACCGACCCGGCGTACGTCTTCTTCCCCGGCATCACCATCTTCGCGCTCGTGCTGGCGTTCAACCTCTTCGGCGACGCGCTGCGCGACGCGCTCGACCCGAAGTCGTCACGGTAGGGGGTTTGACGACATGGTGCGGTTTCTGCTGAAGCGGCTGCTGCTCGCGGTCTCGGTGCTGCTCGCGGTGAGCATCGTCAGTTTCCTCATGTTCTTCGCGCTGCCCCGCGACCCGGTGACCGGCATGTGCCCGAAGAACTGCAACGCCGAGCGGCTGGAGCGGGTACGCACGGAGCTGGGGCTCAACGACCCGAAGCCGACGCAGTACGTCAACTACATGAAGGGCATCTTCGTCGGCCGTGACCTGGGCAGCGCGCAGGGCGGCAAGTGCGAGGCGCCCTGCCTCGGCTACTCGTACGTCAACAGCGAGGCGGTGACCGACACGTTCGCCCGGGTGCTGCCGGTGACGCTGAACATCGTGCTCCCGGCGGCGGTGCTCTGGCTGGCGCTCGGCGTGGGGCTCGGGATGATCTCCGCGCTGCGGCGGGGGTCGCTGCTCGACCGCATCTCGATCGGGTTGACGCTGACGTTCGCCTCGCTGCAGCTCTACTTCGTCGGCGCCGTGCTGCTGCTGGTCTTCGTGTACTCGCTGAAGATCCTGCCGACACCCCGCTACGTGCCGTTCCTGGAGAACCCGATCGAATGGGCGCGCGGCCTGGTGCTGGCGTGGGTGACGCTCGCGCTGCTCTTCTCCGCGATCTACGCGCGGCTGTCCCGGGCGCAGATGCTGGAGACGCTCTCCGAGGACTTCGTGCGGACCGCGCGGGCCAAGGGCGTGGCGAAACGCAATGTGTACGGACGGCACGCGCTGCGCGCCGCGATCACGCCGATCGTGACGATCGCCGGGCTCGACGTGGGCGCGGCACTGGGCGGCACCGTCATCACCGAGACGACGTTCGGCATCCAGGGGCTGGGGCGTACGGCGGTGGAGGCGGTACGCCAGGGCGACCTGCCGACCATCATGGCCACCGTCCTGGTGTCGGCGCTGTTCGTGGTGGTGGCGAACATCGTGGTCGACCTGCTGTACGCGTTCATCGATCCACGGGTGCGTCTGGGCTGATCCGGGCGTCGCCGGTGGTCGATCGTTGTGCCCCCGTTATCTGCTCGAAATTTACCGCGAGTGAAAGCTAGGCGAAGCTTTCCTTCATCGGACCCGAGGAGTTGAGTATGCGAGCAAGACTCGCCACCGCCGTGGGCGGTGCGATGGCACTGGTGGTCGCCCTCAGTGCGTGCAGCAAGAACACCGGCGACAACGGCGACACCGCGGACACGAACAAGCCCCGCAGCGGCGCCATCGCGACCGACCCGAAGGACTCGCTCGGCCCGGCGGCCGAGGTGCCCGGCGCGGCCAAGGGCGGAACCTTCTACATCCTGCGCGAGAGCAAGATCTCCCACCTGGACCCGCAGCGGGTCTACTCGTTCGCCGGCCTGATGGGCAGCCAGCTCTACGCCCGGTTCCTCACCACCTTCAAGGACGACGGCAAGGGCAACGTCACGCTGGTCGGCGACCTCGCCGAGACGCCCGGCAAGAACGTGAACAACGACTGCAAGGTCTGGGAGTTCACGATCAAGGAGGGCGTCAAGTTCGAGGACGGCCGCCCGATCACCTCCAAGGAGATCGCGTACGGCATCGCCCGCTCGTTCGACCCGGACCTGACCGGCGGCCCCACCTACCTGCAGGAGTGGCTGGCCGACAGCCCGCAGTACGACACCAAGTGGGACTTCAAGAAGAACAAGACCTCGCTGCCGCCCGGCCTGACCACGCCGGACCCGCGCACGCTGCGCTTCGAGTTCAACAAGCCCCGCTGCGACCTGCCGTTCGCGGTGTCGCTGCCGGCCACCGCGCCGCTGCCGCCGGACAAGGACACCGGCGTCAACCTGGACAACATGCCGTTCTCGTCCGGGCCGTACCGGTTCACCAAGATCCAGCCCGGCGTGGAGATGGTGCTGGAGCGCAACACGAACTGGGATCCGGCCACCGACCCGGTGCGGCACGCGTACCCGGACAAGTTCGTCTGGTCGCTCGGCTCGGACAACACCACCCAGACCAACCGCGTCCTCGCCGGCACCGGCAACGACGCGGCGGCGGTCGCCACCGGCGGCGTGCCGCCCGAGCTGATCGCGAAGGTGACCGGCGACCCGGCGCTCAAGGCGCGGATGATCGTCGCGGCGACGCCCAACGCCTACCGGCTGAGCATCAACACCACCCGGGTCACCGACCTGTCCGTGCGGCAGGCGATCAACTACGCGATCGACCGCAGCAGCATCACCAAGAACCTCGGCGGCCCGTACGGCGCGGTGCCGCTGACCACGCTGCTGCCCCCGACCACGCTCGGGTACAAGAAGTTCGACGCGTACCCGGCCGGTGAGAGCGGCGACCCGGCGAAGGCGAAGGAGACGCTGGGCGGCAAGTCGGTGAACCTGGTGCTCGGCACCTCGGACGACACCGCCTCGCAGGAGACCGCCACCCAGGTCAAGAACGCGCTGGAGAAGGCCGGCTTCACGGTCACCGTCAAGCCGATCCCCGAGGACGGCTACCTCGACTTCGTGAAGAAGAAGAGCAACCCGTGGGACCTGTGGGTCGACTCGTGGGCGGCCGACTGGCCCAGCGGCGCCTCGATCCTGCCGGTGCTCTTCGACGGCCGCAGCCTCAAGGCCGAGGGCAACAGCAACACGTCCCAGCTCAACAACGAGGCGATCAACGCCGAGTTCGACCGGGTGCTGGCCCTCGACCCGGCCAAGCAGGCCGAGGAGTGGAGCAAGCTGGACGAGAAGCTGATGAAGGAGTCCGCGCCGGCGGTGCCGCTCTACAACGAGGTGGTCTCCGTGGCGCACGGCGAGAAGGCCGGCGGCATCTTCATCGGCAGCATCTTCGGCTGGCCCAGCTTCGTCAACGCGTACGTCAAGCAGTAGCTCTGCAAGGAAGGGCCCCTTCTTAACGCCTGGCGTTAAGAAGGGGCCCTTCCTCTACCGCAGGCGTTAACAGGGGGCCCTTCCTTACAAGTAGCGGCGGAGGAAGTCCAGCTCCAGCCGGAGCAGGCGCTCGGACACCCCGCCCGCGGCCAGGTGACTCGCGCCGGTCAGCGGCAGCACCGCGTGCGGCCGGCCCGTCGCCAGCAGCGCCGCGGACAGCCGCAGCGTGTGCGCGGCCAGCACGTTGTCGTCGGCCAGGCCGTGCACCAGCAGCATCGGCCGGGCCTGCGCCGGGTCGCCGAGCGGCTCGGCGGCCAGCTCGACCAGCGAGTGGTGGGCGTAGACGTCCATGCCGTCGTCGGGCATGCCGAGGTAGCGCTCGCTGTACGCGGTGTCGTACAGCGCCCAGTCGGTGACCGGCGCGCCGACGATCGCGCACTTGAACAACTCCGGGTGGCGCAGCACCGCGAGCCCGGCCAGCCAGCCGCCGAACGACCAGCCGCGCACCGCCACCCGTTCCAGGTCCAGGTCGGGGTGCTTGTCGGCGAGCGCGGTGAGCGCGTCCACCTGGTCGGTGAGGATCACGTCGGCGACCCGGCGGTGGATCGCCTTCTCGAACGAAGGTGCGATGCCGGGGGTGCCCCGGTTGTCGATGGTGACCACCGCGAAGCCCTGCTCGGCCCACCACTGCCGCTCCAGCCAGACGCTGCGGGCCGCCACCACCTCCTGGTGGCCTGGGCCGCCGTAGATGTCCAGCAGCACCGGCAGCCGGGTGCCCTTGACGTGCTCGGCCGGGTAGAGCACCGCGCTTGGCAGCCGCCGGTCGGTGACCCGGACCATCGTCGGCCGCGGCGCGTACGAGCAGGTGGCGGCCAGCGAGCGCAGCTCACCCACCTCGCGGTCGCCGTGCCAGACGCGCCAGCGCACGCCGGGGTGCTCCAGCGACGCGATGCCCACCGCCAGCGTGGAGCCGCCGATCGAGGCGGTGTGCCAGCCGGGGTCGCTGCCCATCCGGCGGGCGTCCATGCCGCCGCCGATGGTGGTCCGCACCCGGTAGAGGTGGCGCTGGCTCGGCTCACCCTCACTCGCCTCGACCAGCAGGTCCGCGGTCGTGCCCGCGCCGTTCGGCAGCCGCCCGACCACCCGCCGCACGTACAGCGAGGGCGGGGTGAGCAGCGTGCCGTCGGCGAACAGGCAGCGTGCGTCGTACCCGTCGTGGGCCAGTTCGCCGCCGACCAGCACCCGCCCGTCGGGCAGGTGGGCGGGGGTGCCGGGGATCGGTTCCACCCAGCGCGGGTCGGCCAGCTCGGCGTGCACCTGCGTCTCCCCGGTGCGCGGGTCCACCGCCAGCACCAGGCCGTGCTGCTGCGAGCGGCGCAGCACCGTGATCAGCGGCCCGCCGTCGGACCAGTCCGCCGAGCTCAGGTAGGGGTAGGTCTCCCGGTCCCAGTGCACGTCGACCCAGCCGCCGTCGAGGTCGAGCAGGTGCAGGCTGACCTCCGCGTTCGGGCCACCCGCGACGGGGTACGCCAGCGACGTCGGCGGGCTCGCCGGGTCGGCCGGGTCGTGCAGGTACCAGCGTTCCAGCCGGGACTCGTCGACCCGGGCGGCCAGCACGCTGCGCCCGTCCGGCGCCCACCAGTAGCCGCGGTAGCGGTCGAACTCCTCGGCGGCGATGTGCTCGGCCAGCCCCCAGGTCACGCCGCTGTCCTCACCGGCGAGCAGGTTGTCGGTACCGTCCGGCTCCACCACCCGCAGCTGGCCCCGGCGTACGCCCTCGGCGGCGTCGGTGACGTAGGCCAGCCGCTCGCCGGTCGGGTCGGGCCGGGGGTCGATCACCGGCCCGCCGGTGGCCACCTCGACCACGTCGCCGTGCACCAGGTCGGCCCGGAACAGCCGCCCGGCCAGCGCGAACGCGGCCACCCGGCCGGCCGCGTCCAGGGCGTACGAGCCGATGCCGCCGGAGCTGAGCCGCAGCCGCTCGCGCAGCGCCCGCTCACCCGGGGACAGGCGGGCCGGATCGGCGTCCGCGCCCAGCAGCACCGCCGGGTCGGCGACCAGGCGTTCCTCGCCGCTGTCGATGTCGAGCAGCCAGAGCGCGTCGGCCGGGTCCTCCGGTCCCGCGGAGCGCAGGAAGACGACCCGGGAGCCGTCGCCGGAGACGGTGACGGCGCGCGGCGCCCCGTGGCTGAACCGACGGGTACGGGCGGCCAGCTCGGGAAAGTCCACGCCTGCAGCGTAGGCGCGCGCCGGAGGTGATGTGGCCGACCTGAGCGGACGCATCACCGTCGAGCGGGCAGGACCGCCGGTTAGAGTGACGGGCGTGACGACGCTGCCCGACCGACGCCTTCTGCTGGTCCACGCTCATCCCGACGACGAGTCGATCGGCACCGGCGCGACGATGGCGCACTACGCCGCCACCGGCGCCCACGTCACGCTCGTCACCTGCACGCTGGGCGAGGAGGGCGAGATCCACGTCCCGGCGCTGGCCCAGCTCTGCGCGGCCGAGGCGGACCAGCTCGGCGGCTACCGGATCGGCGAGCTGGCCGACGCCTGCGCCGCGCTCGGCGTCACCGACCACCGGTTCCTCGGCGGCGCGGGCCGCTACCGCGACTCGGGCATGATGGGCATGGCCACCAACGAGCACCCGCGGGCGTTCTGGCAGGCCGACCTGGACGTCGCCGCCGGGCACCTGCTGGAGGTCATCCGCGAGGTCCGTCCCCAGGTGCTCGTCACGTACGACCCGAACGGCTTCTACGGCCACCCGGACCACATCCAGGCGCACCGGGTGGCGATGCGCGGCGTGGAGCTGGCCGCGGCCGAGGGGATCGCCCCGGCGAAGGTCTACTGGACGGCCATGCCGCGCAGCGTGCTCGACGCCGGGCTGGAGACGTTCACCGAGTCCTCGGACAACCCGTTCGCCGGCATCGAGAGCGCCGACGAGCTGCCGTTCGGCACGCCGGACGCGGAGATCGCCGCCCGGATCGACGGCACCGAGCAGCACGCCGCCAAGGAGGCGGCGATGCGGGCCCACGCCACCCAGATCCCGGCCAACTCGTGGCTCTACTCGATCGCCGGCAACTTCGGCGGCGAGTTCATGGGCGTCGAGTACTTCACGCTCGCGGTGGGCGAGAAGGGGCCCGGCCATGGCCCGTACGGCTGGGAGGACGACCTCTTCGCCGGGATCGCCCCGGACGCCGCGGATCGGTCCCCCGTCGCGGCGGCCGGTGTCCGGTGACGCTGCCGGCCGTACCCGTGTCGACAGTTGCCGAGCCGCCACCGGAGGCCGCGCCGCCGAGCCGGGCGGAGCGGACGCTCGACCGCGCGCTGCGGGTGACCGGCGGCGTGCTGACGGTCTGGGGCGGCGTGCTGCTCGCGCTGCTCGAACTGATCTTCTCGACCTGGGCCTGGGAGCTGGTGCAGGGCCGTTCCGGCGCGGCGCAGGCGCTGGTCGGGGTGGGCGCGGTGGTCGTCGGCGTGCCGGTGGTGGTGGCGGCGACGGTGCTGCTGGGCTCGTTCGGGCACCGGTCGACGGGGGGCCGCTGGGCGGTCGTGCTGGCCGCGCTGCCGTGGTTCGTGGTGATCGTGGCGGGCGGTGTCCGGACCGTCGAGGGTGATCTCGCGCTGGTCGGCGACAACGTGCTCGGGCTGGCGCTGATCGTCGCCACCGCGGTCACGTTCGCGGTGGTCGGTTTCCGGCACCTGGTGACGCCGCCCCCTGTCCGGTGAGGTGCTGACGCCACACAGGCGACGGTGGTAGACATTCCTGCCAGAGGCCCGCCGAGGGAGCGGGCGGTACGGCGGGAGGCGTGCGATGGGTCAGCGGTGGCGTGCGGTCGGAGTGCTGGCGGCCGCGTTGTTCGCGGTGAACGTGGTGGCCCGGCTGGTCACCAGATTCGCGTTCCCGGACGACGACGCCGCGTCCGACCGGGTGTCGCTGGTGATGTTCCTGGTGATCGGGCTGATCCTGGCGGGCGTCGCGTTCCGGTGGGGGGCCGACCGTCCGCTCGGCCGCCTGGCCGGTGACCTGGCCGCCGCGGTGGGGGTGGCGCTGGCGCTCACCGTGTTCGTCGGTCCGCTGGTGGTCGGGGAGAACCCGTTCGGCGGTGGCGCCGGTCTCTTCTTCGCCCAGATCTGGCTCTATCTCGCCGCCACCGCCGCCGGTGTGCTGGTCGGCTACCTGATCCTCACCGCGCTCGGCCGGGACTACCGGTCCCGGCAGCTCAAGCGGTACGCCGAGATGAAGCGGTCCCGGCCGCGCCGGGTCGTCCGGCGCTGACCCTCCGGCCGTTCAGGCGGCCGGGGCGACCCGGGTCAGGTAGGTGTGGTGGGTGGTGAACCCGAGCCGGCGGTAGAGCTCGACCGCGCCGGTGTTGCTCTGCTCCACCTGGAGGAACGCCCGCGTGGCGCCCTCGTCCGCGCCCCAGCGGGCCAGGGCGCGGACGACCGCGACGGCGAATCCGCGCCGACGCGCCTCGGGCAGCACTTCGAGCAGGCTGACGCCGAGCCAGCGGCCTTCGCCGGTCACCGTGCCCCGGCCGACCGCGAGCAGCCGGCCGTCGATCCGCAGCTCCGCGAAGCGGACCCGGTCGACGGCCGTGAGCACGTGCCGCGCGGCGTCCGGCAGGCCTCCCTTGCGACCGGCGGCGATCGCCAGCCAGTCGTCGGCGGGCGCGCCGGCCAGCGTCACCGGCGGCGTGCCGTCCGGACCGGCGAGCGGCGGCGGGCCGTCCGGGCCGGCGGTCGGCGTGTCGGCATCCGGCGGCGTGTCGGCGAGCCCGGCGTCCGGCGGCGCGGCCAGGGCGCGCAGCGGCACGGTCTGCACCAGCACCGGGGGCCGGGCCGTCCAGCCGCGCGCGTCCAGTTCGGCGCCGACCGGGGCGGCCAGCGGCAGCGGGGTGTTCACCAGCGCGGTGCCGCCCCGCTCGGCGTACCAGCGCTGCACCGCGTCCAGCGCGGCGGGCAGGGGCCGGTCCGGGTCGCCGACCGGCAGCGCGCTGTTGGCCCGACCGGTCCAGCCGTCGGCCCAGCGCAGCCGCCAGTCGCCGAGCCGTCCGCGTACCGGTGCGGGCCACGCCTCGTCGGCGGCCAGCTCCAGCGCGACCACGGCGGCGGCGGTGGGGCGGCGGGCCGGCGGCACCCGCTTGGCCCGGTGCACCTCGGCGACCGGTACGCGCAGCGGGCCGGCGTCGGTGGCGAGGGTGATGTGGGTCTCGCTCAGCTCGACGAGTTCGCCGAGCGCGTCGGAGAACAGCGTGCGGCCCTCACGAATCCCCACAATCCGGCGGACCACGATCCGGTGTCCCACGTCCTGCTGTCGGAGCACGATCGACCCCCTCCCCGGCGAGATACTAGGCTCTTACCGTTGCGGGTGATCGCGACGAGTCTGCGGAGGAGAAGACCGGTGACCTACATCATCGCCGAGCCGTGCGTGGATGTGCTCGACAAGGCATGCATCGAGGAGTGCCCGGTCGACTGCATCTACGAGGGCAACCGGATGCTCTACATCCACCCCGACGAGTGCGTCGACTGTGGTGCCTGCGAGCCGGTCTGCCCGGTAGAAGCGATCTTCTACGAGGACGACGTCCCGGAGCAGTGGAAGGACTACACCGGGGCCAACTACGAGTTCTTCGAGGACCTGGGCTCGCCCGGTGGCGCCTCGAAGATCGGCAAGGTGGAGAAGGACGCCACCTTCGTCGCCGCGCAGCCGCCGCGCGGCGAGGGCCACTGAACCGGCGCTCGCCGGTCTCGGCACGGCTGCCCGACTTCACCTGGGACACCCTGGACGCCGCGGCCGCCACGGCCGCGGCGCATCCGGACGGTCTCGTCAATCTGTCGATGGGCACGCCGGTCGACCCGGTGCCACAGCTGATCCGGCAGGCGCTGGCCGACGCGTCGAACGCGCCGGGCTACCCGCTGACCGCCGGCACCGCAGCGCTGCGGGACGCGATCGCGGCGTGGGTCGCCCGGGCCTGCGGCGCGGGCGTCGACGGGCTGGGCGTGCTGCCCACGATCGGCTCCAAGGAGCTGGTGGCGTGGCTGCCCACGCTGCTCGGGCTCGGCCCCGGTGACGTGGTGGTGGTGCCGTCGGTGGCCTACCCGACGTACGAGGACGGGGCGCGGCTGGTCGGCGCGACCACCGTACGCACCGACTCGCTGACCGCGCTCGGCCCGGATCCCCGGGTCCGGCTGGTCTGGGTCAACTCGCCGGGCAACCCGACCGGCCGGGTGCTGCCCGCCGCCCACCTGCGCAAGGTGGTCGAGTGGGCGCGCGAGCGCGGGGCCGTGGTGGCCAGCGACGAGTGCTACCTGCCGCTGGGCTGGGACGCCGAGCCCGTCTCGGTGCTCTCGCCCGAGGTGTGCGGCGGCTCGTACGACGGCGTGCTGGCGGTGCACTCGCTGTCCAAGCGCTCGAACCTGGCCGGGTACCGGGCCGGGTTCGTCGCCGGTGACCCGGCGCTGGTGGCCGAGCTGCTCAAGATCCGCAAGCACGCGGGTCTGATCGTGCCCGCGCCGGTGCAGGCCGCGATGGTGGCCGCGCTCGGCGACCAGGAGCACGCCGACGCCCAGCGGGAGCGCTACCGCGTCCGGCGGGAGAAGCTGCGTGCGGCGTTCACCGGGGCCGGCTTCACGGTCGAGCACTCGGAGGCCGGCCTCTACCTCTGGCTGACCCGCGACGAGGACTGCTGGGACACGGTGGACTGGCTGGCCCGCCGGGGCATCCTGGTCGCGGCCGGGATCTTCTACGGCCCGGCCGGCGCCCGGCACGTCCGGGTGGCGCTCACCGAGTCCGACGAGCGTGTCGACGCGGTGGCCGGGCGGCTCGCCGGGTCCTGACATGGCGGGCGAGCTGGCACGGGCGGCGGTGGTCGGCACCGGGCTGATCGGCGGTTCGCTGCTGCTCCGGTTGCGCGACGCCGGGCTCGACGTGACCGGCTGGGACCCGGACCCGGAGACCCGCGGGCGGGTACGCGAGCGGGGCGTCGTGGTGGCCGACACGGTCGAGGACGCGGTGGCCGGCCGGGACGTGGTGTTCCTCTGCGGCCCCCTGCCGACGTTGCCGGCGACGTTGGCCCGGGTCGCCGCCGTCACCGACGACAGGTGCGTGCTCACCGACGTCGGCAGCGTCAAGGCCGAGGTGAGCACCGTCGCCACCGTGCAGGGGCTCGGGCACCGGTTCGTGCCGGGCCACCCGATGGCCGGGGCCGACCGGGCCGGACCGGACGCGGCCGAGCCGGGCCTGCTCGACGGCGCCGCCTGGGTGCTCTGCCCGGGGCCGACCGGGCTGGACGCCTTCCGGCGGCTGGCCGCGCTGCTCGTGGACGTCTTCCACGCCCGGGTGGTGCCGATGTCCGCCCCGGAGCACGACGGAGCGGCGGCGCTCGCCTCGCACGTGCCGCACGTGCTCGCCGGGGCGCTGGCCGGCACCGTGCACCGGTCGGCGCTGCGGGACGCGGTTCTGACGCTCGCCGCCGGGAGCTTCTCCGACGGCACCCGGGTCGCCGGCGGGCCGCCCGAACGGACCGCGAACATGCTGCTCGGGAACCGCGACCGCGTCCTCGCCGAGCTGGACGCGCTCGGCGTCTTCCTGGGCGAGCTGACCGAGGCGCTGCGCGCCGGCGACGCCGACGCGCTGGCCGAGCGCCTCGCCGAGGGGCGGCAGACCCGGTCCACGCTGCGGGCGCGCGAGTTCACCGCGCACCGGCGGGAGTTCCCGTGCGCCGCCGACCACGTCGGCGAGCTGGCGTACCTGCGGGAGCTGGGCGCCGCGGGCGGTCACCTGACCGGGGTACGCGAGGCGGGCGGCGCGGTCACCTACACGGGGCACCTGCCGGCCACGCCGCCGTTAGGCTGAGCGGCATGGCGGACGCACCGGTCGTGGCGGTACGCGGTGAGGCGTACCGGGAGGTGGCGCCCGAGCTGGCGCGGTTCACGGTGACGGCGACGGCCCGGGACCGGGATCGCGAGACCACGCTGACCCGGCTGGCCGAACGGGCCGCCGCGGTGCGGGCGCTGCTCGACGCGGCCGAGCCGGCGGTGGAGCGCCGGGAGACCGGCCAGGTGCACGTCTGGCCGGTGACGAGGCGTTCCGGCGACCGCGTGGTGGCCTACCAGGGCAGCGTGAGCACCACTGTCACGACGAGCGACTTCACCGCGCTGGGCGAGCTGATGCTCCGCCTGGCCGACCAGGAGCAGGTCGAGGTGGCCGGCCCGGTGTGGTCGCTGCGGCCGGACAGCCCGGCCTACCGGGAGGCGCGGCAGGCGGCGATCGCGGACGCGCTGGTCCGGGCCCGGGAGTACGCCGAGGCGCTCGGCGCCCGGGTGACGGCGCTGCGGGAGCTGTCCGACACCGGGCTGAGCGCGTCCCCGCCGATGATGGTCAAGGCGGCGTACGCGCGCTCCGGCGAGCAGCCGGAGCTGGAGTTGGAGTTGGACCCGGCGCCGCAGCCGGTGCAGGCGGCGGTCGAGGCGCGGTTCACCATCAGCGAGCCGGTGCTGGGCTGATGCCGGCGGCGGAGGTGCTCGGGCTCGACGACCTGGTCGCCCGGGCGCGCGCGCTTGCCGAGGCCGGCCCGCGTCAGCTGCTCGGCATCGCCGGGGCACCCGGTGCGGGCAAGTCCACCCTGGCGGAAGGGATCGTGGCCGCGCTCGGCCCGGTCGCCCGGCTGGTCCCGATGGACGGCTTCCACCTGGCCGGGACGGCGTTGGAGCGGCTCGGCCGGTCGGGGCGCAAGGGCGCGCCGGACACGTTCGACGTCAACGGGTTCGCCTCGATGCTGCGCCGGTTGCGCCGGCTGGAGCCGACGTCGGTGTGGGCGCCGGAGTTCCGCCGTGACCTGGAGGAGCCGGTCGCCGCGGCGATCGAGGTCCCGCCCGAGGTGCGCCTGGTGGTCACCGAGGGCAACTACCTCCTGCTGCGGGACGACCCGTGGGAGGAGGTGCGGACGCTCCTGCACGAGGCCTGGTTCCTCGACCTGGACGCGGAGGTGCGGGTGCGCCGCCTCACCGCGCGGCACGAGGCGTACGGGAAGTCGCCGGAGCAGGCCCGGGCCTGGGCGCTGGGCAGCGACGAGGAGAACGCCCGGCTGGTCGCGGGCACGGCCGTGCACGCCGACCTGGTGGTACGCCTGGCCGACCCGCCGCCGGGGTGACGCCGGGCGCTGCCGCCGACCCGCCGCCGCACCGGCGCACGGTCAGCCGGCCCGCTGCCGGGGCGACGGCACGGTGCGGCGCAGCAACCGGGCCACCACGGCGCGCTCGCGGGTGAACTCCGCCGCCTCCGGGTAGCCGCTGTGGCTGCGGATGGGCGGATCGGCCACCTCGCCGCCGGTCGGGTGCAGCGCCTCCGGGTCCGCCACCGGCACGTCCCGCTGCCCGGCGCTGACCTGCCAGCCGAGCGGATCCGTGTCCCGCCAGAAGTTCGTCCAGGCCACGTGGCCGCCGGGCCAGGTGAGCGCGCCGGCCAGCGTACGCAGCCGCTCCGGGCCGAAGTAGGACGGGAAGACCCGCCCGTAGAGCCGGGTGAGCTGGCAGCCGTAGGAGAAGAACCAGGTACGCAGCCGCCACCGGCGGGGCAGTTGCAGAAGCACTGCGGCGCAGATGACGGTGCCCTGGCTGTGCCCGGAGAGGATGACGCCGTCCATCCGGTCGCTGTGGTGCGGCGGTAGCGCCAGCAGGCCCGCGACCCGGGTCTGGAGTTCCGGTACGGCGCGCTCGGCGTAGCTGGGCGGGGCGAGCGGGTGCGCGGCCCGGGGCCAGAACGTGCACACGTCCCAGATCACGCCGACCGAGCGGCGTACCGAGTCGGTGCGGTAGACCAGCAGCCCGAGCGCCGCCATCACCACCGGCAGCCAGCCGAGGATGGCGTCTCCCCGTTCGGCGGTCCAGTGGATGGCGGTCTGCCAGCCGGAGGGGGACAGCGGGCTCGGCCGTTCGCCGGAGAGCGCGGCGGCGCAGCAGAGCGTGACCAGGATCGCGCAGAACGCGGCGTAGCAGCCCATCAGCCGGACCGCGTGCTCGCCGACCAGCCGGTGCAGCGCCCGGTACGTGCTGACGTCGCGGCAGCGTCGCCGGTCGTGCGCGGACAGGCCGGGGGCGGCGGTGAGCCGGGCGTACTCCACCCGGCGCAGGCGGTGCAGCAGGACCGCGACCCGGACCAGCAGCCCGATCAGCGCGAGCAGGCCGACCGCGCAGGCCAGCCCGGCCCAGAAGACGGCGAGCGGAGGTATCACCCGGCTCGGGCCGCTCGGCTCGGCCGACCCGTCCAGCCGGTCGCTGACCCAGTAGAGCAGTCCGGCGCAGTAGGCCGCCGCCATCATCCAGCCGAAACCGGCGATGACCGCCGGGGCGCAGCCCCGCCAGGCCAGATCGGTGTACGCGCCGAGCGGCTGGGTCGGCACCGCCGGGCGCAGGCGGGGCAGGAGCAGTCCGATGCCGGCCAGCACACCGGCCGGGCCGACGAGCATCCAGGTGCGCAGCGCGTCCGGCGCGTCGGGCAGGCCGGGCAGCCCGCGTTCGATCCAGGTCGCGCCCAGCGGCAGCAGCAGCGCCCCGGCTGCCGGACCGGCCAGTGCCCGCCGGCCGGAGCGGTTCGCCGCGGCGATGGCCACCAGCAGCAGCACCTGGTAGGCGACGAGCCAGGCGATGGCGGTGTCGTACCCGGGCAGTGACCGGTCGGCATGGCAGCCGGCGATCTCCGGCTGCGCCGCGCACCCGAGCGGCGGCCGGTACGCCGACAGCGGCTGGCCGGCCGGTCCCTCGGGCAGCAGCAGCAGGACGAACGTGCCGACCAGACCGAGCGCGGTGAGCGCCGCGACGGCGATGCTCCACCGGCCGAGCGGGGTGGCGCCCTGGCGCCGGCTCAACCAGGGCCGGGCCACCGCGATCACGGCGATCGCCACCACGGCGGCGAGCAGCGCGACGGTCGGCCAGGCGACAGCGGCCCGCAGGCCGCGCGGCGGATCCATGATGAGAACCGCGGTGACGGGTACGGCGGCGGCGGTGACCGCGCCCGTGCACAGGTGCAGCACGGCGGCGCGGCGCAGTTGCCCTTCCCCGTTCCAGAACGTCGGATCCTGGAGCGGGTTCTGCGGCGGCTCGCGCGGCTCCGGTGGTTCGACCGGCTCACCGTCTTCCCGGACGGGCGCATGGTGGTGCGGGTCGGCGGGCATCTGCGCCTCGTACTGGTAGGTGCGGAAGGCGACGAGTCCGATCGCGGCCAGCACGAGCAGTGGCAGCAGCAGTCCGAGCGCGAGCGCCCGGGTGCCCTGCCGCCACCAGGAGTCGCCGAGGAACTGCCACGGCCCGGGGAGCCGGCCGAGGCAGTCCGCCTCCACGCACTGCCAGCCGATCAGGTCCACGCCGACGCCGGTCACGGTCATGACGAGCGTGCAGGTCAGGCTCAGGCAGAACAGGCGGATGAGCCAGGCGGTGATGCCGGACCGGCTGGCCCAGCGCTCCTGGTCCGGGTCGGGCGGGATGCCCGCGCGGGCGTGCAGCGCCACGTTTGCCAGGGCGAAAGGGAGCAGCAGCGTCCACAGCGCCCGTTCCACGTCCCGCCGGGTCCGCGCGCCGGAGGTCAACTGCCCCCAGCTGTACGCCTCGACGGTGATCGGGTCGTCCCGGCCGGCTGTGGTGGACCGGTAGAAGCCGGTCACCTGACCGCCGGCGACGAGTGCTGGTTGCCCACCGTCACCGTTCGCGCCTGCTTTCAGGCCGAGCAGCTGATCCGGCGGGGTGTTCGACACCCCGTGCACCCGTAGTTCGAGGACCCGCTCCATAGTGCCTCCCGGTGAACGCCCTACTACTCAGAGTGCACGCCGGGGCTGGAGTCCGCATCCGCTGGAGCGGTTGTTCTCGCAGCTCAGGATGGCTGAGTCAGGCTTCTGATCGGACGAGCGGGGTTACCCACCGCCACCACATTGGCCGGCAGGTCGCGGGTCACGACAGCGCCGGCGCCGACCACCGTGTTCTCGCCGATGGTCACCCCGGCTAGGACGATCACTCCGCCGCCGAGCCAGACGTTGTCACCGATGGTGATCGGCTGTGCGGATTCCCACTTGGCCCGGCGCGCCTCCGGTTCGACCGGGTGGGTGGCGGTGAGCAGCTGCACGTTCGGTCCGATCTGGACGTCCGCGCCGATGGTGATGCGGGCGACGTCGAGGAGGACCGCGTTGAAGTTGACGAACGTGCGCGGGCCGATGTGCGTCTGGTGTCCGTAGTCGCAGTGCAGTGGCGGCCGGACCCAGGCGTCCTCGCCGAGTGAGCCGAGCAGTTCGCGCAGCGCGGCGAGGCGGCCCGCCGGATCGTCGGCGGAGCTGCGGTTGAAGCGTTCGCTGAGCCGGGCCGCGCGCGCCAGGTCGGCGATGATCGCGGGATCGTCGGCGATGTACTGCTCGCCGGCCAGCATCCGGTCCTTCATGGAGGTCATCGCTCGATCGTCCCGGCCGGTTCGGGAGCGTGGTGGCGGTTCCGTCGGATCGGCGACTTCCCGATGCATACGCGGTATGCAATGCTGATACCCGCATCGATGTGTCCCTCATCGATGAAACGTTCGACGAAGGAGGAAGGTTGCTCCGGAATCGCAGAAAACTGGGCGCGCTGGGCATGGCCCTGGCGCTGGCGCTCGGTCTGCCGGTGCCCGCGCGGGCTGCCGCGCCCAGCGGCCCGACCGCGCCCACCGGCCCGTCCGAACAGGCCGGCAACCGTACGGCCACCGTCACCCTGATCACCGGGGACCGGGTCACCGTCACCGGCGGCCACGCCGCGGTACGCCCCGGCGCCGGGCGTACCGGCATCGAGTTCCTGGTCCGCCGCGAGCGCGACCGCCTCACCGTGCTGCCGCAGGACGCGCTCCCGCTGGTCCGCGCCGGCAAGCTCGACCGGCGGCTGTTCGACGTCACCGGGCTGATCGAGGCCGGCTACGACGACGCGCGGCGCGACACCGTACCGCTGCTCGTGACGTACCGGCCGGGGGTGGCCCGGCGCGCGGCGGCTCCGCTCGCCGGCGCCCGGGTGACCCGCGACCTGCCGGCGATCACCGGCGCGGCGGTCGTCGCGTCCAAGAGCGACACCGGCGCGCTCTGGAACGCGGTCAGCGCCGACAGTTCCGGTGCCCGGCTCGACGCGGCGGGGGGTGTCGAGCGGATCTGGCTCGACGGCCGGCGGCGGGTGACGCTCGACCACAGCGTGCCGCAGATCGGCGCGCCGACCGCCTGGGCCGCCGGATACACCGGCAAGGGCGTCCGGGTCGCGGTGCTCGACACCGGCGTCGACCTCACCCACCCGGACCTGGCGGGCAAGGTCGCCGAGTCGCGCAACTTCACCGAGGAGACCAACCCGGACGACATCGTCGGGCACGGCACCCACGTGGCCTCGACCATCGCCGGCAGCGGGGCCGCCTCCGGCGGAAAGTACCGGGGCGTCGCGCCGGACGCCACGCTGCTGTCCGGGAAGGTCTGCGAGGTCTACGGCTGCACCGAGTCGGCCATCCTGGCCGGCATGCAGTGGGCCGCCGCCGAACAGCACGCCACTGTGGTCAACATGAGTCTCGGCGGCGGCGACACGCCGGAGGTGGACCCGCTGGAGGAGGCGGTGGGGACGCTCACCGAGCAGCACGGGACGCTCTTCGTGATCGCCGCCGGCAACGACGGCGCCGACGGCTCGGTCGGGTCGCCGGCCAGCGCCGACGCCGCGCTGGCGGTCGGCGCCGTGGACCGCGACGACGCGCTCGCCGACTTCTCCAGCCGTGGCCCCCGGGTCGGCGACGGAGCGATCAAGCCGGACATCACCGCGCCCGGCGTGGAGATCGTGGCCGCCCGGGCCGCACACGGCGAGATCGGCGACCCGGTGGGCGACAAGTACGCCGCACTGTCCGGCACGTCGATGGCCACGCCGCACGTGGCCGGCGCGGTCGCGCTCCTCGCCCAGCAGCACCCCGGCTGGACGCCCGCCAGCTACAAGGCGACGTTGATGGCCTCGGCGAAGCCGCACCCGGAGCAGACCGCGTACCAGCAGGGCGCGGGCCGGGTCGACCTCGCCCGCGCGATCACCCAGCAGGTGACCAGCGACCCGCCGTCCGTCTCGTTCGGCGTGGCGACCTGGCCGCACACCGACGACCAGCCGATCAGCCGGACCGTCACCTACCGCAACGGCGGGACCGCCCCGGTCACGCTGGACCTGAGCACCGAGTTCACCGGGCCGGGCGGACGGTCCGCGCCGGCCGGCATGCTCACCCTCAGCGCCTCCCGGCTCACCGTCCCGGCGGGCGGCAGCGCCCAGGTGACGGTGGTCGTGGACACCCGGCTCGGCGGCGCCGACGGCTACTGGACCGGCCGCCTGGTCGCCCGCGCCGGCGACGCGGTGGCGGTGACCCCGCTCGCGGTCGACCGCGAGGTGGAGAGCTACGACCTGACGGTGACGCACCGCAACCGCTCCGGCGCTCTGACCGGTGACTACTTCACCAGCCTGCTCGGGCTCGACGACGCCAGCTACCGCGACGTGTACGACGCCGACGGCGAGGCCCGGCTGCGGGTGCCAAAGGGCCGGTACGGCGTGCAGAGCCTGATCTTCGCAGCCGGCGACGAGGGCTGGTCGGAAGTCTCCTTCCTCGCCCAGCCGGAGCTGGTGGTGACCGGCAACCAGCGGCTCGTGCTGGACGCGCGGGCGGCGAAGCCGGTCCGTACCACGGTGCCGCAGCGCGGCGCGGTACCGCTGCTGATCGACCTCACCGCGGCCTGGAAGCTCGACGACTTCCAAGCCAGCTTCGGGCTCTGGGCCGACAAGTTCGACGGTCTCTACTCGGGCCAGGTCGGCCGCAACGTCTCCGCCGACCTCTTCGTCGGCGCGGTCGCCAGCCAGTGGACCGAGGCGAAGGCGCCCGAGCGCAGCCCGTACTTCTACGGCCTGAACGAGCAGTTCCCGGGCCGGTTCCCGACCGGTTTCGTCAGGCACTACCGGCCCGCCGACTTCGCCACCGTCACGAGCCGGTTCGCCGCCGGCTACACCGGGATGGACAACGAACGGGTCGTGTTCCCGGAGTCCGACTACGACATCGGCGGCTCGGCGATCGTCCTGCCGGTCCAGTTGCCCGGCAAGCGGATCGAGCACCTCTCCACCGCCAAGACCCGCTGGAGCGCCGAGCTGGACTTCGGTGAGCGGGGCGAGGACGGCTGGCTGGAGGCGCGGGCGGTGCTGCAGTCCGTGCCCACCCGCTACCGGGCCGGGCGCACCTACACCGAGGAATGGAACAAGGGCCCCTTCGGCCCGTCGTTCCCGCAGCCGCGCTGGCCGGAGGAGAGCATCACCCGCATCGGCGACAGCATCGTGGTCGCGCTGCCGGTGCACAGCGACGCGGCCGGGCACCCGGGCGGTTCGCTGAACGACACCGAGCACACGCGGCTGTTCCGCAACGGCAAGCTGGTCGGCGAGTCGCCCTACCCGGGGTACGGCGAGTTCACGGTGCCGCCGGGCGCGGCGAACTACCGGCTGGAGACCGTGGCGAAGCGCGGCTTCACCGACCTGAGCACCGAGGTCTCGGCGAGCTGGACGTTCCGCTCCAAGCGGGTTCCGGGTGACGTGCCGGCCCGGCTGCCGGCCATGGCGGTCCGGTTCACCCCGCCGCTGGCGGTGGACAGCTCGGCACCGGCGGGCCGGACGTTCACCGTGCCGGTGGCGGTCCAGCGCCAGCCCGGCGCGCCGTCCGGCCGGGTCGTCGCGCTCACCGTCGACGTCTCCTACGACGGCGGGAAGACCTGGCGCAAGGCGACGGTGAAGAAGCAGGGCGGGGCGTGGACGGCCACCGTCCGGCACCCGGCCGGCCCGGGGTACGCGTCGCTGCGGGCCACCGCCCGTGACGACGCCGGCAACACCGTGACCCAGCGGATCATCCAGGCGTACCGCCTGCGGTGAGCCGGCCGTCCGGGTCCGCGCGGTGGGCGCGGACCCGGACGGGGGTACGGCTCAGTCGTTGGCGTGCAGCGCGGCGTTCAGTTTGATGCCCTGCCCGGTGCGGGGCTTCGCCTCCAGCGCGCCGGTCACCGAGTTGCGCCAGAACAGCAGCCCGTCGACGCCGGACAGCTCGCGGGCCTTGACCGTCCGGCCGTCCGGCAGGGTGATCTTCGAGGCGGCGGTGATGTAGCAGCCGGCCTCCACCACGCAGTCGTCGCCGAGCGTGATGCCGACACCGGCGTTCGCGCCGATCAGGCTGCGCTCACCGATGCGCACCCTCTCCGTGCCGCCGCCGGAGAGTGTGCCCATGATCGAGGCGCCGCCGCCGACGTCGGAGCCGTCGCCGACCACCACGCCCTGCACGATGCGGCCCTCGACCATCGAGGTGCCCAGCGTGCCCGCGTTGAAGTTGACGAAGCCCTCGTGCATCACGGTGGTGCCGGAGGACAGGTACGCGCCCAGCCGGACCCGGTCCGCGTCGGCGATCCGCACCCCGGACGGCACCACGTAGTCGGTCATCCGGGGGAACTTGTCGACCCCGTACACGGCCAGGTGGCGGCCCGCCGCCCGCTCGATGACACGCAGCTCGTCCACCCGCTCCGGCGGGCACGGACCGGCCGACGTCCAGGCCACGTTCGCCAGCTTGCCGAAGATGCCGTCGAGGTTCAGCTCGTTCGGCCGCACCAGGCGGTGGGAGAGCAGGTGCAACCGCAGGTACGCGTCGGCCGCGTCCTTGATCGGGTCGTCCAGCGAGCCGATCAGCGTGGTCACCTCGACCGTGCGCAGACCGGGCAGCGCCCGCTCGCCGATCGCGCCCGGCGGCAGGTCGAGCACGTCGGCCTGGTCCTCGCCGGGCACCAGCGGCAGCTCGCCCAGACCCAGCTTGCCGGTCGGGTACCAGGTGTCGAGCACCTGGTCCTCGGCGGTGACGGTGGCCAGGCCGATGCCCCAGGCAGATGGTGCGGACGTCACGATGTCACCCTTCTCCTCCGGCAACGGCGTCCGCCGCTGCTCGCGGCCGCGGGCCTCGCCGAACGTGTTCCCTGGCCCGCCGAGGTTGACGGTACCGTGCGAGACATGCAGAACCCGTTGACCCCCGAGGTCCTGGCCGATCCGGTGGCGCTGACCCGCGCCCTGGTCGACATCGAGTCGGTCTCCCTCAACGAGAAGGCGATCGCCGACTGCGTCGAGGAGGTGCTGCGCCGTGTGCCGCACCTGACCACGTACCGGCACCAGAACACCGTCATGGCCCGTACCGACCTGGGCCGGGCCCAGCGCGTGGTGCTCGCCGGCCACCTGGACACCGTCCCGCTCAACGGCAACTTCCCCTCGACCATGCGCGGTGACCTGATGTACGGCTGCGGCACCTCCGACATGAAGTCCGGCGTGGCGTTCGCCCTGCACCTGGCGGTCACGCTGCCCGACCCGCGCTACGACGTCACGTACTTCTTCTACGAGGCCGAGGAGATCGAGTCGAAGTACAACGGCCTCACCCTGGTCGCGCAGACCCACCCGGAGTGGCTGGAGGCCGACTTCGCGGTGCTGCTGGAGCCGACGTACGGCATCGTCGAGGCGGGCTGCCAGGGCACCATGCGGGCGGTGATCACCACGCACGGGGAGCGGGCCCACGCGGCGCGTTCCTGGCACGGGGTGAACGCCATCCACGGCGCGAGCGAGGTGCTGCGGCGGCTGACCACGTACGAGGCGCGCCGGGTGACGATCGAGGGCTGCGACTACCGCGAGGGCCTCAACGCGGTACGGATCACCGGCGGGGTGGCCGGCAACGTCATCCCCGACCGGTGCGAGATCGAGATCAACTACCGGTACGCCCCGGACCGCGACCCGGCGGGCGCCGAGGCGCACCTGCGCGAGGTCTTCGCCGGCTTCGACCTGGCGGTCACCGACGCGGCGGCCGGCGCGCCACCCGGGCTGGACAACCCGGCGGCGCAGGAGTTCCTGACGGCGGTGGGCGCCGCCCCGATCGGCAAGCTGGGCTGGACGGACGTGGCGCGGTTCGCGGCCATGGGCATCCCGGCGCTGAACTTCGGGCCCGGCGACCCGAACCTGGCGCACCACAAGGACGAGCACGTCGAACTGACCAAGATCCGGGACGGCGCGGCCACCCTGCACCGCTGGCTGGCCCCGGCCTGACGCGCCGCGATCCGGGGCCCGCACCCGCCTGGCGGGCCCCGGATCGTCAGACGCTGGTCGTCAGGGGCGCGTCCGCCTCGCCGGTCTCGCCGGTGAGGTCGGTGCGGTGGGTCTCCATCATCCGGGCGCGGCGGCGCTCGGCCACCACGTCGCGGATCCGCCGCTGCATCTGACGGCGAATCCGGATCATCTCGCTGTTACTGATCAACGCTGGCTCCTCCCCCGAAGGCGCGTCGCCCGGGGTATACCGGGTATGTGAATAGTAAGACGTACGAGCCAGCGATTTAGTTGCCCGTATCCCAGATTTTCTTCGGCTCCCGGGCCAGCGCGTCCCGCCGGATCCGCTCCATTACGGTGACCACATGGGCGAGAGCAGCGGGAAGACGGCTGGGCAGGGGCAGCGGGGGGAGACGCGTCGGGCGGAACGGCACCGCGGTGCGGTGACGCTGCGCAACCGGGCGATTCCGACGAGTACCGCTGATCAGCGACTGCTCGACTCCCGGGGACGCAGCGACTGGAAGACCAAGGACGCCTGGCGGGCCCTGCGGATCCTGTCCGAGTTCGTCGAGGGCTTCGACACCCTCGCCGACCTGCCCCCGGCGGTGAGCGTCTTCGGCTCCGCCCGCAGCAAGCCGGACAGCCCGGAGTGCCGGATGGCCGAGGAAGTGGGCGCGGCACTGGCCCGGGCCGGCTACGCGGTGATCACCGGGGGCGGCCCCGGCGTGATGGAGGCCGCCAACCGTGGCGCCGGCGAAGCCGGCGGCCTCTCCGTCGGGCTCGGCATCGAGCTGCCGTTCGAGCAGGGCCTCAACGACTGGGTCGACCTGGCCATCGACTTCCGCTACTTCTTCGCCCGCAAGACCATGTTCGTCAAGTACGCCCAGGCGTTCGTGGTGCTGCCCGGCGGCTTCGGCACCCTGGACGAGCTGTTCGAGGCGCTCACCCTGGTGCAGACCGGCAAGGTGACCCGGTTCCCGGTGGTGCTGATGGGCACCGACTACTGGCGCGGACTGCTCGACTGGTTGCGTACGACGATGGCCGCCGAGGGCAAGATCGGCCCGGCCGACCTCGACCTGATCCGGCTCACCGACGACGTCAACGAAGCGGTCCGGCACATCGTGGAGGCCGAGGCGGTGCTCTCCGCCGAGCAGGAGGCGGTACGCGAGGAGGCGGTCGCCCGGGTCGCCGCCGACCAGCGCGCCGCCGCCGAGGCCGCCCCCGAGGGCCCGGCCGGACGGAGCTGAACGTGGCGAACGTCTGTGTCTTCTGCGCGTCCTCCCGTACCCTCGACGACCGCTGGCTCGCGCTGGCCACCGAGACCGGCGCGGAACTCGCCCGGCGCGGTCACACGCTGGTCAGCGGCGGCGGCTGCGTCGGCATGATGGGCGCCGTGGTGGAGGGCGCGCGGGCGGCCGGCGGCCGCACCATCGGCGTCATCCCGCAGTCCCTGGTCGACCTGGAGGTCGCCGACCTGGACTCCGACGAGCTGCTGGTGACCGACAGCCTGGCCGACCGCAAGACGCTGATGGACGAGAAGTCCGACGCGTTCGTGGCGCTGCCCGGCGGCCTGGGCACGTTGGACGAGCTGTTCGAGGTGTGGACCACAGCCACCCTGGCCCTGCACGCCAAGCCGATGGTGATCGTGGACGTGGACGGCTTCTACCGGCCGCTGCTCGACTGGATCCGCGGGCTCGGCGAGCAGCGCTTCCTCAAGCCGGCCGCGCTGGACCTGCTGATGGTCGCCGACAGCGTGCCCGCCGCGCTCGACCTGATCGACGCCCGCCTCACCTGACGCGCGCCCGGCCACCCGTGCTTGTTCACCACCGTCTCGGCGTGCTTGATCGACACCACTTCGGGGAGGTGGTGGTGTCCGGGCGCGCGTGATGCGGCCACTTCGCCGAGGTGGCGTGAACGCATGGAGCCGGGCGTGGGGCGGAGCCGGCAATGGTGCGCGCCGCGGGCAAGGTGAGCTGGTGACGGGCGGGACGACTGTCGGTTTCCGGGTGTCGTACCGGCGTGGTGGGATGTCGGTGATGCAGGCGTACCGGTTGGTGCGCCGGCCCGGCGGCGCGGGGGCGGGGGTCACCCACGACGCCGG
>NZ_MAGP01000148.1 GCF_002926165.1 Micromonospora chalcea | reverse complement strand
ACGCACCGACCGCCGCCATCACCCCACCCGACGGCAGAGCCTGCATCAACCGACCCCGCGCCGCCACCAACGTGCACGCGTCCCTCAGGGACAACATCCCCGACACGTACGCCGCCGTCACCTCACCGATCGAATGACCCGCCAGGAAATCAGCCCGCACACCCCACGACGCGAGCAACTCCCACAACGCCACCTCGACCGCGAACAACCCCGCCTGCGCGAACACCGTCTGATCCACCAAGCCGGCATCGGAAGTACCCGCCTCGGCGAACACGACCTCCCGCAACGCACGCGGCAACAAACCATCAAAACGGGCGCACACCTCGTCGAACGCCGACGCGAACACCGGGAACGTCTCGTACAGCTCCCGGCCCATGCCCACACGCTGCGAACCCTGACCCGTGAACAACACCGCCCGACGACCCGCCGACACCACACCCGACACCACCGACCGGCCCTCGGCAACAGCCGACACCCCGGCCACCAGCTCGTCCACCGACGAACCCCACACCACCGCCCGATGCTCCAACGCAGCCCGAGTCGTCGCCAACGACCACGACACGTCCGCCACCGCAAGGCCGGACCGTTCCCGCACGAACGACGCCAACCGCGCCGCCTGACCCACCAGACCGCGCTCCGAACGCCCCGACACCACCCACGGCACCGGCAACCCGACCGGCGCGGCAGGCCCCGCGGCGTGCTCCGGCTCCGCCTGCTCGATGATCACGTGCGCGTTCGTCCCCGAGATGCCGAACGACGACACACCCGCCCGCCGGGGACGCTCCACGCCCGGCCACTCACGGGACTCGGTCACCAACTCCACCGCACCCGACGACCAGTCCACATGCGACGAGGGCACATCCACGTGCAACGACGCCGGCACCACCCCGTACCGCATCGCCAAGATCATTTTGATGACACCCGCCACCCCCGCAGCCGCCTGCGTGTGACCGATGTTCGACTTCACCGACCCCAGCAGCAGCGCGTCCCGGTCGTCGCGGTCCTGCCCGTACGTGGCGAGCAGCGCCTGGGCCTCGATGGGGTCGCCCAGCGTCGTGCCCGTGCCGTGCGCCTCCACGACATCGACGTCGGCGACGCCCAGCCGGGCGTTCGCGAGGGCCTGCCGGATCACCCGCTGCTGCGACGGGCCGTTCGGCGCCGTCAACCCGTTCGACGCGCCGTCCTGGTTGACGGCCGTGCCCCGCACGACCGCGAGGACCCGGCGCCCGTCACGCCGCGCGTCCGACAGCCGCTGCACCAGCAGCACCCCGACGCCCTCGGACCAGCCCGTGCCGTCCGCCGCGTCGGAGAACGACTTGCAGCGGCCGTCGGGGGCCATGCCCCGCTGCCGGGAGAAGTCGATGAACGTCTCGGGCGTCGCCATCACCGTGACGCCGCCGGCCAGCGCCAGGTCGCACTCCCCCGACCGCAGCGCCTGCACCGCCAGGTGCAACGCCACCAGCGACGACGAACACGCCGTGTCCACAGTCACCGCCGGACCCTCGAACCCGAACGAGTACGCCACCCGACCCGACAACACGCTGCTGGCCGTGCCGACGCCGAGGTAGCCGTCGAGGGTCTCGGGGACGTCGGCCAGCCCCGCGGCGTGGTTGTGGTACATCATGCCGGCGAACACGCCGACGGGGCGGCCACGCAGCGCAAGCGGGTCGATCCGGGCGTCCTCGATGGCCTCCCACGAGGTCTCCAGCAGCAGCCGCTGCTGCGGGTCCATGGCGAGGGCCTCGTGCGGCGAGATCTTGAACAGGTCGGCGTCGAAGTCGGCGGCGTCGGCCAGGAAGCCGCCCTCGCGGGCGTAGCTGCTGCCCCGGCGCGCCCCGGACGGGTCGTACAGGTCGTCGACGTCCCAGCCGCGGTCGGCGGGGAAGCCGGTGATGCCGTCGCCACCGGAGACGAGGAGGTCCCACAGTTGCTCGGGGCTGCGTACGCCGCCGGGGTAGCGGCAGCTCATGCCGACGATCGCGATCGGCTCGTCGAGCGCCGCGACGGCGGCTACCGGAGCCGCCCGGGTGCCGGCGTCCGTTGCGGTCTCGGCGTCCAGGTGGTCGGCGAGGGCGAGCGGGGTCGGGTGGTCGAAGACCAGCGTCGCGGGCAGGCGCAGGCCGGTGACCGCGCCCAGCCGGTTGCGCAGTTCGACGGCGGTGAGCGAGTCGAAACCGAGCTCGGTGAACGGACGCCCGGCCTCGACGGCAGCGGCGTCGGCGTACCCCAGGACCGTCGCGACCTGATCGAGGACGAGCCGCAGCAGGGCCGCGGCGCGCTCCTCGCGGTCGAGGCCGGCGAGCCGCCCGGTCAGCGCGGCGGTCTCCGCCGGGCCGGACCGCGCGGCGCGGCGCCGAGGCGCCCGGACCAGGCCGCGCAGGACCGGCGGCAGGGTGCCCGCCTCGGCCTGGGCGCGCAGCGCCGGCCCGTCCAGCGCCATCGGCACCGTCGCGGGCAGGCCGGTGAGCAGGGCGGCGTCGAGGAGCGCGAGGCCGTCCGCCGCGGGAAGCGGGCGTACGCCGGCCCGGGCCAGCCGGTCGGTGTCGGCGCGGTCGAGGCCGGCGGTCATGCCGCCGCCCGACTCCGCCCACGGGCCCCAGGCCAGCGAGTGCGCCGGCAGGCCCGCGGCCCGTCGCCGGTGGGCGAGCGCGTCCAGGAAGGCGTTGGCCGCCGCGTAGTTGGCCTGGCCGGGGCTGCCCGTCACGCCCGCCGCCGAGGAGTACGTGACGAAGAGCGCGAGGCGGCCGGCGGCGGTCAGCTCGTGCAGGTTCGCGGCGGCGTCCACCTTCGGCCGCAGCACGTCGCCGAGCGTCTCGGGGGTGAGCGAGGTCAGGGTGCGGTCGGCCAGTACGCCGGCGGTGTGCACCACGCCGGTCAGCGGGTGCGCCGGGTCGATCCGGTCCAGCAGCGCGGCGAGGGCGGCCCGGTCGGCGGCGTCGCACGCCTCGACAGTCGCGGTGGCCCCCAGGTCGGCGAGGGCGGCGACCAGGTCGGCTGCGCCGTCGGCGTCGGCGCCGCGCCGGCTGGTGAGCAGCAGGTGCCGGGCCCCGTACCGGGTGACCAGGTGGCGGGCGGTCAGCGCGCCGAGGGCACCGGTGCCGCCGGTGACCAGCACCGTGCCCTCCGGGTCCAGCGCCGGCGCCGGCGCGTCGGGTTCCGGGGCGGCGACGAGCCGGGGCACGCGGAGCGCCCCGTCGCGTACCGCCGCCTGCGGCTCGTCGGCCGACAGCAGGCCGGCGAGGGCGGCCGCGCAGTTCTCCTCGTCGTCGACGTCGACGACGAGGAAGCGGCCGGGGTGCTCGGCCTGGGCGGAGCGGAGCAGGCCCCACACGGCGGCGCCGGCCAGGTCGGTGACCTCCGCGTCGTCGTCCACGGCGACGGCGCCGCCGGTGAGGACCACCAGCCGGGAGTCGCCGGTGTGCGGTTCGGCGGCGAGCCAGCCCTGGAGCACGGCGAGGACCTCGGCGAGCAGGTCGTGGACGGCGCCGGGGCCGGTCGCGCCGGCCACCGGGTACAGCACGGCGTCGGGTACCCCGGCGTCGCGGAGCGCGTCGAGGTCGGCGTACCGGGCGGCGGGCGGGCCGGACGGCAGCGGGGCGGGACGTTCGCCGAGCACCGCCCAGGTCGTGCCGTCGGCAGCGCCCCCGGCGACGGGGTGCCGGAGCCAGTCGAGGCGGAACAGCGAGCGCCGCCACGCGGACCCGCCGGCGGTGAGCTCCCCCGCCGGCAGGGGCCGCAGCACCAGGGAGCCGACCCGGGCGACCGGCGCCCCGGTGGCGTCGGCGACCAGCATGGACACCGTGTCCGGACCGGTGGGGGTCAACCGCACCCGCAGCGTGTCGGCGCCGTGGGCGGACAGCGTCACGTCGGACCAGGCGAACGGCATCCGGGCCTCGCCGGGGTCGACGATGCCCAGCCCGACCGCCTGCACGGCGGCATCGAGCAACGCCGGGTGCAGCCCGTACCCACCGGCGTCGCCGGCCGCCGGCTCGGGCAGCGCCACCTCGGCGTACACGTCCGCGCCGACGCGCCAGGCGGCACGCAGCCCGGAGAAGGCCGGGCCGTACGCGAACCCGGCCCGTGCCGCCCGCCCGGCCAGCTCCGACACGTCCAGGGAGGTGGCGTCGCTCGGCGGCCACTGCGCCAGCACGCCGGTGTCCTCATCCGGCTCCTCGGTGAGCAGGCCGGTGGCGTGCCGTACCCAGATGTCGTCGGTGCCGGCGCGGCGGGCGTGGACGGTGAGCTGCCACGCTCCGCCGCCGGTGCGTTCGGCGGCGACCTGCACGTCGACGCCGCCGGTCTCGGGCAGCACCAGCGGCGCCTGGAGGGTCAGCTCGGCGAGCCGTTCGGCGCCGGCCTCCGCGCCGGCCCGCATCGCCAGTTCCACGAACCCGGTGCCGGGCAGGAGCACGACGTCGCGCAGGGCGTGCTCGGCCAGCCAGGGCTGGGTCTCCACGGACAACCTGCCGGTGAGCGTCACCTCGTCGCCGTCGGCCGAGCGGAACACCGCGCCGAGCAGCGGGTGGCCGGTCGGGGTCAGCCCGGCGGCGGTCACGTCGGCGGGCTGCGGCAGGGGCAGCAGCCAGTAGCGTTCGCGCTGGAACGCGTACGTGGGCAGGTCGACCGGCACGGGCGGGCCGGCGAACAGGGCCGCCCAGTTCACCGGCACGCCCCTGGCCCACACGGTGGCCGCGGCGGCCAGGGCGGTGGTCGCCTCGTCGTGCTCGGCGCGCAGCACGGGGGCGCAGACCGCCTGGTCCGCGCCGACGATCTCCTGGGTGAGCGCGCAGAGCACTCCGCCCGGGCCCACCTCGACGTACGCGCCGACACCCAGCTCACGCAGCGTGGTCACGGCGGCGTCGAAGCGGACCGTGTCGCGGACGTTGCGCAGCCAGTACGCCGGGGAGCACACCTCGTCGGGGTCGAGCACCGCTCCGGTCACGGTGGAGACCACGGGGATGCGGGGCGCGGCGAAGGTCAGTTGCCCGAGCACGTCGCCGAACGCGTCGAGCATCGGGTCCATGCGGGCGGAGTGGAACGCGTGGCTGACCCGCAGCCGCCTGGTGCTGCGGCCGAGGGCTGCGAAGTGTGCGGCGACCGCCAGCACGGCGTCCTCGTCGCCGGAGACGACGACGGACTCCGGGCCGTTGACGGCGGCCAGCCCGGCGCCGGGCGTCCCGCCGACGGTGGCCAGGTGCGCGCGGACCTCCGCCTCGGTGGCGCGGATCGACACCATGGCGCCACCGGTGGGCAGCGCCTGCATCAGGGTGCCCCGGGCGGCCACCAGGCGGGCGGCGTCGGGCAGCGACAGCACGCCGGCGATGTGCGCGGCGGCCACCTCGCCGACCGAGTGCCCGGCCACGAAGTCCGGCACGACACCCCAGGACTCGACGAGCCGGTAGGCGGCGACCTCGACGGCGAAGAGCGCCGCCTGGGCGTACCCCGTGCGGTCGAGCACGTCGGCGGGGCCGTCGAGCACGCCGCGCAGCGGCCGGTCGAGGTGCCTGTCCAGCTCCGCGCAGGCGGCGTCGAAGGCGTCGGCGAAGGCCGGGAAGGCGGCGTACAACCTCTGGCCCATGCCGACGCGCTGGGCGCCCTGGCCGGTGCAGAGCACGGCGACGCGGGTGGGACTGGCGACCCCGCGCCGCACGGACGCGGCCGGAACCCCGTCGGCCAGCGCGCCGAGCCCGGCGAGCAGTTCGTCCCGGTCGGCGCCGAGCAGCACCGCCCGGTGTTCCAGGACGGACCGGCCGGTGGCCAGGGCCCGGCCCACGGCGGCCGGCGCGGCGTCGGGGTGCTCGGCGAGCCAGGAGCGCAGCCGGTCGGCCTGGGCGCCGAGCGCTGCGGCGCTGCGCGCGGAGACGACCCACGGCAGCGGGTCGGGGCCGGTGACGGCGCCGGTGGCCGGCTGCGGCGCGGGCGGGGCGGCCTCGACGATGACGTGGGCGTTGGTGCCGCTGACACCGAACGAGGAGACGCCCGCGCGCATGGGCCTCGTCGCGCGCGGCCACGGGCGCGGCTCGCGGAGCAGGCTCACCGCGCCGGCCGACCAGTCGACGTGCGGGGACGGCTCGTCGACGTGCAGGGTGCGCGGCAGGACGCCGTGACGCATCGCCATGACCATCTTGATGACGCCGGCGACGCCGGCCGCGGCCTGGGTGTGCCCGAGGTTCGACTTGATCGACCCGAGCCACAGGGGCTGGTCGTCGGCCCGGTCCCGGCCGTACGTGGCGAGCAGGGCCTGCGCCTCGATGGGGTCACCGAGGCGGGTGCCGGTGCCGTGGGCCTCGACGGCGTCCACGTCGGCCGGGGCGAGCCGGGCGTTGGCGAGGGCCTGGCGGATCACGCGTTGCTGCGACGGGCCGTGCGGCGCGGTGAGGCCGTTAGAGGCGCCGTCGGAGTTGACCGCGCTGCCGCGCACCACGGCGAGCACCCGGTGGCCGTTGCGCTGCGCGTCGGAGAGCCGCTCCAGCAGCAGCAGCCCGGCGCCCTCGCTCCAGCCGGTGCCGTCGGCGGTGGCCGCGAAGGACTTGCACCGCCCGTCCGGGGACAGGCCACGCTGGCGGCTGAAGCCGACGAACGTGTCAGGGCTGGACATGACGGTGACGCCGCCGGCCAGCGCGAGGGTGCACTCGCCGGAACGCAGGGCCTGGACGGCGAGGTGCAGCGCCACCAGTGAGGACGAGCAGGCGGTGTCGACGGTGACGGCCGGGCCCTCGAAGCCGAACGTGTACGCGATCCGGCCGGAGACGACGCTGCCGTGGTTGCCCGTGCCGACGAACGCCTCGACCTCCTGCGGCACGCCGTTGAGCCGGGAGACGTAGTCGTGGTACATGACGCCGGTGA
Source organism: Micromonospora chalcea (assembly GCF_002926165.1). Lineage (GTDB taxonomy): Bacteria > Actinomycetota > Actinomycetes > Mycobacteriales > Micromonosporaceae > Micromonospora > Micromonospora chalcea. The sequence continues at coordinate 31,198 of NZ_MAGP01000148.1, read as the reverse complement.
AGACGCCGGTGCGGCTGCCCTTGAGCGAGTCCGCGGCGATGCCGGCCCGCTCGACCGTCTCCCAGGCGACCTCCAGCAGGAGGCGCTGCTGCGGGTCCATGGCCAGCGCCTCGCGGGGCGAGATGCCGAAGAAGCCGCCGTCGAACTCGCCGGCGTCGTGCAGGAAGCCGCCCTCGCGGGTGTACGACTTGCCGTGCGCCTCGGGGTCGGGGTCGTAGAGGCTCTCCACGTCCCAGCCCCGGTCCGCCGGGAAGGGTGTGACGGCGTCGACGCCGGACTCGACCAGCCGCCACAGCGCCTCCGGAGTCCGCACCCCGCCCGGGTAGCGGCAGCCCATCGCCACGATCGCGATCGGCTCGTGATTCTGCTCGTCGACGGCCCGCAGGCGCTCGCTGGTCTCGTGCAGGTCAGCGGTGACGCGCTTGAGGTACTCGCGGAGCTTGGCTTCGTTCGCCATCGGGTTGATCACCTGTCGCTAAGGGGCAAGCGGCGGACTCGTGGTCAGGATCGGCCGAACTTCTGGTCGATGAAGTCGAACAGCTCGTCGTCCGAGGCGTCGTCGAGGGCCTGGCCGACGTCGTCGGGCCGGTCGGTGGTGTCGCTCCACCGGGTGACCAGCGCCCGGAGGCGGACCGCCACGGCGGTACGCGTCTCGTCGTCGGCGGCCAGCCGCTCCAGCTCCTCCGGCGCGGTCGCGGCGAACGCGGCGTCCAGCCGGTCCAGCTCGGCGAGCAGGCCCGGTTCGGGCTTCGGCGGGGCGGCGTCGACCAGCAGGAAGTCGGCGAGGGCGGCGGGCGTGGGGCAGTCGAAGATGAGGCTCGCCGGCAGCCGGATGCCGGTGAGGGCGGTCAGCCGGTTGCGCAGCTCCACGGCTGTCAGCGAGTCGAAGCCGAGACCGGTGAACGTCTGCCCGGACGGCACGACGGTGGCCGGCGGGTAGCCGAGCACCTCGACGACCTGCGCCTTGACCAGGTCCTCCACCAGCCGGCCGCGTTCGGCCTCGGGCGTGCCGGCGAGGCGCTGCGCGAAGGACGGGCCGCCGTCGCCGCCGCCGTCGACGACGCGCCGCCGGGCCCGGACCAGGCCGCGCAGCGGCGCCGGGAGCTGGCCGGCGTCGGCCTGGCGGCGCAGCGCGGCGAGGTCGAGCAGCGCCGGCACCAGGTGGGGGCGTCCACCGTGCAGGCCGGCGTCGAAGAGGCGCAACGCCTGGCCGGTGCCGAGCGGGCTGAGGCCGTTGCGGCTCATCCGCTGCCGCTGTGCGGCGTCGAGTGCGCCCGTCATCCCGCTGTCCGCGGCCCAGAGACCCCAGGCAAGGGACGTGGCGGCGAGGCCGCAGGCGTGCCGGTGCCCGGCGAGGCCGTCGAGGAACGCGTTCGCGGCGGCGTAGTTGCCCTGCCCGGGGCTGCCGAGGACACCGGCGACGGACGAGAAGAGGACGAACATCGCCAGCGGCCGCGATCGGGTCAGCTCGTGCAGGTGCCAGGCGGCGTCGGCCTTGGCGGAGAGAACGGCTGACAGCCGGCCGGGGGTCAGCGCCGAGATCACCGTGTCGTCGAGGACGCCGGCGGCGTGCACCACGCCGGTGAGCGGGTGCTCGGCGGGAACGTCGGCCAGCACCGCGGCCAGGCGGTCCCGGTCCGCCACGTCGGCGGCGACCAGGCGGGCCTGCGCACCCAGCGCGGTCAGCTCGGCGAGCAGCTCCGCCGCGCCGGGGGCGTCGGTTCCGCGGCGGCTGACCAGCAGCAGGTGGCGCACCTTGTGCGTACTGACCAGGTGCCGGGCCAGCAGACCGCCGAGGGCGCCGGTGGCCCCGGTGACCAGGACCGTCCCGTCGGGGTCGAGGGCGGCGGCCGGCGCCGGGTCGAGGACGGCCGGCGCGAGCCGGGGCGCCAGCACCTGCTCGTCCCGGACCGCCAGTTGGGGTTCGCCGGTGGCGACCGCACGGGCCACCAGGTCCACGGTGCAGGACTCCGGCTGCCGCGCCTCGTCGAGGTCCACGAGCACGAAGCGGTCGGGGTGCTCCGCCTGGGCCGAGCGCAGCAGGCCCCAGACCGCCGCGCCGGGCAGGTCGCCCGTACGACAGGTGTCGCCGGCGGCGACGGCCCCGCGGGTCAGCACGACCAGCCGCCGCTGTGCCAGCCGGTCGTCGGCGAGCCAGCCCTGGACGGCGGCCAGCACCGCCGTGAGCCGGCTCCGCGTCGCGGCGGGAACCGGGGCGTCCTCGTCGTCGGTGTACGCGGCGAGCAGCACCAGTTCCGGGTGGATCCGGCCGGAGTCGACCGCCTCCGCCAGCTCGGCGAGCCTGTACCTGGCGATCTCGGACAGGTCGGACGGCGCGTCGCCGAGGAGCACCACCCGGACGGTCGCCGGGGTACCCGGCCGCACGCTCTGCCAGTTGACGGCGTACAGCGGGTCGGCTGCGGAGTCACCGCCGCGCACCTGGTCGGCGGTGACGGGGCGGGAGACCAGGGAGTCGATCCGGGCGACGGGGGCGCCGGCCGGGTCGGTCAGGGTCAGGGCCACGCCGCCGCCGCTGCGCCGGGCGCGTACCCGCAGCGCGGTCGCGCCGACCGCCGAGAGGGTGACGCCGGTCCAGGCGAAGGGCAGGCGTACGCCGGAGGCATCCTCCGCGTCGGAGTCGAGCAGGCCGACGACGTGCAGCGCAGCGTCCAGCAGGGCGGGATGCAGGCTGAAGCCGGCGACCTCGGTGCCGTCGGGCACCGCCACCTCGGCGCACACCTCGTCGCCGGTGCGCCAGACGGCGCGCAGGCCACGGAAGAGGGGGCCGTATTCGACGCCCAGACGGGACAGCTCGGTGTAGATCCCGTCGACCGCGACGGCGGTGGCGGCGCTGGGCGGCCACGGCGCCGGATCGGACCGGTCGGGCTGCGGTACGGCGGGGGCGAGGACGCCCGCCGCGTGGCGGTCCCACTCGCCGTCCGGGTCGGCGGCGGCGCGGGAGTGGATGGTGACCGTCCGGCGACCGTCCTCGTCCGCCGCGCCCAGTTTCACCTGCACCGCCCGGGTGCCGTCCTCGGCGAGCGCCAGCGGGGCCTGGAGGGTCAGCTCGTCGAGGGTGTCGCAGCCGACCTGCGCGCCCGCGTGCAGGACCATCTCGACCAGGGCGGCGCCGGGCACCACCACCGAGTCCCAGACGACGTGTTCGGCGAGCCACGGGTGTGTCAGTACGGAGAGTTCGGTGCCGAAGACCCGTACGTCGTCGTCGGCGACGCGTACGGCGGCGCCGAGCAGCGCGTGGTCGACGGGGCGGACACCGAGCCCGGGCGCCGTCTCGACCCCCGCGCTGGCGTTGAGCCAGTAGCGCTGCTGGTCGAAGGCGTACGTGGGCAGGGCGATAGCGCGGGGGCGTGCCTCGGCTGCCCGCTCGGGGCCGGCCCCGTCGAGGGCGGCGAGGTATCCGGTCCAGTCGACGTGGCCGCCGGTGACGTACCACTCGGCGAGGGCGGTGCGCAGCGTGTCGGCCTCGGAGTGCCCGGCGCGCATCGTGGCGGTGAACCGGACCTCGCCGGCCGCCTCGACGCAGTCCTGCGCCATGGCGGTGAGTACGGCGTCGGGGCCGACCTCCAGGAACTGGGTGACGTCCTGCTGGTGGAGGGTGCGCACCGCGTCGGCGAACCGTACCGGCTGGCGTACGTGCCGCACCCAGTAGCCCGGGTCGGTCAGCTCCGCCGCGTCCGCGACCGCGCCGGTCACGTTCGACACGATCGGCACCCGCGGCGGCTGCCAGTCCAGCCCCGCCACCACCGACCGGAACTCCTCCAGCATCGGATCCATCAACCGCGAATGGAACGCGTGACTCACCGCCAGTTCCTTGACCCGCCAACCCCGCTCACAGCAGGCCCCCACCACCGAAGCCACCTCATCGGCCGCGCCCGAGACGACCACCGACGCGGGGCCGTTGACCGCCGCAATGTCCACGGCCGCGCCCGACGCGCCGAGCAGCTCGGCGACAGCCTCCTCCGACGCACCGACCGCCGCCATCACCCCACCCGACGGCAGAGCCTGCATCAACCGACCCCGCGCCGCCACCAACGTGCACGCGTCCCTCAGGGACAACATCCCCGACACGTACGCCGCCGTCACCTCACCAATCGAATGACCCGCCAGGAAATCAGCCCGCACACCCCACGACGCGAGCAACTCCCACAACGCCACCTCAACCGCGAACAACCCCGCCTGCGCGAACACGGTCTGATCCACCAGAGCCCCATCGGCGGTGCCCGGCTCGGCGAACACGACCTCCCGCAACGCCCGCGGCAACAAACCATCAAACCCCGCACACACCCCGTCGAAGGCCTGCGCGAACACCGGGAACGTCTCGTACAGCTCCCGGCCCATACCCACACGCTGCGAACCCTGACCCGTGAACAACACCGCCCGACGACCCGCCGACACCACACCCGACACCACCGACCGGCCCTCGGCAACAGCCGACAGCCCGGCCACCAGCTCGTCCACGTCCGAGCCCCACACCACCGCGCGGTGCTCCAACGCCGCCCGCGACCTCACCAACGACCACGACACGTCCCACGACGACACGCCAGACCCAGGCACGAACGACGCCAACCTCGACGCCTGCCCCACCAGAGCACGCTCCGAACGCCCCGACACCACCCACGGCACCGGCACACCCACCGGCACCGCGACGGGCTCGGGATCGGCTTCGGCCTCCGGCTGTTCCAGGACCACGTGCGCATTGGTCCCCGAGATGCCGAACGACGACACACCCGCCCGCCGAGGACGCTCGACGCCCGGCCACTCACGGGTCTCGGTCACCAACTCCACCGCACCCGACGACCAGTCCACATGCGACGACGGCACATCCACGTGCAGCGTCACCGGCACGGTCCCGTGCCGCATCGCCGAGATCATCTTGATGATGCCCGCCACCCCCGCGGCGGCCTGCGTGTGACCGATGTTCGACTTCACCGAGCCGAGCAACAACGGCACATCCCGGCCCTGCCCGTACGTCGCCAGCAACGCCTGCGCCTCGATCGGATCACCCAACGTCGTACCCGTACCGTGCGCCTCCACCACGTCCACGTCGGCGACGCCCAGCCGGGCGTTGGCGAGCGCCTGCCGGATGACCCGCTGCTGCGACGGACCGTTCGGCGCCGTCAAACCATTCGACGCACCATCCTGGTTCACCGCCGAACCCCGCACCACCGCCAGCACCCGGCGCCCGTCACGCCGCGCATCCGACAAGCGCTGCACCAGCAGCACACCGACGCCCTCGGCGAGCGCCGTGCCGTCCGCCGCGTCGGCGAACGCCCGGCACCGGGCCACCGGGGACAGGTTGCCCTGCCGGGTGAAGTCGACGAACACCGCGGGAGTGGGCATCACCGTCACGCCACCGGCCAGCGCGAGATCGCACTCCCCCGACCGCAGCGCCTGCACCGCCAGATGCAACGCCACAAGCGACGACGAACACGCCGTGTCCACAGTCACCGCCGGCCCCTCGAACCCGAACGAGTACGCCACCCGGCCCGAGGCGATGCTGCCCGCGTTACCGAGACCGAGGTAGTCCTCCACGCCCGCCGGCGGGGTCTCCGGCGGGTGGGCGTACCCGCTGTGGGTCATGCCGGCGAAGACCCCGACCCGGGCGCCCTTCAGGCTTGTGGGGTCGATCCCCGCCGTCTCGACGGCCTCCCACGAGGTCTGCAGCAGCAGCCGCTGCTGCGGGTCCATGGCGAGGGCCTCGCGCGGCGAGACCCCGAACAGCCGAGGGTCGAACTCGGCGGCGTCGGCCACGAATCCGCCCTCCCGGACCGAGGAGGTGCCCGGCCGGGACCGCTCCGGGTCGTAGAGCGCGTCGAGATCCCAGCCGCGGTCGGTGGGGAAGGAGGCGATCGCGTCACCGCCGGACGCGACGAGATCCCACAGTTCCTCGGCGGTGCGCACCCCGCCGGGGAACCGGCAGCCGATGCCGACGATCGCGATGGGCTGCTGCGCGTCGGCCTCGACGTCCCGGAGCCGTTGCCGGGTCCGCCGCAGGTCGGCGGTGACTCTCTTCAGGTACTCCCGGAGCTTCTCTTCGGTGTCCATCAACCCAGCCCATCGCGATTCACGGCGGAGACTCGACGTAAGCGACGGTACGAATGCGCAGAAGTCTCAGGCGACACCTGTATCTGTCGTTCGGCTCGCTCGGCCGAGAGCCACGCAGATCCCCATCTGCCGGGAGAAGTTATTGGTTGCGCGCGAGCGCGGACAACCCCTAACCAGGCAACCGACCAGCTAGGGGTGTCCGGTCCCGACCCGTCGCACTAGCGTCGCCTCGACCGGGTCCGCGCCGATCCGGTCGGCAACCGCAGCCGCCGGAAGGACCACCAGAGGATGACGACGCCAGATACCGACAACGGCTTGTGGGTGCGACGCTTCCACCCCGCTCCGGGCGGCGCGAGGCGGTTGGTGTGCCTGCCCCACGCCGGCGGGTCGGCAAGCTTCTACTTCCCGGTGTCCCGCGCTCTCTCCCCCGCCGTGGAGGTGCTGTCGATCCAGTACCCGGGACGGCAGGACCGGCGCCACGAGAAGTGCATCGGCGACATCCACGACCTCGCGCGCGAGGTGTTCACCGTGCTGCGGCCCTGGCGGGACGAGCCGCTGGCCATCTTCGGGCACAGCATGGGGGCCAGCCTCGGCTTCGAACTCGCCCGGCTCATCGAGCAGGACGGCGGCAGCGTCGCGCACCTGTTCGCCTCCGGGCGCCGGGCGCCGTCGAAGTCACGGCACGAGACGGTGCACCTGCTCGACGACGAGGGGCTGCTGGCCGACGTCCGGAAGCTGAGCGGCACCAACTCCGCCGTCCTCGGGGATCCGGAGATGCTGCGCGCCGCGTTGCCGGCGATCCGCAACGACTACCGGGCCGCCGAGCGGTACACCTACCGGCCGGGGCCGCCGCTGAGCTGCCCGATCACCGTCCTCACCGGTGACGACGACCCGAAGACGACTGTCGAGGAGGCCCGGGCGTGGTCGGACCACACCACGGCGGCGTTCGACCTGAAGGTCTACCCGGGCGGGCACTTCTTCCTCGCCGAGCACCAGCCGGCGATCCTGCGGGCCATCTCGACGGCACTGAGCGCGGCGCCGGCGGTCTGATCCCACCGGACGAGGGGCCCGTCCGCCGGTCGTCACGACCGGTCGGCGGGCCCCTCGTCCGTGCGCGGTGTCACCGCTTGTGGCCGACCGCGATCACGTAGTCCATCTGCGCCAGCTCACGCTTCATGAGGTCCTGGTTCTTCCAGTGGGCTGCCATGCTCTTGCGGACGGCCGGCTTGACGACGGCCCGGAACGCGGGGTCGTTGGTCCGCTCGGCCATGTACGCCCGCCAGCCCTCCCAGGTCTGCTCCTTGATCGAGCGGACCTCCGGGTTGGCGAAGCCGGCCTCGACCAACTGCTGCCGGTACGTGTCCCGGTCGTGCCAGTTCTCCTTCGGGATGCTGAACTTGACGAAACTCAGCGGGCCGGACTGGATGGCGGCGCGGACGACGTCGCCGCTGACCGGGATGATGTCGGCCGTGGCGAGCACGCCGCCCGGGCGCAGCACCCGCAGCGCCTCGGCGAAGAACGCGCTGCGTGGGTAGAAGTGGAAGGCGGACTCCAGGGCGACGACCCGGTCGAAGGTGTTGTCCTCGAAGGGCAGTTCGGTGGCGCTGCCGAGCCGGAAGTCGGTCCGGTCGGCGAGCCCCTCCTCCTGCGCCCGGCGCTGTGCCGCCTCGACGTGGTGCGGGGTGATGTTCAGGCCGTACACCTTGGCGATCTGGCGCTCCCGCAGCCACTTGAAGTCCTGGTCCCCGTAGCCGAAGCCGACGTCGAGCACGGTGTCGTCGGGCTTGAGCCCGGCGGCGTCGGCCAGCTTGTCGGCCAGCGCGTCGGCGGCCGTGTCGATGTCGGTGACCCCGTCGGACCAGTAGCCCACGTTCATGTAGTGGGTACGGCGGGCCGCGAACTCCACGTCGGGTGACTGGATCTCGTAGAAGCGCCGGACCCGGGTGATGGGGTCGGCGGTGAAGACCGTGCGGATCGCCCGGCCGGCGATCTTCAGGTTCTCGAACATGTCGGTTCCTTCCGGTGGGTGGATGCCGATCAGCCGCGCCGGATCTGCCGGCGCAGATCCTCGACGAGCGCGGGCACGACGGCCGGGTCGGCGGCGGTGCCGAAGACGTAGAAGTCGGGCCGGACGAGCACCGCCGCCGCGTCGTACCGCTTGAGGTGGGGCAGGTACACGTCGTCGAGGTCGAAGGCGGTCGGCGCGGCGCCGGATCCGGGTACGGGCGCGCCGGCGGGAACGATCCGGACGACCCGCGTGCCGAGCGCGTCCAGGAAGGCCCGGGCGTCGGCGTCGAGCAGGTCGTCGGGGTCCTCGGCGCAGAGCAGGACGAAGCCGGTGCCGACGACCTCGTCGAAGAGCCCGGCGCGGCCGTCGACCTCGACGCGGCCCTGCGGCATCGGGGCGCCGGCGGCCTCGCAGCCGCTGTGCAGGATCCCGCCGGACAGGGGCTCCAGCAGGGACCGGGTGCGCGGGCGGGCGGTACGCCGGCGCAGCTCGGCGAGCATCGCGGCGTCACGGCCGGCCGCGGCGGCGCGGTCGGTCTCGCAGATCACCGTGCCCGAGTCCATGGACATCCGGATGGCGTGCTGCACGTGCGCGCAGCGCTCCTCCTGGTAGGTGTCCAGCAGGGCCTCGTCGGCGAGGCCGCGGTGCACCAGGTCGAGCTTCCAGGCGAGGTTGAGGGCGTCGCGGAAGCCCGAACTCATCCCCTGCCCCATGAACGGCGGCATCACGTGCGCCGCGTCGCCGGCGAGCAGGATCCGCCCGGAACGCCAGCGCCCGGCCGAGCATGCCTGGGTGGTGTAGACGCCGTACCGCTCCAGGGTGGCGTTGTCGGGGGTGATGTCGAAGAGGCCGAGCAGCCGCCACACGCTGGCGGCGCTCTCGAACTCCTCGCGGCTCTCCCCCGGCACCCGCATGAACTCCCACCGCCGGTGCCCAGGGCCGGCCGACACGGCCGTGCGGGGCCGCGCCGGGTCGCAGACCTGCAGGTTGTTCGGCTTGAACTCGCGGGCCTCGTGCGGGACCACGTCGCAGACCAGCCAGTCGTACGTGAAGCCGAGGTCGGTGACGCCGCTGCCCAGGTGCTCCCGCACGAAGCTGTTGGCCCCGTCGCAGCCGATGACCCAGCGGGCCGCGCGGACCTCCTCGCCGTCCGGGCCGGCGATGGTCACCTCGACCCGGTCGTCGTGCTCGACCAGGCCCGTCACCTGGTACGGGCGCAGCACCGTGACACCCGGCAGCTCCGCGCCCCGCTCGGCGAGCAGCGCCTCCAGTCCCGGCTGGTAGAACGAGACCGAGTCGGGCCAGCCCATCGGGCCGTCGCCGGTGACCTTGACGTGCAGCAGGGTCCGGCCGAAGCCGTTCTTGAAGGTGTACTCGCCGGACGACTCCACCACCGGCCCGAGGCGGTCGGCGACGCCGGCGGCGGCCAGGATACGGCTCGCCTCCCCGTCGTACGACACGGCGCGGGGGAAGTTGTACGGAGTGGCCCACCGCTCGACCGCCGTGACGGTGAGCCCTCGCTGCGCCAGCAGGATCGTGAGCATCTCACCGACGGGGCCGTAGCCCACGATCAGGACGTCGGTCGTCAGCATCGGTATCGGTTCCTCAGGGGTCGGTCGGACACGGGGTCGGCTTGCGGCGGGCGGGGCTGCCGGACGTCCATCAGATACCGAGTTCGGAGTCGATGAGGTCGAACAGGTCGTCGTCGCTGGCCAGTTCGAGATCGAGGTCGGGATCGCCGCCCGCGCCGGCGCGCATCGTCCGCCACTTGGCGATCAGCACCTCCAGGCGCGACCCGATCTGGTCGTGCAGCTCCGGTTCCACAGTGGCCTCGGTCAGCGAGCGCTCCAGGTTCTCCAGGTCCGCGAGGACCGGCGGGGCCGCCGGTCCGGTGTCCGGCGCCAGCTCGGACACCAGGTACGTGGCCAGCTCGTTCGGATCCGGGTAGTCGAAGATCAGCGTGGCCGGCAGGCGCAGGCCGGTGGCCGTGGTCAGCCGGTTGCGCAGCTCGACGGCGGTCAGCGAGTCGAAGCCGATCTGGCTGAACGCCCGGCCCGGGGCCACCGCCACCCGGCTGCCGTGCCCGAGCACGCTCGCCGCCTGCTCGCGTACCAGGTCGACCACGAGGGTGTGGCGCCCGGGCCCGTCCAGCGCCGCCAGCTCGTCGGCGAGCGTGCGCCCGCCGCCGGCCGGGGTGGCCGCCCGCGCCGTCGGCCGCTCCCGGGGCAGCAGCCCGCGCAGCAGCGCCGGGGGCCGCTCGGCCCGCTCGCCGAGCGCGGCGACGTCGATCCTCGTCGGCACCAGCACCGGCTCGGCCAGCCGCAGGCCCGCGTCGAACAGGGCCATCCCCAGCTCGGACGGGATGGCGAGCTGCCCGTCACGGGCGGTGATCCGGGGATCGGTCCGGTCCAGCTTGGCGGTCATCTCGCTGGCCTGCTCCCACAGCCCCCAGGCGAACGACCGGCCCGGCAGCCCCTCCGCACGGCGGGCCAGGGCGAGCGCGTCGAGGAACGCGTTGGCCGCCGCGTAGTTGGCCTGACCGGGGACGCCGAAGACTCCGGCGCCGGAGGAGAAGAGCACGAACCCGGCGAGGTCGAGGTGGCGGGTGAGCTCGTGCAGGTGCCACGCGGCGTCGAGCTTCGGCGCGAAGACCGTGTCGACGCGCTGCGGGGTGAGGGCGGTGACCACCCCGTCGTCGAGCACCCCGGCGAGGTGCACGACGGCGGTCAACGGGTGCCGCTCCGGTACCGCCGCCAGCACCCCGGCGAGGTTGTCGCGGTCGGACACGTCGGCCGCCACCACCGTGGCCTCGGCCCCCAGGGCCCGCAGTTCGTCGAGCGCCTCGGTCGCGCCGGGGGCCCGCTCGCCGCGGCGGCTGACCAGCAGCAGCCGCCGTACGCCGTGCGTCTCGACCAGCCGCCGGGCGACCAGCCGGCCCAGGGTCCCGGTGCCGCCGGTCAGCAGCACCGTGCCGTCGGGGTTCCACGCCCGGGGCATGGTGAGCACCACCTTGCCGACGTGCCGGGCCTGGCTGACGTGCCGGAACGCCTCCGGCGCCTGGCGGACGTCCCACACCTGGGTGGGCAGCGGGGTGAGCGTCCCCCGTTCGAAGAGCCCCAGCAGAACGACCAGCATGCGCTGCACCTCGTCGGGCTCCTGCAGGGTCAGGTCGAAGGCGGTGTAGGCCACCCCCGGATGGTCGACGGCGACGCGGGCGGGGTCGCGGATGTCGGTCTTGCCCATCTCGACGAACCGCCCGCCGCGCGGCAGCAGCCGCAGCGAGGCGTCGACGAACTCGCGGGCCAGCGAGTCCAGCACGACGTCCACGCCCCGGCCGCCGGTGGCGTCGGTGAAGCGGGTCTCGAAGTCGAGGGTCCGGGACGAGGCCAGGTGGTCCTCGTCGAGACCGAGCGCGCGCAGGGCGTCCCACTTGACGGGGCTGGCGGTGGCGTACACCTCGGCCCCGAGATGGCGGGCGAGCTGCACGGCGGCCATGCCGACGCCGCCGGCCGCCGCGTGCACCAGCACCGACTCGCCCCGGGTGAGCCCGGCCAGGTTGACCAGCCCGTGGTACGCGGTCAGGAAGACCACCGGCACGGACGCGGCCTCGACGTACGACCAGCCGGCCGGCATCGGGGCCAGCAGGCGGCGGTCGGTGACCGCGACGGGTCCGAAGCAGCCCACGAAGACACCGAAGACGCGGTCGCCGGGGCGCAGGTCGGTCACCTCGGCGCCGACCTCGACGACCTCGCCGGCGCCCTCGCCGCCGAGCGGGCCCGCGTCGCCCGGGTAGAGACCGAGCGCGTTGAGCACGTCGCGGAAGTTGAGGCCGGCGGCGCGGACGCGGACCCGGACCTCGCGGGGGCCGAGCGCGGCGTCGGCGGCGTCGGTGGCGACCAGGGTGAGGTTCTCCAGGCTGCCGCGCACCGGCGCGTCCAGCCGCCACGCGGCGGCGGGCGGTGCGGGCAGCTCGCCGGCCGACCCGGCCCGCGCCAGCCGCGGCACGTACGCCGCGCCGACCCGGATCGCGGCCTGCGGCTCGTCCGCCGCCAGGAGGGCGGCCACCTCGTCCGGGCCGATCCCGTCGCCGTCGACGTCGACGACGACGATCTGGCCCGGGTTCTCCGACTGGGCGGAGCGCACCAGGCCCCACGCCGCCGCGGCGGCCGGGTCGGTCACCTCGCCGGCGTGGTGCACGGCCACCGCGCCCCGGGTCACCAGCAGCAGCCGCGACGCCGCCCAGCGGGGCTCGGTGAGCCAGCGCCGGACCAGGTCGAGGGCCTGCACGGCGGCGTGGCGCGCCGCGCGGGGGGTGGGCTGCGCGGGGTGCGCGCCGAGCGGCACGAGCACCGCCCCGGGCAGGGCCAGTCCGGCGTCCACCGCGTCGGCGAGCCCGTCCAGCCCGTGGTGCAGCGGGAACCCGTCCAGGCCGGGGGCGACGGCCACGGCGTCGACCGGGGTGGCCGTCTCGACGGGCGGCAGCGGCGTCCAGTCGACGCGGAACAGGGCGTCGCGGGTGGCCCGGTCGTCGGTGACGGCCAGCTCGGTGGTGGAGATCGGGCGCATCGTCAGGGCGGCCACCTCGGCCACCGGGGCGCCGGTCGGATCGGCGACGGTCAGCGCGATGGCGTGCGGCCCGACCCGGGTCAGCCGTACCCGCAGGGCGGTGGCCCCGGTGGCGTGCAGGCTGACGCCGTTCCAGGCGAACGGCAGCAGGAGCTGGCCGGCCCCGGCCCCGGCGAGACCGCCGAAGTGCGCGGCGTGCAGGGCGGCGTCGAACAGGGCGGGGTGCAGGCCGTACCGGTCGGCGTCGACCCGCTGGGCCGCCGGCAGCTCCACCTCGGCGTAGACCTCGTCGCCGCTGGTCCACACCGCGCGCAGGCCCTGGAACGCCGGCCCGTACGCGTACCCGTCGGCTTCCAGGCCGGCGTAGAAGCCGGTCAGGTCGACGGGCCGGGTGTCGGGCGGCGGCCAGGCGGTGAGCTGCGGCGACACCGCGGGCTGGTCGGCGCGGAGGGTGGCGCTGGCGTGCCGGGTCCACGGCTGTCCCGCCGGCGCGGCGGCGGGCCGGGAGTGCACGGTCACCGGCCGGCGTCCGTCGCCGGCGCCCGCGCCGACCGCCACCTGCACCTGCGTCGCGCCGTCGGCGGGCAGGGTCAGCGGGGCCTCGATGACCAGCTCGTCGAGGAACGGGTGGCCGACCTCGTCGCCGGCGCGCAGGCAGAACTCCACCAGGCCGGTGCCGGGCACCAGCACGCTGCCGGTGACCCGGTGGTCGGCCAGCCACGGCTGCGCGTCGGCCGACAGCCGCCCGGTGAACAGGTGGCCCCTCGTCTCGGCCAGCACGACCGACGCGCCGAGCAGCGGATGACCGGCGGCGTCCAGACCGGCGGCGCCGACGTCGCCGGGGCCGGAGACCGGCCGGGGCCAGTAGCGGCGGTGGGCGAACGCGTACGTGGGCAGGTCGACGCGCCGGCCGCCGGCCAGCGCGGTCAGCCAGTCCACCGCGACCCCGGACACGTGGAGCTGGGCCAGGGAGAGCAGGAACCGCTCCCGGCCGCCCTGGTCGCGTTGCACCGAGCCGACCACCACGGCATCGCCGTCGTGGTCGGCGAGGGTCTCCTCCACGCCGACGGTGAGCACCGGGTGGGGGCTGCACTCGACGTACGTGTCGTGGCCCTCGGCGGCCAGCGCGCGGATCGCCCGTTCCAGCTCGACGGGCCGGCGCAGGTTGCGGTACCAGTAGTCGGGCCCCATCTCCTCGCCGTCGAGCCAGCGCAGGTCGGTGGTGGAGAACAGCGGCACGGCGGCCGGGCCGGGGGCGATGCCGGCCAGCACCTCGGCCAGCTCGTCGCGGATGCGTTCCACCTGGGCGGAGTGGGAGGCGTAGTCGACGGCGATGCGCCGCACCCGGGCCTGCTCGCCGGCCAGCTCGGCGAGCAGTTCCTCGACCGCCTCCGGCTCGCCGGAGACCACGACGGCGGCCGGCCCGTTCACGGCGGCGACCGAGATCCGCTCACCGAAGCGGGCGATCCGATCACGGACCGTGTCGGCCGGCAGCGCGACGGAGGCCATCGCCCCGTGCCCGGCCAGAGCCCGTAGCGCGCGGCTGCGCAGCGCCACCACCCGGGCCGCGTCGGGCAGGGAGAGCACCCCGGCGACGCAGGCGGCGGCGATCTCGCCCTGGGAGTGGCCGACCACGGCGGCCGGCTGCACGCCGTACGAGCGCCACAGCTCGGCCAGTGACACCATCATCGCGAACAGGGCGGGCTGCACGACGTCGACCTCGTCGAGGCCGGGCGCGCCCGGCGCCTGGCGCAGCACGTCCAGCAGCGACCAGTCCAGGTACGGCCGCAGCGCCGCGTCGCAGGCCGCCATGCGTTCGGCGAACACGGGGGCCTGGTCGAGCAGGTCCAACCCCATGCCGAGCCACTGGGAGCCCTGCCCGGGGAAGACGAAGACGCACCGGCCGGTGGGCCGCGCCTCGCCGCGCGTGACCGCCGGGTCGGGCCGGCCCTCGACCAGCGCGTCGAGGGCGTCGGCGACCCGCTGCGCGGACGCGGCTACCAGCACCGCTCGGGAGTCGAAGGCGCCCCGGCTGGTGGCCAGCGACCACGCCACGTCGAGGGGCCGCTGGTAGGGGCGGGCGGCGAGGTGCTCCCGCAGCCGCCGCGCCTGGCCGGCGAGCGCCTGCGGGGTACGCGCCGACAGCAGCCACGGCAGCGCGCGCTCCTGCGGCGGCTCGGATTCGGCGGCCTCCGGCGGCGCCTCGGCGACCGACTCGACGATCACGTGGGCGTTGGTGCCGCTGATGCCGAACGACGAGACGCCGGCGCGCACCGGCCGGTCCGCCGCCGGCCACGGGCGGGCCTCGGTGAGCAGCTGCACCGCTCCCGAGTCCCAGTCGATCCGCGAGCTGCGGCGCTCGGCGTGCAGGGTGCGGGGCAGCCGCCCGTGCCGCATGGCGAGGACCATCTTGAGCACGCCGGCGACGCCGGCCGCGGCCTGGGTGTGCCCGAGGTTGGACTTGACCGAGCCGAGCAGCACCGGCGCGGCGCCGGCCGGGCGCTGCCCGTACGTGGCGAGGATCGCCTCCGCCTCGATGGGGTCGCCGAGCGACGTGCCGGTGCCGTGCGCCTCCACCACGTCCACGTCGGCGGCACTCAGCCCGGCGGCGCCCAGCGCGGCCTTGATGACCCGTTCCTGCGACGGCCCGTTCGGGGCGGTCAGCCCGTTCGACGCGCCGTCGGAGTTGACCGCCGAGCCGCGCACCGACGCCAGCACGGGGTGGCCCCGGCGGCGGGCCTCGGAGAGCCGCTCCACCACCAGCATCCCGACGCCCTCGGACATGCCGAAGCCGTCGGCGTCCTCGGCGAACGCCTTGCACCGCCCGTCGGCGGCGAGACCGCGCTGGCGGCTGAAGCCGGTCAGCCCGGCCGGGGTGGACATCACCGACACCCCACCGGCCAGCGCCAGGTCGCAGTCGCCCTGGCGCAGCGCCTGGACGGCCAGGTGCAGCGCCACCAGCGACGCCGAGCAGGCGGTGTCGACGGTGACAGCCGGCCCCTCCAGCCCGAGCGCGTACGCGACCCGGCCGGAGAGGACGCTGCCGGCGGTGCCGGTAAGCAGGTGCCCCTCGTCGGCGGTGACCTCGCCGTCGTCGGAGACGACACCGGGGGCGACCCGGTCGGCGTAGTCCTGCCCGTGGGTGCCGGCGAAGACGCCGGTGCGGCTGCCCCGCAGGGTGGCCGGGTCGATGCCGCCGCGTTCCAGCGCCTCCCAGGAGGTCTCCAGCAGCAGCCGGTGCTGCGGATCCATGGCGAGGGCCTCGCGGGGGCTGATGCCGAAGAACTCGGCGTCGAAATCGGCGATGCCGGTGAGGAACCCGCCGGAGCGCACGTACGTCCGGCCGGGCGTGCCCGGCACCGGGTCGTGGAGGTCGGCCAGCGGCCAGCCCCGGTCGTCGGGCAGGTCGCCGATGACGTCGTCGCCCGCGTCGAGCAGCCGCCACAGCTCCTCCGGGGAACCGATCCCGCCGGGGAAACGGCAGGCCATCGCGACGATGGCGACCGGCTCGTCCAGGGCGACGGTGCTCGCGTCGGCGACCTCGGTGGCGGCGGTGCCGAGCAGCCGGGCGTGCAGGTGCGCGGCGAGCAACTCGGGGGTGGGGTGGTTGAACACGGCGTGCGGGGCGAGCCGGACCCCGGTGACGGCGGTGAGCCGGTTGCTCAGCTCGACGGCCATCAGCGAGTCGAAGCCGAGGTCCTTGAACGGGCGGCGCGGCTCGACCTGCTCGGGGCCGGTGTGCCCGACCACTGTGGCGCACCGGGCGCGTACGAGGTCCAGCAGCAGTTCGGCGCGCTCGGGCTCGGCGAGTTCGGCCAGCCGGTCGGCGAAGCCCTTCGCGGCGGCGGGCGCGGAGGCGGCGTTGACCGCCCGGCGGGGCGGCGGGGGCAGCAGCGCCCGCAGCAGGGCGGGCACCTCGCCGGAGGTCCGTACGGCGGCCAGGTCGAGCCCGATCGGCACGAGCGCCGGCCGGTCCACGTGCAGGGCGGCGTCGAACAGCGCCAGCCCGGCGGCCGTGTCGAGGGGGCGGGTGCCGCCGCGGGCGAGCCGGGCCAGGTCGGCGGGGCTGAGCCGGCCGGCCATCCCGTCCTCGGCGGCCCACAGCCCCCAGGCCAGGGCGCTCGCCGGCCGGCCCTGGGCACGGCGGTGCGCGGCGAGCGCGTCGAGGAACGCGTTGCCGGCCGCGTAGTTGCCCTGGCCGGGGCTGCCGAAGGTGGCGGCGGCCGAGGAGAAGAGCACGAACGCGGCCAGGTCGAGGCCGGCGGTGAGCTCGTGCAGGTGCCAGGCGCCGTGCACCTTGGCGCGCAGGGTCCGGGCCCAGCGGGTCGGGTCGAGGTCGGTGAGCAGGGCGTCGTCGGTGGCCCCGGCGGCGTGCACGACGGCGACGAGCCGGTCGGCCAGCGGGGCGATGACCTCGGCGAGCGCCGCCCGGTCGGCGACGTCGGCCGCGACCACCCGCACTGTGACGCCGGCGTCGGTCAGCGCGGTCGTCCAGTCGCCGGCCCGGCCGCTGCGGCTGACCAGCACCAGTTCGGTGACGCCGTGCGCGGTGGCGAGGTGGGTGGCGACGTGCCGGCCGATCCCGCCGGTGCCGCCGGTGAGGAGCACGGTGCCGCCGGCCAGGGCCGCGAGCGGCGCGCCGGCCGGGGGCCGCTCGACGGGGCGGAGGCGGGGCAGCAGTGCGCGGCCGTCGCGGACGGCCACCTCGGGTTCGTCGTCGGCGGCGGCCAGCGCCGAACGGATGGCGGCGTCGTCGGTGGTGTCGAGGCTGAGCAGGAGGAAACGGTCGGGCTGCTCGGCCTGGGCGACGCGGAGCAGCCCGGCCACGGGGGCGTGCACCGGGTCGCCGTCGCGCACGGCGAGGGCCAGGCGGGTGGTCTCCGCGCGGGGGTCGGCCAGCCAGGTCTGGAGCACGTCGAGCACGGCGAGGCCGACGGCGTGCGCCCGGTCGGGCACCGGCCGGCCCGGCTCGCCGTCGCCGACCCGCAGCACCAGCAGCGGCGGCAGCGGCCCGTCCGGCGGCGTGCCGTCGGCGAGCGTCCAGGAGGGCGCCGGGGTCGCCGGGAACGCGGCGGGCAGCCAGTCGACGGCGTACAGCCCGGCGGGGGTGGTCGCCGGCGCCGGCGGGTCGGCGGGCGGCAGGTCCACCGGCCGCAGCACCACCCGGTCGGCGTCGAGCACGGGCCCGCCCGCGTCGTCGACGGCGCTCAGCGTCACCGCGTCCGCCCCGGCGGGGGCCAGGCAGACGCGCAGCGCGTGCGCCCCGACGGCGTGGCGGCGCACGCCCGCCCACTCGGTGGGCAGCAGCCGGGCGGTGGGCCCGGCGTCGGCGACCGACGCGAAGCCGGCGAGCGGGAGCAGGCGCAGGGCCGCGTCCAGCACCAGTGGGTGCACGCCGTACCGCTCGGCGTCCGGGTCGCGGGCGTCGTCGGGCAGGCGTACGTCGACGTAGAGCCGGTCGGCGGCGACCCACGCGGCACGGGCCAGCTCCCCGGCCGGCGCGCGGTGCGGCGGGGCGCTCAGGTCCACCGGCCGGGCCCCGGCAGGTGGCCAGGCGGGGGCGAGGGCGCCCCGGCCGCTCTCCGGGTCGACGGGTGCGAGCACGGCCTCGGCGACCTCCCGCCAGGGCAGCCCCTCGCCGGCCCGGACGTGACAGTGCGCCACCCGGCGTCCGTGCTCGTCCGGCGCGCCCACGTCGATCTGCACCTCGAGGGTTGCCTCGGCGGGCAGCGGAACCGGCTCGGGCACGCGCAGCCGCCGCACGCTCGGGGCGCCGAGCTGGTCGCCGAGGTGGGTGAGCATGTCCAGCAGGGCGGTGGCGGGCAGCAGCGGCGCCGTGCCGTCGCCGGGCGCGGCCAGCCACGGCGAGGTGGCCGTGGCGATCTGCCCGGTGCAGACCACCTGCCCGGTGCCGGCGACCGCCAGCAGGCCGCCGAGCAGCGGATGCCCTGCGTCGGCCAGTCCGGCGCCGACGGGACCGCCGGCGCCGGTGGGAGCGGGCAGCCAGTAGTGCCGGCGCTGGAAGGCGTACGTGGGCAGGTCGACGCGGCGGTGCGGGCCGGGGCCGGCGAGGGCGGCACGGTCCACCGCGACGCCCCGCACGTGCAGCCGCGCCACGGCGGCGAGCAGCGCCTCGGCCTCGCCCGCGGTGCCCCGTACGGCGGGGACGAAGGCCAGCTCGTCGGCCTCGGCGACGAGGCAGTCCTGGGCCATCGCGGTGAGCACACCGGCCGGGCCGATCTCCAGGAAGGTGGTGACGCCCTGCCCGTGCAGGGCCCGTACGCCGTCGTGGAAGCGGACGGTGCCCCGCACGTGCGCCACCCAGTGCTCGGGCGAGCAGAGCCGGGCCGGGTCGACGGGGTGGCCGGTCAGGTTGGACACCACCGGCAGGTGCGGGGTGCGGTACGTGAGGCCGGCCGCGACCGCGCGGAACTCGTCGAGCATCGGGTCCATGCGCGGCGAGTGGAACGCGTGCGACACCCGCAGCCGGCTGGTGCGGCGCCCGGCCGCGCGCAGGGTGTCCGCGACGGCCAGCACCGCGTCGGTGTCGCCGGACAGGACGACGCTGGTGGGGCCGTTGACGGCGGCGAGGCCCACCCGGTCGGTCAGGTGCGCGGCGACCTCGGCCTCGTCGGCCTCGACGGCGACCATCGCGCCCCCGGCGGGCAGCTGCTGCATCAGCCGGGCGCGGGCGGCGACCAGCGCCGCCGCGTCGGCGAGGGAGAACACCCCGGCCACGTGCGCGGCGGCAAGCTCGCCGACGGAGTGGCCGAGCACCGCGTCGGGGCGGACCCCCCAGTGCTCCAGGAGGCGGTACAGCGCCACCTCGAAGGCGAACAGGCCCGGCTGGGTGTACAGGGTCTCGTCGAGCAGTTCGGCCGGTGCGGTGCCCTCGGCCGCGAGGACGACGTCCGCGACGGGGAGCGGGGCGTGGCCGGCGAGGCAGCGGTCGAGTTCGGCGCAGGCCGCGTCGAAGGCGGCCGCGAAGACGGGGTACGCCGCGTGCAGCTCGTGGCCCATGCCGGCGCGCTGGCCGCCCTGCCCACCGAAGAGCAGGCCGAGTCGGCCGTCGACGACCCGGCCGATCAGCACGCCCGGCAGGTCCGGGTCCGGTCCGCCGCGGGCCAGCGCGCCGAGCCCGGTCCGGGCGGACTCCGCGTCGCCCACCAGCACCACGGCCCGGTGTTCGAGAGCGGCGCGGGTGGTGGCGAGGGCGTGCCCGGTGTCGGCCGGGTCGGCGTGCGCCCCCGGCCCGTCGAGCCAGGCCAGCAGGCGGGCCGCCTGGTCACGCAGCGCCTCGCCGGAGGCAGCCGCGAGCAGCCACGGTACGGGCGGCCGAGCGGTGGCGGGCGGCGACTGCCGGGCGGCGTCCCCGGCGGCGGTCGGCGGATCGGCGGGGGCCTCGACGATGACGTGGGCGTTGGTGCCGCTGATGCCGAACGACGAGACGCCGGCCCGGCGGGGCCGGCGTACGTCGGGCCACGGGCGGGCCTCGGTGAGCACCTCGACCGCGCCGGCGGACCAGTCCACCTCGGACGTCGGGGCGTCCACGTGCAGGGTGCGCGGCAGTGTCCCGTGCCGCATCGCGAGCACCATCTTGATCACCCCGGCGGCCCCGGCGGCGGCCTGGGTGTGGCCGAGGTTGGACTTCAGCGAGCCCAGCCGCAGCGGTTCGGCGTCACCGCGGCCCACCCCGTACGTGGCGAGCAGCGCCTGCGCCTCGATCGGGTCGCCGAGGGACGTGCCGGTGCCGTGCGCCTCGACGGCGTCCACGTCGGCGGTGGAGAGCCCGGCCGCGTCCAGCGCCCGGCGGATGACCCGCTCCTGGGCGGGCCCGTTGGGGGCGGTCAGCCCGTTGGACGCGCCGTCGGAGTTGACGGCGGAGCCGCGCAGCACGGCGAGGACGGGGTGCCCGTGCCGGCGGGCGTCGGAGAGCCGTTCCAGCAGCAGCACGGCGACGCCCTCGGACCAGCCGGTTCCGTCGGCGCCGTCGGCGAACGCCTTGCACCGGCCGTCCGGGGCGAGCCCGCGCTGCCGGCTGAACTCCACGAACGCCTGCGGGGTGCCCATCACCGCCACGCCGCCGGCCACGGCGAGCGAGCAGTCCCCGGCGCGCAGGGCCTGGGCGGCAAGGTGCAGCGCCACCAGCGACGACGAGCACGCCGTGTCGACGGTGACAGCCGGCCCCTCCAGCCCCAGCGCGTACGCGACCCGGCCGGAGACGACGCTGCCGGAGTTGCCGACGCCGAGGTAGCCCTCGGTGCCGGGCGGCGCCTGGCGCAGGTTCGCGGCGTAGTCGTGGTGCATGACGCCGGTGAAGACGCCCGTGGCGCTGCCGCGCAGCGAGGTGGGGTCGATGCCGGCCCGCTCGAACAGTTCCCAGGACGTCTCCAGCAGCAGCCGCTGCTGCGGGTCCATGGCGAGCGCCTCGCGCGGGCTGATCGCGAACAGGGTGGCGTCGAAGTCCGCGGCGCCGGTGAGGAAGCCGCCCACCCGGGCGTACGAGGTGCCGGGGCGGTCGGGGTCGTCGGAGAACAGGTTCGCCAGGTCCCAGCCCCGGTCCGTGGGGAACTCCGTGAGCCCTTCCCGGCCCTGGTCGACCAGCTCCCACAGCTCCTCGGGGGAGGCGACGCCGCCGGGGAGCCGGCAGGCCATGGCGACGACGGCCACCGGATCGTCCCCGGTGGACGGCGTCACCGCCGGGTCCGTCGTGGGAGCGGCCTGCGCGGCGGCACCGCGCAGCCGGGCGGCGAGGTGCCGGGCGAGGGCCTGGGGGCTGGGCCGGTCGAACGCGGCCGTGGCGGAGAGCCGTACCCCGGTGGCCCGGGCCAGCCGGTCGCGCAACGCGACCGCCGCGACCGAGGTGAAGCCGAGTTCCTTGAAGGCGCGGCCGGGGCGGACCGCGGCCGGGCCGGGCAGCCCGGCCACCTGGGCGGTGGCGGCGCGGACCAGGTCGAGCAGGAGCCGGTCCCCCTCGGCGGTGGTGAGCCCGGCCAGCCGGCGGCGCAGCTCGGCGGCGTCCCGGTCGTCCGTGGCGTCGCCGGGCTCGGCCACGGGCCCGCGCCAGGCGGGGTGCGCGGCGTCGGCGTGGCCCGCCGGGCGGGCGAGCACGACCAGGTCGGCGCCGTCGTGGGCCACGTCGAACGCGGCGAGGTCGGCACGGACGGCCGCCGACGCGGCGCCCGCTGCGGGTCCGGTCGCCGCCGGCCCGCGCTCGGCGGGCGCGGTCGTGCCGACGAGCCGGGCCGGGTGACCGGCGGCCCGGCGGCGGGTGGCCAGGGCGTGCAGGGCGCCGACGGCCGAGGCGGCCCGTTCCCGGCCCGCGGCGCCCAGCAGGAGGGCGGACGGCGCGAGGACGGTGAACGCGGCCCCCGGGTGCCGGCTCGCGGCGTCCAGCGTCGCGGCGAGGCCGAGCAGCCGGGCTGCGGCCTCGGCGTCGGCCAGGTCGTCGTCGCACGGGCAGAGGAAGACGGCGCCGAACGCCTCGTCGCCCGCCCGCTCGGCGGGCAGCGGAACGGCTTCCGCACCGGCGGAGGTGAGTTCGGCGGCCAGGTCCGCCAGGGCCGGGGCGGGCGTCGCGCCAGTGTGCAGCAGCCGCAGCCGGCGGGCGCGGTGCGCGGCGACGAGGTGCCGGGCCAGCGCGGCGCCGGTCGGTCCGTCGGCGCCGGTGACCAGGACGGGGCGCTCCGGGTCGGCCACGGTCACCGGCCGTCCCGGCACGGTCGCCGGGGCGGGCACGAGGGCCGCGTGCCGGGCCGCCCCGGCCCGCAGGGCGACCTGCGCGGCGCCGGCGTCCACGACGGCGGGCAGCAGGGCGAGCGAGCGGTCCGCGGCGTCGTGGTCGACCAGCACGATCCGGTCCGGGTACGCGGCCTGCAGGCTGCGCCCGACCGCCCAGACGGCGCCGGCCGCCGGATCGGGCCCGGCCCACCCGGCGGCGTCGCCCCCGGCGGCGGCTCCCCCGGCGACGTCTCCCGCAGTGGCCTCGCCTGCGGCGGCGTCTTGCGCGGGGGCGTCGCCCGCGCTGCCGGCACCGCTCGTGCCGGGGCCGTTGGCCGCGTCGCCGGCCGGGCCGGTCAGCAGCATCAGCCGGGTGCCGGCGAAGCGGTCGTCGTCGAGCCAGCCACGCAACCGGTCGGCGAGGTCCGCCGCGTCGGCGTCGGCCGGCCCGGCCAGCAGCACCGTCAGGTCGGGCGCGTCGGGAGTCTCGCGCAGGGTGGCCAGATCCCGGTGGGCCCGGAACCGCTCCCCCGGCGACGCCGCGCGCAGCGGCTCCACCAGCGGCTCGCTCCCGGCGCCGACGAGCGCCCAGCGGCGGGCCGGGGCGGCGGCGTCCTGCGCGGCCGCCGGGACGGGCGCCGCCACCGGCGGTACGGCGGCCAGGTCCAGCGGTCGCCAGGCGAGCAGGCTGAGCGCCTCGTGGTGGCTGCCGTTGACCGCCCGCAGCCGGGCCGGCCCGTCGAGCAGGAGCCGGCGGGTGACCTTGCCGGACGCGGTGCGGGGCACCTGCCCGATCTCGTACAGCGCCTCGGGGACCTTGTGGTAGCTGAGCCTCTCCCGGCAGGCCGCGTACCCGGCACGGGGGTCGAAGCCCTCCGGCCCCGGCACCACGAACGCCACCGGCACCTCCCCGCGCACCTCGTGCGGCCGGCCGGTCACCGCCACGTCGGCGACGCCGGGCACCGCGCGCAGCGCCTCCTCCACCTCGCCCGGGTGGATCTTCTCCCCGCCCCGGATGATCAGCTCCTGGTGGCGGCCGGTGACGAAGATGTTGCCGTCGGCGTCGCGGCGGGCCAGGTCGCCGGTGCGGTACCAGCCGTCGCGCAGGGCGGCGGCGGTGACCTCCGGCAGGCCGTGGTAGCCGAGCATGACGCTCGGACCGCTGACCCAGACCTCCCCCTCGGCGCCGGTCGGCACGTCCAGACCCGTCTGCGGGCTGACCAGGCGCACCTCGACGCCGGGCACCGGGCGCCCGCAGGAGCCCTCGACCCGGGGCTGCTCCGGCCGGGTGACGGCGATCGAGCCGCAGGTCTCCGTGCTGCCGTACGCGTCGAGCAACGGCGCGTCGAAGACCTCGTCGAACGCCCGCCGCAGCGCGCCGGTGGTGATCGCCCCGCCGACCAGGCAGACCCGCAGGGCCGGGGCGCGGAAGCCGGTCTCCCGGGCGGCGGTGACCAGGTGGTGGTACATGGCCGGCACACCGGCGAGCACTGTGGCCTCGTCCTCGTCGACCGCGCGCAGCACGTCGTCGGCGGAGAAGCCGTCGATGAGCCGGGCCGTGGCCCCGACCGCCGTCACGCTGAGCACGCACCCGATGTGGGAGAGGCTGTGGAACAGCGGCAGTGGCCAGACCACCCGGTCGGCGGCGGTGAGCCCGGGGATCGGCACGTAACAGGCGGCGACCGACCAGAGGCAGGTGCGCTGGGTGGAAAGGACACCCTTGGGCCGGCCGGTGGTGCCGGAGGTGTAGAGCATCCAGGCCACCTCGTCGAGGCCCAGGTCGTCGCGGGCCCCCACGGACGGCTCGGTGTCGACCAGGTCGCGCCAGGCGACGACCCCGTCCGGAACCGGGTCGTCCCCGGTGACCACGATCCGCAGGGCCGGCCGGCCGGTACGCAGCCGCAGCATCTGGTCGAGGTGACGCGGGTCGGTGACCACCAGCACCGCGCCGGAGTCGTCCAGCAGATGGGCCAGTTCCGCGTCGGTGCTGTGCGGATTCACCGGCACGCCGACCGCGGCGGCCCGCGTGACGGCCAGCCAGGTCTCCACCGTCTCCACCCGGTTGCCGAGGCAGAAGGCCACCCGGTCGCCCCGGGCGACCCCGGCCGCCGCCAGGTGACCGGCCAGCCGACGGGTCCGCGCCGCCAGATCGGCGTATCCGACCGCCCGGCGGTCGTCGCGGAATGCGACCTTGTTCCCCGACCTGGCGGCGTGCGCCTCGATCAGATCGGACAACGGCTGGATCAGGTCGCTCCGAAGCATGTCACCACATCCATCCGTCGGCGAGACTCCTCATCCGCGGCGTAGACCTCGCTCGCCGTAGCGGCCCAAGTCTTCCGAGCACCCTGCCGGTGTCCTACCCCTGTCACCCCCTAAGTCGTCCCCAGTTCGGAGCGCCGATCGGGTGGTGGAACGGGCCCGCGGGCCGATGATGGGGCGACCCCCGCGGACCGTCGAATCCCGTGCTCCACCCGCCCGTCAGCCGAGGTGCCGTCGTTGGAACGCTGCTGGTTGTTCGCCCGTTCGGCCGTACCGGCCGGCGGCTGCCCGGGCACGCGGCTGACCGAGCTGGTCGGCACCGTCCTGACCGGGCTGGTCGCCGCCGCCCGCCGGGCCGATCCCGGCATGGACTGGTTCTTCGACCCGGAGGACTCCCCCGCCGGGCGGCTGAGCCTCGGCTTCCATGCCGCCCCCGCCGCGCTCGACGCGGTACGGGCGGGACTGCTCGCGTACGACCCGGGAGCGTCCCTCGCCGAGGACCGGTACGTCGTGCGCGACCCCGCGCGGGGCGGCCCGCTCGCGTTCGCGGGCAGCGAACTGGCCCTCACCCTGCTCGGCGGCGACGTGCCCTGGCTGGCCGGCGGCGAGTTGCCGCTGGCCGTGGCGCACCTGCGGCACCTGACCGGGCTGATGCCGGCGGCCGACCGCCTGGCGTTCCTGTTCCTGCACTGGCAGGAACGCAGCCAGCGGCTCACCGGCGCGCAGCGGCGGGACCTGGCCGCGCAGGCCGACGCCGGGGCGGAGAAGATCGTCCTGTCGGCCGGTGACCTACCGCTGGGCGGGGACGTGGCAGTGGCGTGGCAGCGCTACCTGGACCGGGTGACCGACGTGGTGGGCCACGACCACCCGACGGCGCCTCCCGGGTTCCTGCTGGCGCACCACGCGCAGCTCACCCACGATCGGTGGGGCATCCGGCCGGAGGTCGACTCGCTGGCCGCGCTGGCGCTGCGCCTGTCGATGGTGCGGGGCAGCCCGGCCGCGACCGCGCCGGCCCGCGTTCCGCAGAGGAGGCAGCAACCACATGCACACGCCGGTACCTGACCGTCCCGCCAGCGAGCCGGCCCGCGTCGAGGTGGCACTCGGGGAACGGTCGTACCCGGTGCTGATCGGTCCCGGCGTGCGCCACCGGCTCCCGGCGGAGGTGGCGCGGATCGGCGCCCAGCGGGTCGTGGTGGTCTCGGCCCGGCCACCGGAGTGGACGCCCGACCCGGGCGTGCCGCACCGGGTGGTGCCGGCCCGCGACGGCGAGCACGACAAGAACCTGACCACTGTGGAACAGCTCTGCCGGGCGTTCGCCGAGTTCGGGCTGAGCCGGACGGACGCGGTAGTCTCGTGCGGCGGCGGCACCACCACGGACGTGGTCGGGCTGGCCGCCGGCCTCTACCACCGGGGCGTACCGGTGATCCACCTGCCGACCTCGCTGCTGGCCCAGGTGGACGCCAGCGTCGGTGGGAAGACCGCCGTCAACCTGCCGGAGGGCAAGAACCTCGTGGGCGTGTACTGGCAGCCCCGGGCGGTGCTCTGCGACACCGAGCACCTGGGGACGCTGCCGCAGCGGGAGTGGCGCAACGGGTACGGGGAGATCGCCCGGGCGCACTTCATCGGCGCCGGTGATCTGCGTGACCGGCCGGTGGCGGAGCAGATCGCCGCGTCGGTGGCGTTGAAGGCCCGGGTGGTGGCCGCGGACGAGCGGGACTCCGGCCTGCGGCACATCCTCAACTACGGCCACACGCTCGGGCACGCGTTGGAGCGGGCCACCGACTTCGGCCTGCGCCACGGTGAGGCGGTCGGCGTCGGCACGGTCTTCGCGGGCCGGCTGGCCGGCGTCGGCGTCTGGATACCGGCCGACCGGGTGGCCGAGCACCACGACGTGGTGGCGGGCTACGGGCTCGACACCACGCTGCCCGGCGGCGTCGACCACGACGAGCTGATCACGCTGATGCGCCGCGACAAGAAGGCCACCTCGGGCCTGTCCTTCGTCCTGGACGGACCGGGCGGAGTCGAACTGGTCGCCCGCGTCCCCGAGGCCGCTGTGCGTACCGCACTTTCCGGCATGTGAGGCCGACACCGCCGGGTGCCCGTTCGCCGGCCGGCGCCGCGGGGGCGGCCGGGCCGGCGAACGGATGACGAGCCGCCGGAGCCGAGCCCCGGACCGGCGCGTCAGGTGCCCAGGGCCCGCTGGATCTGCGCCACCAGCACGCCGCAGGCGTACCGGTCCGCGGCCCCCACCATGCCGACGATGGTCGCCGGCAGCGGGCCGTTGTCCGTCTCCGCCGGGTCGTGGTGCATGAACACGACGAACTGCCCCCGGTCGATGAACGGCGCGAGGATCGGCTCGGCGTCGACGCCGGGGGCCAGTGAGAAGAACGTGGTCATGGCGCACGGATGCCGGCCCAGCAGCGAGCTGCGGTGCAGCAGCGAGGTGGTGGCCCCGCTGACCCGGAAG
Organism: Micromonospora chalcea; assembly: GCF_002926165.1. GTDB lineage: Bacteria > Actinomycetota > Actinomycetes > Mycobacteriales > Micromonosporaceae > Micromonospora > Micromonospora chalcea. Next base: position 4,112 of record NZ_MAGP01000148.1, on the reverse strand, counting down.
TTCGGGTCGATGACCCGCAGGGCGCCGTCGCGGCCGATCCCGGCGTCGAAGGAGCAGTAGCCCCGGTACCCGAGCTCACTGGCCTTTCGGACCCCTACGGTCAGCGCTTCGACCAGTTCCTCCGGGGGCTGGTCGTCGTCCATCACACAACCGACCCACGTCGAGGTGGGCTGCGGCAGGTGTACCGACGATCCGAAGTAGTGCACCGATCCGCTCTCGGTCACGCCGAACTGGATACCCCAGATCGTCTGGAAGGGCACCTCCTCCTCGACGATCCACTGCTCGCTCACCTGTTCCAACTGGTTGAACAGGGAACGGTTCCGCCGGTCCCCCAACCGACGGGTGAAGATCGCAATTCCGCTGGACACCTCGACCCCGGCCGGTTTGATGACCGCCGGCCGGCGGTCCCGCGCCACGATCCGGCGCACCTCGGCGGGGGTGGCGACCTGCCGGCGGGGCAGGTACTCCGGCGCGACCAGAGTCTCCAGCACGGTCTTGTTGTTGAGGCGGGCGACCAGATCCGCGGGCACCCGGGCGCGAGCGGCCCGCAGCAGCGGGTCATGCGGAGGAAACTGGAACTCCAGCGTCTCGCCCCGCTCGACGGCTTCCCGCGCGTACCGCACCGCCTGCGCGCCGGAACGGAACTTCCGCAGGTCGCTGGGCGTCTTCAGACCACTCCGGCTGAGCAGACGCAGCGACTTGTCCGCGCTGGAGCCGGTGCTGCAGATCGCCGCCGACTGGTGCGGAAGGGTCAGGTGCAGACCTGTGATCATGTCCAGGCCGTTGTGGAGAGCGGCGCCCGCGCCGGCGAGATAGGGGCTGTCGGCGGTGGCCGTCGGGTCGGGCGGTCGGGCCAGGACCACCCCGTCGTGTGCGAACACCTGTACCTGGATGGGCGCCTGCATCTAGTCTCCTGACATGCCGGCCCGGTGCGGGCCTCGGGGTGGCGGTGAAACCGGTGCGCCACGGCCACGAACAGCGGAGAACGTGGCCGAAGGGGTGGGCTCCCGGTCCTGATGCGGCCGCTCGGCCCGCGAGAGCCGGGCGTGCCGCGTGCACCGACCGGACGGTCGTGAGCTGGACCGGCCGGGAAGCCGGCTGGCTCATGGCCAGCGTTGCGGCGGCGAGGTGCACACCGCCGGTCAGCGGTCGAGTTTCCAGCCACCGACCGGCGTCATGATCGAAAGATCATAGTCACTATGCACTGCCCCGGGATGGGCCAGACAGGCGAACGCGGACGGCTCTTTCGCCGCCGAGGCCGCCGATACTCCTAGCGGGGCCATCGACTCGGGTTGACCGAAAAGCTGTTCTTCACAAGGGCTGGAGTCGCCGGACGGCGCTGTCGCAGCCCGCGCTGTCGAGTGCCCGGATTCCGACGGCCACGCCCCCTGCCAGCTCACATCGCCGGCCCGGCCTCGACGCGGCCGGCGGGCACCGCCGAAACGTCCCAGGCCTGCCCGGGGAGGAGATCTCCGGCTGATGCGCTAGGGGTCGACGTGCCGATCTCTAGGGGTGTACGTCACTGCACAGCGCTTCGTATGGTCGGGCCCCGTCGGCTCGTCGTTGCCACTCTCAGCGCACCGGATCGGGTGGCCCGCGAGCGGTGCCGCCCGTCGACGCGCCTCGCGCCAACCCCCGCCGTCCGGCGTACGGCATCCCGGCTGACCGATCGTCGCGGCCCTGAGCCTTTCGGTCGTCCCCTTTCGATCGGAGGTCGAGCTGTTGTCTGTCGGGTTCGATGGCGCCCAGGCCGCGGACGGCGCGGTTGCTCTGGAACTCGTGGGGGACCTGCGGAGGCCGGCGGTGTGGCCCGCGCGGGCGGCCTCGGTGCACCGGGTGCTTCCCGCCTGGCCGTCGCGCGTGACACCGGCCGGACACGTCGTGGTGGCGGGGCTCGTGGCGGTCCTGGCCCGCTGGACCGGCCAGGACGAGGTGGTGCTCGGGCTGGCCCCGGCCGGTGGGTCGGTGGCGCGGGTGGACGTCTCGGGCGACCCGGGATTCGGGGAGTTGGCGGCGCGGGTGGGACTGGCGTGGACGGCGCCGGTGGCGGGCCCGGACCGGCCGGACCCGGTGGCGGTGGAGTTCACCGACGGTCCGGTGGCGGAGACGGGACCGGCCGTGGTGGACGTCGACATGGTGGTGCGCGTGGCGGCGGACGGGTCCGTGCTGCGGGTGGACTACGCGGTGGAGGGTTTCTCCGCGCAGTTCGTGCGGGGACTCGTGGATCAGGTGGTGGTGCTCGTCTCCGCCGGGACGGCGGCGCCGCAGGTCGCCCTGTCGCGACTGCCGTTGCTGGACGCCGCGGAACGGGAGCGGTTGCTGACGTGGGGGCGCGGCCCGGTGCGGGAGATCCCGGGTGAGCCGATCCACGAGCTCGTGCTGAGCTGGGCGCGGCGGTCGCCGGAGGCGGTGGCGGGGGTCGCGGGCGACGAGGTGCTGACGTACGGGGAGCTGGATCGCCGGTCCGGGCTGCTGGCGGCGTACCTGCGGTCGGTGGGTGTCCGTGCCGGTGACGTGGTGTCCGTGGCGTTGGAGCGCGGGTTGTGGTCGCTGGTGGCGGCGATGGGCGTGCTGCGGGCGGGTGCCGCGTACACGCCGATGGACGTGTCGTGGCCCGCGGAGCGGATGCGGGTGCTGCTGGCCGACCACGGCGCGCGGGTGGTGTTGACGGTCGGTGCGGTAGCGCCCCGGATTCCCGCCGGGGACGGGGTCACGGTGGTGGCGCTGGACGACGGCTGGCCCGCGGTACCGGCCGGTGCGGTGGCGGATCTGCCTGCGGTGCCGGTGGACGCGCCGGCGTTCGTCATCTACACGTCGGGTTCGACAGGCACGCCGAAGGGTGTGGTGCTGTCACACGAGAGGCTGGCGAACTTCCTGGCGTGGATGACCGGCGAGTGCGCCATCGGCCCCGGCAGCCGGATGCTGCACTCGGCGGCACCGGTCTTCGACGCTGCGTTCGGGGAGATCTTCGCCGCGCTCACCGGCGGGGGCCGCGTCGTCGTGTGCCCGCGCGACGATCTGCTCGACGCGCGCCGGCTCACCGACCTCGTCAACACCCAGGGCGTCACGCACACGTTCGGACCGGCCACCAACATCGCCCCGCTCGACCCGGCCGCCTGTCCCGGCCTCCGCTGCGTCATCTTCGGCGGCGAGGCCGTTCCGCCGCGGCTGGCCCAGCGGTGGCTGACGGCGGGCACGCGGGTGGTCAACGCGTACGGGCCGGCCGAGATCGCCGTGGCGTGCACCTGGTTCGACGCGTCGGCCGGGTGGGGTGGCGCGTACGTGCCGATCGGCTGGCCGATGCCGAACCGGCAGGTCCGCGTCGTCGACGCGAACCTCGACCTCTTGCCGGCCGGGGTTCCCGGGGAGATCCTGATCGCCGGCTTCGGCGTCGCCGACGGTTACCTCAACCGCCCCGAACTGACCGCCCAGCGGTTCGTCACCGACCCGTACGGCGGCGGGCTCGCCTACCGCAGCGGCGACCTGGGGAGGTGGAACAGCGCCGGCGCGCTGGAGATCCTCGGCCGGATGGACCACCAGGTGAAGGTCAACGGCATCCGCATCGAGCTGGGCGAGATCGAGAGCATCCTCGCCCAGCACCCGGAGGTGGAGACCGCAGTCGTCGTCCGCCGCGAGGACCGGGGCGTGGCCCGGCTCGTCGCGTACGTCACCGGGCGCGACGGCCGCATCCCGGCCACCGGCGACCTGCGCGACCACGCCACGGCCCACCTGCCGAGCTACATGGTCCCCGCCGCCTTCGTCGTCCTCGACCGCTTCCCCCTCGGCGGCACCGGCAAGATCGACCGGAGTGCCCTTCCCGCACCCGGCGCCCAGCGCCCCGACCTCGGCGTGCCGTACGTCGAGCCGGCCACCGAGGGCGAGCGCCTCGTCGCGGAGGTGTTCGCGAGCGTGCTCGGCATCGAGCGGGTCGGCGCCCGCGACGGCTTCTTCCACCTCGGCGGCACGTCGTTGCAGTCCGCCGCCGTCGCCGCAGGCATCGACGAGGCCGCCGACGTGGTGGTGCCCGTCTCGCAGATCCACCGCACCCCCACCCCGCACGAGCTGGCCCGCTGGCTCGCCGCCGCCCCCCGCCGTACGGACACCGGCTCGAC
>NZ_MAGP01000147.1 GCF_002926165.1 Micromonospora chalcea | reverse complement strand
CGCCGGCGGTGGACCATGCGCTGGAAACCAGCCCTGAACGCCTTCGACATCGCCTTCGAAGGACGCCTCTCCGCAGGCCGTAAGTAACCGTCAACAACCCGAGTTACACCGTTCGTTTGACAGACCCCGGCCGAGCGTGGGGAGGTGGGACCGGTGCGTGTGTCAGCGATGACGTCGGACCCGGCGCCGTGGGAGTGGGAGTTCGACTGGCACCTGACGAACCGCTGCAACTTCTTCTGCGAGTACTGCCATCCGCAGATTCGTCACGTGTTGAACAAGAAGCACCTGAACGAGCCTGACGCCGACCTGGTGGTGCGGCGCTTCGAGGATCTCGACCGCACGAGTCTCGTGCACATGTCGGGCGGAGAGCCGTTCCTGTTTCCCGGGTTCGTCGAACTTTGCGCCGGGCTGACCCGCCGCAACTGGATCAGCATCAACACCAACCTGGCGTCGCCCGAGCTGGTCACCCGCTTCGCCAACGAGGTGGACCCGACGCGGGTGGCGAAGATCGTGGCGGCCCTGCACGTACCGGAGCGGGAACGCCTCGGTTTGCCGATGACGGAGTACGCCGAGTCGTTCCGGATCCTGCGCGGGGCCGGCTTCGACGTGGTGGCACTCTACGTGCTCTTCCCGCCGCTGCTCCCGCGACTACGCGACGACTTGGCGTCGCTAGCGGCTCTCGGGGTGGATCCGCTGCGGGCCAAGGTGTTCAAGGGCGTCTACGACGGTCGCCGGTACCCCGAGGCGTACACCGACGCGGAGCGTGAGCTGATCCTGGAGAACTCCGGCGAGTACACCTTCAACCGGCCGTACCTCGACGGGATGCTCGCCTTCCGCGGCCAGCCCTGCACGGCGGGGATGACCTCCTTCAAGGTGACCGTGACCGGTGAGGTTCGGCGGTGTGCTTCTGTGCCGACCAGCTACGGGAACCTCTACGACGGGACCTTCCGGCCCGCCTCCGCACCGGAGCCGTGCCCGGCGAAGCGTGTCCTGGTCCTGTCGCAGTGCATGGCGTACCTCGTCGATCCGCCACAGCCCGCGTCCGCCGCCGCTGCCCCGTCGCGTTCGTGAGGAGAGGAGAAAGCGCCATGCAGGTCATCACCAGCCTCGGAGCGGTACACCCCGACCAGTCACCGTTCGATGTCGCGGAGCGCAAGGGCATCGGCCACCCTGACAGCCTCGCGGACCTGGTCGCCGACAGCTTCTCCCGCCGCTACTCCGCAACCTGCCGGGAGCGCTTCGGTGCGGTGCCGAACCACTGGGTGGACAAGGTGACGCTGGTGGGCGCGGCCGCCGACGTTCGCTTCGGTGGGTACGACATCCGCAAGCCGGTCGACTGCTACCTCTTCGGCAAGGTCACGGAGCGGATCGACGGCAACGATGTATCCGTCGCCAAACTGTTCGACGACACGGTCCGCGCTGTTCTCACCAGCACGTTGGACGACCCGGCAATCCTTGGGCACCTGCGCATTCACGTGAACAACACCGCCGGCACCGGGGTCGATCACGACAGGGAGTTCTACCAGCCTCGGACGGCTGCCGGGATCACGAAGGTACTCGCCAGTGAGGCCGTCGCCAACGACACCGTCGTGTGCGCCGGGACGAGCCTTCGTGGCATCGCGGCGCGGACGGCGGTCCGACTGGAGACGCTGCTGACCGGCGCCACCTTCCGAACCCGCTACCAGACCGGCACCGACGTCAAAGTCATGGTGGTCCGCGACCGTGGCCAACTGGACGTGACCGCGGCAGTGCCCTTCCATCCCGCCAGCGTTCACGGCTGGTCGGAGTATCGGACGGCGCTGGACGCCATCCGCGACGAGATCGAGGGTGAGCTCAAGCGGGTGCTCGACGAGACACCGACGGCAACTGGGGCACGGCTGTCGCTGAACACCAAGGACGTGCCCGGTCGTGGCTACCTCGCACCCTTCGGCACCTCACTGGGCAAGGGAGACTGTGGCGCTGTCGGACGGGGCAACCGGTACAACGGGGCGATCGAGCCCCTTCGTCCGGCGAGCGGCGAGGCGCCCGCAGGCAAGAACCCGCTTCACCACGTCGGGAAGATCTACACGGCCGTAGCCGACGAACTGGCACGACGCATCATGGCCGAGCTCGGGACGTACGCCGAGGTGCTCATCGCGGCACGCAACGGCGGCCAGTTGGACGATCCGGCGTACGTGCTCATCCGGTCCGAGGCGCCCATCGGGGCCGCTGGCGAGGCACTCGCTCGGGCAGCGATGCGGACGGCGCCGGGATACATCCAGCGGTTCCTGGAGACCGACCCGGTGAGTCGCTTCCGCGTGCAGGAGCCGTGCTGATGCCGCCGGCGTTGGACGAGGTTCATCTCCGTCATCTCCGCGAGCTGTGCGCCCGCCCGGCCATGATCGACGACGAAGGCCTCCGCCTCGGAGGCACGTACGTGATGTTCTTCGCCGAGTCCGCCCTGATGGCTGAGCACGCCGCCGCGCTACTCGGAGACCAACACGGATCGCACGTGCTGGAAATCGGCCTCGGCCTGGGCGTCTTCGCCCAGCAGATCGCACCGCTGCGACCCGCCAGTTACACCGCCGTCGAACCCCATCCGGCGGTCGTGGACCTGGTCGTGCCGAGAATCCGCGAGCACCTGCCCTGTCCCGTCACGGTTGTCGTCGAACCATGGCAGGTGCTCGATCTCGAGCCGGAGAGCATCGACGCGATCATGTACGACACCTGGCCGCCCGACGGGCACGCCGACGCCGATTTCGCCAGCTTCGTGGAACAGATAGCGATCCCTGTCCTGCGGCCCGGAGGTCGCTTCAGCTTCTTCCACAGCGGCACAGAGTTGCCCGAAGCGCGCGTCGAAGTGCTGGACCACTTCTTCCCGGGCTGGAGCGCAACGAAGGTGACCATCCCTGCGAATCAACTGCCGAGCGGCTGGACGAAGCCGACGGGTGACTTCCTCGTACCGTGCGCCCGGAAAGGGGTCTAATGATGCGAGTGACCGGCGACGACCTCCGGCACCGCTTCCGCCAGGACGGCTACCTCGCCATCGAGGGATTCCTGGAGCGCGAGACGTTGTCCCAGCTGCGCGCCGCCGCCGACCTGGCATTCGAGCAGATCATCGGCCAGACCGTGTCGCTGCGGACGGCGCATCCTCGCCTCACCTGGTGGCGCCTGCCGGATGGTCGACCGTACGTCTTCAAGATCAAACCTGTCGTCGATCTCGCACCGGCCTTCGCGGGCATGGCGGCGAGCGAAGATATCGGATTCCTCGCCTCGTCGATGCTCTCCGCCAAGGCGACACTGATGGAGGACAAGGTCACCTACAAGGCGGCACTCGCCGAGCCCGCCGGTTGGGCTGACCTGCCGGTTCTCGGCGAGGATGTCCGCAAACACTCCGACGCCTCGTACTTCGCGGCGCGCGGCTACGACCGGGTGATCACGGTGGCGCTGTGTCTCGACGACTGCCCCGCAGCCGCAGGGGCGCTGCAGGTCTGGCCCGGCAGTCACCGACACCCTGTGCGACACGAGCCGACACCAAACCAGGGGCCGGTCGTCCCGGACGATGACGCGCCCGACGATCAGGCGGTGATGCTCGAGGCATCAGCGGGATCACTGCTGGCCTGGGATGCCGCACTCGTGCACGCCAGCGGGCCGAACAGCACCGACAGACCGCGGCGACTGCTGGTTCTCGGTTACTCGGCGAGCGGCTCATGACCGCCGCACCGAATCCGCCGGACCGAGCGACCATCAGCGCCTCTCAGCCTCCCAACAGCGCCTTCGACCCGCCGTACACCCAACCGCACCCGTACTTCGGTCAGTGGGGCGAGGACCGCTGGCTCGTCGAACACCTGGCCGTTCCGGCACAGGGCGTCTTCGTCGATGTCGGGGCCGGCGACGGGGTACGGGGTAGCAACACCCTCTACTTCGAGAGGCGGGGATGGACGGGGTTGTGCGTCGATCCTGATCCGCGGAACCGCGCGTCCTTGACGAGACGCCACTGCGTGGTACGGCACTGCGCCATCTCTAACACCGCCGGCGAGCAGACCTTCAGCCAGTACGACGCCAAGCCCTCCTGGTCCGGCCTGGGTGACCGGGGCCAGGGCTACACCGTGGGCACCGCTCCCTGCCTCCGGCTCGGAGACCTGCTCCACGACCTCGGAATCGAGCGGATAGACCTCCTAAACATCGATGTCGAAGGCACGGAGCTGGACGTCTGGTCGTCCTTCGACCCGGCCGAGCACCGCCCTGGGATCGTCATCATCGAGTACGACTCCCGAGACCCTGACCGCAGTGAGGAGCGGATCATCCGCGCTCTCGGGGCTGATCGCTTCGAGCTCATACATCGAACTCCAGCCAACCTCGTCCTGCGAGGGCTGGATCCGGTGAGCCAGCGACGGTGGCGCCATGCGAGATGATTCTCTCCTCGAAGCGCTCGCCACCGCGATCCAGCCAAAGGTGACTGGTGAGAGGGCGGTGGTCTTCTGTTCCCACAGCGCGGACGAGCCTCACTGGCGAAATCTGCTGGCGGCTGCGGGCGCGGCCGACGTCTTGGTCCTGGCCTTCGACGGCAACCTCCTCGCCTCCTTGCCCAGCCCGCCCGGCACCCGCAGCGCAGCCCAACTGCTCGCGGATCGGCACGCTCTCCTCGCCACCCTCGCGACAGACTCGCCGCTGAGCGCACTCGTGGATCGTTTCGATCCCGACAGGCGAGCAGCGCTTTTCGTCACCGACCCTCTGGAGCCGCTGGTGACAGGCAGCCGGCCGCTCATCGGCGCCAAGCACCCGAGCTGGAGCCTCTTCGAGCACAAGAGCGTGGTGGATGTGCTGTGGGACTCCATCGGCCTGCCGCGCGCGGAATCAGTGGTGTACGACGAGCCAGCATCGCTGTGGCAGCCTGTTAGCCCGCCGGGGACCGAAATCGTCACCGCGAGGCAGACGTGCGGGACCGAGCCCTCGGCCGGCGGTGGGGACATCCAATGGTCGAGCGTGGGCATGCCCAGTCGGCGGGCGGAGTCGACAGGGCGACGGCGGATCCGCTTCATGCCGATGCTCCCCGGCGTGCCCTGCCGCCTGCACGGATTGGTGCTCGTCGAGTCGACTGTCGCATTCACCCCACTGGAGCTTCTCGTACCGCGGCGGCCCGCCGACGGGACCTTCCTCTGCGCGGGCACCGCACCCATGCCCGTGGCCCGGCAGCGAGGCCTGATCGAGCTGACCCGGTGGACGGGCGCGGCCCTGCGCCGCCGGCTGGGCTACCGCGGCGGATTCTCCGTCGACGGAATTCTCACCCAGAGCGGGTTCCGCCCCACCGACCTCAACACCAGGGTGACCTCGGCCTTCGAGGCCGCACCGCCACCTCTGCGGGTCGCCGTGCACGCGAGCGCGCTCCTCGCTCGGGAGGGCCGGCGCGCCGTCGACGCGGCCAAGCCCGGCCTTACGGAGAGCGTGCATCGCGCCCTGAACGACACCACCGACCTCAACCTGCTCGCGATGATCGGGCAACCGGTCCCGTTGGCGAGGCGACACGTTCGCTGGCACGATCGCGGGCTTGAAGCGTGCCGGCCCGACGAGGCGCACGGCTCGCTCGAGGTCATCAACGGACCGCGGGGGACAGCGCTTCGGGCTCAACTCGCGCGGAAGCACCTGCCCGTGGGCGTCTCGCCGCAGGAGAGCGTCGTGGTAGCTCTCCGAATGGCTGACGAGCTCCTCGGCACCGGAATCGGCGACCTGCAACCGCCACCCATAGGGAGCGGCGCCGCCCCCATTCAGAGAAGCGGCACCACCTAGACCCTATGAGAGCCGGTCGATCGCACTCCTGATCCTCGCGGCAGTGCGGCTCCGACCGAGCACCTCCAACGACTCGAACAGGGGCAGCCCGACGGTACGGCCGGTCACGGCAACCCGGACCGGCGCCTGCGCCTTACCCAGCTTCAGCCCGCGAGCTGCCCCCAACTCCTCGACCGTGTGCTTGAGCGACTCGGCATCCCATTCCACCTTTTTGAACGCGGTAGCCACCTCGGTGAGTAGCGCCAGGGCCTCCCCGGTCATGGCCTTCGTCCAAGCAGCCTCGTCGATCGATGGGGACGGCAGGAACAGGAAGTCCACCATGGCGACGATCTCGCTGAGCACCGCGACCCGGGTCTGCGCCAGGGGCGCGACAGCGGCGAAGGCCACGTCGTCGTAGTCCTCAGCCCGCCACGGGGCGTACTCACCGCGCAGCCACGGCTGACACGCCGAGATGAACTGCTCCGTGCTCAACGCGCGGAGGTAGTCGCCGTTGAAGGCCCGCAGCTTCTTGACGTCGAAGAACGCCGGCGACGGATTGACGTCGGCCATCCGGAACTCCGTCACGATGTCGTCCCAGGGGACGATCTCCCGGTCACCGGAGGGGGCCCAGCCGAGCAGCATCAGGTAGTTGCGCATCGCATCGGGCAGGTATCCCTCGGCGCGGAAGTCCTCCAGCGCGACCCGATCCCGGCGCTTGGACAGTTTCTGCCGCTTCTCGTTGACCAGGATCGGCGCGTGGGCCCATACCGGCGGTTGGTGCCCGAGCGCCACCCACAACAACTGCTGCTTGGGCGTGTTCGGCAGGTGCTCCTCGGCGCGGATGACATGGGTAATGCCCATGACCATGTCGTCGACGACGTTCGCGAGAAGGAACACTGGGGAGCCGTCACCACGTGCGACGACGAAATCCTCGATCGTGGCGTTGTCGAACGTGGGCTCGCCGCGCACCAGATCCCGCACGACTGTCTGGCCCTCGTCCGGCGTCCGGAAGCGCACCGCGCTGCCGGGGGCCGCGGCCAGCCCGCGGTCGCGGCAGTAACCGTCGTACCCCTTGTGTTCGCTGCCGGTTCGCTCCACGACCTGAGTACGCAGGCAGTCGCAGTAGTAGGCCTGACCTGCCGCGAGCAGCTTCGCGATGGCGTCGCGGTGGTGCTGGACATAGGCGGACTGGAACAGGGGGCCCTCGTACTCATCGGGGCCGGCGCCGAGCCACGCCATGGCGTCGATGATGCCCTGCACCCACTCCGGCTTACTGCGTTCGGCGTCCGTGTCCTCGATCCGCAGCACCATCGTGCCGCCGGACTGCTTGGCCAGCACCCAGTTGTAAAGCAGCGAGCGGGCATTACCCACGTGGAACATGCCTGTCGGCGATGGGGCAAATCGAACGCGGACCGGGGAGTTTGGCGATGCCATGCACGCAGCGTACCGATTCGAGGCGGTCGCTTAACCGCATATCCCGGGCCGAATTTCCGCGTCCGGGCGCGCCAGGGTGGAGCGCCGTCTGTCTTCCGGTCAGAGAATCTGCCAGCGACGCAGCTCGGTGCCATTCTCGTTGCGAAGGCCGTCAAGCCGGCGATGCACCTCGGAGGCTGCCGACGTGCCGGGCCGGGACTTGCGCGCGTTGGTGGCAATCATCTGGAGTTCACGCAATCGGCAGAGCTCTTCGAAGCCCGACCAGGTGGTGGCGTCCCAGCCGTAGCTGGCGGTGAAGGCCGCGAAGGCCTGCCGGCCGCCACCGAATCGCCGACAGTGAACCGCGACGGTGGCGATGTCCCACTCTCGCGGCCCGATCGCGATACCGTCCCAGTCAGCCAGCACCGGGGTACCGTCGAACCGTCGTAGAGCGTTGCGGGTCTGGGGGTCGGACTGGATCAGGCTGTCTCCCAGCGGGAACGCCATCGATGACCAGGCCGCTTTGAGATCCTCGAGCCGGTTCAGCAACAGGTCGCGGTCCAGATCGTCGATGAGGTGGGCGTTGTCCACGGATCTGCGGACGCTCTCGGCTGGTTGAAGCCTTGGCAGCTCCACCGGCGGCATCGGAAAGCCGTGCAGTTCCCGCAGGAGTTGCCCGAGCTCTGCAGTGGTGACGGGGTTGTCGTCCGCCGGGTCCAAACGCTGCCACACCGTGACGGCGTGCCCGTTGACCACGAGCGGTTGAGCCGGCACCTGGGAGCACAGACCCACGGTCGGGAAGCCTTTGGCCGACAGCCAGTCAACGACCGCCACCACCGTCCGTGAGCGGTCGAGTCCGAAATCCAGCGGAGCGATCTTGACTACTACGTCGCCCACGGCGTACACAGCGTTCGTGTGATGCCGGAGCAACTGCGCGTCGGCAGCAGAGCAGCCCAATCCCCGACACACCTCGGCGAGCATCGGACGCGTTCGTGCCTCGACGAACATGTGGCCCCTAGGGTTCGCGCACAGCAGTTCCGGCTGCCAGCGTACGGCTCCGTTCGCGGCACGCCCGCACGTACTCCGCCAGCTCCACCACCTCCCTGCCCTGTGCGGGTTGCGGAATCGCTGATACGACCTCAGCCGCCTTGGACAGGATGATCTCCGTGCGCTGCAGCTCGGGCAGCCCGGAGACGGCGGCGCAGGCGGCCACTGCCGCCTCCGCGAATCGAAGGTCGCGCACGAGGCAGAGGGCACGGTCCAGGGCGATAAGGGCAGGATCAATCGGCACCCTCGGCCTGGGACCGTACAAGCTCAGAGCTTCGTCCTGGATCCGGTACGCCTCTTTCGTATCGCCAAGCCATGTCCTTGCCCCGGACAGGTAGAACAGCAGCCGCTTCGCGGGAAAGCGGAACGCTGCGTCGCTGTCGTCGTCCCCTGCCTCGTCGAACATGCGGTGCGCCTGCTCGATCCCCGCTCTCGCCTGGTCAGCCGCCCCGAGGCGGGCCAACGCCCTTGCACGTCCGGCGGCTGCCAGTGCGCCGGACGGCGACGCCGAAGTCGTGATGGCGAGCGCTTGATCCGCCATCGCCACCGTCTGGTGCGGGTCACCGAAGTAGTAGGGCAGCATCGCCGCCTGGGCGCGCGCCAACACCTGGAGCCGCGGGTCCGCGCTGTCGTCCGCGGCGTGGATCGCCGTCCGGTACCACAACCGCGCTTCACTGGCGTTACCCAGTCGCATGAGCGCGTCGGCACACATCGTCGCCAGCAGAGCTGCGGCGCCCGACAGGCGGGCCTGAACCGTCGCGGGTTGCCGCCGGCGCGACAGGACCTGCACCTCGGCACACTCACCCGCGAGTCTCGACAGCATGACGGTCGGGGCCGCAGAGGGATAGACCCGCATGTGCTCGCTCGTCGACTCTTCAACCAACTCAAGGTGCCGAGGCGACACGGTGGAGGACGAGAGTGCCTCGTCCAGCTCCGCGCGCAGGCGAGCGAGACCGCCCACGTCAGCGGATGGACGCTCACCCATCAGCTGGGGTGAATGCGGGACGCCCTTGGGTACCTGCGCGCGTAATGACCGAACCTCTCGAACGGCTGGCACGTCCTGCTCACGGCCGAGACCCATGGCAGCCCGCGGGATGTTCAGACCGAGGGCGATCCGCTCCAGCACCTCGTAGGCCGTAACCTGCCGCGCCCCCTTGGCGATTTCGGCGGCGCGGTTGGCGGAGACATCGACCAGAGCGGCGATCGCCCCGTAGGACACACCGCGAGCGTGCAGGAACCTGAAGATCACCGCGACATCGCGCTTCCCCAGGAACTGCCTGATCGGCCGCCCCTCCCAGGTGCCCGACGTCCACCAAGCCGGGTCGATCCGGGCGACCATAATCACCTCCAGCGTCTGATGCGCTGCCGACAAGCACCCCGCCGTGATGAGGCGTCTGCACAGCTTGCGGTGCGACCAAGCTACCTGTTGTCTCGCTAAGACTCCATAGCGTTAACCCGCCCCTCTCCCTCTCGTAGCGGCGCCCTTGTGCGCCGGGTGCGCGATCATCTGCTTTCTCAACGTGAGGAGGGGTGAGTAGCCGATGTGGATAGTCTCGGACGAACGCTGGGCCGAGATCGCACCGCTGCTACCACCCCGTCCGCCCGGCGGCATCGGTTCCCGGGCCGCAAGCCCTTGGATGACCGCGGGGTGTTGCGCGGGACCCTGTTCGTGCTCTACACCGGCTCCGGCCCCGGCACCCGACAGGTCATCGAGCAGACCATCGCGCTGCTGCACTGGTTCCGCCGCCTGCGCACCCGCTGGGAGATCCGCGACGACATCCACCAAGCGTTCCTCACCCTCGCCGGTGCCATCGTTTGCTGGCGCCGACTCCAACGCTCAAAGAGCTAGGAGTTCTCAGTCGCGTCAGTCAGGAAAGGTGCAAATTTGTCGTCGGTCCCTAGGGCTCGCAGCAGCCGCGCTAGGAGTTGACCGGTTACCTGTCCGGGCGTAGCCAACAGTTGTGCGTGTGAGACGACGGCGGCCTTGCGGTAGGTGTCCTCGCCGAATCGCGGACCGTCCGTCGCACTCCAGCCATTGCGATACTCGTACGAGCGGCGACCGCGGAGATTGGTTGCGCCGACCGCGAGTGCCCAGTTGCCGACGTAGCCCGCCTGGTCGGCGGCCGCGAGCACCAGTGCGATTAAGTGTCGCGTGTACATGACCGCTCCGACGTCGAAGACGACCTGCTCATCTGGGTTGGTCATCTGGTCGCTGAGCCGGCTCATGAAGATGCGGAGACCGCCGTCCTCGTGGATTTCGAGCTCGACGGCGTCCTCGTCGTACGAGTCTTCGCGCAGCCTTCGGTCCGCAGTGAGTTCATAGCTCGTTAGCGCGGCACCGGCGGCCCGGCGCGCATGGGCGGTCGCGGAGAGTAGTTCGGGCGCGAATTTGAGGTTGCTCGTCGGCTGGTTCAGGATCGCGCCGCGGGTGAACAGCAGCATGCGTTGTGGCCATTCACGGCCGGAGACGAGGCTCAGCAGCATCTCTGGGCGGCCATTGGCCGGCTCGGCCAGCAAGAACAGGTGCGACTGCGACCGGCGTTCCACCGGAACCGGGTCACGGTCGAACTCGGCGTCTAGGAGAGTGAGCGTGTCGGTTTCAGTGAGCCGGCGCAGGTCGTGAAGGCGGCGCACTTCTGCGTCGGCGAGGTGGTGTTTCGTCTTGTCGCCTCGACCGAAGTAGCGATGGTCGACCATATGCGGTGCCGTCGGACTCGGCGGCACGTGCACGAAGAGGTAGCCGACGTCGGGATTGGCATCCGAGGGGATAATCTCCGTGTATACGGGCAGCGGAGGATCCGGAATCGTTAGGGCGACCTGCTCTACTCGCTCGGTCAAGCCTTGGAGCGGTCCGGGACACAAGCCGAACGAGCCGTCCCGATTCTCCTCGACGCCTACGATGAGGGTCCCGCCGTCGATGCCGAAGGACGCCAGGTCGCGTGCCAGTTCTCTGTTGGCGCTTCTTCCGGCGCTCAGCCCCCGCTTGAAGTCCGTGTAGTGCGACTCACTTAGCAGGCCCTGGTCGAGCGCGGACTGGAGGTCGGACTCCGTGCGCGGAGTCCAGCGCGGGGTGTCCGCGCTGAGGTAGATCGAGCGCATTTGCTTACTGTGCCCGAAGACATCGCCGGCACGCACCTGACATTCACCGTGTCGGCGATTGGCCTGACCCGAGCTACGGCTGCTCCCACCGGTTCGAGGCGCGTAGTTAGGGCTGACAGCGCGTCGGTCATCGCCGCCGGTGCCCGATGTACGGCCAGCGGGTCCCGGGCCGGGAAGCTGCACTCGTGACCTTCGATGATGTGCGCGGTGTGTGCTCCCTAGCGGATGCCACCCTGGGTGAACCGGTGCCAACGCGGGTCGCCGCAGCCGACCGCCGGTCGCAAACCGGGGTTTGTGTGCTCCAGGTGTGCTCCTGGGCTGCGAGAACGGCGGTCCGGGGAACGTGGGTGAACGGGGGCCACTCCCTGCCACCCCAGGTGAACCCCCAGGTCGCTAGACTGGGCCCTCGCGCCCTCGTAGCTCAGGGGATAGAGCATCGGTTTCCTAAACCGTGTGTCGCAGGTTCGAATCCTGCCGGGGGCACCAGGTCAGGTGTTTGATCAACGATCACTGTGCCGCCTTCCGGAGCTTGCGTGCCCGATCGCCTCGCCGAGATCTGCTGCAGCAACGCGGTTGTGTGAGCGGGACTGACAGCAGCGGCCACCCTCGCTCGTCGCTGACCCGTTCGAAGAACTGCAACAGGTCGTCCTTGCTGACCCCGAATTCCGCACAGACGCCAACGGCCGCCACTAGATGAACCTGGCCTTGAACTGGCCGGAGGCGCGAGGCAGGCGCCGGATGCGGGGCGCTCCTACGACCGACTGACATGGTCTGCGGTCGACCGTAGGTGACACGGCGAGCCATGCCAGAGCCTGCCACCCGCCATGGACAAAGCCGCAACAGGCACCCGCATGCCCTTCTCACATCACCTGATCGACACCGTAGACGGCCTGTGCGTGCGTGTACCCCTCGAATTCCAACTGCTTGATCAGGCCCGAACGAGAGAACGGCTGGGTGTCGAGGTAGTCCTTCGCCATCTTGGCAGCCTGTTTCTTGTAGTCAACCTTCAGAGAATCCACGGCCTGGGTTGCGATCTTCCTCGGGTAGCCCTCGAACTCCAACTGCTTGATCAGGCCGGAGCGGGAGAACGCTTGATATCGCAGGTAGTCGGAGGCGGCCCTGATGGCGTTCTCCTGCTCTACGGACACCTTCGGCTCGGTCGGCGCCTTGGTGGTGGCCTTCGGCTTCGGCTTCGGTGTTGTTGTCGTAGGAGCTGCGGTGGTGGGTGTTGGGGTAGTGGGTGCTGCGGTGGTGATCTCCACCGACGGTGCTGCTGTAGGGCTTTCTGCCGGGACGGACGCGGCAGCGGTCGCCTCCGCGGCGGCGCTCCTTGCGGGGGGTGAGTCGCCACCGCCGACTGCCGCAGCGATGGTCACTCCGCCGCAGCAGAGCACCAAGACACCGCCGACGGCCGCTGCGATGATGAGCCGCACGGGGCGCTTCTTCGGAGGCTGCTGCAAATGCGTAGCTGGGTAACCGGGGGGCGGCGGAGCGCTGTAGCTCACTGATGGGACCCTTCGGGAGACTGTGCGTAACCGCGTACACGGCGAGTCTGCTCAGCCGGGCCATCTATAACCATCCCCGCTTCAGCCGATGATCTCCTCAGCCGTTGCTGGTGGAATGTCGTCCGACCGCTGACGCGTTCTGCTGCATGAGTTGGCCGGCGCGGGACGTGCGGTTGCGATTGCCGTACGTCACTTCGTTCCCGACGGGACGGCAGCGTCCACCCGTGTAGAGGACGCGCGAAGGGGCTCCGTCTCGGAATCGTTGCCGGTCAGTGCGGAAGCGGGTGAAAACCCTGCCGGAGGTGCCTGCATTCACTCATTTCCCGACCGTTCGTCGCGGTTCTGATCATGGCCGGGGCGGCGGGGCACGCTCTGTTCGGCCGTCCCGGCTCACGTGCTCACCCGGGGTTCCAGCGGCGAGTAGGCGACTCTCCCGGGCCACAAACGAGCAAGGTGACAGTGCCCGTCGCGAGGTGCCAGGTGAGGTGGGCGGCCAGATAGCCGATGCGCACACGGTCAAGTCCGAGCCCGGCGACAAGAGTTGCGCATGCTGACCATCCGGCGAGGTGATCGGGGCCGGTACGACGACGCCTGGAGCGGTAGGTTGCACGTCGATGTTTCTCGTCTTCTTCGCACTTGTGCTGCTCGCTCTGGCCTGGCCGGTGTTCGCGGCCGCTGCCCTCGTGTTCGTGGTGGTCGCACTGTTGGCGCTCCGTCGCGACCCGCACCTCCGGGGCAGGGCATGGGCGCTGAGGCGGGCGGGATGGTTCCTGGCCGCCGGTGCGGCGTTCACCGGGGCCGCCGCTTACGGTCGCGGGTTGGCGGCGACGACCTTCGGGATCCTGGATCCCGATGACGCTTGCATGCTGCGGCGGCCGGAAGGCTACAGCCACCGCATCGGCGCGTCGGCTGACGGGTCGTCGAGCATGTGGCCGCTGCGCGACACCACGTGCGGCCCCGACCTGGTGCCCGGTTACGTCAATCCCCTGGTGGCCGGGTCGGCAGGGCTGTTCGTGGTGCTCCTGGCGGTCCTGATCCTGGCGGAGGTCAGGTCCCGGCGGCTGCCGGACGGCGACGCAGCCCGCCGGTGACAGTGGCCGCGACGCGGCGCGCCGGCGACATTGGACGACGAACCGGCGACGAGGCGGTGACGCGGACGGCCCCGCGTCCGGCCGGAGCCGGAGCGCGGGCCGGGCGGGTCAGCGGACCAGTGCTGCCACCAGCGTCCCGATGCAGGCGACGACGGCGGCGATGATCGGACTGAGCGTCTTGATGTACGCCAGGATGAGCCGGTGCCGGTCGGTCGGCTCGGCAACGGTTTCGTCCTCGTCCTCCGGTGTCTCGAAGTCTGACCCGTGAGGGATTACAGTCAACGTGACTCCTTCCGTTGCAGCGGTGGAGTCGAATGCGGCGTCCGGTGGCAGCCGGGCGCCGCCCTCTGTGCGAGGCGACGCTGTGCCGTTCGACGGTTCGAGCATCCTCTCGCCGGACAGCTAGCACAAGAGTGGGCAATTCACTGTCGGGTACCTGACAAGCAGATGCATCGCATCGAGAAAATTTCGGTGCCACCTCTTGCCAAATGCAATTTTCCGTGAACCAGTTCTACCGAACGTGACCAATCCGAAGCTTACGGTGAGCAGTCGTGTCGGCAGGCGCGCCGACTACGAGACGAGGAAGCCGGTGGAGGGGCGGGTCAGGACGCCGGTCATCGGGAAGCGGGTGGAGCCGTTCCACCAGTGCCACACGACGCGCGCGGTGCCGTCGGCGGCGTCGAAGACGTCCATCCCGCCGGGGCCCTGGTGGTTGCCGGGTAGGCCGCGGATCGGGTTGAGTCCGGCGCTGCCGGTGTAGCCGAAGAAGGGCCGGGACACGCCTTCGCGGATGGGGGTGCAGCGGGAGCCGGGCAGGGGAGTCGCGCCGCAGCGGGCGATGCCGGTGGAGTAGCGCGCGCTGTCCCAGTTGTTGCCCGAGTACATCAGGTACCAGTCGCCGTCGGCGGCCTTCCACATCGCCGGGTTCTCCACCACGTGCGTACCGCCGCTGATCTTGGCGGTGTCCCAGGTGATGTCGGTGCTCTTGAGCATGTCCCGGCGGGTGTCCCAGATCGCGCGGCCCTCACTATCGGTGCGGACCGTGGAGATGCCGGTCTCGGCGCCGGAGGCGATGGCGTCGTCCCGGTAGGTCACGTACAGGTTCCCGCCGGCCACGAAGGGGTTCGCGTCGAGTGCCCACCGCCCGGCGTCCGGGCAGGCCCACTCGCCCTGGTTCTGGAAGGGGCCGCGGGCGCTGTCGGAGACGGCCCGTCCGATGCACTTCTGGCCGGAGCCCTTGCGGGAGGCGGTGTAGAACATGAAGAACCGGTTGCCGAAGCGGGCGACGCCGGGTGCCCAGACCGCGCCGCCGGGCTCGGCCCAGGCGCCCGGGCCGGAGGGCAGCGCGTCGTGCGAGGCGCAGTCGGCCATGCCGACGCTGCTGCCGGAGCCGTGGACGAGGACGGGTACGTACAGTCTGCCGGTCGCGCCGCAGCGCGCGCCGGTGCCGGCGCCGACTGTGGTGCCGTAGGTGACGTAGGAGCCGTCCTTCGCCAGCAGGGTGTCCGGGTCGGCCAGCGGGAAGGTGGACGAACTCGCCAGCGTGGACAGGCCGCTGCCGGGCGCGGCCGTGGCGGGTGTTGCCGCTGTGGTGGTCACCAGGGCGGTCGTCACGAGCGCGACGAGCGCCTCGCGCAGTCGTAAAATTCTCACCGCTCAGCCTCCATCGATGAAGGTAATTGTCGACGCGAGGCTATCGACGGTGAGTGATCGAAGTCAATGAATCAATGCGACGCGAGGTGCGTGGGTCGGGCCGGGAGCCGGTAGATCGACACGTGGGAGCGCGATTCGGCGGTGAACTCCGTGCCGGACCAGTCCGCGTACCGATGCTCCAGGGTGAAGCCGGCCAACTCGCCCATCAGGTCCAGCTCGGACGGCCAGACGTAGCGGTGCGGGCTGCGGAAGACGCGCGCCTCGCGGCCGTCGCCGAACTCGAAGTGGTGCGAGACGAGGTGTTGCCGCAGCACGTCGTAGGTGTCCACGCCGACGTATCCGGGCTCGGTCGCGAAGACCGCCGCCCGCTGGCCGGGCGGCAGTACGCGCAGCTCCGGCACCTCCAGCTCGATCACGAACCGGCCGCCGGGCTTGAGGTGGCGGGCGGCGTTGCGGAAGCATGCCACCTGTTCGGCCTGTTCGAGCAGGTTGGAGATGGTGTTGTAGACGAGGTAGACCAGGCTGTACTCCCCGGGTGAGGTGGCGGTGGCCATGTCGCCGATCACCACCGGGATCGTCGCCGCATCGGCCTTCGACCGCAGTCGCTCCACCATCGGTACGGAGAGTTCGATGCCGCTGACCCGCACGCCGCGTCCGGCCAGGGGGACTGCCACCCGGCCCGTGCCGATGGCGAACTCCAGCACCGGCCCGTCGCCGGCGAGCGCGGCGAGCCGGTCCACGGCCGGGTCGAGCACCTCCGGCGCGAACATCCCCGTGCCCGGTGTGTCGTACCGCTCGGCGGTCTCGGCGTTCCAGATCTCGTCCTGGCGCATCCGCTCACCATGGCGATCGGCGCCGGACGCTGTCGACCGCATTTCACCGTCGAGCCCGGTTCCGGAAGGCCCGAACCCGCTGCGGAGCCGCTGTTACGCTCCGTCATGAGGGCCGCGTGGTCTGGTGAGCCCTCCGGTCCGGGCCCTCCAGGTCGGCGCCAGGGTGCGTCGGTACCCTGCTAGTTCTGGCCTGTCCGCGACGACATGAGGTATTCGTGAACGATCTTCGAGTGGTGGCGTTCGACCTGGACGACACCCTGGCGATTTCCAAGTCCCAGATCGATCGTCGGATGGCGGAGCTGCTCGGCCACCTGCTCACCGAGGTGGACGTACTCATCATCTCCGGTGGTCGGTTCGAGCAATTCCAGTCGCAGGTGCTGGCCCACCTCGACCTCACCGAGCAGCAGCGCGAGCGGCTGCACCTGATGCCCACCTGCGGTACCCGGTACTACCGCTGGTCCGACGGGGACTGGCGGCAGGTCTACGCCGAGGATCTGAGCGAGGCCGACAAGGCACGTGTCGTTGCCGCGCTGACCGAGTCGGCGCAGGCGCTGGGTCTGTGGGAGGCGAAGACCTGGGGCGACATCATCGAGGACCGGGGCAGTCAGATCACGTTCTCCGCGCTGGGTCAGTCCGCGCCGCCGGCGGAGAAGTACGGCTGGGACCCGGACGGCGACAAGAAGCGGCGGCTGCGGGACGCGGTCGCGGCGAAGCTGCCCGACCTGGAGGTCCGTGGCGGCGGCTCGACCTCGATCGACGTCACCCGCAAGGGCGTGGACAAGGCGTACGGCATGCGGAAGCTGCTGGAGCACCTGGACCTGACCATCGACAACGTGCTCTTCGTGGGGGACCGGCTGGACGTGGGCGGCAACGACTACCCGGTCAAGGCCATGGACATCCGCTGCCACGCGGTCACCCGGTGGGAGGACACCGCCGACTACGTGGAGCGGCTCGTCGACGACCTGGTGAAGCAGCGCGCCGGGCGCGCCTGACCGACGTGCGACGCAGAGCCCCGCCGGTTCCGGAACCGGCGGGGCTCTGGCGGTATCGACGGTGATGAGGTAGGAACAGCCGAGAGAGCGCTCTCCCGTCCCATCACCGAACAGGCAGGCAGATGCGATCACCCGACCCCTCCCGCCGCCGTTTCCTCACGCTCACCGCCTCCGCGGCCTCGCTCACCGCCCTCGGCCTCCCGGCCGGCGCCGCCGCCGCTTCCCCGGCCGCGCGCCCGGCACGCGAGCCCGACTTCGGCCCCAACGTCTTCGTGTACGACCAGGACACGCCGGTCGAGGAGATCCAGTCCACGCTGGACCGGCTCTTCACCGCCCAGGAACGCAACGAGATGGGCTTCGACAGGTACGCCGTGCTGTTCAAGCCCGGCCGCTACGAGGTGGACGCCCGGCTCGGCTACTACACGACTGTCGCCGGTCTCGGCGCCCACCCCGACGACGTGGAGATCCACGGCGCGGTCCGGGTGGTCGGCCAGCCCGACCCGAACTCGCCGGCCGGCATCTCCGCGCTCACCAACTTCTGGCGTTCGGCGGAGAACCTCGCGGTCACCCCGACCGACTGGTCGAACCAATGGGCAGTCTCCCAGGCGTCGCCGATGCGCCGGGTGCACGTCAAGGGTGTGCTGTGGCTGGAACCCGGCAACGGCGGCTACTCCAGCGGCGGCTACATCGCCGACTCCAAGGTGGACGGCATCACCATCAACGGCTCCCAGCAGCAGTGGCTCACCCGCGACAGCGAACTCGGCGGCGAGTGGACCAACGGCGTGTGGAACCAGGTCTTCTCCGGCGTGATCGGCGCGCCCGCCCAGGGCTTCCCCGACCCGCCGTACACCACGCTGCCGACCAGCCCGGTGACCCGGGAGAAGCCGTACCTGTTCGTCGACGCCCGGGGCGCCTGGCGGGTCGCCGTACCGCGTCTGCGCCGCGACACCGCCGGCACCACCTGGGCCACCGGCGGCGCGCCGGTGCCGTCGCTGCCGCTGTCCGCGTTCTTCCTGGCCCGGCCCACCGACTCGGCGAAGCGGATCAACGCGGAACTGGCCCGGGGCCGGCACCTGCTGCTCACCCCCGGCGTCTACCACCTGGACCGGGCCCTGCGGGTACGCCGACCGGACACCGTGGTGCTCGGCCTCGGCATGCCGAGCCTGGTGCCGGACCGCGGGGACGCGGCGCTGCGGATCGAGGACGTGGACGGGGTACGCATCGCCGGGGTGCTGGTGGACGCCGGGCCGGTCGAGTCGCCGGTGCTGGTCGAGGTCGGTACGCGGCACTGCCACCGGTCGCACGCCACGAACCCGATCTCGCTGCAGGACGTCTTCTTCCGCATCGGCGGCCCGTACGCCGGGCGGGCGGTGACCAGCCTGGTGGTGCACAGCCGGCACACGCTGATCGACAACATCTGGGCCTGGCGCGGCGACCACGGCCGGCCCGGCACGATCGGCTGGACCGTGAACACCGCCGCCACCGGCGTGATCGTCAACGGCGACGACGTGACCGCGTACGGGCTGTTCGTCGAGCACTACCAGCGCTGGCAGACGATCTGGAACGGCGAGCGCGGCCGGACCGTGTTCTACCAGAGCGAGCTGCCCTACGACCCGCCGAGCCAGGCGGCCTGGCGCAGCCCGACCGGCAACGGCTGGGCCTCGTACAAGGTGGCCGACCACGTCCGCACGCACGAGGCGTGGGGGCTGGGCGTCTACTCGTACTTCAACCAGGGCGTGGACATCCGCTGCGACAGGGGGATCGAGGCGCCGCGCCGGGCCGGGGTGCGGTTCCACGACGCGATCACGGTGTTCCTCGACGGCAGCGGCGGGATCGAGCGCACGATAAACGACGTCGGCACCCCGGTCGTCGGCTCGTACGGCACCAGCACGGTGATCAGCTACCCGTGACGTCAGCGGCGGCCCGGCCGGTGATCCGGCCGGGCCGCCCGGCTCACCCGGCGAGCTGGTCGACGCGGGAGAGCACCTGGTCGATCAGGCCGTACTCGCGGGCCTCCTCGGCGGTGAACCAGCGGTCGCGGTCCCAGTCGCGCTGGATCTCCTCCAGCGTGCGCCCGCTGTGCCGGGCGATGAGCTCCTGCATGGTCCGCTTCACGTGCAGCATGTTCTCGGCCTGGATGGTGATGTCGGAGGCCGTGCCGCCCATCCCGCCGGAGGGCTGGTGCATCAGGATCCGGGTGTGCGGCAGCGCGAACCGCTTGCCGGCCGTCCCGGCGCAGAGCAGGAACTGCCCCATCGAGCCGGCGATCCCGAGCGCCAGCGTCGCGACGTCGTTCTTGACGTACCGCATGGTGTCGTAGATGGCCATGCCGGCGCTGACCGAGCCGCCGGGCGAGTTGATGTAGAGGAAGATGTCCCGCTCCGCGTCCTCGGCCGCGAGGAGCAGGATCTGCGCGCAGATCTGATTCGCCGACGCCTCGGTGACCTCGGTGCCGAGGAAGATGATCCGTTCCTTCAGCAACCGCTCGAAGACCCGGTCGTCGAACACCGCCTGCCGATCGTCGAGCATCCAGATGCCACCCATCACTGCGCACCTCCGTACCGCCGGTGGGCGGTGGACCGCCCGGGAACCCGGCGGTCTCCAGCGTCCGCCGGGCGCACGGTCGCGGCCCAGGCTTTCTGCCCGGGGCAGATCCGCCCTCGGCAGAAGCTACGCGGCGACCGGCCGCCGCCGGCCCGCGCGGGCCCGCCGCCGGGCCAGCGTGACGGAGGTACGCGGACGGGGGCGGACGGCCGGGGCGGAGGGAGCCGGCCAGATCCGGATGCCGCCACCGAACCCGATCGGCGTGGCGGCGCCGAGGGGCGCGCCGAGCGGCGCCGGCCCGGGGCCCAGGGGCCGCAGCGTGCCGCCGAGCAGCGGCGTGGCGGTGACCGGCCGACGGGCGACGTGCGGCCGGAGCGAGACGGCGGGCCGGCGGGACACGGGCGGCCGGGACGACACGGCCGGACGGCGCGTGACGGACAGCCGGGGCGGGCCGACCCGCAGCTGCGGCCCGGTGCGGGCGACCGGCACCCGGTCGAACCGGGCCGCCGAGACTCCGGGGACGACCGGCGTCGGCCGCTCCCGGCGCAGCTCGTCACGGGCTTCTTCGAGCAGGTCGGCGAGGTGGATCCCGAGCGCCCGGCAGATCGCGGCGAGCACCTCGGAGGAGGCCTCCTTGCGTCCGCGCTCGACCTCGGAGAGGTAGGGCAGGGAGACGCCGGCGGCCTGGGCCACCTCGCGCAGCGTGCGGCCCTGGCGCAGGCGGATGCGCCGGAGCACCCCGCCGATCACCCGTCGCAGCAACGACATGCCGGCCTCCTCGCGGTCGGGCGCCCCGGACTTACCCATCATGCCCTCTCCACGCCTCCGGCAGCGGCCCCGGCGGGTTCCGATCGTCACCCGGCGGGCCGCGTCCCCGCGTACCCGTTATCTTGTGGGCGTGCAGGTGGCGGAGCAGGACCGACGGTGATCCATTTTCCCGCGCAGCGGCGAGGGCCGCTGAGCGCGCTGAGCCTGCGCCTGCTCGCCGCTCTCGGCCTGGTCTTCGCCACGGTGTTCGTGGTGTGGCTCGACCGCGACGGCTACCGCGACGTCGACGACAGCGGCCTGAGCCTGCTCGACTGCTTCTACTACGTGGTGGTCTCGCTCTCCACCACCGGGTACGGCGACATCACGCCGGTCAGCTCGTCGGCGCGACTGGCGAACGTCCTGTTCGTCACCCCCGCCCGGGTGCTCTTCCTGATCATCCTGGTCGGCACCACCCTGGAAGTCCTGACCGAGCAGTACCGCACCGGGCGTCGCCTGTCGCGGTGGAGGAGAACCGTGAAGGACCACGTCATCATCTGCGGCTACGGCACCAAGGGCCGCAGCGCGGTCTCCGCCCTGCTGGAGAACGGCACGGACAAGTCCAAGATCGTGGTGGTCGAGCGCAGTGGCCCGGCGCTTCGGCAGGCCACCTCGAACGGCCTGGTGACGATCGAGGGCTCGGCGACCCGCTCGTCGGTGCTGGAGCAGGCGCACGTGCGTACCGCCAAGTCGGTGATCATCGCGACCGACAGCGACGACGCCTCGGTGCTGGTGGCGCTCACGGTCCGGCAGCTCACCGCCGGTCAGGTGCGGATCATCGCGGCGGTACGCGAGGCGGAGAACGCGCCGCTGCTCAAGCAGAGCGGCGCGCACCACGTGATCGTCTCGTCGGCCACGGCCGGGCGGCTGCTCGGCCTGTCCACCTCGGCCCCGCCCCTGATCGACGTGGTGGAGGACCTGCTCACCCCGGGGCAGGGCATGGCGCTGGCGATGCGGTCGGCCGAGCGCGACGAGGTGGGCCGTTCTCCGCGTGAGCTGGAGTCGCTGGTCATCGCGCTGGTCCGCCGGGGCAAGGTGGTCACGCTCAACGACCGTGCCGGCGCGGTGATCGAGACCGGCGACATGCTGGTCCACGTCCGCGACGACCGGCCGCAGGCCACCACGGCGCTCTGACCCAGTCTCGCTGAGCGTCGGCGGTCAGCAGGCGCCCGGGCCGCCCTCCGCCATCACTTCGCCGCAGGTCGACGACCGGCCCTGGGTGGCCCGTCGCAGCAGGTCGTAGAGCAGGTCCCGCTCGCCGGGCGCCAGCGCGCCGAGAACTTCCTCCTCGGCTCCGGCGAGCGCGCACTCGGCCTCGCGGAGTCGCTTCGTGCCCGCCTCGGTGAGGCGTACCTCGTGGCGGCGGCGGTCCTCCGGGCCGCGGCGGCGCTCGGCCAGGCCGTCCGCCTCCAGGTCGTTGAGCAGCCCGACCACGTTCGTGCTGTCGAGCTGGAGCGTGCCGGCGAGCGCCTGCTGGCTGATGCCGCCGGAGTCGCGCAGCACGGTGAGCGCCACCAGGTGGCGGGGGCGCAGGCCAAGTGGGGCCAGCACCGACTCCGAGCGCAGCCGCATCCGCCGGGCCAGGTGGTCGAGCAGGGGCCCGGAGCGGCGCTCGGACTCCCCGACCGGTGCGGCGGACATGTGACCCAGTTTACGCGCTCCGAGGAACATCGACCTGCTATAAATAGTTGGTTCTACACGAACGATCGTCGGAGGAGGAATCACCAATGGCACACCTACTGCACATCGACTCCAGCATCACCGGGGAGCGGTCGATCAGCCGGCGGCTCACCGCCCGCGCCGCCGCCGCCTGGCGCGCCGCCCACCCGGACGGCACCGTCACCTACCGGGACCTGGGACAGAACCCGCTGCCGCACCTGAACACCGCGAGCGGCCTCGCGCGCATGGTGCCACCGGATCAGCACACCCCCGATCAGGCGGCGTCCTGGCGGCTGACCGAGGAGGTCGTGGCCGAGGTGAAGCAGGCCGACACGGTCCTGCTCGGGCTCCCGCTCTACAACTACGGCGCGCCCAGCAGCGTGAAGTCCTGGGTCGACCACCTGATCGCCCCCGGCATCGCCTACGACCCGGTGACGAACGCCGGGCTGCTCGGCGACCGCCAGTTCGTCGTCCTGGTCAGCCGCGGCGGCGGGTACGGCCCGGGCACCCCGCGCGAGGGCTGGGACCACGCCGAGCCGTGGCTGCCGCACGGCCTGTCCCTGACCGGCCTGGAGCCGCGGTTCATCTGCGCCGAGCTGACCCTGGCCCCGGTCAACCCGGCGATGGCCGAGCTGATCCCGCTGTTCGAGCAGAGCCTCGCCGCGGCCGAGCGGGCCGTCGACGACCTGTGGGTGCCCGCCTCGGCGGCCGCCTGACCGGGCTGCGTCACACGCGAGAGGGCGGGCCGCTCCACGGGGGAACGGCCCGCCCTCTCGCGTGACGCGTCAGCGGCGGATCAGAGGATCGTCCAGGTGTCGCCGCTGCCGAGCAGCGCGGCGAGCTGCTGCTCCGGGGTCTTGTCCACGCTCGCCTTGGCGGCCGCGACCTGCTCCTGCACCACGCTGTCGTAGGAGGGGCGGCCCACCGACCGGAACACGCCGATCGGGGTGTTGCTCAGGTCCAGGCCGGGCAGCCGGGACAGCGCGAACGCGTACGCCGGGTCGGCCACGCCCGCGTCGTGCACCACGATCTCCTCGGCCGGCGTGTTCGCGGTCTCCCGGACCTCCAGGCCGAAGCCGCCCGGCGGGTGGACGACGCAGAACTGCCCGTCCTTGCCGAACGTGATCGGCTGCCCGTGCTCCAGCCGGATCAGGAAGTCGTCCCGGGTGGCCGGCTCCTTCAGCGTGTCGAACGCGCCGTCGTTGAAGATGTTGCAGTTCTGGTAGATCTCCACGAACGCGGAGCCCTCGTGCTGGGCGGCGGCCCGCAGCACCGACTGGAGGTGCTTGCGGTCCGAGTCGATCGTCCGGGCCACGAACGTGGCCTCGGCGCCGAGCGCCAGCGACAGCGGGTTGAACGGCGCGTCCGCCGAACCGACCGGCGTCGATTTGGTGATCTTGCCGACTTCGGAGGTCGGCGAGTACTGGCCCTTGGTCAACCCGTAGATCCGGTTGTTGAACAGCAGGATCTTCAGGTTGACGTTGCGGCGCAGCGCGTGGATCAGGTGGTTGCCGCCGATGGAGAGCGCGTCGCCGTCACCGGTGACCACCCAGACCGACAGGTCCGGCCGGGACACCGACAGGCCGGTGGCGATCGCCGGGGCACGCCCGTGGATCGAGTGCATCCCGTACGTGTTCATGTAGTACGGGAAGCGCGACGAGCAGCCGATGCCCGAGACGAAGACGATGTTCTCCCGGGGGATGTTCAGCTCCGGCATGAAGCCCTGCACGGCCGCCAGGATGGCGTAGTCGCCGCAGCCGGGGCACCAGCGCACCTCCTGGTCGGACTTGAAGTCCTTGGCGGTGAGCTTGAGGGCGACGGGCTCAGACATTCTTCAGGACCTCTTCCAGCATCGTCTCCAGCTCGGCGGCGGTGAACGGCAGACCGCGGACCTGGTTGTAGCCGATCGCGTCGACCAGGTACTTCGCCCGGATCACGTGGGCGAGCTGGCCGAGGTTCATCTCCGGCACGACCACCTTGTCGTACCGGGCCAGCACCTCGCCGAGGTTGGCCGGCATCGGGGCCAGGTGCCGCAGGTGCGCCTGGGCCACCGAGTGCCCGCGCTGGCGCAGGCCACGGCAGGCCGCGCCGATCGGGCCGTACGTGGAGCCCCAGCCCAGCACCAGCACCCGGGCGTCGCCGTCCGGGTCCTCCACCTCGACGGCCGGCACCGGGATGGTCTCGATCCGGGCCGCGCGGGTCCGCACCATGAAGTCGTGGTTGGCCGGGTCGTACGAGATGTCGCCGGTCTTGTCGGCCTTCTCCAGGCCGCCGATCCGGTGCTCCAGACCGGCCGTGCCGGGCACCGCCCACGGGCGGGCCAGCGTCTGCGGGTCGCGCAGGTACGGCAGGAAGGTGGTGCCGTCCTCGCCGTTGGGCTTCGTGGCGAACTCGACCCGCAGCTCGGGCAGCGACTCCACGTCCGGCAGCAGCCACGGCTCGGAGCCGTTGGCGACGTAGTTGTCCGACAGCAGGATCACCGGCGTGCGGTAGGTCAGCGCGATCCGGGCCGCCTCCAGCGCCGCGTGGAAGCAGTCCGACGGCGACTTCGGCGCGATCACCGCGACCGGCGCCTCGCCGTGCCGGCCGTACAGGGCCATGTTCAGGTCGGCCTGCTCGGTCTTGGTCGGCATGCCGGTGGACGGCCCGGCCCGCTGCACGTCGACGATGACCAGCGGCAGCTCCAGCGCCACCGCGAGGGAGATCGTCTCGCTCTTCAGCGCCACACCGGGACCGCTCGTCGTGGTGACGCCGAGCGAGCCGCCGTACGACGCGCCGAGCGCCGCACCGACCGCGGCGATCTCGTCCTCGGCCTGCATGGTGACCACGCCGAACTTCTTGTGCTTGCTCAGCTCGTGCAGGATGTCCGAGGCCGGCGTGATCGGGTACGCGCCGAGGAACACCGGCAGCCCGGAGCGCACCCCGGCGGCCACCAGGCCCAGCGACAGCGCCGCGTTGCCGGTGATGTTCCGGTAGGTGCCGGGCAGCATCTTGGCCGGCTTGACCTCGTACCGGACGGAGAAGTCCTCGGTGGTCTCGCCGAAGTTCCAGCCGGCCCGGAACGCGGCCACGTTCGCCGCCACCAGCTCGGGGCGGGCCGCGAACTTGCGCTCCAGGAAGCGCAGCGTGGACTCGTACGGGCGGGAGTACATCCAGCTCAGCAGCCCGAGCGCGAACATGTTCTTGGCGCGCTCGGCGTCCTTCTTGGAGACGTCGTGCTCGGCCAGCGCGCCGATCGTCATCGAGGTGAGCGCCACCGGGTGCACCGCGTACCCGTCGAGCGAGTCGTCGTCCAGCGGGCTGGTCGCGTAGCCGACCTTCGCCAGGTTGCGCCGGGTGAACTCGTCGGTGTTGACGATGATGTCCGCCCCGCGCGGCAGGTCGGCCAGGTTGGCCTTGAGCGCGGCCGGGTTCATCGCCACCAGCACGTTCGGCGCGTCACCCGGGGTCAGGATGTCGTAGTCGGCGAAGTGCACCTGGAAGCTGGAGACGCCGGGGAGGGTGCCGGCGGGGGCGCGGATCTCGGCCGGGAAGTTGGGCAACGTGGAGATGTCGTTGCCCAGCTGCGCCGTCTCCGACGTGAACCGGTCGCCGGTGAGCTGCATGCCGTCGCCGGAGTCCCCGGCGAACCGGATGACCACCCGGTCCAGTTGACGGATCTGCTTGGTCACACCCGCACCTCGCTTCGCTGAGCGCCGTCGCCCCTGCCGGCCCGGCCCGCTCCGATTCTCACGTCAGAGCCTACGTCGCCACGTTAGGGCCACCTTGGTCGAGGTCCGACGTATGGGACTGGTTCGGGCCGCTGTATGCCCCGCTTTGCAGCGTTTAGTACCTGGGTCCGTAACCCAGATCACCACGTATTCATGATCACCGGTCGGTTGCCGGCCGCTCCGGCACCGTGATGTCACTGCGGCGGCGCAGCGAGCGGGTCGCCAGCGTCAGCGCGAGCACGACCAGGAGGCCGGACACGGCGATCAGCGCGATCGCGGTCCGCCGGGTCGAGGCGTCGTCGTCGGCGGGCCCGCCACCGGCGGCGAGCACGCCCTGCGACGCGGTCGGACCCGGCACGCCCACCGGCGGGGTGGCGTCCGCCGCGGCGGCGCTGATCCGGAAGCTCATCTGCACCTGCCGGTCCCGCCCGCTGCGCGGGTCCAGCCGGCCGATCACCGCGCCGGCCAGCGGGGCACGGCGCTGCGCCTCGGCCGAGGCGGCGAGCGTCAACCGCAGGGTCGCGGTCCGGCCGGCCGGCAGGACGCCCAGCTCGCACCGGGTCCGGTCGGGCGTCACCGCGGCGCAGCCGTTCCCGGTGTCGCCGACCGTGACACCGGCCGGCAGGAGCACCTCGACACGGCCCGCGGCGTCGACCTCGCCGGTGTTGCCGAGCCTTACGGTGAGCGTGCTGGGCGCGCCACTGATGTCGAACAGCACCTCGTCGGCGCGCAGCGAGATCCCGGGCACCGGCGGCCCGGGCGGGAAGAGCACCGGGAAGCCCTCGTCGTCGTACGCCGCTCCGCTGACCCCCGGCGCGACGGCGGTGACCTGCACGGAACCGGTCAGCGGCATGGTCCGCCAGGCGTCGCCGTCGACCCGTACCCGGATGGTCGCGCTGAACCGGGCGCCCGGCTCGGCGTCCCACCCGACGCAGCTGTGGTTGGCGCCGCCGGTCGGCTGGCAGCCCGGCGTGCCCGCGTCGGTCAGCCCGGGCGGCAGCGTGTAGGCGAGCGTGATCCGCTCCGACCGGCCGCCGGTGTTCGTCACCGTCACCCGCAGCGTGGCCACCGTGCTGTCGGCGTTCCAGTAGTCGGGGGTGAGCACCACGTCCTCGGTGTTCACCCGTACCCCGAGCGGCCCGCCGGGCGGCTGGGCCGAGGGCGGCGGCGGGGGCTGGACCGGCGGCACGACCGGCGGCGGCGCGCTGGTGGTGTTCGGGGCCGCGCTGGTCGGCGCCGGTTCGGCGGGCGGGCTGCTGACCGGCGGGGCCGGCGCGGTGGTGACCGGCGGCGGAGGCGTGCTCGGGGGTGGCGGCGCCTCGGTGGGCGGCGGTGCGGGCGAGCTGGTTCCCGGGTCCGCGGTGGGGACCGGTTCGGTCGGCTCGCCGGCCGGATCGGCGGGTTCGATCACCCGGGCCAGGCCGGCCGGACCTCCGGCGGCGGCCGTGGCTCCGGCCGGCGCCACCGCCACCGCCGCCGCGACCAACGCGGGCACCAGCAGTGCGAGGGTACGACGGAGCGCGGCCCGCCGAACGGGTCGAACGCGCAGGCGGGCCATCTGTCCTCCGGGGCGGGTCAAGGTGTCCCATTATTCGGTGATGCTTGCCTTCAGGCACTAGTCCTGCCAGGAAACGAATTCGTAACGTGTCCGGGACATCTGGACGGGACCGGTACGCTCCGCTCGTGACCGGATATCTCGGCTCGTACGCCACGCTCGGTCTGCTGCTGCTCGCCGCCGTGCTCTTCTTCGTGACGGCGTTCTCCGCGAACCGGGTGTTACGTCCGAGCCGCCCGGCCGAGCCGTGGGGCAAGCGGGCCACGTACGAGTGCGGCATCGACCCGGTCGGCGGCGACTGGGCCCAGATGCAGATCCGCTACTACGTCTACGCCTACCTGTACGTGCTCTTCGCGGTCGAGGCGGTCTTCCTGTTCCCCTGGGCGCTGGTGTTCGACCGGCCCGGCTTCGGCGCCACCACCGTGGTCGAGATGGGCGTCTTCGTGGCGATCGTCGCGCTCGGCATCCTCTACGCCTGGCGGCGCGGCGTCCTGCGCTGGACCTGACCCGTCAGGCGCCGCGCGTCACCTGACCTCCTAGGCCAGCCCGCGCCGGGTCGCCGCCGGCGGCCGGTCGCCCCGGATCGAGGCCACCATGTCCAGCACCCGGCGGGTCTCGCGGACCTGGTGGGCGCGGAACACCCGGGCGCCGAGCCAGGCCGAGACCGCGGTGGCGGCGAGCGTCCCCTCCAACCGCTCGGGCACCGGCAGGTCGAGCGTCTCGCCAATGAAGTCCTTGTTCGACAGGGCCACCAGCAGCGGCCAGCCGGTGTCGGACAGCTCCGCCAGCCGCCGGGTGATCTCCAGCGAGTGCCGGGTGTTCTTGCCGAAGTCGTGCGCCGGGTCGATCAGGATGCCGTCCCGGCGTACGCCCAGCCCGGCCGCGCGTTCGGCCAGCCCGGTCACCGTGGCGAGCACGTCGGCCACCACGTCGTCGAAGTGGGCCCGGTGCGGCCGGGTACGCGGCGCGAGCCCGCCGGCGTGCGAGCAGACCAGCCCGGCGCCGGTCGCCGCGGCGACCCGGGCCAGCGCCGGATCCGCCCCCGACCAGGTGTCGTTGAGCAGATCCGCGCCGGCCGCCACCGCCTCCACCGCCACCTCGGCCCGCCAGGTGTCGATGGAGACGACCACCTCGGGGAAGGCGGACCGGACCGCGGCGATGGTGTCCACCGTCCGCCGGATCTCCTCGGCCACGTCCACCTCGTCGCCCGGGCCGGCCTTGACCCCGCCGATGTCGATGATCTCGGCGCCCTCGTCGACCGCGCGCTCCACCGCGCGCAGCGCGCTGTCCTGGGCGAACGTGGCGCCCCGGTCGAAGAACGAGTCGGGCGTGCGGTTGACGATCGCCATCACCACCAGCTCACCGGGGCCGAACGTCCGTCCGCCCAGCCGCAACGCCCCGGTCATGCCCGCCTCCTCGTCGCCCGCGCTCGCCGGCCGGTCCGACGCTATCCGGTCCCGTGCGCGCCACCCCTGCCGGTCCCGTGCGTCGGACGCATTTACCGACCGGACGTCCCGGAGGGCTCGCCCGATCCCGGCCCGCATGCCACGATCTGTGCATGGGTGAGGTTCTGCTCCTCTTGGTCGTCGCGCTGACAGTCGCGGCGGTGGTGTTCGGCGTGACGGTGCTGGTCTCCGGCAAGGATCCGGGCCTGACACCGGCCGAGCCGGACGGGCGGGCCGTGCCCCTGCCGGGCAGCCGTCCGCTCGACGAGTCGGACGTGACGGGCGTCCGCTTCGACACCGCGCTGCGCGGCTACCGGATGGCCCAGGTCGACTCCGCGCTGCGCCGCGCGGCGTACGACATCGGCTACAAGTCCGAGCTGATCAGCGTGTTGGAGGCGGAGAACGCGGCCCTGCGCGACGGCCGCACCGAGGACGCCGACGCGCTGCGCCGGGCGCGCGAGGAGGCCGCCGCGACCCGGCCCGAGACCGAGCAGGCGGTCGACCCGTCCGACCCGGAGCCGGTGGTGATCGACCTGTCCGCGCCCGAGCAGCCGTCCCGTACCGACGCCGACGGACAGCCGGGAGGCACCCCGGCCGAGCCGGGCGTGGCGGAGGCCCCCGCCGCCGCGGCGACCGAGGACACCGTCTCCCCGGCGAACGGGATCGCTGCCGGCTCGGCCGACGACGACCGGGAGCGCGGTTCGGTGGTCCGGTCGGAGTCCGCGTGACCGGCGCCGGCCGCCCGGCCGACGACTTCACCGAGGCGTCCCGGCGCGGCGCCGGCGAGGTCACCGCCACCGTGATCGTCGACGCGCCGGCCGATCGCGTCTTCGCCGCGCTCACCGCCTGGGAACGCCAGTCGGACTGGATCCCGCTGACCCGGGTCCGGGTGGTCGAGGGTGACGGCGGCGAGGGCAGCCTGGTCGAGGCGGTCACCGCGCTCGGCCCGGCCGTGCTCCGGGACGAGATGCGTGTGGTCCGGGTCGACGCCCCGTACGAGGTCGGCGTGGTGCACTGCGGCAAGCTGCTGCGCGGCCCCGGCGTGCTGCGCTGCACCCCGATGGACCGCGACCGCACCCAGGTGGTCTGGCACGAGTGGTTCCACCTGCCGGGTGGCCCGGCCGGGCGGGTGGCCTGGCCGGTGCTCTGGCCCGGCTCGAAGTTCAGCCTGACCCAGGCGTTGAAGAAGTTCGCCCGGCTGGTCGAGCAGGGCCGGCTGCCCTGACCGGCGGTCGGCGCGGCGGGGCTGTCGGTGGCCCGGCCTATCGTGGACGCCGTGACTGACCTGGTGAACGGCCCCGACGGGCTGCCGCGCTGCGCGTGGGGAGCGA
The DNA here is from genome assembly GCF_002926165.1 of Micromonospora chalcea. Taxonomy (GTDB): domain Bacteria; phylum Actinomycetota; class Actinomycetes; order Mycobacteriales; family Micromonosporaceae; genus Micromonospora; species Micromonospora chalcea. The sequence continues at coordinate 8,276 of NZ_MAGP01000147.1, read as the reverse complement.
GCACCCCCGACTACGCCGTCTACCACGACGAGGAGTGGGGCCGGCCGCTGCGCGGCGACGACGCGCTCTACGAGCGGCTGACGCTGGAGGCGTTCCAGTCCGGCCTGTCCTGGCTGACCATCCTGCGCAAGCGGCAGGCGTTCCGGGACGCCTTCGCCGGGTTCCGGATCGAGTCGGTGGCCCGCTACGGCGAGTCCGACGTGACCCGGCTGATGGCCGACGCGGGGATCGTCCGCAACCGGGCCAAGATCGAGGCGGCGATCGCCAACGCCCGGGCCGCGTCGGAGCTGCCCGAGGGCCTCTCCGCGCTGCTCTGGTCGTTCGCGCCGCCGCCCCGGGCGGCGCGCCCCCGGTCCTTCGCCGAGGTGCCGGCCACCAGCCCGGAGTCCGTCGCGATGGCCAAGGCGCTCAAGAAGCGGGGCTTCCGGTTCGTCGGCCCCACCACCGCCTACGCGCTGATGCAGGCCACCGGCATGGTCGACGACCACCTGGCCGACTGTCACGTGAGCGGTGACCGGGCCGGGGTGTGACCGAGCGCGCCACCTCCGGCGTGATGGGATTGGGACATGACCGACACCGAGCCGCGTACGAGCGGGACGACCGACGGTGAGACCACTACCGGCGCCTGGGCGGTGCTGCTGCCCGCCGAGCGCTTCGAGGCCGAGCGGCTGGTGCACCACGACGTGCTGGAGCTGACCGGGCCGGCCGCAGCGGCTCGCCCGCGCCCCGGCGACCGGGTGGCGGTGCTGGTCGACGAGCCGCTGCGGCTGGTCGCGCTCGGCCGGGTCGCGCTCGCGGCGTCCGGGACCCGGGAGGACCCGGACGATCCGCAGTCCGACCTGGCGGCCGGGCCGCTCGTGGTCGCGTACACCCGGCGGGCGCTGGACGAGCCGGTTCCGGTCGACGGCCCGGCGCCGGACGGACCGGTGGTCGCGCTCGACCCGGCCCGCTGGCGGGCGCTGGCCGACCGGCTCGGCCCGCCGCCGGCCCGCAGCACCTGGCTGGTCAGCCTGGACCTGCCGATCGAGGCGGCGTCGCGGGCCGAGGCGGTCCGGATCTTCTGGTCCTACGTGCAGGAGCTGGGCCCGCGGGAACTGCCGGCGTTCGTCTCGCCCTACGGCGACGAGCTGGCCATGCAGGCGTTCGTGCTCGGCGTCGAGGCCAACCAGGATCCCGAAGAGGACGACTGACCCCCCGTCCCGGGCGGTAGCGTCCGGGACGAGGGCCGGCGCCGGCCGGCGTGGTCAAGGGGGTGCCATGCGGTTCCGGGACAGGGTCGTGCTGGTGACCGGCGGAGCGTCCGGCCTGGGCGAGGCGACGGCGCGCCGGTTCGCCGCCGAGGGCGGCAAGCTGGTGATCGCGGACATCAACACCGAGGGCGCCGAACGGGTGGCGTCGAGCCTGCCGGACGCGCTCGCGGTGACCATGGACACCGGCGACGCCACCTCCGTCGAGCGTGGCATCGCCGAGGCGGTCGCGCGGTACGGCCGGCTCGACGTGATCTTCAACAACGCCGGCATCGACGGGCAGCAGCAGGCGCTGCACGAGATGGACCTGGCGAACTGGGAGAAGGTCCGCCGGATCAACGGCGACGGCGTGTTCTACGTGCTGCGGTACGGCATCGACGCGATGCTGCGCTCCGGCGGCGGCGCGATCGTCAACACCTCGTCCACGGCCGGGCTGACCGCGCAGGACAACATCTCGCCGTACACGTTCACCAAGGCCGGCATCGTCGGGCTGACCCGGTCCGCGGCCGTCGAGTACGCCGCCCGGGGCGTACGGGTCAACGCGGTCGCCCCGACAGTGGTGATGACCCCGCTCGTGGAGCACTTCATCGCGAACGCGCCGGACCCGGAGCAGATGCGCCGGCAGATGGAGTCGTTCAACCCGAAGCCCGGCATCCCGACCGCCGACGACGTGGCGGGTGTGGTGCTCTTCCTCGCCTCCGACGACGCGGCCTGGGTCACCGGGCACACGATCCCCATCGACGGCGGCTACGTGGCCCGCTGAGCGGGCGCGCGAGGGGTGCCCGGCACCCGCCCCGGCCCGGTTCAGCGGCCCTCGAAGACCGGCTTCTGCTTGTTGACGAACGCCTTGGTGGCGGCGTGGTGGTCGGCGGTGGCGCCGCAGATCGCCTGCGCCTGCGCCTCGGCGGCCAGCGCGTCGGCGAGCGTGCCGGCGTCGGCGATGGAGAGCTGGCGCTTGATCGCCCCGTACGCGACGGTCGGGCCGGCGGCGAGCCGCGCGGCCAGCTCCTGCGCGGCCGGGAGCACCTGCTCGTCGTCGTCCACCAGCCGGTTCAGCAGGCCCAGCCGGCAGGCGTCGTCGGCGCTCACCGGCTCGGCGAGCATCAGCAGCTCGACGGCCTTGGCGTGGCCGACCAGCCGGGGCAGCGTCCAGGACGCGCCGGTGTCGGCGGCCAGCCCCACCCCGGCGAAGGCCATCAGGAAGCGGGTCTTCGGGCCGCCGATGCGGAAGTCGGCGAGCAGGGCCAGTGAGGCGCCCGCCCCGGCGGCCATGCCGCGCACCGCGGCGACCACCGGCTTGGGCAGGTTGGCCAGCCGGGCGGCGATCGGGTTGTAGTGCGCCCGGACCGTGCCCAGCGGGTCGGCGTCGGCCGAGTCCAGCGTCTGCACGTGCTCGCGCAGGTCCTGCCCGGCGCTGAACGAGCCGCCCGCGCCGGTCAGCACCACGGCCCGGCAGGAGCGGTCGGTCTCCAGCTCGGCCAGGGTGTCCCGGAGCGCCTCCTTGAGCGCCACGTCGAGCGAGTTCATCGCCGTCGGGCGGTTTAGCGTCAGGGTGACGACGGCGTCGGTGCGGTCGACGAGCAGCGGCTCGGTCACGTTTCTAACGACCCTTCTGTCGTGCCAGGCGGTTGCTCGCGTCGAGGCACTGCTCGACGTACCGGTCGGCGGCCGGCCGGAGCCGGGCGGCGTGCCGGTCGAAGAAGCTGGCCGCGCTGGTGCCCGGCCACCGCTCGGGTAGCAGCGCCGGTGGCAGCTGCGGGTCCCGGAACAGGAACGTACGCCACGCGTGCACGAGCCGGAACCGGGCCGCGTACGCGTCCTCGTCGCTGCTGCGCACCGTGACGCCGGACAGGAGCGGCTTCTGCTCGGCGACGAAGCGCTCGTACGCCCGGCCGATCTCGGCCAGGTCCCACGCGCGGCGGACCACGCCCATCGCGCCGGGCGTGCCGGAGGTGTGGGCGGCGGTGAACCGCTCGTAGCGCACGCCCGCCTCGTCGAGCAGCAGGTCGACGTCCTCGCCGGCACGGGTGGCGACCCAGGTGCAGTCGTCGAGCGTGCCGTAGCCGAGGAAGCTGAGGTTGGCGGCGAGCCGCTGCCGGTCGCGGCGGGACGCGGGCGGGGTGAGCACCAGGAGGTCGAACCGTCCGTCCCAACTGTGCCGTCCGGTCCGGTAGATCCGCGACGCCGCCTCGTCGAGTCGACGGGCCGCCTTCGGGGTGATCGAATACCCGGGTCCGGAGGCGAGCCGGAGTGGTTCCAGCCAGCCCTGGCGGACCATCCGGCTGACCGCGGTGCGCACCGCCGGTGGGGCGATCCCGAGCGGGGCGAGCAGCTTGACCAGGGCGGCGACGGGTGCGCGGCCACCTCGGGCCCGGAGGTGGTCGCCGTACAGGTCGAAGAGTGCCGACCGTGCCTGCATGACCGCACATTGTGACAGGCCTATCCAAGATAAGCTAGATGCTGTTACATCAATGCTGCTTCGGTTTGGGTCCGGCGGTGTTCATCAGGGAAAATCGTTGGTCGAGCCTCCCGTGATGGTTGCGGTTGGCGTTGGCGAAGTGGCTGTGGGGCAACTCACCGACCCTGGTGTAGGTCTGAGGGGAGACAACATGGCGGCGATGAAGCCGCGGACGGGCGACGGTCCGCTGGAAGTCACCAAGGAGGGCCGGGGCATCGTCATGCGTGTCCCGCTGGAGGGTGGTGGCCGGCTCGTCGTCGAGATGACTCCCGACGAGGCCACCGCGCTGGGTGACGCGCTGAAGGCGGCAGCGGGCTGATTCGAGGAGTGTCCGCGTGGCGTCCGCCGCGCGGACGGTTCGTCATACCCTGAGCCACCGGCACCGCCGGTGGCTCAGGGCCTTCCTCTGCGGGTGAGCGATGAAACGTCCCCGTTGAAACCATTTCGGAGGTACGGTCCAGCGTGCTGGTCATTCGTCTGGTGAGTGGGCCCGCGGGGTCCGACGCTCTCGTCCTGCCCGTCCGTCCCGGGAAGCCCGACTCCGCGGACTCGTCCGGCTCTCCGGCCGAACTGGTCCCGACCGCCGTCGCGCCCGGCGACGACGTCCGGGCCGAGTCCGCCGCCCTGCTGCCCGCCACCCGGCTCACCGGCGCCGCCGGTGAGGTACGCGAACACCTGCGTCCCGGCGGCGCTCCGGCACGGCTGTGGCTGCTCGGCGTCGGGTCCGGCGACGAGTGCGACTGGCGCACCGCGGGCGCCGCGCTGGCCCGCGCGGCGAAGGATGAGACGCAGATCACCATCGCGCTTCCCGGCGAGGCGACCGAGGCGCTACGCGGCCTGGCCGAGGGCCTGCTGCTCGGCTCGTACCGCTTCCGCCTCACCGAGTCCGGCGGACGCCCGGCCCTGGCCGAGGCGCTGGTGCTCGTCGACGACCCGGAGGCGCTCGCGGGCACGCTCGACGCCGCCCGGACCACCGCCGAGATGACCCGCCTGGCCCGGGACCTCACGAACACGCCCTCGTCCACCAAGAACCCGGAGTGGTTCGCCGAGCAGGTGGCCGGCGCCGCGTCCGGCCGGACCGGCCTGCACCTGCGGGTACGCGGTCCGCAGGAGCTGGCGGCCGAGGGCTTCGGCGGCATCCTGGCCGTCGGCGGCGGCTCCGCCAGCGGCCCCCGCCTGGTCGAGCTGGACTGGCGGCCCGACGGCGCGCGCACCCACGTGGTCCTCGTCGGCAAGGGCATCACGTTCGACACCGGCGGCATCTCGATCAAACCGGTGCCCGCCATGAAGCTCATGCGCAAGGACATGGCCGGCGCCGCCGCGGTGATCGCCGCGACGCTCGGCGCTGCCGAACTGGGGCTGCCGGTACGGGTCACCACGCTGGCCCCGCTCGCCGAGAACATGGTCAGCGGGTCGGCGTTCCGCCCCGGCGACGTGATCCGGCACTACGGCGGGCTGACCAGCGAGAGCACCAACTCCGACGCGGAGGGCCGGCTGGTCCTCGCCGACGCGATGGCGTACGCGGTCCGCGAGCTGAAGCCCGACCTGCTGATCGACCTGGCCACGCTGACCGGCGCGAACGCGGTGGCCCTCGGCAAGCGGCACGCGGCGCTCTACAGCGAGAACGACGCCCTGGCCGGCGACCTGCTCGACGCGATCACCGCGGCCGGTGAGCGGGCCTGGCGGATGCCGCTCGCCGACGACTACGTCGAACACCTGGCCAGCGACGTCGCCGACCTGCACAGCTCACCGGCGCAGGGCGCCGGCTCGGTGGTGGCCGCGCTGTACCTGCGGGAGTTCACCGGTGACCTGCGGGACCGGTGGGCGCACCTGGACATGTCCGCGCCGTCGTGGTCCGACGACACGCACGGCGAACTGGTCAAGGGCGCCACCGGCTGGGGCGTACGCGGGTTGCTGCGCTGGCTGGCGACGCTGGGCTGATCTAGCTCTTCACGGCGGCGAGCAGGCCGTGGCCGACCGGCAGCAGCGCGGGCACCCAGTTCTCCGACTCGCGGATCGCCTTGATGGCCTCCCGCACGGTGACCGTCTCGACGTCCCGCGCGGCGGGATCCCCGACCCGGCCGGCCGCGAGCGCGCCGTTGAGCGCGAGCACCCCGCCGGGGCGCAGCAGCCGCAGCGCCGCGTCCACGTACGCGGCGAAGCCGGTGGCCGCCGCGTCCACGAAGACCAGGTCGTAGGCGCCGTCCGCGAGGCGGGGCAGCACGTCGAGGGCCCGGCCGGTGATGATCCGGGTACGCCCCGACGGGAAACCCGCCTCCTGGAACAGCCGCCGGGCGATGCGCTGGTACTCCACCTCGACGTCGATCGTGGTGAGCACCCCGTCCGGGCGCATGCCGCGCAGCAGCCAGATGCCGCTCACCCCGGTGCCGGTGCCGATCTCCACCACCGCCCGGGCGTTGCCGGCGGCGGCGAGCAGCCGCAGGGCGGCTCCCGACCCGGGCGTGACCGCCTCCAGGCCCACCTCGTGGGCGAGGGCGCGGGCCGTGCGCAGCACGAGGTCCTCGGTGACGTACGACTCGGCGAAGTGAAGCGCCTGGGCCGTCGAACTGCCGTGACCGGCGACCGTGGCGATGGGACACCTCCGGGGGCGGACTGGTGCGAGGGGCGGTATGCACTGTGAGCGTAGAGGCGGGCCGGTACCCGCGCAGCCGCGAGTCCGCTGTGAAGCGGTCACGGAGGGCAACCCCTGACTCCATTCGCGTCATCCGTGTAATCCTGGATGCGTCCCGCGCGTCACGGTCGTCCGGCTCCGCCGGTCTCCGGCGCGGGGCGAGGGGGACGGAGTGGGAGGCACCGACGTGACCGACGGCTGGGACTGGCGCCGGCCCGGCGGATCACCGGCACCGGGTGGACCGGCGCCGGGACGACCCGCGCAGGACGCCCCGGGTCAGGCGACGTCGCCGTGGTGGTCGGACGCGCTCGCCGACCCGTGGCGGGACCCGTACGCGCCGGCCGCCGTGGTCGTTCCGGCGGCGCCGACACCGGGCGCGGGTGAGCCGGAGCCGGTCACCGATCCGGACCTGCCGACCCGGCCGGGACTGCGCCAGATGGTGCTGATTTCCCTGGTCACCGCGTTGCTGGCCGGTTCCCTGGGCAGCGCCCTGACGTACGCCCTCCTGCGCGGAGGTGACGTGCCGACGCTCGGCGCGCAGTCGGGGCAGGCCCCGGCGCTGGCCCAGCGCAAGCCCGAGTCGCTCGCGGGCGTCGCCGAGCGGGTCCTGCCCAGCGTGGTCACCATCCGGGTGGTCAGTCTCGGCGGCACCAGCGAGGGCTCCGGCTTCGTGGTCAGCGCCGAGGGGCACATCGTCACGAACGACCACGTGGTCGCCGACGGCCCCGGAAAGGCGACGGTCGTGTTCAACGACGGCAGCACCGCCGCCGGCACCGTGGTGGGGCAGGACCCGGAGTCGGACATCGCAGTGATCAAGGTCTCCCGCTCCGGGCTGACGCCGGTGCAGTTCGGCGACTCCGACGCGCTCGCTGTCGGTGACCCGGTGCTCGCGATCGGCTCGCCGCTGTCGCTCGCCAACACCGTCACCGCCGGCATCGTGAGCGCGCTGGACCGGACGATGCAGGCCGGCGAGCCGGGCGGGCCGACCCGCTACTACGCGGCGATCCAGACCGACGCCGCGGTCAACCACGGCAACTCCGGCGGCCCGCTCGTGGACGGCGCCGGCCGGGTGGTCGGGGTGAACTCGACGATCAAGTCACTGGTGGCCGACGGGCAGGAGGCCGGCAACATCGGTCTCGCCTTCGCCATCCCGATCAACCAGGCGAAGCGGATCACCGAGGACATCATCGGCACCGGCAAGGCCCGGCGTACGGTGATCGGCGCCCAGGTCGGCGGCACCGGCGCCACCGGCGGCGGGGTACGCCTCAACGCGGTCGAGCCGGCCGGTCCGGCGGCGGCCGCCGGGCTGCGTACCGGGGACGTGGTGCTGCGGCTGGACGGCCATCCGATGACCGACCCGACCGATCTGGTGGCGCTGGTGCGCAAGTACGCGCCCGGGTCGGTGGTGACTGTCGAGTACCGGCGGGGGTCGGCGCGGCAGAACGCCTCGGTGACGCTCGCCGCCGACGCGAAGTGAGCACCGGTCACCCCCTCCCGGATGGTCACCTGACGTGCGTAGTCTTGCCGTGGACACGGACGAGGAGGCCGCGGTGTTCGAGAACCTGAACTGGTGGGAGATCGGCGTCCTGCTGCTCCTGGCGCTGTTGATCTTCGGGGACCGGCTGCCCAACGTCATCAACGACGGTCTCCGGATGGTCCGCAACCTGCGCAGCATGGCGCGCAACGCCACCGGCGACCTGAGCCGCGAGCTGGGTACGGACATCCAGCTGGAGGACCTGCACCCCAAGGCGTTCATCCGCAAGCACCTGCTCAGCGAGGACGACGAGCAGGCGATCCGCAAGCCGCTGCAGAGCATGTACGACAACCTGCGCTCGGACGTCACCGGCGTGCACGACGAGCTGAAGGACGTCGCGAAGGCCGCCGACCTGCGTACCCCCAGCGTCGCGACCAGCACCCCCACCCCGCCGGCCCCCCGCCC
>NZ_MAGP01000146.1 GCF_002926165.1 Micromonospora chalcea | reverse complement strand
ACCCCTCCCCTCCCCCCCCGCCCGGCCCGGCCTCGTTGATCATGAAGTTAGCGGCGCAAATTGTCCGACTCACACCCGCCAACTTCATGATCAATGGACCACTTGGCGCGCGATTGGGGCCGGCCCACGCGAGCGGGACACCCAGAGGGCCCGAAGTGCAAGATCGCGCGGGTGCCCCCAGCGGCCCGACGCCCTCGCAGCCAGGGCCAGCCAGCCCTCAACCACGTCGATCATGAGGTTAGCGGCGCTCGGTGTCCGTTTTGTCGCCGCTAACCTCATGATCGACCGTGCAGGGCCGAGGTCTTCCGCCAAAACACCCGGAATGTGCCCCATTACCCTAGGGCAGCCCTGCCCCCGGAGTGCCCGGGCGCGTTGATCAAGGAGTTCAGGGCCTGCGGAGAGCGCGAAAAGGCCGCCAACTCCTTGATCAACGCGCGATGGGGGTGCAGCCGGGCACACGAGCGCACGGATCCCGTCAGCAGCTCCGGGTGCCCGGTCCGCTGACGCGCTCACCTCGGTGATCAAGGAGTTTAGGGACTGCAGAGGACACGAAGAGTCCGCAAACTCCTTGATCAACGCGTCGGGGCGGGAGGGGGCGGTCTCCCGCCGCCCTCCCCCAGCTGGCTCGTCAGTCGCGGTCGATGTGGTGACCCACCACCGTCGGGCCCAGCATCACGGCGAAACCGGAGCCGTCCCGGCGCGGGTCGGCCGGCGGCAGGTCCACCGGGTCGCCGGTCGCGGTCGCGCCCACCGGCCGCGGGCCGATCCAGGCCACCGACAGCTCCACCTCGCCCTTGAGGAACCGCTGCGCGCGCACGCCGCCGGTCGCCCTGCCCTTCGCCGGGTACGCCTTGAACGGCGTCACCTTCACCGTGGCGCCGGTCGACGTGACCACCATCGGCTCACCGTGCGCCGTGTCGTCGGTGCGGATCGCGCCGAAGAACACCGCCCGCGCCCCGGCGGGCAGGTTGATGCCGGCCATTCCGCCGCCCTTGAGCCCCTGCGGGCGTACCACAGTCGCGGCGAAGCGCAGCAGCGACGCCTCCGAGGAGACGAACGCCAGTGTCTCGGCGCCGTCGGTCAGCCAGGTCGCGCCGATCACCTCGTCGCCGTCCCGCAACGAGATCACCTCGAACTCGTCGGAGCGGACCGGCCAGTCCGGCGCGCACACCTTGACCACGCCGGCCCGGGTGCCGAGCGCCAGCCCGGGGGACCCCTGCGCGGACGACCCCAGCGGGGCCAGCCCGACGACCGTCTCGCCCGGCTCCAGCGGCACCAGTTCCGCAGCCGACATGCCGCCGCGCAGCGACACCGTGCCGGACTGCTCCGGCAGCACCGGCAACGGCAACACGTCGATCTTGAAGGCGCGCCCGGCGCTGGTCACCAGCAGCACCCGGCCCCGCGCGGTGGAGTGCACGATCGCGCGTACCGCGTCGTGCTTGACCCGGCCGCTGCGCCGGCGCGCCTCGGCGGCCTCCTCCGACTCGGCCGCGGTCCGCGCCACCAGCCCGGTGGCGGAGAGGATCACCTGGCACGGGTCGTCGGCCACCTCCAGCGGGCCGGCCGGCACCGAGGCGGCGAGCACCTCCTTGAGGTCGCCGTCGACGAGCGTGGTGCGCCGCGGCGCGCCGAACTGCTTGACCACGGCGGCCAGCTCGTCGGAGACGACCTTCCGAAGCACCTTGTCATCGTCCAGGATCTTCGACAGCTCGGCGATCTCGCCGCGCAGCTTCTCCTGCTCGGCCTCCAGCTCCAGCCGGTCGTACTTGGTCAAACGGCGCAGCGGAGTGTCCAGGATGTAGCTCGCCTGGATCTCGGAGAGCTTGAACTTCTGCATCAGGCCGTCCTTGGCGGCCTGGGCGTCCTCGCTGGCGCGGATCAGCTTGACCACCCGGTCGATGTCGAGCAGGGCGATCAGCAGGCCGTCGACCAGGTGCAGGCGCTCTTCCCGCTTGCGCTTGCGGTACGCGCTGCGCCGGGTCACCACCTCGTAGCGGTGCGCCAGGAACACCTCGAGCAGTTCCTTGAGCCCGAGCGTGCGCGGCTGCCCGTCCACGAGCACCAGGTTGTTCACGCCGAAGGACTGCTCCAGCGGGGTGAGCCGGTAGAGGTCGGCCAGCAGCGCCTGCGGGTTCACGCCGACCTTGCACTCCACCACCAGCCGGGTGCCGTTCTCCCGGTCGGTGAGGTCCTTGACATCGGCGATGCCGGTCAGCCGCTTGGTCTTGTTCACCTCGTTGGTGATGGCCGCGATGACCTTCTCGGCGCCGACGCCGTACGGCAGCTCGGTGACGGTGATGGCCTGCCGGCCGCGGCTGCCCTCCAGCGGGCCGATCTCCACCCGCCCGCGCATGCGCACCACGCCGCGCCCGGTCTCGTACGCGCGGCGCACCTCGTCCAGGCCGAGCAGCAGCCCGCCGGTGGGCAGGTCGGGGCCGGGCACGAACTCCATGAGCTTGTCGAGCGTGGCGTCCGGGTGGTTGATCAGCCAGCGGGCGGCCTGGACCACCTCGCCGAGGTTGTGCGGGATCATGTTGGTGGCCATGCCGACCGCGATGCCGGATGCGCCGTTGACGAGCAGGTTCGGGAACGCCGCCGGCAGCACCGTGGGCTGGGTCAGCGAGCCGTCGTAGTTCGGCTCGACGTCGACGGTGTCCTCACCCAGCTCGCCGGTGAGCAGCATCGCCTCCCGGGACATCCGGGCCTCGGTGTTGTGGTTGACGAAGCCACCGGCCAGGAAGGAGTGGTCGGCGGATTCCACTCGAACGGAATAGACCTCCGCCGGCTCGTCAGGAGAGACCGCGACGATCTTCTCGTACCGATAGCCCGCATCCATCACGGGCAGAATCGTGGCAAGGATCTCGGTGTCCTTGATGCGGTCGATGATGCGGAGTCGTTCGGTTTCCCACCGCTCGACACGATCGAAGTTGTGGCTGGTGAGCCACTTGCGTCCGCTGCCCCGACGATCGAAGTCGATGCTGCTGCGCACGTAGTCGGCCACAAAGGGGACGTGGTCCTGACTAAGCCGATGCGGGCGCAGCGGCGCATGCCGCAGCATCTTGGCCAGCACCGCCTGCTTGGTACGGAGGAAGCCGACACGAGTTGCGAAAGCCCTGATGTTTCGCGTCCCGGAAACCACCAGGCGGTGCTCCACCGAGCCACTGGGCCGGGTGTAGTGGCGTCGACAGGCGATCACGCCGAACTCCGCGAGCAGTTCCTGGACCTCCCGAGTCAGACGCTCGCTGTAGCTGGTGTACTGGATGGTGAAGCTGCTGTTGGCGACGCGGACTCCGCCGTCGCCTTCGAAGAGGGCCATCAGGAAGGCCCGCTTGATGCCCCACCCCCCTGCCCAGACGAACTCCGGCACGAACTTGTCCCTCGCCTGGTGACCGATCAGCTCGGCGAGTGGGCTCGCCCGGAAGGCTTCCATCCCGCCGGCGACGTCCTGGACGTCAAGTTCGTGTATGCGGCGACGGTCTCGGCGCGTGTGCCGGTCGCTGACGTAGCGTCGTCCACCCACGACCTGGTCGTAGGCATGCAGGACCTCGCCGAAGAAATGCTCATCGGTATTGCTGAATCCTGCCCGCGACTCGCTCGCGAAGCCTTCAGAGACCCAGGCGCCACCGAGCACGCCGAGCATGTATTCGCGAGCGGCGGGGACGACCTGGTTCCATGCGTTCCGCGCGATACAGACCACCGAGCCCGGCGTCACCTCGTCGAGCCGACGCCACTGGAAGACAGGGACACCCATCGGAGCTTCGAGGCAGAGAACCAGATGATTCTCACTACCACGGAGGGAGAATCCGGTCTCAGTCGTGATCCGGAGCGTCGGGTGGACGCCCGAGTTGAAGACCTTGTTGACGCGAACCGCTTTGCCGTCCTTGTCGAGGACTTCGAAATCGGCCTCCGCCTCGCTGTTCGGCGGCAGGTCGACCACATCACCGATCCGTGGGCTGCTGCCATCGGCCAGGCGGATCCGGGTGTCACCCACGACGCAGTAGCGCGCCGCTGCCGGGCCGTCGTCCGGCGAGCCGAAGTTGCCGTGCCCGTCGATGAGCGGGACGTTGAGCGAGAAGTCCTGTGCCAGCCGCACCATCGCGTCGTAGATCGCGGTGTCGCCGTGCGGATGGTACTTTCCCATCACATCCCCGACAATTCGGGCACTCTTGACGTGGCCGCGGTCCGGGCGGTGGCCCTGCTCGTACATCGACCACAGGATGCGCCGGTGCACCGGCTTGAGCCCGTCGCGCGCGTCGGGCAGCGCGCGGGAGTGGATGACCGAGAACGCGTACTCCAGGTAGGAGTCCGAGACCTCGGTGACCAGCGGGTTGTCGAAGACGCGAGCGCCGGCCTGGTCGAAGGCGGCCAGATCCGCCTTCGCGCGGTCGTCCTTGCGGCGTGCCATGGTGCGGTTTCCTTCCGAGACGAACCCGTTGGTCAGGCGTCGATGGCGTCGCGGTCGACCCGGTCGGCGGAGTCGATCAGCCAGTTGCGGCGGGGCTCGACCTTCTCCCCCATGAGCAGTTCGAGGATCCGCTCGGCGGCGTCGACGTCGTCGAGCGTGATGCGGCGGACCGCCCGGGTAGCCGGGTTCATGGTGGTCTCCCACAGCTCGTCGGCGTCCATCTCACCGAGGCCCTTGAAGCGCGGGATCGGCGTGACGATCTGCTTGCCGGCCTTCTCCAGCTTGCGGACCGTCGCCTCCATCTCCGCCTGGGTGTAGGTGTAGACGGTCTGCGGGTTGCGCCCCTTCGTGGTGATCTTGTGCAGGGGCGGCATCGCCGCGAAGAGCCGCCCGGCCTCGATCAGCGGCCGCATGTACCGGGCGAACAGCGTGATCAGCAGGGTACGGATGTGCGCGCCGTCGACGTCCGCGTCGGCCATGATGAGGACCCGGCCGTAGCGCAGGGAGGACAGGTCGAACGTGCGGCCGGAGCCGGCGCCGAGCACCTGCACGATCGCGGCGCACTCGGCGTTGTCCAGCACCTGCTGGAGGTTGGCCTTCTGCACGTTGAGGATCTTGCCGCGGATCGGCAGCAGCGCCTGGTATTCCGAGGACCGCGCGAGGCGCCCTGTACCGAGGGCGCTGTCCCCCTCCACGATGAACAGTTCGCTTCTCTCGATGCCCGCGGCCCGGCAGTCGACGAGCTTGGCCGGCATGGCCGCGCCCTCCAGCGCGGTCTTGCGGCGGGCGGCGTCCTTCTGCTGCTTCTGGGTGAGCCGTACCCGGGCCGCGTCGACGATCTTCTGGAGCACCGTCCGGGCCTCGGCCTTGGTGCGCCGGTCGTCCAGCCAGCTCTTGAGGTGCGCCTCGATCAGGCCCTGGAGCACCTTGGTGATGCCGGCGGTGGACAGTTCGTCCTTGGTCTGCGAGGTGAACTGCGGCTCCGGGATGCGCACGTGCACCACGGCGGTCATGCCCTCCAGGACGTCGTCCAGGGTGGGCGCGTCCTCCTTGGGCTTGAGCAGGCCGCGGGCGTTGCGGGCGGCGTCGGCGAGGGTACGCGCCAGCGCCCGCTCGAAGCCCTTGCGGTGGGTGCCGCCGTGGGCGTTGCGGATGGTGTTGGTGAAGCACTCGACGGTGCGCTCGTAGCCGGTGCCCCAGCGGAACGCCACCTCGACCTCGGCGCGGCGCTGCACGTTGGACTGCATGACGCCGTTGGCGTCGGCGGCGTTCTCCCGGTAGGTGCCCTCGCCGGTGACCAGCAGCGTGCCGGAGACCGGCCGGTCGCCGGCCGGGGCGAGGTATTCCACCATGTCGGTCAGGCCGTTGGGGAAGTGGAAGCGTTCCTCGACCGGCTCCTCGCCGGTCTCGTCGCGCAGCCGGTAGGCCACGCCGGGGACGAGGAAGGCGGTGTTGCGCAGCTTGAGCCGGACCGCCTCGGTGTCGAGCGCGGCGCCGGTCTCGAAGTAGCGGGGGTCGTGCCACCAGCGGATCGAGGTGCCGGTGCGCTGGCCGCGCTTCATCGCGCCGACGATCTGCAGGCCGGGACCGGGGGTGAACGGCGCGTCGGGGCCGGCTCCGTCGAAGACGCCCGGCACGCCGTGGCGGAACGACATCGCGTGGATCTTGCCGCCGCGCCGGACGGTGACGTCGAAGCGGCGGGACAGGGCGTTGACCGCGGAGGCGCCGACGCCGTGCAGGCCGCCCGAGGTCTTGTAGCCGGAGCCACCGAACTTGCCGCCCGCGTGCAGGCGGGTGAGCACCAGCTCGACGCCGGAGATGCCGGACTTGGCGTGCACGTCGGTGGGGATGCCGCGGCCGTCGTCGTCGACCTGGACCGAGCCGTCGGCGTGCAGGATCACGTCGACAGTGGTGGCGTGACCCGCGACACCCTCGTCGGTCGAGTTGTCGAGGATCTCGTTGACGAGGTGACCCACGCCACGGCTGTCGGTCGAGCCGATGTACATGCCGGGGCGTTTGCGGACGGCGTCGAGGCCCTCCAGGTGCGTCAGGTCGTCGGCCCCGTAGAGGGTCTCAGGCTGTGCGGTCAACTGGTCGTACTCCCAGGTCTCGGCGGTGTGGTGCCGTTCACCGTGTGACTCCCCCACGATGATCGCCGGGCGCGGCGCGCCGGAGCGAGCCTAGCCGGATGCCCTGACAGGTCGGCGGTACCGGGGCGGTGCGTTGCGCGATCGGCCTCGCGGCCGGGTCCGCGCCGCCACCGCGTACGGCGGTCCGGCGGGCGGACGGGGCGTCCAGGCGGCACAACGATCCGCACGCCCGATGTCTTCCCCGGCGACCCGTCGCAGGTGTCAGGGCATTGACGCCCGTCACACGCGCGTGATCTGATCGCCATCCCAAAGAATCTTTCACGTTTCGATGTCTGGGAGGTCGGGCATGTCCGTGTTCCGTCGTTCCGCGCTCGCGGCGGCGCTGGCGCTCGCCGCGGTGGCGTTACCCGCCGCCGCGGCGCCCGCCCAGCCGGCTGCCGCCGCGCTGCCCACCGCCGCGGTGGCGCTGGGAGACAGCTTCATCAGCGGCGAGGGCGCCGGGGCGTACGCGCCGGTGGTGGACGTCAACGGGGTGGCCCAGGGCTTCCCCGGCTGGTCCGCCGCCAACGCCAACGCCTACTTCTGCCACCGATCGCCGAACGCCTCGCTGTTCCAGGCGAACCTGCCCGGCATCTCCGCGCGGTTCAACCTGGCCTGCTCGGGCGGCCAGCCGTACGACATCGCGAACGCCTCGTCGACGCGGGCCAAGGGGCGGCAGGTGGCCGCCCAGCTCGACCAGCTCCGGTCGGTGGCCCGGACCCACGACATCGACCTGGTGCTCGTCGGCCTCGGCTCGAACAACAGCTCGTTCACCTTCGGCAGCGTGGCGGAGAAGTGCGCCAACCGGTTCATCGCCGACGCCTGGACCGGCTGGTGGGAGTTCTGGGCGTACCTGGGCGGGCCGGTGGAGCAGAAGCCGTGCACCGACGCCGACCTGGGCACCGCCGCGCAGTTCGCCGCCGCCACCGCGGAGACCACCACGGCGCTGCGGCAACTGCTCACCACGCTGGACGAGATCGACGCCGACGGCCAGCACCGGGTGGTGTTCCAGGACTACACCAACCCGCTGCCGTTCGAGCTGGAGCAGAGCTACTGGACCGAGGACAGCCGGGACGACACCCGGGACAAGTTCCGCGCGCTGGGCGCCGAGCGGTACGCGGCCGGGTGCCCGATCCACCGGGCCAGCCTGGCGCCCGGGCACCGTTTCTCGCAGGGGCTCGGCACGCTGGTCAGCTCGGTACGTGGCACGCTCGCCAACGAGTTCCCGCAGGACGACCTGGTCTACCTGAACGTGCAGCGCGCGTTCGACGGGGCCCGGCTCTGCGAGTCGACCGGTAGCCCGGGCAACGCCCTGGCCACGCCGATCCGGCTGATGGACGGCCCGACCGGCACGTTCGTCACCAGTCTCTCCGGGTTCGACAAGCTCGACATCCAGCGGATCGCCAACGCCTGCGGCACGTACTTCCAGACCTGCCAGGAGTCGTGGCACCCGAACGCCGCCGGGCACAAGGTGCTCGGCCGGTGCCTGGCCGGGGCGGCGACCACCGGCTCCCGTACCGTCTCCTGCGTCCGCGCCCCGGACGGCACGGTGAATGTGAGCTGAGCACGCCGGACCGGGCCGGGACGAACCGGCCCGGTCCGGCGTCAGGCCCGGATCGCGGCGCCGAGCACGTGCGGCGAGGCCGGGGCCGGCAGCCCGGTCGGCGGGAAGCGGAAGCGCTCCAGCGCGGTCACCTCGAAACCGGCGGCGCGGATCGCGGCCACCGTGTCCCGGGCGGTGTGGCAGCCGGCGCAGAACAGCGGCCAGAGCGTGGCGTCGGCCAGGCGCTGGGCCCGGCGCAGGCCGGGCGTGGCGGCCACCACGTGTTCGTAGAAGCGCAGCTCGCCGCCGGGCCGCAGCACCCGCCGCGCCTCGCGCAGCGCGACCGCCTGGTCCGGCACCGAGCAGAGCACCAGCGACACCACCACCGCGTCGGCGGCGCCGTCGGCGACCGGCAGTTCCTCGGCCAGCCCGGCGGCGACGGTGACCGGGACCGGGGCGCCCGGCGCGGCGGCGTGGGCCAGCGCGCGCAGGTGGGGTTCCGGCTCGACGGCGAGCACGCCGGTCACGCTCGCCGGGTAGTGCGCGAGGTTGCGCCCGTTGCCGGCGCCGACCTCGACCACCCGGCCGCGCAGCCCGGCGACCAGGCGGGCCCGGTGCCCGGCCACGCCCGCCTGGTCCATGGCGACGCTGGCGCGGGCGAAGAGCCGGGCGAAGATCGGATGGGAGACGGCCATCAGCGACCGGCCGGTGGCGCGCCGAGGCTGAGCAGGAGCGGGCCGGCGGATCCGTCGACCAGGTCGCCGAGGCGTACGCCGTCGAGCACGGCGAGGAAGGCGGCCTGGGCGCGGCGCAGCTCGCCGCGCAGCCGGCACTCCGCGATGAGCGGGCAGACCGGCTGCGCGCAGTTGACCACCTCGCCGTCGCCCTCGAAGGCGCGGACCACCTGGCCGACGGTGAGGTCACCGGCGTGTTCGGCGAAGGCGACGCCGCCGGAGCGGCCTCTGATGGTGACCAGGACGCCGATGCGTTGCAGCCGCTGCACCACCTTGGCGACGTGGCTGCGGGGCAGCGCGAGCCGGGTGGCGAGTTCGTCGACTGTGGCCCGGACCGGGGACGCGGCGGTGAGCATGGCGATCCGCAGCGCCATGTCTGTCGACCGGTTGAGCCTCACGCACCGACCCTAGCCATTCGGTGCCCTCGGCGACACAGGCAGATTCACGGTGACCCATGCCACCGCACTCCCGGGACCTTCGACCCTAAAAGAGGAATCTAGAAATCCTGTTTCGTGGGGATCGACCTGTTCGAGCCCCGGAAGGAGATTCGGTAGTGCTCACGGAATCCTCAGCAGCGATCGTGACCGCCACCCTGCCCGTCGTGCGGGCACACGGCGAGGCCATCACCGGCCGCTTCTACCAGCGGATGTTCGACGCCCACCCGGACCTGCTGGACCTGTTCAACCGGGGCAACCAGGCCACCGGCGCGCAGAAGGCCGCGCTCGCCTCGGCGGTGGTCGCGTACGCGGCGCACCTGACCGGCGACGGCGGCATGCCGTGGGGGCCGGTCCTGGACCGGATCGCGCACAAGCACGCCTCCCTCGGCATCACCGCCACCCAGTACCCGATCGTCGGCCGGCACCTGCTCGCCGCCGTCGCCGAGGTGCTCGGCGACGGCGTCACCCCGGAGGTGGCCGCCGCCTGGGACGAGGTCTACTGGCTGCTGGCCTGCGAGCTGATCGCCCGCGAGGCGCGGCTCTACGCGGGCGCCGGCGTACCGGAGGGCGGTCCGGTGTGGCGGGACTGGCGGGTCACCGGCCGGACCCGGGAGAGCGCCGACGTCGTCTCGCTCACCCTCGCGCCGGCCGGCGGCGGCGCCGCGCCCGGCTTCACCCCCGGCCGGTACGTCTCGGTCGCCGTCGACCTGGACGGCGGCCGGGGACAGCAGATCCGCCAGTACAGCCTCTCCGGCCGTCCCGGCGCCGACCAGTGGCGGATCACCGTGAAGCGGGTACGCGGCGAGGGCGGCGCGCCCGACGGGATGGTCTCCGGTCACCTGCACGACCGGGTGGCGGTCGGCGACACGCTGCGACTGAGCCCGGCGTTCGGCGAGGTTGACGCGGCCGGCGGCGACGGGCCGCTGCTGCTGGTCAGCGCCGGGATCGGGCTCACCCCGGCGATGGCGGCGCTGGCCCACCTGGCCGACCGGGATCCGGGACGCCGGGTGACGCTGGCGCACGCCGACCGCGCCGCCGAGGCGCACGCGCTGCGCCACGAACTGCCCGCGCTGCAGCAGCGGCTGCCGAACCTGGCCCTCCACCTCTGGTATCTCGACGCCGCCGGGGCCGACCTGCCCGGACTGAAGGCCGAGGTGTCCGCCGGACTGATCGACCCGGACCGGCTCGCGCTGCCCGCCGGGGTGACCGCGCACCTGTGCGGCCCGGTGGCGTTCATGAACCTGGTCCGGGCCAACCTGCTGCGCCGGGGCGTGCCGGGCGAGCGGATCGCCTACGAGGTGTTCGGCCCGGGGATGCTGCCGGGCTGACGCCCCGCGGCGAAACAGGACCTCCGTGGACCCGTTCTTCGGTACGGGGCACGCGTCGATGCCCTGGCCAGGGCCGCGAGCCTCCACAGCGGAGCGGGCGGCGCGCGGAGAAGTCGACGATCTCCTGGTTAGGGGCGCAAGCCGAGGGTACGGGTCCCTCCATGCGCGTCCCCGGCATCAACGCGATCTTCCGGCCCCCACGGAAGCGGTGGACGCCGTCCCACCGGAAGCCGGGGCGCCGGCCACCCGCGTCGACACGCTCGTGGAGGCGGCGCGCCGGCTGACCGAGGGCGCCGACGCCGCGTACCGACTCGGCGCACGGGCACGCGAGGTGGCGAGTAAGCGGTCCGGTCCGGACCGCTTACTCGCCGACTGGGACCGGATCCTGGAGGACGAGAACATGCGCATCGCGATGATTTCCCAGCACGCCAGCCCGCTCGCCGCGCCCGGCGCGGAGGACGCGGGCGGCCAGAACACGCATGTGGCGGAACTCGCGTCCGCGCTCACCGTCGCCGGCCACGACGTCCGCGTCTACACCCGTCGTGACTCCCCCGCGCTGCCCGAGGCGGTCGACGTGCCCGACGGCTATCAGGTGTGCCACGTGCCGGCCGGTCCCGCGCGGCGGGTGCCGAAGGCCGACCTGCTGCCGTACACGGGCGAGTTCGGGGGCCGGCTCGGCGACACCTGGCGGCGCGGCGGCTGGACCCCGGACGTGGCGCACGCGCACTTCTGGACGAGCGGGCTGGCCACCGTGCACGCGAGCCGTCGCACCGGCGTGCCGACCGTGTTGACGTACCACTCGCTCGGCACGGTCAAGCGTCGTCACCAGGGCGTGCCGGACACCGGTCCACCGGGGCGCGCCGGTTACGAGCGGGCGCTCGGCCGGGCCGTGGACCGGGTCGTCGTGCAGTGCTCCGACGAGGTCGCCGAACTGGTCCGGATGGGCGTACCCCGGTCCCGGATGGCCCTCGTGCCGTCCGGCGTCAACGAGGCGGTGTTCCGCCCGGACGGCCCGGTCGCGCCCCGCGACCCGGCCCGCCCGCGCATCCTCACCGTCGGGCGGATGGTCGAACGCAAGGGCTTCCTGGACGTGGTCCGGGCGCTACCAGCGGTGCCGGACGCGGAGTGCGTGGTGGTCGGCGGCCCGCCGGCCCACCTGCTGCCCGCCGACACGTTCGCCCGCCGGCTGTCCGCGCTCGCCGACTCGTGCGGCGTGGCCGACCGGGTACGGCTGCTCGGCGGCGTGCCGCGCGAGGAGATGGCCGCCTGGTACCGGTCGGCGGACGTGCTCGTGGCCGCACCCTGGTACGAGCCGTTCGGACTCACCCCGCTGGAGGGCATGGCCTGCGGTGTGCCGGTGATCGGCACGAACGTGGGCGGCATCGCCGACAGCGTGGTGGACGGGCTCACCGGCGACCTGGTGCCGCCGCGTGACCCCCGCGCGCTGGGCACCGCGCTGCGGCGGCTGCTCGGCGACAACGTGCGCCGGTTCGCGTACGCCACCGCCGCGCTCGACCGCGTCCGCAGCCGGTACTCCTGGAGGCGCTGCGCGGAGCAGCTCGTCGCCGTCTACGGCGCGCTGACCACCGCGGCCCGGCCCGCACCGGCGGTGGCGTGAGGCGACCCCTTGCTACCCACCGGTAGGGTTCGGGCCGTACCCTGATCCGGGTGAGCGGGGACTACATCCAGGAGTTCGTGGACGTCGACGGCGCGCGCATCGGCGTGCAGGTCTACCCGGAGCCGGCCGGTCCGCCCGGCGCGCCGGTGGTGCTGATCTGGCCCGCGATGGGTGTGCGCGCCCGCTACTACCGGCCGTTCGCCGCCGCGCTGCGCGAGGCCGGGCTGGCGTGATCGTGGCCGACCTGCGCGGCACCGGCGAGAGCACCCCCGCGCCGTCGCGCGCCTGCCGGTACGGCTACCAGGAGATGGCCGCCGACGTCGGCGCCGTGCTCGACGCGCTCAAGCCCCGGCTGGACGGCCGCACCCGGCTGCTGCTCGGGCACTCCCTGGGCGGTCAGGTGGCGGTGCTGCACCAGGCGCTGGACGACGACGACCGGGTGGACGGGCTGGCCCTGGTGGCGGTGGGGCTGCCGTGGTGGCGGACGTACCCGGGTCTGCGCGGTTGGGGCGTGCTGCCGTACACCCAGGGGATCGCCGCGACGGCGCGGCTGCTCGGCGTCTGGCCCGGCTGGGGTTTCGGCGGCCGGCAGGCCGCCGGCGTGATCCGGGACTGGGCGCACACCGCCCGCACCGGCCGGTTCCCGGCGCTGGACGGGGTGGACACGGAGGCCGCCGTGCGGCGGATCCGCACGCCGGTGCTCGCGGTCAGCGTCGACGACGACCAGTACACGCCGCACGAGACGCTCGACCATCTCTGCGGGAAGCTGGCCGGCGCGCCGGTGACGCGGCACCGCTACACGGTCGCCGAGGCGGGCGCGCCGCTCGACCACTTCACCTGGGTACGCGCGTCGGCGCCGCTGGCCGCCCGGATCGCCGCGTTCGCGGGCACGCTCCCCCGCCGCTGAGCCGAGCCGGCACGCTCGGCCGACGGCACGCTCCCCCGCCGCTGAGCCACGCCCGGGCGTGAGTCGCCCGATCGTGGGTATGCCGCACCGCCCGAACACGGCGGAGGGGGATCTGATGTCAGAACGGCACACCACGCTGCGCTCGATGCACGACCTGGGCCTGGCGGCCTGGTTCGGCGGTTCCCTGATGGGGGCGCTGGGCGTGAACGGCGCGGCGGCGCGGATCAACGACACGACCGAACGGCTGCCGGTGGCCTCGGCCGGGTGGGCGCGGTGGACGCCGGTCAACGCGGCGGCGATCGGGGCGCACCTGGCCGGCGCGGTCGGTGAGCTGGTCACCGAGAGCCCGCGGATGGCCCGCCAGGCGGGCGTGGGGAAGATGAGCGCGGTGAAGACCGCGCTGACGGTCGGCGCGCTGGCGGTGACCGGTTACAGCCGGTTGGTCGGCAGGCGGCTGGAGCGGGCCGGCGGACCGCCGGTCGAGGGGACCACCGAGCCGAACCACCACACCCCGGCGAACGTCGCCGCCAGCCAGCGGCAGATGAAGCTGCTCCAGTGGGCGGTCCCGGCGATGACCGGCGCGCTGGTCGTGGTGTCGGCGTACATGGGTGAGCAGCAGAAGCCGGGGCAGGTGTTCCGGGGCATGCTCGACCGCGCGGGCGGGCTGATGGCCGCGCCGAAGAACATCGGCAAGGTCGCCGCCGTGGGCGCGGCCGGCCGTCACCTGGTCGGGGCGACCCGCTGACCACCGCGCGGCCGACGACCCACATCGGGGTGGGTCGCCGGCCGCGCGGTGCACCGGGACCGGACCGGCCACGCCGGTGCCAGCAGCCAAGGTGAGGTGACCATGACCAGCAGGGACCGCCCGGGTACGGGCGACGGGCGCGGGCCGGAGTCGGCCGCGCCGTGGGGCAGCACCGGCGGCTTCGACGCCGACCCGCCGTGGGGCGCGGGCGACGACGACCCGATGGACGAGGGCAGCGAGGAGACGGCGGTGCCCGAGGGACGGCTCGGTGAACGCCGGGCGGCCGGCGCAGGACCGGGCGGGCCGAAGGCGGGCCGGCACGGGTTCGGGACCGTCGAACCGACCCGGACGCCGGAGGCCGGGCCGGGCGCGCCGCCGGACCCGGCCCCGTCGGCGCGGACGTTCCCGGACGACCGCGCGGACGGCGACCTCGGCGACAACGCGCTGGAGGAGGCGACCGGGATGCGTCCGGAGACGCGTCAGTGAGAGCTCAGGAGCCGGTGCCGTCCTCGTCCGGGCCGCCGAGCGCGGACGGCTCGTTGTCCGGCACCGGTGACTCGGCCACCGGGTGCCCGGTGTCGTCGACCAGGCCCGGCGCCATGCTGCCGCCGTGCGCCTCCTCGGCCTCCCGGGTCGCCCGCGGGTCCCGCTCGTCCTCGTCGCGCCGCTGCTCCACCGATCCCCCTTCGCGGTCGTCCACGAACCCGGCGGTACCCGCAAGGAAGCCGGGAAAACCTCAGGCGCGCGCGGCGGCGGGCGCGACGCCGAGCAGGTCGGCCAGGCTCGCGGCGTCGCGCTGGGCCTGGTCGCCGCAGCAGTTGTTCATCAGCACGTGCAGTTCGGCGCACTGGTCGGCCAGCTCGCGCAGCAGCACCGACCAGTGCCGCAGCTCCCGCTCGCCGTAGGCGTAGCGGAACCGCTCCTGCTTGTCGCCGCTCTCCCAGGCCGTGCTGTGCCCGTGGAACCGGATCACGGCCAGATCGGTGGTGGCGACCAGGACCGGCGGCACCGAGGAGACGTGCCCCTGCGGCATGTCCACGCAGGCGTACCCGAGGTCGTGCTCGCGCAGGAACGTCACCGTCTCGGCCATCGCGTCCCCGTCGAACCAGGAGGAGTGCCGCAGCTCGACGGTGACCGGCCAGGGGCGGCAGCGGCGCGCGGCGTCCAGGATCCGCCGCCGCGCCGCGTCGCCGCGGGCCAGCCACGGCGGGAACTGCAACAGCACGGCGCCGAGCCGGTCGGCCGCCGCGAGCGGCGCCAACGCCGCGTGGAACCGGTCCCACAACTCGTCGTACGCCCCGGCGGGCAGGTCGCGCCAGCGGATCCGGTTCGGGCCGCCGGCCGGACGCAGATCCTTCGGCAGCGCGTCGATCGGGGTGTGGTGGCCGGTGAACAGGCGGAACGCCTTGACGTCGAAGGTGAATCCGTCCGGCGTCGCGGCCGCCCAGCCCGCCGTCGTCTCCGGCGCCGGCACCGCGTAGTACGACGTGTCCACCTCGACCAGTCCGAAGCGCTCGGCGTAGAAACCCAGCCGGCCGGCGGGCGTGTTGACGCCGCGCGGATACCACCCGGAGCGGACCAGCATCTGGTCGGCCCAGGAGGACGTGCCCACCTTGATGACACCCATGTAATTCAGTTCACCGCGACCGCCGGACATCGGCAACCGGAGATGCCGTGCGGGCCGTGACCGGCACCGAGGTGACCGGCCTCACCGGCGTTCCGCCGCGCCGAAGTGTGACGCGGGGCCGGGTGGCGGCGCTGAGGGTCACGAGATGGACACATCCGGCCTGGACCAGGAAACCGTCGAGCGGCTGCTCGCCGGCCGCCCCGGCGACACGTCGTCCGCTCCGCCGGGGCTGCTGGCCGTACTGGCCGCGGTCCGGACCGCGCCCGGCACGGGCGAACTCGACGGGGAGGCGGCAGCCGTCGCGGGGTTCCGGGAGGCCCGGCGGGCACGCCGTCGCCGCCGCGTCCGTTTCGGCGTCCGGGTGGCCGTGTCCGCGCTCGCCGCCTCCCTCACCGGCGGCGTCGCGCTCGCCGCGACCGGGAACCTGCCGCACGCCGCGCGCCCGGCGGCGACGCCGGTCGACGCCGCGCCGCCCGTGCCGTCGGCCCGCCCCGCCCTGCCGGCCCTCTCACCGGCTACCCGGGCGGCGCAGCAGTCCGCGCCGCCCGGACTCTGCGTCGCGTACCGGGCCCTCGCCGAAGCGGACCGGGGACGCGCTCTGGAGACACCCGCGTTCAGCGACCTCGTCGCCGCCGCCGAAGGCCGCGAGCGCGTGCCGGACTACTGCGCCGCGCTGCTGGGCGACGACGACCCGCCGGGGAGGGCCGACGGCGGGCGGGGCGGCGGCAGGTCCGCTCACCCGGTCCAGCCGTCGGTCGGGCCGCCGGGGGTGGACGTCCTCCCGCCGGGGCAGGCGAAGCGGCCCGATGGCACCCCGCCCGGGCGGCGTACCGGCTGACGACCGGCTGGTAACTTGTGCCTCCGTGACCCCCCGGCGTCGCCGACCGGCGATCCTTCTCCGCCTCGCAGTGGTGCTCGCCGTGCTGGCCGGCATCGTGCTCACCGCGCTCGGCCCGGCCACGCTGACCGGCCTGCTGCCGTACTTCACCATCCAGAGCAACGTAGCTGTCGGCGTCCTCGCCGGCTACGCCGCCTGGTGCGCGCTGCGCGGTCGGCCGGAGCCGCCGAGCGTCCTCAAGGGAGCGGTGACCCTCTACATCACCATCACCGGCACGGTCTACCACCTGGTGCTGGCCAACCCGGCCAGCCCGTTCGCCATGGCGCAGCCGGACCGGCAACCGGGCGAGTGGTGGGGCAACCAGTTCCTGCACACGGTGGTGCCGCTGCTGGCGATCGCCGACTGGGCGCTGTTCGACAGACGCGGCCGGTTGCGCCCGCGCTACGCCGCCTGGTGGCTGGCGTTCCCGCTGGCGTATCTCGGGTTCGCGCTGGTACGCGGTCTGGTGGTGGACCGCTACCCGTACCCGTTCCTGGACGCGGGCCAACTCGGCTACGACGGCGTGACGGTGAGCGCGATCGGGTTCGCCCTCGCGTTCTGGCTGCTGGGACTGCTGTTCGTGGGCGTGGACCGGCTGCTCGCCCGGGCCGGGACGGCGCAGTCCCCGCCGTCCGCGCCCGCGTCGGCCGACCCGCCGGCGCCGGTCCGGCCCGCCTCGCGGGAACCCACCGGCTCGGGCTGACGGACGCCGGGCGGGTCAAGCGGCCCGCCGGGCGTCCACGCCCGCCCGCAGCCGCCGGCTCGTGCCGCGCTCCCGGCCGTACGCGTCGGCCCGTCCCCACCGGCCCGGCACGTCGAGCAGCTCGATCCGCCCGTACCCCGCCGGGACCGCCGGGTTCACCAGCAGGTTGTCTCCGCAGGGGCGCAGCCCCAGCATGGTCGAGAGCAGCATCAGCAGGCCGCTCGCGGCCCACGACTGCGGCCGCCCGGCATCCGGCATCTGCACCGGGTACTTGGTGACCCCGCGGGGGTAGCCGGCGAAGGCCTCCGGGATCGAGCCGCCGAGCGTCTCCGCCGCCGCGAACACGCCGGCCGCGATGTCGCCCGCCTCCGCCTCGTAGCCGTACCGCCGCAGGCCCGCCGCGACGATCGCGTTGTCCCACGGCCAGACCGCGCCGAGATGCGCGCCCACCGGGTTGTACGGCAACTGCCCCTCGGCGTAGGTGCGGATGCCCCAGCCGGAGTACAGGTCCGGCCCGCACAGGTGCCCGGCCAGCGAGTCGGCGCGTTCCGGCTCGACGATGCCGCTCCACAGCAGGTGGCCGAGATGCGAGGTGAGCGCGTCGACGGGCTCGCCGTCCGGGGTGAGGGCCAGCGCGTAGTAGCCCCGGTGCGGCAGCCAGAAGTCGCGATCGAACCGTTCCCGCAGCCGCGCCGCGTCGGCCTCCAGGCGCTCGGCGTAGCCCGGGTCGCCCCAGAACTCCCGCGCCAGCCGGGCGCCGCGGATCCGCGCGTCGTACGCGTACCCCTGAAGCTCACAGGTGGCGCGCGGGTACGGCGGCACGACGCCGTGCCGGTCGACCACCGAGTCCGGGGAGTTGCGCCAGGTCTGGTTGGCCACTCCGCTCGCCGTGTTACGCGGGTGGTAACGCAGGTAGCCGTCGCCGCACAGGTCGCCGTAGCGGGTCAGCCAGTCCAGCGCCATCCGGGCCGGATGACGTAGCTCGTGGATCAGGTCGACGTCACCGGTCCAGCGCTCGTACTCGTCGAGCAGGATCACGAACAGCGGCGTGGTGTCGGCCGCGCCGTAGTAGAGCGCGGTGGGCTGCTCGTCGAACGCGGCCGCCTCGCCGTACCGCAGCTCGGCGAGGATCTTGCCGGGCTCCTCCTCGCGCAGGTCGTCGAGCCGGCCGCCCTGCAGCATCGCCAGCATGTGCAGCGTGGCCGGGGTCAGCTCGGGCGTGAACGGGAGCGTCTGGAGGCAGGTGATCAGCGCGTCCCGCCCGTACAGCGTCATCGCCCAGGGCAGCCCGCCGACCGGCACCCGGTCGACGTACGCCAGCGGCGTGTACCGCAGCGCGGCCAGGTCGTTCAGCGCCTGCCGGTAGGCGGCGGTCAGCGCCGGGCGGTCGGAGACCAGCTGCGGGGCCTGGTCGAGCCACCGCCGCAGGTCGTCGCGCATGTCCTGCCGGACCTGCTGCCGGTGGGAGTCGATGCTCGCCCGCAGGTCCCGCCCCCGGGCCCCCTTGATGATCATCTCGACGTGCAGGTCGACGTGCCACGCGCCCTGCGGCTCGACGCGGATCCGGAAGGTCATCCCGCTCCGGTCCACCTGCGCCGGGGCCGAGCTGGAGACGCACGTCCCCCGGGAGAACCGCCCGCGCTCGTACCGGATCCACAACCGCTGCCCGGCCGGATCGGGGACGATCGTCGGCCGGCGCGGGCCGGGACGCAGGATCTCCGACGTGTCGGCGAAGTCGCTGCCCATCTCCAGCCGCACCGTGTACTCGGCGGGCTCGGGTGAGTGGTTGAGCACCGTGATGCTCTCGTGGTACGCCTCGTCGATGAGGCGGTGCCGGATCACCGACACGTCGGCGTCCACATAGTGGCTGGCTGCGCCGGGCACCAGCACGAAGCGGGTCTCGAAGTAGGTCAGGTCGTCGCGGGACAACGCGTTCAGCCGCTCGCCGTCGACGGTGAGCACCCAGTGGCTCAGGAACCGGGTATCGAAGGAGAAGAGGCCGATCGGCGCGCTGGGGTCGATCTCCATGTCGCCCTGCGCGTCACTGACCGCGAAGGCGTTTCCGGCGAGGACGTGGACCAGCTCCTGCTTCATCGGGCCACCGCCTGCCCGGCCGCCTCCCGGGGATGCCGGGCGTCCGGGTGCCCGGGGAAGATCCGGCGCAGCGCCATCAGCAGCTTGAGGTCGCCCTCGACGGCGATGTCGTTGCGCAGCAGCGCGGCGGCCGGATGCAGGAGGCCCGCCGCCATCCGGTCGAACACCTCCCGGTCCGCGCGGACCACCAGGTCGGCGTCCGCGGAGAGCCGGTCCACCCGGACGTCCTGACGGTCGACGGTCAGGTACCAGTGCTCGGTGCGGCCGTCGTCGTGCAGGTCCAGGCGAATGGTGCCGCAGGTGGTCTCGGGCAGGTCGGGGTTCCGGCCGGCGGCGGCCCGGGTCAGGTGTTCCGCGGCCGAGACGCTCATCGGGCCTCCTCGTCGGTCGTCGCGGCCACCCGCCTGACGGCGCCGGCCGTGCCGCGAGGATCCCCGCGCCCCGGGTGAGGCGAACTCACCCGGTCCGGGTGAGCCGCGGCGGTGACCCGGCAGCGGCCGGACGGGCCCGCTGGGACGGGGCCGGGCGGCGCTCAGCCCAGGATGAGCCCGCGCACGTAGGCGGCCTGGCCGACGTGCTGGAAGTCGTCGTCGAGCACGCTCACCAGCCGCACCCCGAGCGTCACCGGCGGATCCCAGTTCTCGTCCACCACCCGGTCCAGGTCGGCCGGGCGCAGCCCGCGCAGGTAGTCCAGGCTCCGGTCCACCACCGCCCGGTGGTAGTCCAGCAGCACGCCGCCGTTCTCCGGGCGTACCGCGGCGATCTGCTCCGGGCCGTGCCCGAAGCCGGTGTCGGCGCGGTCGGGCCGCAGACCGCACCGCGCCGCCCAGTCGCCGCCGGCCCAGAGCTGCGGCTCGCCCATCACGTCGGCGACGTGGTCGTCCTGGATCCGGGTCAGGTGCCAGACCAGCCAGCCGACCGGGTTCGCCCCGTCGGCCGGCGCCCGCCGCAGCTGGGCCGCGTCGAGCCCGTCGAGCGCCCCGGCGACCAGATCGGGCAACCGCCCGTACGCCTCGATCAGCACGTCCCTCGCGTCCACGCGCACCTCACTCCCCTGCCGTCTCGTGCGTCTTCCCGGGCAGTACCGCCCAGCGTGCCCGGCAAACCTCGTCGCGGGACCCGACATCTACTGTGATCGGGTGGTCGCGGCGCTGGAGCTGTATCTCGACACCGACGCCACCCGGCGGATCCGGGTGCTGTGGGACCTGCTGGAGTCCGACGGGGTGCCGAGCCTGCGGTCACTGCTGGCGCAGCGGCACCGCCCGCACGTCTCGCTCGCGGTGGCGCCCCGCCTGGACCCGCACCGCGTCGCCGAGGCACTCGCCGGAACCGTGGTGGCCGCGCCGCTACGGCTGGAGTTCCAGCACGCCGGGCAGTTCGTCGGCCGGGTGCTCTGGCTCGGTCTCGCGCCGACGCCCGAGCTGCTGGCGCACCACGCCGAGGTGCACGACCGGCTGGCCCGGGCCGGCGTCGAGGTGGTGGAGCACTACCGGCCGGGACGCTGGGTGCCGCACTGCACGCTGTCCATGCGGGTGCCGAACCCGCTGATGGGGGCGGCGGTGCGGCGGTGCCTGGAGGTGCTGCCGCTGACCGCGACGGTGGTCGGCGCGGCGGTGGCCGACCACGCCCGAGACATCTCCCACCCCCTCCCCTGACGCACTCCCCCACCAAGATCCACACCATCCCGGCGAGCTGGCTGCATCAGACCACCTCCGATGCAGCCACCTCCCCGAACTGGTGTCGATCATCGGGGTCGACCGCACGCGGCGGCCAGCACAGCTACGCGGACAACAACCAGACCGCACCAACCAGCCCGGAGCGCAGCCCACCTCCGACAACTCCACCGACCTGCCGGATCCACGGAACATGATCCACACCAGCTCGGCGAAGTGGCGGCATCCCTCGTCCATGATCAAAACCAGGTCGGGGAAGTGGGGGCATCAGACCACCGTTGATGCAGCCACCTCCCCGAACCGGTGTCGATCTTGGGTGGGTCACTGCGGGGTGAGGTCGAGGAGGAACGTCGGGTGGTCCGGCTGTGGGCACGGGTCGCCCCGATGACCGAGCCGCTCGTAGGACCGCGCCGCCCGCCCGCCGGCCCGGCGGCGCACCGCCGTGAACAAGGAACGGCCCACCCCGTCACGTCGCCGGTCCGGAGCGACGTACCGGTCGTGCAGGCGTACGGTGCGGTGCGCGTCACCGGAACGCAGGTTCGGGCCGTGGTCCTGGGCGGCGGCGTACCCGATCAGCCGGTCGGCGTCGGTGGCTCCGAGCAGCGCCCGGCGGGGTCGGCCGGCAGCGCGGCGAAGCGGAGCCGGTGGACCTGCGGCGGTGAGTCGCCGACGCCCATGTCCCGCAGCATCGGCCACAGCGCCGGCCAGTCCGGTACGCGCGTTCCCCGCACGGTGCCCGACATCGGTTCAGGATGCGGGCGCGACAGCGTGGCGGGACCGGGTTTCGCGCCATCTGCGGCTGCCCTGACGATCGCGGCAAAACCGACGCAAGCTGGTAAAAGCGCAGGTCAGAGCCATTCTGGCCACCCGAGGACGTGCGGCTGGAGCGGCAGCGAAACACGTCGAAGGAGAGCCTCATGGCCGCACCCGTCGTCCGTTCCGTCACCCCCGACCAGACCGTCCTGCTGCCCGGGCAGTCGACCACCGTACGGGTCGACGCCTACCACCCCGACTCGCGGCTGCTGACGCTCGCCGGCCGGGTCAGCGACCCCACCGGCGTCACCTGGGACAGCCCGGTCCGGGTGGATCTGAGCGTGCCACTCACCGTCCAGCTCGCCAGCGCCTCGCCGGGGGTGACGGTCACACCCAGCAGCGCCGAACCGGGCCGCTTCACAGTCACCGTGCTGGCCGGCCGGGGCACGGTGACGCTGACCGCGACGGCGCGTGACGGCGCCGGCCGCACCGGCACGGGCACCACCACGCTGACCGTGCCGCTGCTGGTCGGGATGAGCGCCGAGAAGGGCGCGCGGACCCAGCGGGCGGTGGCCGACTACCCGGGCATCCGTTACATGCGCGACTTCGGCACTGACGGTCCGGACGCGGACACGCTGCCGGAGCTGCCCGCGCTCAACGCCGGCAAGTTCGCCGACGCGCCGTCGGCCGTCATGCACGTCAGCTGGAAGGACGACGTCGAGCAGTTGGCGAGCTGGCTCGACGGCGTGAGCCGCCCGATCTACCTGACCTGGTACCACGAGCCGATGGGCGACGTGGCGCCGGCGACGTACCGGGCGACGGCGAGCCGGGTGACCCAGATCGTGGCCGCGCACCGCAACCGGCGGTGGGTGCTCGGGCACGGCCCGATCGTGACCCGCTACTGGCTGGACGAGGGACGCGGCAACCCGACCGACTGGGGTTATCCGGGCATGACCCACTACGGCGTGGACTGCTACTCGCGGGACACGGCCGCGTACTGGCCCGCCTCGCGGATGTTCGGGGTGGCCTTCGGCAAGGTGCGCGCCGCGTACCCGGGCATCCGGCTGCTGGTCCCCGAGTACGGGCTGACCCGCGTCGCCACCGACACCACCGGCGCGGGCCGGGCGCGCACGATCCGGGACCACGTCACCTGGCTGCGCCAGCAGAACGACGTGGACGCGATCGCGTACTGGAACAACTGGGCCGAGTTCGAGCTGGGCGACCCGCCGCCGGAGGCCACGGCCTGGCGCGATCTCCAGGTGGGCCCGGCATAGACTGGGCCGATGAGGCGAAGTCGGTGACCAGCGGGAGCGTGTCGTACCCGGGCTACACCCATGGCTGCCTCGCCTACGACGACCCGGCCGCGCTGCGCGCGCTGACGGTCGAGCAGGTCAGCGCCGGTCTCGCCGCCGGTGAGCAGGTCTGGGTGGTCTGTCCGGAGGATCGTGCCACTGTCACCGGCTGGCTGGCCTCGGTTCCCGGTCTCGACGCCGCGCGCCGGCGGGACGCGCTACGGCTGGTTCCCGTCGGCGAGGCGTACCGGCACGACGAGATCGTCGACCCCAACCGGCAGGTCGGGGCGTACGTGCGGGCCACCACCGAGGCGCTGACCGCCGGGCACACCGGCCTGCGGGTGCTGGCCGAGGCGACGAGCCTGGTCCGCACCCCGGCCCAGCGGGACGCCTTCGCCCGTTACGAGCACCGCATCGACCACTGGATGCGGCACCGGCCGATGTCGGCGATCTGCGCCTACGACCGCCGGCAGCTCGGCGACGCGGCAATCGCCGAGCTGGCCTGCCTGCACCCGGTGACGAACGCGGACGTGCTGTTCCGGCTGCACGCCGGCGACGGCGACTCGGTGGTGGCGCTGGCCGGCGAGCTGGACCCGACCAACCACCGGGACTTCGCCGCCGCGCTGGAGCGGGCCGACCCGCGGCCGGTGGCGGGCCGGGTCGTGTTCGACGCCGCCGAGCTGCGTTTCGTGGATCACCGCAGCCTGCTGCACCTGCGTGACCACGCCCGCCGCCACGACGCCGTCGCGGTGCTGCGCACCCCGCACCGGACCCCGGCCCGGCTGGTCGAGCTGCTCGGCCTGACCGGGGTACGGGTGGAGGTGCTCGGATGAGGAGCGGCGCGGCCTCCGGTCACGTGGGCTACTTCCACGAGGCGTTCGTCTACGACTCCGACGAGGAGCTGCTGGCGGTGGCGCTGCCGTTCCTGCTGGACGGGGTCGCGGCCGGCGAGCCGACGGCGGTGAATCTGGACGAGCGCAACGCGGAGCTGGTGCGCCGGGCGCTGCCCACCGGCGCCGAGGTCACGTTCCTGCCGGTCGGGGACCTCTACGCCCGGCCCAGCGTCGCGCTGCGCTCCTACCGGGAACTGCTCGCGTCTTACGTGGCGGCGGGCGCGGCGCAGATCCGGATGGTCGGCCAGCTGCCGCCGGTGCTGCTCGGCTCGACCTGGGACTGGTGGGCCCGCTACGAGTCGGCCATCAACCACGTCTACGACGACTTCCCGCTCTGGGGCATCTGCGCCTACGACCGCCGCAGCACCCCGTCGCACGTGCTGGCGGACGTGGCGCGTACCCACCCCCGGGTGGCGCGGCCGGACGGCGGGCACGAGACGGCCGATCTCTACACCGACCCGATGAGCTACCTGACCGAGCCCCGCCCGGTGCCGCTGGACCCGGTGCAGCGGACGACGCCGCTGGTCGAGCTGATCGACCCGACGCCGGCCCGGGCCCGGGCGGAGGTGCGTGCCGCCGACGACGGCCTGCTCGCGCCGGACAGCGCCGACGGGCTGGTCATCCCGGTGAGCGAGGTGGTGAGCAACGCGCTGCGGCACGGCGAGCCGCCGGTGCGGATGCGGCTGTGGCGCGCGCCCGACCGGATCGTGGTCACCGTAAACGACCGGGGCCCCGGGCCGAAGGATCCGTACGCCGGACTGTTGCCGGCCGGTGACGGCTCCGACGGCGGGTTGGGTCTCTGGATCAGCCACCAGAGTTGCGACCACGTGACGCACCACCGCGACGCGGGCGGCTTCACCATCCGTCTGACGGCGGGGAACCCGCACTTCCCGGTCTGACCGCGACGCCGGTCGGCCGGGCAGGGGCGGGGCGAGACGCGCGCGCGGACGCGGTACCGTAGCGCCTCATCGTGCCCTGCGGGGCGGTCATCCGCCGGCCTGGCGCTGGCGAACCGACGGAGGATGGCGCATGTCCAACGGCGACGATCCGTTCGCACCCCACGACGACGTGTCCGCGCGCCCGCGCTTCGATCCGGCGCTGCGCGGCTACGACAAACGTCAGGTGGACCGGTACGTCGAGCAGGTCGACGCCGAGGTCAGCGCGCTCACCGCCGCGCGGGACCGGGCGTACGCGCAGGTGCGTGACCTGACCGCGCAGGCGCAGCGGGCGCAGGCCGAGGCGGCCGAGTTGCGCGAGCGTCCGGCGGCGGCGGTGGACCGGGCGTCCTTCCGGGACCTCGGCCCGATGGTCGACCAGATCCTGGACCTGGCCGAGAAGCAGGCCGGGCAGATCACCGACGTGGCCACCCGGCGCGCGGAGGAGTTCCAGGCGCAGGCGGAGAAGCTGCTGGCCGCGGCGCAGGAGCAGGCCGCGCGGGAGCGGCGCGAGCTGGACGAGGAACTGTCCGCGCGCCGGGCCGAGCAGGAGCGGGTGGACGAGGAGCGGCTGGCCGCGGCGCAGGCGGAGCTGGCCGCCGTGCGGGAGCTGGCGGAGAAGCTGCGCGTCGAGGGGCAGGCCGCGCACGACCGGGCCCAGCAGGAGGCGAAGCGGATCACCGAGCAGAGCGCGCAGCAGGTCGAGCAGGCGCGTTCGGCGTCCGAGGCGCTGGTGAAGGCCGCGCGGACGCAGATCCAGCAGGAGGTCCAGGCCAACCGCAGCAAGGCCCAGCAGGAGCTGGCCCAGTGGCAGGCCACGATGGCCAAGGAGCTGGACGAGCGGCGGGCCGCCGCCGAGCAGGAGCTGGCCGACCGGGCCGCCGCCGCGGAGAAGGACATCGCCGCGCTGGTCGCCGAGGCGCAGCAGTACGCCACCGAGGTCCGGGAGCGGGCCGACGAGGAGACGACGGCGCACCAGGAGCAGCTCGCCGGCGTGCAGCGGGAGATCCAGCAGCGGCAGGAGACGCTGACCGGGCTCAAGGCGGAGCTGGAGACGGTCTCCCGGAAGCTGGAGGAGACCCGCCGGGAGATCGGCACGATCGAGCGCAGCGGCGCGGAGCTGGAGGAGCGGCTGGTCGGCGTACGCCGGGAGCTGGCCGCCGAGAGCAGGCGGCTCGACGAGGCGCGGCGCGCGGCGGACCTGGCCGAGCAGCACGCCAAGGAGACCCGGGCCCGGGTGCAGCGGGAGGCCAAGCGGGTCGCCGACCTCGCCGCGGCGGCGGTCATGGCGGCGGCTGCGGGCGGCGGGGAGACCGCCGAGTACCCGCAGGTGTCGGCGCGTCCGGCGGTCACCGTCGCGCCCGACGCGGCGCCGCGGACCGGGGACGGGCGGACCGAGCCGGACGCGGCCGAGCCGGAGCAGCCCGTCGTGGAGCCGTTCGTCGAGCGGCTGGACGGGCCGAGCTTCGACGCGTTCGCGGTCCGCACGCCGGCTCCGCGCGGGGCGCCCGAGGTGGAGACCACGGGTACGGACAACGGCGTGCCGGCTACCGCCTGAGCGATCGGCGCCACCGGTCCCGGCCGGGCCGGTGGCGTCGCATCTTGCCCATCGACCTTGCTCTATGCAAATATTTGGATCGATCTGCTGGTGCATCTCGATCTTTATTCGGGGGTTGACGGGTATGCGGAAGATCTCCTCCATCGGCGCCGCCGTCGTCCTGACCGTCGCCACGGCGGGCGCCGTGGTGACCGGTACGGCCGGACCGGCGAGCGCCGGGTGCAGCCACTCGCACTCCAACGTCGACAGCAAGTTCGGCCAGCTGTTCAACGCGACGAACGTCAACATCCGCACCGGCCCGCACACCACCTGCGCCTCGCTCGGGTACGGGCAGCTCAACCACAACGTCGACTTCCACTGCTTCGCCAGCGGCGACCGGGTCACCGCCAACGGCAAGACCACCTACACGTGGACGTACCTGCGGGACGTCACCACAGGTGTCTCCGGCTGGGTCGCCGACGCGCTGCTGGACAACCTCGGCGGCAACGTCGCCTGCTGAAGACGGGCGGGTAGAGCCGTACGCCACCCACCGGATCCCGGTCGGTGACGGCCACGTCCTGTACGTGGAGGAGGTGGGCCGGCCGGACGGCGTACCCGTGGTGTTCCTGCACGGCGGGCCCGGCGGCGGGCTGGTGCCGGCGGCGCGCCGGTTCTTCGATCCGGGGCGCTACCGGGCCGTGCTGTTCGACCAGCGGGGGGCCGGCCGCAGCACCCCGCACGGCGAGGTGCGCGCCAACACCACCTGGCATCTGGTGGCCGACCTGGAGACGATCCGGCGGCGGCTGGGCATCGGCTCGTGGCTGGTGTTCGGCGGGTCGTGGGGCACCACGCTCGGCCTGGCGTACGCGCAGGCGCACCCGCAGCGGGTCACCGGCCTGGTCCTGCGCGGCGTGCTGCTCCTGCGCCGCGCCGAGCGGGACTGGTTCTACCAGGGCGGACTGCGGCATCTCCAGCCCGAGGAGTGGGAACGGTTCGTCGCACCGGTCCCGCCGGGCGAGCGCGACGACGTGCTGGCCGCGTACCACAGGCGGCTGCACGGCCCGGACGAGGCGCAGGCCCGGGTCTGGGCGCGGGCCTGGGGACGCTGGGAGGCGGTCAACTCGTCGCTGCGCCCCGACCCGGAGCTGCTCGCCCACTTCACCGCCGACGAGCACGCGCTGCCGGTGGCCCGGATCCTGTCGCACTACGCCGTGCACGGCGGCTTCCTCACCGAGGGCCAGCTGCTCGACGGCGTGGACCGGATCCGCCACCTGCCCGCCGTGATCGTCAACGGCCGGTACGACCTGTGCTGCCCGCCGGTGTCCGCGTACGACCTGGCCCGCCGGTGGCCGGAGGCGACGTTGCGGATCGTGCCCGGTGCCGGGCACTCCGCGGCCGAGCCGGCGATCGCCCGCGAGGTGCTGCGCGCGCTCGACGAGGTGGCCGCGAGGGTCGAGAGCCCGGCCGGCGAGCCTGGTCATGGCGAGCCTGGTCATCCGGAAGCGCCGCTGGCAGGATCGGCCGGGTGACGGGTGGGCTGTACGCGGTCAGCGACCTCCATGTGTCGTACGCGGAGAACCGCGCGGTGGTGGACGGCCTGCGACCGGAGACGGCGGACGACTGGCTGATCGTGGCCGGCGACGTGGGCGAGGTCTTCGCCGACGTCGAGCGGACGCTGCGGCTGCTGCGCGACCGGTTCGCGACAGTGGTGTGGGCGCCGGGGAACCACGAGCTGTGGACCCACCCCAACGACCCGGTGACGTTGCGCGGGGTGGCCCGCTACGACGCCCTCGTCGCGATGTGCCGCGAGCTGGGCGTGCTGACCCCGGAGGACGAGTACGCGGTGTGGCGGGGCGACGGCGGCCCGGTCACCGTGGCGCCGCTGTTCGTGCTCTACGACTACTCGTTCCGCGCGCCCGGCACCACCACCAAGGAGGAGTCGCTGCGCGTGGCGTACGACGCCGGTGTGGTGTGCACCGACGAGATGCTGCTGCACCCCGACCCGTACCCGGATCGGGAGTCCTGGTGCGCGGCGCGGCTGGAGGCGACCCGGCGGCGGCTGGAGGCCACCGACCCGGCGCTGCCGACGGTGCTGGTCAGCCACTGGCCGCTGGTGCGCCAGCCCACCGAGGTGCTCTGGTTCCCGGAGTTCGCGCAGTGGTGCGGCACCGACCGGACGGCCGACTGGCACGTGCGGCACCGCGCCGCCGTCGCCGTCTACGGCCACCTGCACATCCCGCGCACCACCCACTACGACGGGGTGCGGTTCGAGGAGGTGTCGCTGGGCTACCCGCGCGAGTGGCGGCGTCGCGGCGGCGAGCCGGCGCCGATGAAGCGGATCCTCTGACGTCCTGGACGGCCGCTGGCTGGTCGCCGGTGGGCTGCTGCTCACCGGCGTGACGGTGCCACGCCGGTCCTGACCAGTGATTCCGCGATTGTTCCGGTTTGCCCGCCCTCAGCTGGGGTACGGCCGAAGGGGCCTGGACATTTAGCTGTAGGAGGACAGGTCCTGATGGAATCCAGCAAGCCCGCCCAGATCGTCAAGGGTGTCGTCGAAGCCGCCGTCGAGAAGGTCGGCGACGCGCTGACTCCGGACGTGCCGGGCGCTCCCGGCAGCGCGCCACCACCGCTGGAGGAGCCGACCACGCCGCACGGGCCGCTGCCGCCCAAGGCCGAGCAGGGCGCGCCGGACACCCGGACCCCGACCGGCGCCGAGACCGGCGTACCGAAGATCGCCAAGGGGCAGCAGGGCGCGTACCTCACCACCGCCAACGGCGCCCGGCTGCGCGACACCGACCACTCGCTCAAGGCCGGTCCGCGCGGCCCGGTCCTGCTCCAGGACCACCACCTGCGGGAGAAGATCACCCACTTCGACCACGAGCGGATCCCGGAGCGGGTGGTGCACGCCCGGGGCGCTGGTGCGCACGGCACGTTCGTAGCCAACGGCGCCGCCGAGGAGGTCACCCGCGCCGGCTTCCTGAAGCAGGGGCGCGAGACGCCGGTCTTCGTCCGCTTCTCCACCGTGCTGGGCTCGCGCGGGTCGGCCGACACGGTCCGCGACACCCGCGGCTTCGCCACCAAGTTCTACACCGACGAGGGCACGTTCGACCTGGTCGGCAACAACATGCCGGTGTTCTTCATCCAGGACGCGATCAAGTTCCCGGACGTCATCCACGCCGGCAAGCCGCACCCGGACCGGGAGATCCCGCAGGCGCAGAGCGCGCACGACACGTTCTGGGACTTCGTCTCGCTGCACACCGAGGCGCAGCACCACACCATCTGGAACATGTCCGACCGGGGCATCCCGCGGTCCTACCGGACCATGGAGGGCTTCGGCGTGCACACGTTCCGACTGGTCGACGAGGCCGGCGCGACCGTGCTGGCCAAGTTCCACTGGAAGCCGAAGCTCGGCGTGCACTCCCTCACCTGGGAAGAGGCCCAGATGATCAGCGGCATGGACCCGGACTTCCACCGCCGCGACCTGTACGACGCCATCGAGGCCGGCGCGTTCCCCGAGTGGGAGCTGGGCATCCAGGTCTTCCCGGACACCCCGGAGGAGACGTTCGCCGGGATCGACCTGCTCGACCCGACGAAGATCGTGCCGGAGGAGCTGGCGCCGGTGCAGGCGATCGGCACCCTCACCCTCAACAAGACGCCGCGCAACTTCTTCGCCGAGACCGAGCAGGTGGCGTTCCACGTCGGACACCTGCCGCCGGGCATCGACGTCACGAACGACCCGCTGATGCAGGGCCGCCTCTTCTCGTACGTGGACACGCAGCTCACCCGCCTGGGCGGGCCGAACTTCACCCAGATCCCGATCAACCGGCCGCACGCCGACGTCAACGACATGCTGCGGGACGGCTTCCACCAGCACGCGGTGCACGCGGGCGTGGCGCCGTACCGGCCGAACTCGCTCGACGGGGGCAACCCGTTCCCGGCCGGAGACCGGGAGCACGCGTTCGTGGACACGCCGGTGACGGTGGCCGAGGCGCCGAAGGTGCGGGCCGCGCCGGCTTCCTTCGACGACCACTACAGCCAGGTACGCCTGTTCTGGCAGAGCATGTCGCCGGTGGAGAAGGAGCACATCATCCGGGCGTACACGTTCGAGCTGGGCAAGTGCTACCACCAGGCGATCAAGGAGCGGCAGCTGCAGTGCCTGGCCAATGTCGACCCGGTGCTGTGCGAGCAGGTCGCGATCGGTCTGGGCCTGCCGGTGCCGCAGCCCACCGTGCCGCTCGCCGAGGTGCAGCCCAGCCCGGCGCTGTCCCAGGTGGGCCGGGAGTGGCCGGCCGACGGCCGGATGGTCGGCATCGTGGTCGACGCCCAGGCCGACCTGGGCGACGTGCACGACGTACGCCGGGAGGTGTTCACCGCCGGCATGGTGCCGCTGCTGATCGCCGCGCACGGCGGCACCGTCGACGGGCTGCCGGTGCAGCGCACGTTCGCCACCGGCCGCTCGGTCGAGTTCGACGCGGTGCTGCTGGCCGGCGCTCCGGCCCCGGCGCCGGACGCGCTGCCGGCCCGCGACGCCAAGGCCGGCGCGGCGGGCTCGGCCACCGTCGACCCGCGGGTGCTGCTGCTGGTCGAGGAGGCGTGGCGGCACGTCAAGGTGATCGGCGCCTGGGGCGCGGGCGCCGAGGTGCTGAACCAGGCCGGTGTCACCGGCACGCCGGGCGTGGTCACCGGTGGCTCCGGCGCCGAGGTGCTCGCCGAGGTGCAGCGGCTGATGGCGGCGCACCGGGTCTGGGAGAGGTTCCCGGCCTCGGTCGCCTGATCCCGAGTCGCGCGTGGGGCGGTCCCGGACGGGGCCGCCCCACGCTGTGCGTACGGCCCGCCCGGCGGGGACCGGCCTCACCAGCGGTTGCGGGCCTCCTCGGCCCAGCCGACCAGGCCGTCCAGGTCCACACGCCCGCCGTCGTCGGTAGCGGCCCAGCCGGTGAAGTGGCCGAAGCACTGGTGCGTCTCCCCGGCCAGCACGAGCAGGTTGGTGCGCGCCACCCGCTCGTGGAACGGGTGGAACGTGACGTCCACCCGGTCGCCGGTGATCCGCCACGGCCGCAGCCAGTCGGTGCGGTCGTACTCCCAGGTCAGATCGGCGCCGATCTTGTGCAGCCGCCCGTCGACGAAGACCGCGTTCTCGGTCGAGCCGGTGCCGTCGGTCCACTTGCCGCCGAGCTGGATCGACCGGCCCGGACCGCTGCCGGCCGCCCAGTTCCACCGCACCGCGTACCGCCACTTGCCCCGGCCGTGGTCGAGCGCCGCGTACGGCCGTCGGGGCCCTGGTCCACGGCGATGGTGAGGTTCCCGCCGCGGGCCCGGACCGGGCCGGCGCCGCTGACCGGCGGCAGCACGGTGCCCCGGGCGAACGGCACCACCGCCTCCGCCGTCGTCTCCCGGCCGGTGCTCCGGTCGAGCAGGTAGAGGCTCTGCACCCCGGCGTAGTCCAGTGACGACGCGACCAGGCCGAGGATGTGCGTCGGGGTGACCACGCCCCAGTGCTCCCACCGCTTGGCCCGGCCCCAGCCGCGCAGGTTCGCCCGGTGCAGCGGCCGGCGGCTCCAGCCGACCGCCGCCGGGTTGAGCCGCCCGTCCGGCCGGCACAGGTCGACCGGCTCGGTGATCTCCCGCTCATGCGTCATCGCCGCAGGCTACCGGCGGCGACGCGGGCCCGGCGGGCGGCCTGGTCAGCCGTCCCGCCGGGCCGTCACGTCAGCGGCCCTGCTTGGCGCGGCAGATCTCCACCGGCACCGCCGGGGCGCCGTCGACCGGCGCCGGGTCCTCCGGGGTGGGCGCGATGCCGCCGGCCGAGATGCGGTCCAGCGTGGCCAGCCCGGCCGCGTCGACCTGGCCGAACACCGTGTAGTTGGGGCGCAGCGCCGAGTCGGCCTGGACCAGGAAGAACTGGCTGCCGTTGGTGTCCGGGCCGGCGTTGGCCATGGCCAGCGTGCCGCGCGCGTACAGGCGGCGTACGCCGGTCGGGTCGGTCGGCGCGGGCGGCAGGTCGGTGGGCAGCTCGTCGCGGTAGCGGTAGCCCGGGCCACCCTCGCCGGTACCGGACGGGTCGCCGCACTGGAGGACCGTGAGCGTCGGGTACGCGGTGAGCCGGTGGCAGGGCGTCCGGTCGTAGAAGCGCTTACGGACCAGGTGCAGGAAGCTCTGCACCGTGCACGGCGCCTGCTCGCGGTCCAGCGTCAACCCGATCGGCCCCTGGTTGGTGCGCAGCGTGACCCGCACGGTGCCCCGGTCCGGCGTGCGGCGCGGGTCCGGCGGCAGCGGCACCGGCCGGGCGGCCGGCTCGTCCGGCGTCGGCGTGTACGCGCACGGCCCCTTGGTGGGCGCCGGGTCGGCGGCGGGCGCCGCGGTCGCGGCGACACCTGCGGCGGCGACGATCGTCGCGGCGGCCACGCTCACCCCGGCGAGGCGGGCCAGCAGGGGTAATGCGGCGTGCGTTCGGGTTTCGCTCGACACGGTGGTCCTCCCTGGACTCGTGGTACCAGAACGACCGGAGTCTATGGATCGGGTGGGGTGATGTCGACGCGCACGCCTCACGGGTCGCCGGGAAAGTCGGTTGCCCGCCCGCGCCACCTCCGCGAGGCTGAGCGGCATGACGTTCTGACGGATCACACCCCGCCCGCAGGCGCCTCCTCGCCGCCTGCCGTTCCCCGGCCTCTCTCTTTCCGCAGAAACGAGCGTCTGTGTCCGCGTACCCCTCCGGGCGGGCCGTCGTGCCCGCCACCGTCTCCGTCTTCTCCTCCCCCGGCAGCTGGATCGAGTCCGCCGCGCTCGACCAGTGCCGTCAGGTCGCCGCCCTGGACGGCATGGCGCACGTCGCCGCCATGCCCGACCTGCACCCCGGCAAGGGCGCGCCGATCGGCGCGGCGATGTCCTCCACGGTGCTGTATCCGTTCCTGGTCGGCTCCGACATCGGGTGCGGCATCGCGGTGTTCCCGATCGCGCTGCGCCGGGTCGTACCGGAACGGCTCGCGGCCCGGTTCCCCGACCTGGACCGGGCGCTCGACCCGGACGCCGACGACCCGGCGTGGTCGGTGCTGGACGGCGACATCCCGGCCGGGCACCTCGACGGGCTCGGCACCGTCGGGCGCGGCAACCACTTCGTCGAGCTGGCCCGCGTCGGGCCGATCCTCGCGGCGGAGCACGCCACGCGGCTCGGGCTGGACGCCGGTGACCTGGTGCTCGTGGTGCACTCCGGCTCGCGCGGGCTGGGCGAACGGATCCTGCGCGAGCACACCGAGACGCACGGCGCCGGTCCCGCGCCCGACGCGGACGCCTACCTGGCCCGGCACGACGCGGCCGTGCGGTGGGGGTCGCTCAACCGGCGGCTGCTGGCCGCGCGGGTCGCGTACGCGCTCGGCGCCGAACCCACCGAGCCGGTCGTCGACCAGTGCCACAACCTGGTCGAGATCCGCGACGGGCGCTACCTGCACCGCAAGGGCGCGGCGCCGGGCGACGGGCGGGACGTGCTGATCGCCGGCACCCGTGGCACGCCCTCCTATCTGGTGGCCGCGCACGCCGGGCCGGACGCCGGCTACTCGGTGGCGCACGGCGCCGGGCGCAAGATGTCCCGCGCCGACGCGCTGCGCCGGGGCCGGGCCAAGCACACCGTCGAGGAGCTGCGGCGTACGCCGGTCGGCTCGATCGTGGTGTGCGGCGACCGGCAGCTGCTGTTCGAGGAGGCGCCCACCGCGTACAAGCGCATCGAGCAGGTCGTCGGCGACCTGGTGACGCACGACCTCGCCACCCCGGTCACCACCACGGTTCCGCTCGTCACCTACAAGACGCCGGACGTGGGCCGCAAGGGCCGCCGGTGACCGAGCTGCTGCTGTCCGCCGGGCGCGGACCCGCCGAGTGCGCGTGGGCGCTGGCCCGGCTGCTGTCCCGCCTGGAGGCCGAGGCGGCCCGGCGAGGCCTGCGTACCGCGCGGGTCGAGACGGTGCCCGGCGACCGGGCCGGCACCTACCGGTCGGTGCTGGTCCGGATCAGCGGCGCGGGGGCGGAGGCGTTCGCGGCCGGGTGGACCGGCACGCTCTGCTGGCAGGCGCCCAGCCCGTACCGGACGGGCCACGGGCGCAAGAACTGGTACGTCACCGCGCGCCCGTGCCGGACCGACGTGGTGGTCACGCCGTTCCACGAGGCGGACGTCGAGTTCGTGCCGTGCCGCACCGGCGGGCCGGGCGGCCAGCACCGCAACAAGGCCAGCACCGCCGTCCGGGCCACCCACCGGCCGTCCGGCCGGACCGTGGTGGTGGACACCGAACGGCACCTGCACCTCAACCGCCGGATCGCGGTCGAGCTGCTGCGACAGCGGATCGCCGCCGACGACGAGGCGGCCCGGCGCGCGGGCGTCGACGCCCGCTGGCGGATCCACGACGACCTCGTGCGCGGCGACCCGGCACGGGTGGAGCGGCCCTGACGCGGCCCGATCCGACGTCGCTGACCGGCCCGGCTACCGTGGTCGCGGCGCCCGGGCGGCCCCGGCCCGCCGCGGCGCGAGCGCGAGGAGGACGGATGCGACGGAGAAGGACCGGTCTGACGGCGGCGCTGGCGACAGGGGCCCTCTCACCCGCCTCCTGCGGTGCCAAGCGCAGCGTGTACTCCTCCGACCCCGGGCAGGTCACCGACGGCGCCTGCGACATGGACCGCGTCAAGTGAGCCCGCTCGTGCGGCGCTTCCGCGCCGTGGTCGCCATGTGGATCTTCGTCGGCGCGGGCGGGTTCCTGCTGGCCGGGTTCCTCGGCCTGGCCCTGCTGACCCAGACGGGTCCGTTCGCGGCCGCGTCGACCTTCTCCGCCGCCGCCGAGTTCGCCCCCGGCGCCGAGATCAAGGTGCGGGACACCGGCGTACGCCCCGGCAACATCCTGATCCTCGCCACCCCGGCCACAGTCGACCCCGTCACCGTGCGGTGCACCGCGAAGAGCCGGGTCTACTCCACCGGCGAGCAGCGGACCAGCGAGCTGACCGGGGCCCGGCCCGAGGGGACCGCGGCGGTGATGCGCGACCGCGGCGACCCGCGGCAGTTCACTCCGGTGCTGGCCACCGACGGCATCGGCTGGATGGGCACCGACTTCGTGAGCTGCACCGGCGCCGGCGCGGAGGCGTTCGCGCTGACCACCGCCAAGGGCATCCAGAGCGACAGGTTCCGGCTCGGCGCCGGACTGCTGCTCATGCTGCTCGCCCCGGTGCTCGCCGGGCTCGGCTGCCTCGCGCTGTACTTCACCCGGAAATGGAACCGGGAGGCGGCGCTGCGCGGCGACTCGACGAGCTGGCCCTACCGGTGACCGGGCTGCGCCTGCACGTCGGCTGTGCCATGTGGACGCACAGGTCCTGGTCCGGCCGCTTCCTGCCGCATCCGCTGCCCGCGCACGAGCGGCTGCGCGCGTACGCCGGGTGG
This sequence comes from Micromonospora chalcea, assembly GCF_002926165.1. GTDB lineage: Bacteria > Actinomycetota > Actinomycetes > Mycobacteriales > Micromonosporaceae > Micromonospora > Micromonospora chalcea. Next base: position 3,602 of record NZ_MAGP01000146.1, on the reverse strand, counting down.
TGCGACGCCGTGGAGGGCAACACCACGTTCTACGCGACCCCGGCCCGGGAGACGGTGGCGTCCTGGGCCGAGCAGACCGGCCCGGCCTTCCGTTTCCTGCCGAAGCTGCCGAAGGCGGTCACGCACGAGCACCGGCTCACCGGCGGCGAGGCAGCGCTGCGCGCGTTCCTGCACGCGATGGAGCCGCTCGGTCCCCGGGCGGACGCGCTCTGGATCCAGCTGCCCGGCTCGTTCGGCCCCGGCGACGTGCCCGACCTCGACCGGTTCCTGCGCACGCTGCCCGACACCCACAGGTACGCCGTCGAGGTCCGCCACCCCGCCTTCTTCACCGAGCCCGGCGCGGTACGCGCGCTGGAGGCCACGCTGCACCGGCACGGCGCGGAGTGGGTGCCGTTCGACACCACCGCGTTCTTCCGTACGCCGCCCACCAGCGACGCGGAGCGGGAGGCGTGGACGCGCAAACCGCGCCTGCCGCTGCGTACCCGGGCGCTGACCGACCGGCCGATCGTGCGCTACCTGGGCCGCGACGACCCGGCCCGCACCGTCGAGGGCTGGCAGCCGTGGCTGGACGTGGTCACCGGCTGGCTGCGGGAGGGCCGCTCGCCGACGGTGTTCGTGCACACACCGGACAACGCGGACGCGCCCGAGCTGGCCCGCCGCTTCCACGACCAGGTCCGCGAGCGGGTGCCCGGGCTCGCGCCGCTGCCGGAGCCGGAGCCGGTCGGCCCGGCCACGCTGTTCTGAGCGCCGGCGTGGGTCCGCCTGCGCGGCCGGGCTGCGCGTGCCCGGCCGCGCGGACCCGGACCTCAGCCCGGCCGGCCGCCCTCCGGCGGGGGCAGGCGGTCGTCGTACACGCCGGAGCGGCCCGCGTACCGCTCGCCGCGCAGGAACGGCAGCGGGTTCGGGGTGCAGCCGTGCAGGCCGAGCGTCTGCTGCTGCATCACCGGCGCCGGACGCCCCCGCCCCGGGCAGCGCTCGTGCCCGTGACCCAGGCGGTGGCCGACCTCGTGGTTGACCACGTACCGGCGGTACGCGCCGAGGTCGCTGCCGTACGCGGGCGCGCCGAGCACCCAGCGGGCCACGTTCACCACCACCCGGTTCCCGTTACGGCAGGACGTGTACCGGTCCAGCCCGTCCCCGCACAGGTCGTCGCGCGTACCGGGGGTGGCGAGGTAGACGGTGAAGTCGGCGGGCCCGTCGGCGCCGACGCGACGCAGGGCGATCCGCCCGTCCGTCGTCCAGCCACCCGGGCCGGCGAGGATGCCGGTGACCTGCGCCCCGAAGTCGGCCGCTGGCAGACCCGTGATGTCGCGCTCCACCGCCACCCGGTAGCGCAGCAGCCGGCCCGTACCCCCTGTGGTGGCCGGCTCGGCGGCGGCGAACCGCCACCGGTTGCCGCCCTCGGCGGGATAGCCGATCCGCGCCGGCCGGGGCCGGACGGGCGCCGCCGCCGGCGCGGCCGGCGCGGCAGCGGACGGCCCGGCCGGCTCGGACGGCGTGGCTGCGGGCTGGTCGGCCACTGCCGGTGTGCAGCCGGCCAGCGCCACCGCCAGCGCGAACACCGCCGCGCCACCGCGTGTCCGGTCCACGGTCCTGGTCATCTCGACTCCCCTCGGTGCCCGGTCGGGGGCACGGGGATGAGGACGGGTGGCCCGTCGCGAAAGTTGGTGCGGCGGGGACTCAACCTTTTCCGCTGCCCGCACGTCCCTACCGGGGTGAGAGGTGCAGAGGACCGGCATGGCCCGGGGTGACGCGGAGTTCGTCGAGTTCGCGCGGGCGTGCTCCGGGCGGCTGACGCACGCCGCCTTCCTCATGACCGGCAACCACCACCACGCCGAGGACGCCGCGCAGACCGCGCTCGTGCGCACGTACGCGTCCTGGTCCCGGATCCGCAACGGCGACCCGTACGGCTACGCCCGGTCGGTGCTGGTGAACCACCTCGTCGACACCTGGCGGCGGCCGATCCGCGAGTACCCGAGCGACGACCTCCCGGAGCGAAGCGGCGGCGACCTGGCCGAGGAGGTGGCGACGCGGCGGTGGCTGGTCACCGCGCTCGGCACGCTCACCGCGCGGGAACGCGCCGTCGTCGTCCTGCGTCACTACTTCGACCTGCCGGAGGCCCAGGTGGCCCGCGAACTCGACGTGTCCGTCGGCACCGTCAAGAGCACCTCGTCCCGGGCGCTGGAGAAGCTGCGTACCGCCGGCCTGTCCGCGCCCCGACCGCAGGAGACGTGCCGGTGACCGAGATGGACGAGCTGCGCCGGGCCATGCGGGCGACCGAGCGGGCCGACGGCCTGGACCTCGACGACATCATGCGCCGGGGGCGGCGGCTGCGCCGGCGGCGGCGGGCCGGCGCAGCCGTGGCGGCGATGACGGCGGTGCTCGCCGTGGCGTTCGGCGTCGAGGCCGTGGCGACGCGGCCCGGCCCGCCGAACCTCCCGGGCGGGGAGCCGGCCGCCACCGCGTCCGCCGGCCCTCCAGCGCCCACGCCGACGGCCGCGCTGGCCCCGACCCAGTCGCCGCTACAACCGCTCGGGACCGTCGTGGACAGCGGCATCCGGTACGGCGCCGACGCGCGCGTGTTCTTCATGGTCCCGATCGACGTGCCGGAACTGCCGCGTGTGACGATCGGCCTGGTCGCCGGCCGCCGCGCGCCGGACGGCCACCTGACCTCCGACTTCCTGCTCAACGACGTGTCCGGCAGCGACCGCCGGGCCGGGTTCCACGAGATCGGGTACGACCAGCAGCGGGCGCCCACCGACACGTCGATACCGACGTTCGGCTACTTCGTCGGGCCGGCGGCCCGCATCGTCGGGACAGTCGACGGCCGGCAGGTCGAGGCGAAGCTGGCCAGGTGGAGCGAGGACCCCCAGGTGGTGATCTTCTGGTTCGACCCGAAGACCCTGACTCCGGGAACCCGCCTGGACGGCATCATCGCCCGAGACCCCCAGGGCCACCGCCTGTAACCCCACCCGCCCGCTCCCTCCCGTCTCCCTCTCCCCCTCCGTCTCCCCCGTTTATCAAGGAGTTTGCGGACTGACACCGCCCCGACAAGGACACAAACTCCTTGATCACCGGGAAGGGAGGGGCCGGGCGTGAGAGCCCATCCCGCCCCGAGCTCCCTGGTTCGCCGACTCGAGCCGCCCCGCGCGCCCTCCCTCGCCTCGGCGCCCCGAACCACCCGTAGATCTTGGTACGAGAGCGCCCCCATGGGGGCGCTCTCGTACCAAGATCTACGACTGCTCCCGGGATACGGACCACGGATCTCGGGTCATGGGAGACCCGACGCGCCTGGGACGGGCAGGCGAGGCTGGCACCGGCCCTCGCCGGCGATCTTGCACTTTCCACCCGGTCAGATGGGGCATTCAGGACATCTACCGGCCCGCAAGTGCAAGATCGCGGGGGCGGGGGGGGGGCGGGAGGGGGCGGTCTCCCGCCGCCCTCCCGCAGCTGGCTCGTCAGTCGCGGTCGATGTGGTGACCCACCACCGTCGGGCCCAGCATCACGGCGAAACCGGAGCCGTCCCGGCGCGGGTCGGCCGGCGGCAGGTCAACCGGGTCGCCGGTCGCGGTCGCGCCCACCGGCCGCGGGCCGATCCAGGC
>NZ_MAGP01000145.1 GCF_002926165.1 Micromonospora chalcea | reverse complement strand
CGCCCGCACTCCGGTCCCCGCCCTGGGCCATGGCCCCTGCTCCGGTCCCCGGCCCTGCTCCGGTCCCCGGCCCTGCTCCCGTCTCCGCCTCGCCTAGCTGCCTCCCCCGGGCGCCGCCGCCGAGGTGATCAAGGAGTTTGTGTACGGATTCGGCCCGCCAGAGGACCAAAACTCCTTGATCGTCCGGCGTGGGCGCTGGCTGGTGGGCTGTAGGCCGGGAAAGCGAGAACGGGCGGGGCGAGCGGGAACGGGTGCTCAAGCGCGGGTGCGGGATTCCGGTGCGCCACCCGCCCCGTTGATCATGAGGTTGGCGGCAGTTTGTGTCTGTTTTGTCCCGGCCAACCTCATGATCAACGAGGCGGGGTGAGGGCGTGGGGAGATCTTGGTACGGAACGGCCCCTCAGGGGCCGTTCCGTACCAAGATCTTGTGGCGGTCCGTACTGCGGGACGCTGGGCCTGGGAAGTGGGAGAGGGCGCCGGGCGCGGCAAGTCTCGGTGGTGCGATGGCCGGTGGTCAGGGGGCGGTCAGCAGGTCGAGCAGGGTGTCGCGGGCGGTGCGTACGGCGGCCCGGGACTCCTCGGTGTGATCCAGCGCGTCGAATCCGTGCTGACCGTTCGGCACGTCCACCACGTGCAGCGGGATGCCGCGCCGCCGGGCGACCACCGTGAACGCCTCGATGGTGGGTGCGACCTCGGGCCGTTCCCGGCCCGCCCTGGTCAGCACCAGCGTCGGCCGAGCCGGCTCGCCCGGCCGTGCGGCGTCGGTGCCCGTGCCGCCGGAAGCCACGCTGCCCGGCGTCGTGGTGTCGTCCGGCCGCGCCGGGCTGGCGGTGGCGTCGCCGGTGGGGGCGGGCAGGTCGAGCGCGTCGATCGGGCGGAAGCGCGGATCCACCGGGGGCCACCCGGGCAGCGGGGCCAGCAGCGGATAGGTCGCGGCCAGGCCGCGCAGCCAGCGGGGCGGGTCGCGGAGCCAGTCGCCGAGCAGCAGGCCGGCGCCGGAGAAGAACCAGAGGCCGAGCCGGTCGGCGTCGACGCGAGGATCGGCGCGGAGCAGTTCCGCGGCGGCGGCGACCCGCGCGGCGACGGCGTACAGGTCGTCCGGGCCGGCCACGGTGAGCTGGGGAATCGCGGCCAGCACGCCCCGCTCGGCAAGCAGCGCGCCGTAGCCGCGGTAGAGCGGCCAGTCGCGCGCGTCCGGCGCGTCGGGCGGGCCCGGCACGCCGTGCACGATCACGACTGCGGGGTGCCGGCCGTCGCCGGTGGGGACGTGCAGGTCGACGTCGCCGTGCCGCTCCACCGCGGCGGGCCGGGGGTCGAGGACGAACGGGCTTTCCCAGAAACTGGTTCCCATCACGCCGATGCTAGGAGAACCCGCCCGGCCGCGCCGCCCCGTGACTGTCCGTTCAGGAGGACGACGACGCCTTCGCGTGCCGCTCGCGCAGCCGGTCCCGGATCTCCTCCGGGGTGTACGCGCGGCGCCGCCGTTCCGCGCGCGCCACGACCACTCCGGTCGCCGCGACGCCGGCGAGACCCGCGAGTCCGAGTACCTTCCACCACCGCATCCGTTGCCGCATCCGCTTAGGGTAGTCCTCCATGAGCATCAGCCTGGACGAGGCCGTGGAGCTGACCCGCACCGGCGATCTGTGGGTGTTCCGCGGGCGCAGCGTGCCGGACCGCGCCATTCAGCTCACCACCAACAGCCCGGTCAACCATGTGGGCATGGCGGTGGTGCTCGACGACATGCCGCCGCTGATGTGGCACGCCGAGCTGGGCCGTTCGCTGCCGGACATGTGGACCGGCACGCACCAGCGTGGCGTGCAGCTGCACGACCTGCGCGACGCGGTCTGCGTCTGGGCCAACCGGTACGGCCAACGGGGCTGGCTGCGTCAGCTCGAGCCGCCGGCCGACCCGGCGATGGAGGAGGCGGTGCTGCGTACCGTGGCCCGTCTCGACGGCACGCCGTTCCCGTCCACCGCGCAACTCGCCTGGCGGTGGGCCCGGGGCCGGGTGCCGCACCCGCGCCGCCTGAGCCTCGACGGCATCAAGGGCCGGATCGGCGGCCGGGGCCGGACCAGGAGCGGAGACGAAAGCACGGACGGCGGGCAGAACAGCGACAACGCGTTGGAGACGGCGTACTGCGCCGAGGTGGTGGCGGTGACGTACGAGGCGATGGGGCTGCTGCCCGCCGGGCGGCGGCCCAACTGGTACGACCCGGGACGGTTCTGGAGCGGCGACGACCTGGCCCTCAGCGGCGGCGCGCGCCTCGGAGCCGAGATCGAGGTGCGGATCCCGCCGCGCTGAGGAAGGTTTGCCGCCGCGCCGGGCCGGTAATGAGGAGCGTCGTGACGGCTTCCACCGACCTCGACACGCTCACCGACTTCTTCGACCGGTACGGCGTGGCGCTGACCACCGCCGACGTGCCGGCCATCGCCGGCTGCTACGCCCTGCCCGGGCTGGTGGTCGCCGACACCTACAGCTTCTCGTTCACCTCGCCGGCGGCGGTGGCGCTCAGCTTCGTCGGCGCCGCCCCCGACTACCAGGAGCGGGAACTGGTGGCCGCGAACGCGCAGATCGAGGACGTGCAACAGGTCTCGGCGCTGCTCACCGAGGTGGCGGTGCGCTGGGAGTTCCTGGACAGCCAGGGCGGCGCGGTGCCCGGCGAGCGTTACCGCTACCTGCTGCGTACCACCGAGGACGGTCCGGTCATCTGCACTGTCATCCGTACCGCCTGATCGTGGTGGTGCGGCGGCCGGCCACGCGGGCCGGCCGCCGCACCGACGGACGTCAGCGGTGGTGGGCGCCGGCCCAGCGGTCGGCCTCGGGGGCCGGGTGCAGGCCGGGCTCGTGCAGGCCCTCCTCGGTGACCTGGCCGATCCGGCGGTACGTCTCGGGCCGGCTGGTGCGCAGCACCGCGCCCCAGATCAGGCCGAGCACGCCCGCCGCCACCGGAATCGCCGGCAGCAGCCACTTCAGGTAGCTCGCGGTGTCGGGCGCGAGCAGCGCGTCGAAGTTGAACAGCAGCACCAGCAGCACGGCGGTGAGCAGGATCGTGCCGAGCCCCGGGGCGATCGCCCGCTGCCACGCGCTCTCCGGGCCGGGACGGCCCCGGAAGAAGCCCACGACGGAGGCCGAGGTGAGCGTCATCAGCAGCACGACGCCGACCGCCGCCGCGCCGGACAGCCAGGTGAACAGGTCGATGACCGGGTCACGGCCGGTCATCGCGAACGCCAGGAACACCACCACGGCGAGGATGCTCTGCACCACCGAGCCCGCCACCGGGGCGCCGCTGCGGCTGGAGGTCGCGCCGAGGAAGCCCGGCAGGACCCGCTCCCGGCCCAGCGCGAACAGGTACCGCGCCACGCCGTTGTGGAACGACAGCAGGGCGGCGAGCACGCTGGTGATGAACAGGACGTTGGCGATGTCCGCGACGACCGCGCCGGTGTACTGGTCGAGCGCGCCGAAGATGACGCCGGGCCCCGCCTCGGCGCTGGCCGCCGGCGCGTTTTCCGGGCCGGTCAGCACGGTCAGCGCCCACGCGGAGAAGGCGTAGAACAGGCCGGTGAACGCGACGGCGATGTAGGTGGCCCGGGCCACCGTGCGCCGCGGGTCCTTGACCTCCTCGCTGTAGATGGCGCCGCTCTCGAAGCCGGTGAAGGAGGCGATGGTGAACGCGAGCACCGCGCCGAAGCCGGCGCCGAACAGGTGGCCGGGGCTGATGCCGGCGGTGGTGACGGCGCCGCCGGCCGGGTTCGCGAAGGCGACCAGGTCGAAGATCAGCACGGCGATGCACTCGAGGATGAGCAGCACCGCCAGCACGGTGGCGTTCAGGTCGATGCGCAGGACGCCGAGCGCGCCGATGAAGACCCAGGCCAGCAGCGCCCAGACCCACCAGTCGAGGCTGATGCCGGTCTTGGCGTCCATGAAGTCGCCGAGGATCGCGCCGAGCAGGCCGTAGAGACCGATCTGAATCGCGTTGTACGCGGCCAGCGCGACGGCCGAGCCGGCCACCCCGCCGGCTCGACCGAGGCCGTTGGCGATGTACGCGTAGAACGCGCCCGCGTTGGCGACGTACCGGCTCATCGCGGCGTAGCCGGTGGCGAAGACGGCGAGCACTGCCGCGAGCAGCACGTATCCGAGCGCGGCGCCGATGTTGCCGCTGACCGCGTACATGGTGGTGACGCCACCGCCGAGAACGGTCAGCGGGGCCGACGCGGCGACGGTGAAGAAGACGAGGTGAGCGGTGCCGAGACGACCGCGGCGCAGCCCACCGTCAGAGAAAAACGGATCGGAGGACAAGGCTTCTCCAGGGGAGGGGAGTGAGGGGGTTCAGCTGTCTACTTCGGAACAACCTGAAGCAGGGTATTGGTGATCACTGATCGTCACAACCCCGTCTCGATATCGATTTGGGGGGCTCCTGATCGACCGGAATTGAGCTGTGCGTGGTCATGCCGTACCGTCCCGTGTCGACGTTCACGGCCACCGTTCGAGGATGGACCATGACCTACCCCGGGGCGCAGGCCACCTACCGGCTTGCGGATGCGCTGTTCCTTATCGGACACGACGAGTTCACCGGCAAGCCGCATGTCGCAGTCGACCGGCTGGAGTGTGGGCTGGCCGGCGCCGCGCTCGCCGAATTGATGTTCGAGGGCCGGATCGCCCTCGACGGTGGCGGAATCGCCGCTGTCGATCCACGACTCTGGCAGGAGCCGCTCACCGATCTGCTCATTACCGAGATTCTGCGTCGGGAGGGCGCGCACCCGGCCCGGCTGTGGATCCGTTATCTGCGGACCCAGCTCAACATCAACGAGCGTGTCGGCACCCGGCTGGTCACCGCCGGCGTGCTCCGCCGGGAGCAGGGCAAGCTGATCGGCCGGACGGTGCGCTGGCCGGCCAACGACCCGAACCAGGCGGCGTCACCACGGGTACGGCTGACCGCCATGCTGATGCACTCGTCCCCGGCCGAACTGGACCCGGGCACGCTGCTGCTGGCCAGCCTCGCCGAGGCGGTCGGGCTGGCCGCGAACATCTTCGACCCGCAGGTCGGCGTCCGGATGCGGGACTGCCGGCGGTTCCTGCCGGGGCAGCTCGACGGACTGCTCGCCGCCGTCGTGGGCGCGCTCGACGTCAGCACCACGACGGTACGGCGATGACGTCCCGCCCCGGGTGAGGCCGGGGCGGGACGATCCCGGTCAGGCCGGGTCGCGCCACATCGGGTAGAGGCTGGGCCCGTCCGGCAGGTCGAGCGTGACCGGGCGGCGCCGGAACCCGAGCCGCTCGTAGAGCGCGGCGTTGCGCGGCGAGCTGGCTTCCAGGTACGCGGCGGAGCCGGCCTGATCCAGCTCGGCCAGCTTGTTACGCAGCAGCGCCGACCCGACGCCCTTGCCGTGATGGTCCGGGTGTACCGCGATGAAGGGCAGGTACCAGTGCGGCTCGCTCGGGTGGCGGGCGCCCATCATCTCGTCGAGCATGCCGAACCGCTTCATGGCCTCGGCGCCGATCGCGGCCTCCATCCCGGCGAACTCGTCGCCCTCCGCGGCCTCGTGGCCGTCGCCGGTGGGCAGCCAGAGCGTGGCGCCCAGCCCGTCGCCCGCGAGGTGGACCTCGCCGGTGCGCAGCGCCAGCGCGACGAACGGCCCGAAGAAGGCGGGATGGACCCGCGCGCGGTGGTCGTCGGCCGGGAAGACCCAGCCGCTCACCGGATCCTGCATGAACGCCTCGGCGAGAATCGCGGTCACGACGGCGGCGTCCGCCGTGGACGCCCGCCGGATGTTGCCCTGCCACTCAGTCACTGGCCATCCGTCCTACCGGCTCGACGAGCCATTGTGGTCATTGATCGGCGTGCAAGGTATCAGGAGTCCGCGCCGTGCGGCAGGCCCGATTCCGGCCGCTCGCCGCGGCCCGGTCCCGGTGGCTACGCTGGCCCGGACCCCGACAGGAGGACCATGTCCCACACGCGTCGCTCCGGCCCGCAGCCCGGGGCCGCCATGACCTCGTCCCCCTGGATCCTCGTCGCCGCCGGCGTGGTCGTGATGGTGGTCCTGTTGGCGGTGGCGCTCGGTTCGGTGCGGGGACGGAGCACGTTCCCGGCGGCCGATCCGCCCGATCCGCTGATGCCGCTGCCGCACGCGCCGCCGACCCCCACGGCGGTCAGCGCCAGCGGTCCGTCGCCGGTCTCCGCGACCGCTCCGGTGTTGCCGGGCCTGTCGCCCCGCTCCACGGAGCTGCCCGCCCGGCCGACGCCGGCCGCGTCGACGCCCAGCCCCCGGGGCGTCGCCCGGCCGGTGCCGCCCCCGTCGTCTCCGCCGCCGGTGGCGCCGCCGTCCGCGGTGACCGGCAGGTACAGCGTGCAGAGCGCTTTCGACGGCGGCTTCATCGGCGAGGTGCTGCTCGTCAACACCGCGCGTTCGCACCGGGGCTGGACGGTGCGCGCGGTCTTCCCCGGCGGAAGGCTGGTCACCGCCTGGGTCGAGGGCGCCGAGCAGGGCGTGTTCCGTTTCGACGACGGCGTCTTCACCTACCGCAGCGGATTCGACCTGGCCCCCGGGCAGTCCCTGGCGGTGCGGTTCCACATCGAGCGGGCGGGCACCCGGCCGGCGAGCTGCACCGTCGACGGCACGCCCTGCGTCGCTCGGTAGAACCCGCGCCCCGGGATCGGGGCGACACGCGTGCACTCTCTTGCAAGGTAACTGCTTTGTTGCAGCATGGTTTGCAAGGTATTGCAGAATGTTTCGGCAAGGGCTAGCGTGCGGGCGAATCAGCGACCAGAGAAAGGCCGTCGATGAAACCGCCGCCGATATCCCCCAAGGCGCTGCTCGCCCTGGTCACCTCCCTCGTGCTCGCCGTCGTCGGCGTTCCGGTGGCCCTCCATCAGCTCGGCGACGACGCTCCCGAGCGCGCCGCCACCCCCGACGTCCTCGCCGCCGGCAACGCTCCCCAGTGGAACCACGAGCCCTCGCCCGACGCGCTGCTCGCGGCGAGCCGCAACACCGCCAAGGCCGAGCAGTTCTACTTCGTCCTGCCGGACCGCTTCGCCAACGGCGACAAGCGCAACGACAACGGCGGCCTCACCGGCGGCCGGCTCACCACCGGCCACGACCCGACCGACAAGGGCTTCTACCACGGCGGCGACCTCAAGGGCCTGATCGACCGGATGGACTACATCCAAGGGCTCGGCACCACCGCCATCTGGCTCGCCCCGATCTTCAAGAACCGGCCCGTGCAGGGCACCGGCGCCGACGTCTCGGCCGGCTACCACGGCTACTGGATCACCGACTTCACCCAGGTCGACCCGCACTTCGGCACGAACGCGGAGCTGAAGAAGCTGGTCGACCTCGCCCACCGGCGGGGCATCAAGGTCTACCTCGACATCATCGTGAACCACACCGCCGACGTCATCCGGTACGCCGAGGACAAGTACGGCTACGTGGACAAGAAGACCGCGCCCTACCGCGACGCGCAGGGACGACCCTTCGAGGACCGGAACTACGCCGACGGCACCCGGAAGTTCCCCGCCGTCAACGAGAAGTCGTTCCCGTACACCCCGGTGTTCGCCACCCCCGCCGACGCGAAGGTCAAGGTACCGGCGTGGCTGAACGACCCGACCATGTACCACAACCGCGGTGACTCCACCTTCGCCGGGGAGAACAGCGAGTACGGCGACTTCTCCCGCCTGGACGACCTGTGGACCGAGCGGCCCGAAGTGGTGCGCGGCATGACCGACATCTACGCCGAGTGGATCGGCAAGGCCGGCGTGGACGGGTTCCGCCTCGACACCGTCAAGCACTCGAACCTCGAGTTCTGGCCGCAGTTCGCCCGCGGCATCGACGCCGCCGCGGCGAAGGCCGGCAAGAAGGACTTCTTCATGTTCGGCGAGGTCTACAGCGCCGAACAGGAGATCCAGTCCACCTACGTGCGGCGCGGCGGCCTCCCCGCCACGCTCGACTTCTCCTTCCAGGAGGCGGCACGTGGCTACGCCGCCGCCGACGGCTCGGCCAAGGCCCTCGCCGACGTGTACGCCAAGGACGACCTCTACACCGCGCGGGACACGAACGCCAACCGGCTCACCACGTTCCTCGGCAACCACGACATGGGCCGGATCGGCTCGTTCGTCGCCGCCGGCGGCGGGGACGACGCCGCCCAGCTGACGCGCAGCCGGCTCGCCCACCAGCTCATGTTCCTCACCCGTGGCCAGCCGGTCGTCTACTCCGGCGACGAGCAGGGCTTCACCGGCCCGGGCGGGGACAAGGACGCCCGGCAGGACATGTTCGCCTCCCGGACCCTCGACTACCTCGACGACGACCTGATCGGCACCACCCGCACCCACGCCGTCGACCAGTACGACACCCGCCACCCGCTCTACCGGACCATCGCCGAGCTGGGCGGCCTGCGGGCCGCGCACCCGGCGCTGCGCGACGGCGTCCAGGTCACCCGGCACGCCGCCGACGGTCCCGGCGTCTTCGCGTTCTCCCGCGTCCTGCCCGCCGACCGGATCGAGTACGTGGCGGCGGTGAACAACGCCGCCACCCCGCAGACTGTCACGGTGGACACCTGGTCGGCCAGCGCCCGCTTCACCGGCGTGTACGGCGGCGCCGCGGACGTGACGGCCGCTGCCGACGGCAAACTGAGCCTCACCGTGCCGGCGATGTCGGCGGTGGTGCTCAAGGCCGACCGGGCCATCCCGCACCCCGGGGCCGCTCCGAAGATCACGATCACCGAGCCGGGTGATGAGCCCGCCCCCGGCAAGGCCACCGTCACCGCCCAGGTCACCGGCGACCCGCTCGCCACCGTCACGTTCGCCGCCCGGGTCGACGGCGGGAAGTGGACGCTGCTGGGCAGCGCGCACCGCGCCCCGTACACCGTGCACCACGACCTCACCGGCCTGGCCGGCGGCACCACCGTCGAGTACAAGGCAGTGGTCCGCGACGGCAAGGGCCGCACCGCCACCGCCCGCGCCACCGGCACCGTCGGCACCCCGGACCGGGGCGAGTCGCGGGACTGGGCGATCGTGCACTACAAGCGCCCGGCCGGCGGGTACGACGACTGGCGGCTCTACGCCTGGGGTGACATCGACCCGGCGTACGTCACCGAATGGCCCGCCGGGCAGCCGTTCGCCGGCGAGGACTCGTACGGCCGGTTCGCCTGGGTGAAGCTCAAGCCGGGCGCGAAGTCGGTCGGCTTCGTCGTGGTCGACTCCGGCGGCAACAAGGACGTCGCGGCCGACCGCTTCATCGACGTGACCCGGACCGGGGAGGTCTGGGTCAAGCAGGGCGACGCCGAGGTGTACCCGACGCGGCAGGCCGCCACCGGCGAGCCCGACCCGCCGGTGGCGCCGGACACGGCGCTGATCCACTGGCGCAAGGCCGACGGCAACTACGACGGCTGGGGCCTGCACCTGTGGGACGGCGCCGCCAGCCCGACCGACTGGGCCACGCCGCTCAAGCCGGAGAAGATCGACGCCTACGGCGCGGTGTTCCGGGTGCCGCTGAGCGCCGGCGCGACCGGGCTGAGCTACATCGTGCACTCCGGCGACCAGAAGGACCACCCCGAGGACCAGCGGCTCGACTTCGCCACCGCCGGGCGCGAGGTGTGGCTGCTCGCCGGCGTCAAGGGCCGGCTGCTGCCGACCACCACGTCCGGCGCCGCGACCGACATCGACATCACCAGGCAGAAGGCGAACTGGATCGACAGGTCCACAGTCGCCTGGGCCACCGGCCCGACCGACGGCAGGCGGTACGCGCTCGCGGTCGCCCCGGCCGGTGGAATCGGCGTCGCCGACGGCGAGCTGACCGGCACGTACACCGAGTTGCCGCTGCGGGCGCAGCGCAACGGGCTGACCGAGGCGCAACGACAGGCGTACCCCCATCTCTGGGACCGTCGCGCCTTCACGCTCGCGCGCGGCGACCTGGCCAAGGTGCCGGCGGCGCTGCGCGGGCAGCTCGTGGTGACCGAGCGGGACGCCGAGGGCGCCCTGCTCGCCGCCACCGGCGTGCAGATCCCCGGTGTGCTCGACGACGTCTACGCGGCCGCGACCGGCGCGAAACTCGGCCCGACGTTCGCCGGGCGGGTACCCACGCTGGCCGTGTGGGCGCCCACCGCGCAGAAGGTGGCGCTGGAGCTGTTCGACTCGCCCACGGCCGAGCCGACCACTGTGGCGATGCGACGCGACGACCGCACCGGTGTCTGGTCGGTGCGCGGGACGAAGGCGTGGACCGGCCGCTACTACCGCTACCAGGTGCAGGCGTGGCAGCCGGCGACACAGAAGGTGGTCACCGCGTCGGTGACCGACCCGTACTCGGTGGCGCTCGCGCCGAACTCCACGCACAGCCAGATCGTCGACCTGACCGACCCGGCGCTCGCGCCGGCCGGCTGGGCGAACCTGCGCAAGCCGGCCGCCCCGCCGGCGTCGAAGGCCCAGATCACCGAGCTGTCGGTGCGGGACTTCTCCATCGCCGACAACACGGTTCCGGCCGAGCGGCGCGGCACCTACCTGGCGTTCACCGACCCGCAGACGGCAGGCATGAAGCACCTGCGGGCGCTCGGCGACGCCGGGGTCAACTACCTGCACCTGCTGCCCGCGTTCGACTTCGCCACCATCCCGGAGAAGCGGGCCGACCAGGCCCAGCCGGCCTGCGACCTGGCCGCGCTGCCGCCGGACTCCGACCAGCAGCAGAAGTGCGTCGCGGCGGTCGCCGACACCGACGGCTACAACTGGGGGTACGACCCGCTGCACTACACGGTGCCGGAGGGCGGGTACGCCACCGACCCGAACGGCGCCAAGCGCACCACCGAGTTCCGGCAGATGGTCGCCGGGGTGAACAAGGCCGGCCTGCGGGTGGTCATGGACGTGGTCTACAACCACACCTCGGCCGCCGGCGCCGACCCGAAGTCGGTGCTCGACCAGGTGGTGCCGGGCTACTACCACCGGCTCCTGGACGACGGGTCGGTGGCCAACTCGACCTGCTGCGCCAACACCGCCCCGGAGCACGCCATGATGGGCAAGCTCGTGGTGGAGTCGATCGTCACCTGGGCCAAGGCGTACAAGGTCGACGGCTTCCGGTTCGACCTGATGGGCCACCACCCGAAGGCGAACATCCTGGCCGTACGGGCCGCGCTGGACAAGCTCACGCTCGCCCGCGACGGCGTGGACGGCCGGAAGATCCTGCTCTACGGCGAGGGCTGGAACTTCGGCGAGGTCGCCGACGACGCCCGGTTCACGCAGGCCACCCAGATCAACATGGCCGGCACCGGCATCGGCACGTTCAACGACCGGCTCCGCGACGCGGTGCGCGGCGGCGGCCCGTTCGACGCGAACCCGCGCGCGCAGGGCTTCGCCTCCGGCCTCTACACCGACCCGAACGGCGACGAGGTCAACGGCACGGCGGCCGAGCAGCGGGCCCGGCTGCTGCACCAGCACGACCTGATCAAGGTGGGCCTGACCGGTAACCTGCGCGACTACCGGTTCACCGACTCCTCCGGGAAGCGGGTCACCGGCGCGCAGGTCGACTACAAGGGCGCGCCGGCCGGATACACGGCCGCGCCGGGCGAGGCGGTCACCTACGTCGACGCGCACGACAACGAGATCCTGTACGACGCGCTGGCGTACAAGCTGCCGCAGGGGACCTCGGCGCAGGACCGGGCCCGGATGCAGGTGCTCGCGCTGGCGACCACAGCGCTCGGGCAGGGCGCCGGGTTCGTCACCACCGGCTCGGAGCGGCTGCGCTCGAAGTCGCTGGACCGCAACTCGTACAACTCGGGGGACTGGTTCAACCAGATCCGCTGGGACTGCGCCCAGGGCAACGGGTTCGGCGCGGGCCTGCCGCCGGAGGCCGACAACCGCGACAAGTGGTCGTACGCGAAGCCGCTGCTGGCCGACCCGTTGCTGGTGCCGGACTGCGCGGCGGTCGAACTGGCCGACGCCCGGTACGCGGAGCTGCTGCGCGTCCGCCGATCCTCGCCGGTGTTCGGGCTCAGCAGCGCCGAGCAGGTGCAGAAGCGGGTGGCGTTCCCGCTGTCCGGGACGAAGGAGACGCCGGGCGTGCTCACCATGACCCTCGACGCGCGCGGGCTGGACGGGACGTGGAAGTCGGTGACCGTCGTCTTCAACGCCACGCCGGAGACGGCGACGGCGGCGGTCACCGGGCTGCGCGGGGCGAACGTGACGCTGCATCCGGTGCTGCGGAACTCGGCCGACCCGGCGCTGCGTACCGCCTCGTTCGACCGGGCCGCCGGCACGTTCACCGTGCCCGCGCGCAGCGTGGCGGTGTTCGTCCAGAGCTGACCGGCACGGCCGACCGGCCCCCTGCCACGTCACGTGGCAGGGGGCCGGTCGCGTACCCCGGAACCGTCAGGTCAGTTGAAGCAGTCCTCGACGGTGTTGGCGCAGTTGGTGGGGTCGTTGTTGCTGATGAGGGACTTGTCGTCGAGCTTGACGCGTCCTTCGTTGTTGAGGACGCCGCCGGCGACCCGGTGGAGCTTGCTGGAGTCGGTGGCGGTGTTCTTGGTGACGTGGGTCTTGGTGAGGGTGATCTTGGCCTTGTTGTTGAAGATGCCGCCGCCGTTGAGGGCGGTGTTGGCCTTGATCTCGGTGTCGCGGATGGTGAGGGTGGCGTTGTCGTCCTTGTCGTGCTCGCGGGTGAGGAAGCCGTCCTCGATCTTGATGAGCCACTCACCGTTGTAGATGCCGCCGCCGAAGCGGTTGGCGGTGTTGTCGACGATCTTGCTGTCGGCGATCGTGGCGCTGGCGTGCTCCTTGTCGTTCGGGTAGCCCCAGTGCTTGCCGCCGGTGACCACCACGCCGCCGCCGT
This sequence comes from Micromonospora chalcea, assembly GCF_002926165.1. Classification (GTDB taxonomy): domain Bacteria; phylum Actinomycetota; class Actinomycetes; order Mycobacteriales; family Micromonosporaceae; genus Micromonospora; species Micromonospora chalcea. Next base: position 26,478 of record NZ_MAGP01000145.1, on the reverse strand, counting down.
TGCCGTCGGCGTGGTTCTTGGCCACGTGCACCTTGTCCAGGTCCAGGTCCGTGTTCTCGGCGTAGACGCCGCCACCGTTCTCGCAGGCGGTGTTGCCCGTGATCGCGGTGAAGGAGACCGTGACGGTGCCGCCGCTGCTGAACAGACCGCCGCCGTTCTTGCCGGCGCGGTTGTCCGACAGGCTGGACTTGATGCCGTCCTTGCCGTGGTCGGAACCGAAGATCTCGACGATCCCGGCCTCGTGGTGCTTCTCCTTCTTGTCGTAGCCCTTCGGCGCGGCCGAGGCCGCCGGGCCGTGCTCGCCGGAGAAGCCGCCGCCGTTGGCGATGCCGCCGCCGTTGCCGCCGGCGGTGTTGTCGTCGACGTGGGTTTCCTCGACCTTGAGGATGCCCTCGTTGAAGATGCCGCCGCCGTCGCCCTGGGCGTGGTTGTTGACGACCTTGCTCTCCTTGAGCCAGGTGCGGCCGTAGTTGGCGACGGCGCCGCCGTCGCCCTCGGCGTTGTTGTCGACGAGCTTCACGTTGTCCAGGTAGGCGCTGCCGCCGCGCTCGACCAGCAGCGCGCCGCCGTCACCCTCGACCCGCTTGTCGTCGTCCTTGCCGCCGTTCATGCCGTCGGCGACGGGCGTGACAGCGGCGGCCGTGGTCGCCGCGGCCGGAGCCGCGACAGCCGGAGCGGCCGGGGCCGCCACCGCCGGGGCGGCCGCCGGAGCGGCGGCCGGCGGCTGGCCGCCGCCACCCGGGTACTTGAACTCGTTGGCGTTGCCGCCCTTGATTGTGAGGTCCTTGAGGGTGAGGTCGCCGCCGTCGCGGACGCGGAAGATGCGGAAGGTGTCTTCGGCGTCGCGCTTGATGGTGGAGCCGTTGCCCTTGATGGTGACGTCCTGCTTGATCTCGGGCAGGGCGGAGCCGAACTTGCGGTCCTTGACGACGAGTTCGTAGGTGCAGTTCTCGGCGAGCTTGAGGGTGCCGCCGTGGTCGCGGTTGGCGAGTTCGAGGGCGTCGATCAGGGCGTCGTCGTCGCAGGCGACCTCGCGGGTCTTGCCGTGGTCGTCCTTGCCGTCCTTGCCCCAGTCGCCCTTGTCCGGGCCCCACTCGCCGCGGTCACGGCCTTCCTGGCCACGGTCCTTGCCGTCCTTGCCGTCCTTGCCGTCCTTGTCGTACCCGTCCCGGCCGTACTCGCCCTTGTCGCCGTGGTCGTCGTCGCTGAGCTGCTGCGTGGTCGACCACTTGACGTCGGCGAGCCGGTGCGGGCCGGTGGCCCCGGTGGTCGCGTAGGCCACGCCGGCGAGGCTGACCGCTCCGGTCAGGCCCACGACGCCCGTGGCGAGCCACATCCGGCGACGCCGGAGCGGGGAGATGGTCTTGCTGGTGGCGTCATTGTTATTGCGAAGGTAGTTGGACATCGGAGCTCTCTGCCCTCTCCTTGTACCTGACAAGGTCGCTTCGCCCTGGCGAGGCGGCCTTCGCTACAAATCGGTTGTAGCTGCTGAGAACGACCGTATGAGAACCTTCTTCGCCTCGTGGCCATATACGAAAAAAACCCGCATAAGGGTGCGGGTGGGATGGGCGGGCGCAGTGCGGTCCGGACGCCCCGGTGGGGGACACCACGGCCAGCCGGGCCGCTCCGAGGTCGGGAGCCCTCCTCCCGCCGCGCGGCGGAAGGAGGGCACCCCGGGTTATGTGGTGGAGCGAATCAGTTGAAGCAGTCCTCGACGGTGTTGGCGCAGTTGGTGGGGTCGTTGTTGCTGATGAGGGACTTGTCGTCGAGCTTGACGCGTCCTTCGTTGTTGAGGACGCCGCCGGCGACCCGGTGGAGCTTGCTGGAGTCGGTGGCGGTGTTCTTGGTGACGTGGGTCTTGGTGAGGGTGATCTTGGCCTTGTTGTTGAAGATGCCGCCGCCGTTGAGGGCGGTGTTGGCCTTGATCTCGGTGTCGCGGATGGTGAGGGTGGCGTTGTCGTCCTTGTCGTGCTCGCGGGTGAGGAAGCCGTCCTCGATCTTGATGAGCCACTCACCGTTGTAGATGCCGCCACCGAAGCGGCCGGCCGTGTTGTCCACGACCGCACTGTCGGCGATCGTGGCGCTGCCCGCGAGGCCGTCCTTCTCGGCGCCGTTGCCGGCCCAGTCGCGCCCGCCGGTCGTCACCACGCCGCCGCCGTTGCCGTCGGCGTGGTTACCCGCCACGTGGACCTTCTCCAGGAGCAGGTCGGTGTTCTCGGCGTAGACGCCGCCACCGTTGTCGCAGGCGACGTTGCCGCCGATCGCGGTGAACGAGACGGTGACCCAGCCGCCGCTGCTGAACAGGCCGCCACCGTTGTGGCCCGCCCGGTTGCGGCTCAGGGTGCTCAACGAGGCGTCCTTGCCCTCGTACGCCCCGGTGATCTCGACCGTGCCGGCGCGGTGCTTGCCGTGCTCACCCTTGTCGGCCTTCGCCGCCGAGGCCAGGTCGACCGGCCCGTCGTGGTGCTCACCGCTGCCGTTGGCGATGCCGCCGCCGTTGCCGCCGGCGGTGTTGTCGTCGACGTGGGTTTCCTCGACCTTGAGGATGCCCTCGTTGAAGATGCCGCCGCCGTCGCCCTGGGCGTGGTTGTTGACGACCTTGCTCTCCTTGAGCCAGGTGCGGCCGTAGTTGGCGATGGCGCCGCCGTCGCCCTCGGCGTTGTTGTCGGTCAGCTTCACGTTGTCCAGGTGCGCGCTGCCGCCGCGCTCGACCAGCAGCGCGCCGCCGTCACCCTCGACCCGCTTGGCATCCAGTTCGGCCGGGTCGGCCGCCTTCGGCGCGGACGGCCCGGGGTACTTGAACTCGTTGGCGTTGCCGCCCTTGATTGTGAGGTCCTTGAGGGTGAGGTCGCCGCCGTCGCGGACGCGGAAGATGCGGAAGGTGTCTTCGGCGTCGCGCTTGATGGTGGAGCCGTTGCCCTTGATGGTGACGTCCTGCTTGATCTCGGGCAGGGCGGAGCCGAACTTGCGGTCCTTGACGACGAGTTCGTAGGTGCAGTTCTCGGCGAGCTTGAGGGTGCCGCCGTGGTCGCGGTTGGCGAGTTCGAGGGCGTCGATCAGGGCGTCGTCGTCGCAGGCGACCTCGCGGGTCTTGCCGTGGTCGTCCTTGCCGTCCTTGCCCCAGTCGCCCTTGTCCGGGCCCCACTCGCCGCGGTCGCGGCCTTCCTGGCCACGGTCCTTGCCGTCCTTCCCCTCGTCGTCGGAGTGGGAGTCGTTGCCGGCGTTCTGGGGAGCGGCGGCGTGGTTGTCCGCCACCGGCTCGGTGCCGGACTTGTCGTCGCGGGCGGCGAGACCGCCCAGCGCCGCCAGCCCGACGACGCCGGTCAGCCCGGCCACGCCGGTGGCGACCCAGAGCGCCCGCCGCTTGCTCGTCCGCGGGGCAGGCGCCATCGGCGCTCCACCGTCGGGTGTCGTTACATCGTTCGACATGAGATGAGAGCCCTTTCGGTTCTTCCCAAACGGGTCGCACCGCCCCAGGCCGGGCGACCAGCTACAAACCGGTTGTAGCCTCTGATCAGCACCGTATGAGAAGGTTCCTCGCGAGGAAGACGTATCCGAAAAAAGCCCGCATTCCTCCCACGATCGGCGGTCGGTGACCAACCACGTGAGCGGACCGCAACTCCCCCCAGACGGCGGCGGGCCCCACCACCTGCCGTGAAGGCGCGGTGGTGGGGCCCGCCGGAAGATCGCGGCCCGCAGGACTCAGCCGGGCAGGCGGGGGCCCGCCTCACGCTGCTCGGCCAGCCAGGTCTCCACCTCGTCGGAGCGCCGCGGCAGACCGGCCGACAGGTTCACCGGACCGTCCGCGGTGACCAGGATGTCGTCCTCGATCCGCACGCCGATGCCCCGCAGCTCCTCGGGGACCATCTCGTCCTCCGGCTGGAAGTAGAGCCCCGGCTCGACGGTCAGCACGTACCCCTCGCCGAGCGGACCCTCCCGGTAGTTCTCCTTGCGCGCGTTGGCGCAGTCGTGCACGTCGATGCCGAGCATGTGGCTGGTGCCGTGCAGCGTCCACCGCCGGTAGACCGTGGAGGCCGGGTCCATCGCCTCGTCCACGCTCACCGGCAGCAGCCCGAGATCCTTCAGCGCCTCCGCCAGCACCCGCATCGAGGCCAGGTGCACGTCCCGGAACGCCACGCCCGGCCGGCACATCTCGATGCCGGCCTGCTGGGCGGCGTACACGGCGTCGTAGACCTGGCGCTGCAACGGCGTGAACCGGCCGTCGACCGGCAGCACCCGGGTGACGTCGGCGGTGTAGAGGTTGCGGTTCTCCACGCCCATGTCCATCAGCAGCAGGTCACCCGGACGGGTGGCGCCGTGGTTGTGCACCCAGTGCAGGACAGTGGCGTGCTCGCCGGCCCCGACGATCGAGCCGTACCCGACGTCGTTGCCGTCGTGCCGGGCGCGCAGCGCGAAGACGCCCTCCAGCAGCCGCTCGGAGACGCCGCGGTCGGCCGGCAGCGCCCGTGCCACGTCCTCGAAGCCGCGCACCGTGGCGTCGCACGCCTCCTGGAGCTGCGCGATCTCCCACTCGTCCTTGACCAGCTTCAGCTCGGCGATCGCGATGGCCAGCTCCCGGTCGCGGCCGGGCTGACCGTCGGCGCGCGCGCCGTCGTACTGACGCACCGCCGCGTCCACCCGGGCGTCGAAGCCGCGCAGCACCCGGGTACGCCCCGGCGCCAGCTCGGCCAGCGTCGCGTCCAGCTCGCTCAGGTCGGCCGTCGGCAGGCCCAGCTCGGTGGACTTCTCCCGCAGCGTCGGCCGGCGGCCCACCCACAGCTCACCGTGCCGGCTGCGGAAGAACTCGTCGGTCACCCGCGACGACCGGGGCCGCATGAACAGCGTGGACTCGCCACCCGGGCGCAGCACGAGGACGCTGTCCGGCTCCAGGTCGCCGGTCAGGTACGCGAAGTCGCTGCCCGGACGGAACCGGTGCTCGGTGTCGTTGGCGCGTACCTTCTCGTTGCCCGTGGGGATGACCAGCGTCTCGCCCGGGAAGGCCTCGGCCAGCGCGGCCCGCCGCTTGGCATGGTTGGGCGCCTCCGGGCGCGGGGCGACCGGCAGTTCGGTGTCCCGCCAGCCCTGGCGCATGAACGACAGGAACGCCTCCGGGAAGTCCGGGTCGTGCGACTCCGTACCGTCCGCCGGTTTGCCCTGTCGCGTCCGCTCCTCGGCCATGATCCGTCCCTCCCTGAGCCTCGTCGCTGGTCCAGACGGTACCGCGCGCACGACAGCGGGAGGTGCCTGCGGTGCCGCGACGGAGGCTTCCGGCGCGTGGAAAGATGGCGGCCATGTGCGGACTCCTGGCCTTCTTCAGCGCGCGCGGCGACGCCGCCGCCCACCGCGACAACATCGCCGGCGCACTGGAGTGCCTGCACCACCGTGGCCCGGACGAGACCGGGGTCGAGGTGGTCGGCGACGCCTCCGGCCGGTACGCGGACGGTGTGTTCGCGCACAAGCGCCTGGCGATCATCGACGTGGCGCTGAGCCACGAGCCCCTGCCGTACGCGGGCGGGCGGTACCTGCTCACCTTCAACGGCGAGATCTACAACTACATCGAGCTGCGCGAGGAGCTGATCCGCGACTACGGCGCCCAGTTCGCCACCAACGGCGACGGCGAGGTGATCGTCGCCGGCTACCACTACTGGGGTGAGCAGGTGCTCACCAAGCTGCGCGGCATGTTCGCGTTCGTCATCTGGGACCGGCAGGAGCGGCGGGCCTTCGGCGCCCGGGACTACTTCGGCATCAAGCCGCTGCACTACCTGGAGACCCAGGACGGCCTCTACCTGGCGTCGGAGAAGAAGGCGCTGCTGCCGTTCGCGCACTCGGCGTACCAGGGCGACGCGGGCATCGACACCGCCAACCTGAGCCACTACCTGACGCTGCAGTACGTGCCGGAGCCGGGCACGCTGCACAAGGGGATCAGCCGGATCGGCTCGGGGGAGTACCTGAACTGGACCCCTGGTGGCCGGATCGAGGTGCGCCGCTGGTACCGCCCGGTGTTCCGGCCGGCCCCGGTCTCCGACGAGCAGCGGCTCTACCACGACATCCGGGAGACGCTGCGGGAGAGCGTCCGGATGCACATGCGCTCGGACGTGCCGGTCGGCTCGTTCCTGTCCAGCGGCATCGACTCCACCGCCGTGGTGGCGCTGGCCCGCGAGTTCAACCCGAACATCCTCACCTTCACCGTCGGCTACGACGTGCCCGGCTACTCCGAGATCGACGTGGCCCAGGACTCGGCCCGGCACCTCGACGTGACCACCATCCCGACCAAGATCGGGCCGCAGGACATGATCGACGCGCTGCCGAAGATCGTCTGGCACCTGGACGACCCGGTCGCCGACCCGGCGCTGGTGCCGCTGTACTTCGTGGCGAAGAAGGCCGCCGAGCACGTCACGGTGGTGCTCTCCGGCGAGGGCGCGGACGAGTTCTTCGGCGGCTACACGATCTACCGGGAGCCGCTGTCGCTCAACTCGGTGAACAGCCTGCCCGACGGCGTGCAGAAGGGCCTGCGCGCGGTGTCCAAGGCCATTCCGCAGGGGGTCAAGGGCAAGAGCTTCCTGGAGCGCGGCACCACCCCGATCGAGCAGCGCTACTACGGCAACGCCCGGATGTTCACCGAGGAGGAGAAGCAGCACCTGCTGCGCCGCTACGACCCCTCGGTGCGCTACACCGACGTGACCGCCCCGATCTACGCCGAGTGCACCGAGCTGGACGACGTCACCAAGATGCAGTACGTCGACCTCTACACCTGGCTGCGCGGCGACATCCTGGTCAAGGCCGACCGGATCTCGATGGCGCACTCACTGGAGGTGCGGGTGCCGTTCCTGGACCGGGAGGTGTTCAACGTCGCCGCCGGCATCCCGGTCGACCTGAAGCTGCCGCCCCGCTCCGAGGCCACCAAGTACGCGATGCGCCAGGCGCTGCAGGGCGTCGTGCCGCCGGCCATCGTCAACCGCAAGAAGCTGGGCTTCCCGACCCCGACCCGGGTCTGGCTGCGCGGCGAGATGTACGAGTGGGCGCGGCACGTGCTGTCCACCTCGGGCGCGGGCGACCTGATCGACCTGTCGTACGCGATGCGCCTGCTGGAGGAGCACAAGCGGGAGGAGGCGGACCACTCCCGCAAGGTGTGGACCGTGCTGATCTTCTGCATCTGGCACGCCATCTTCGTGGCCAAGACGCTCGACCCGGGCATCCAGCGCAACCAGTCCGCGCTGCTCACCAAGCCGGTCGTCGGCAGCATGGTCCGCTGACCCGAGCGTGACGAGGAAGGGCCCCCGGGGGTGTTCCCCGAGGGCCCTTCCCGTTACGGGGTCACCTGCCGGTGCAGGTGACCGTCGGCAGGGTGTTGGTGCCGGAGAAGTTCGCGGTGAAGCCGAACGTGGTGGTGCCCTCCGGCGGGACGCTGCCGTTGTAGGCGGCGTTGGAGACGCTCACCGACGCCCCGCTGCCGCTCAGCGTGCCGTTCCACACCTGGTTGATGGTCTGGCCGCTGGGCCAGGTCCAGTTCGCGGTCCACCCGGAGTACGTCCGGGTGCTGTGGTTCATGATCGTCACTTCGCCCTGGAAGCCGCCACCCCAGGCGGTGACCACCTTGTACACCGCCATGCAGGAGCCGGCCGGCATGGTCGGGCTGGTCGTCACCGGCGGAGGCGAGGTCGGCGGCGCGGTCGTCGGGGGGTTGCTGCCGCCCGAGCCGATCCCGGTCACCTCGCCGTTACCGCCGTCGAACGTCACGTCCGAGCAGCCGAAGAAGTTCTCCTGGCTGTCCGAGCGGACCCAGCGCGAGTAGATGATGTGCCGGCCGCTCTTGTTCGACGGCAGGTTGCCGGTGAAGTAGTAGTGACCGTCGTTGGTGCCGACCGCGCCGCGCTGCGGCGGGTTGGTCACCTGCAGGAACGGCTGCTCCTCCAGGTCGCTCCAGGCCAGCGGCCGGTTCGGGCTCCAGCTGTCCTTGGTCACGTAGAAGTAGAACGTGCCCGGGTGGTGGGCCCAGTTGCTGTACCGGAACTCCATCGACCGGCCCGCCGTCAGGTGGGTGATCGGCCAGTCGTTGCGCGCCGCGTCGTACCCGCTGAAGCCGGGGTTGCCGCCGCTGCACAGCTTGCCGTCGGGGATGAACCCGACGGTCCGCCCGCCGGCGTCGGAGCGCAGCACGCTGAACCAGTTGTACAGCGAGTTCGCGCCGCTCTCGGCCACCGCCGACGAGCAGGCGGGGTTGTTCGGCCGGATCTCACCGGTCCCGGTGAGGCCGTCCTTCCAGCACAGGTAGGTGCGGGCGCCCGGCGTCATGGCCGCGCCGTGCGCGGCCGCCGGTCCGGAGTTGGTGACCAGGGCGAACGCGCCCAGGGTCAGGGTGGCGGCCGCGGTGAGCAACGCGGCCGTACGGGATCGGGATCGGTGCACGGGGATCTCCTGACTCGCGGAGCGTGGCCCGGTTCGGCCCGCCCCGCTGCGACGAGCGGATGCGACGATCGCGGTGCCCGCGCCCGGTCGGAGTGCGGCCGTGGCCGTCGACGGGCGCGCACCGTCTGCGGTCCGTTGCCCAACGGACCGTGGATGCCCTCGCGTCGGATCGACCCGGCGGCCGGTGACGCGGCAGCCCCCGCGTCGTCACCCGGCACCGCCATCCCACCACGTCCGGGCGCGGCCCGCAATAGGCGCCGTTCGATGCCAGGGTCCCGGCGCGCGGTGGCGCCGGTATGCGCCAGGATCGGGGTAGGACGACGAGGGGAGCCAGGATGGGGTACGCGGTGGTGCTCGGCGAGGCGCTGGTGGACCTGCTCGACGCCGAGCGCGACGGAGAGCCCGTCTACCGGCAGGCGATCGGCGGGGGACCGCTCAACGTGGCGGTGGCGACCGCTCGGCTCGGCGGGGACGCGCGGTTCGTCGGGTCGCTCGGCGACGACGCGCTGGCCGGACGGATCCGCGCCTTCCTCACCGACGCCGGTGTGGACGTGAGCGGGACGGTGACCGTGCCGGCCCCGACCGCGCTCGCGGTGGCCACCTTCGCCGGCCCCGAGCCGGACTTCCGCTTCTACGGCGAGCCCCGCTCGTACGCGCTGCTCGGCCCGGACGACCTGGACGTGGCGCTGGTCGAGGGCGCGGACGTGCTCTACTGCGGCTCGATCGTGCTGCTCGACCCGCCGGTGCTCGCCGCCGCCCGCCGCGCCTGGTCGATCGCCGGCGGGCTGCGGGTGTTCGACCCGAACGTCCGTCCCAGCCTGCTCACCGCCCCGGGCGCGCTGGACGGGCTGCGCGCGGTGGTCGCCGAGTTCGCCGCCGCGGCGCACCTGGTCAAGCTCAGTTCCGCCGACGCGCGGGTGCTCTACCCGCACGAGCCGGTCGAGGGCGTGGCCGCGTACCTGCGGGAACTGGGCGCCAGCACGGTCGTGGTCACGCTCGGCGCGGACGGCGCGCTTGTCGCCGCCGGCGACGACGTGGTGCGCGTGCCCGCGCCGAAGGTGGACGCGGTGGACGCGACCGGCGCGGGGGACTCGGTGATGGGCGCGCTGGTGGCCGAGCTGCTGGCCGCCGGTGAGCCGGCCGACCCGGCCGGGTGGCGGGAGCGGGTGGCGTTCGCGCTGCGGGTGGCCGCAGTGGTCTGCGAGTCACCGGGTGGCGCCACCGCGATGCCCACCCGCGAGGAGGTGACCGCCCGCTTCGCGTGAAAGGAAGGGCCCCTTGTTAACGCCTCAGGTAGAGAAGGGGCCCCTTCTTAACGCGCTCAGCGCTCAGCCCGCGTGCGGGTCATCGTCAGGACGGTGACCAGGGTGAGGACGGCGGCGCCGGCCAGGACCGTGGCCATCGGCAGGGCGCTGCCCTCGCCGCCGAGCCCGACCAGGGGCGCGGCCAGCGCGCCGACGACCGACTGGATGCCGCCCATCAGCGCGGCGGCGGTGCCGGCGTGGCGGGCGTGCGCGTCCAGCGCCAGCGCCGTGCTGTTCGGCGTCACCATGCCCAGCGCGCCGACGTACCCGAACAGCGCCACCGCGGTCAGCGCGAGGCCGTCGGTCAGCGCGCCGCTCAGCACGCCGGCCGCGGCGACCAGGCCGACCGCCAGCGCGGTGACCAGCAGCCGGCGTGGCGGGAACCGGTCGAGCAGCCGGGCGTTCAGCTGCCCGACGGCCACCAGGCCGAGCGCGTTGACGCCGAAGATGACGCTGAACACCGCCGCGGAGACGCCGAAGACGTCCTGGAACACGAACGACGACCCCGAGATGTACGCGAACAGCCCGGCGAAGGCGAAGCCCTGGGTCAGCGCGTACCCGAGGTAGACCCGGTCGGCGAGCAGCGACCGCATGGTCCGGGCGGTGGCCCCCAGCCCGCCGGTGCTGCGGCGCTCGGCCGGCAGCGTCTCCGGCAGGCGCAGCGCGACCGCGACGGCCAGCACCGCGCCGATGGCGGCCAGCACCAGGAAGACGGACCGCCAGGAGCCGAACCGGAGCACCAGGCTGCCCACGCCCGGCGCCGCGATCGGCGCGACCCCGAAGACCAGGGTGAGCCGGGAGAAGTACTTCGCGGCGTCCCGGCCCGAGTAGAGGTCGCGGACCACGGCGCGGGCGACCACCACGCCCATGCCGCCGGCCAGGCCCTGGGCGAACCGGACGGCGGCCAGCAGCGGGGCGTTCGGCGCCGCCGCGCACGCCAGCGCCAGCACGGTGTACGCGACCACGCCCACCAGCACCGGGCGGCGGCGCCCCCAGCGGTCGCTGAGCGGCCCGGTGACGAGCTGGCCGAATGCCAAGCCGATCAGGCAGGTGGTCAGCGAGAGCTGGATGCCGGCCTGGTCGGCGCCGAGGTCGCGGGTCATGGCCGGGAACGCGGGCAGGTACATGTCCAGCGAGAGCGGGCCGATCGCGGTGAGCGTGCCGAGCAGCACCAGCAGGCTCGCGCCCCCGGTGGACGCGGTGGCGCCGGCGCCGGTCGGGCGTGCGGCGGGCGGCGCGGCTTGACTCACGAGCGGGTACCCCCTGATCCGATGTGCTCGGGTACCTTACCTCTGTAGTCAGAACTATTGCGATGTGAGGCGGGTGACTCCGTGGCGACGAACGAGCAGGTCGCGCGGTTCGGCGCGGTCCTCGGGGAGCTGCACCGGCTCGTGCGCCGCCGGTCCACGGCGCGTGCCGGGCGGGACCCGCTGCCCGAAGCTCAGGTGGAACTGCTCCTGCTCGTCCGGGACACGCCGGGCATCAGCGGCAAGGACGTGGCCCGGCGCCTCGGCACGGCGCCCAACACGGTGAGCACGCTGGTCCGCGACCTCACCGACGCCGGGCTGCTGGCCCGCGACCGCGACCCCGCCGACCGCCGCGTGGTCCGGCTGCGCGTCACCGAGGCCGCCCACCGGCGGATGGCCGACCACCAACGGCACCGCACCGCGCTGCTCACCGAGGCGCTGGCCGACCTCGACCCGGCGGCGCGTGACGCGATCCTGGCCGCCGCCCCGCACCTCGACACGCTGCTCACCACGCTGCGGGCACACACCCGCCCGGAACTGGACCCCCGTACGTCCGGAAACCCGGTGGCCGCCGCGCCGCCCGGCACCGGATGATCGCCGGGTGATGCTGCACCAGGACGAGACAGCTGTGGACGAGGGGATCGTCCGGGCGCTGCTGACCGACCAGCGCCCCGAGTGGGCCGCGCTGCCGTTGACCCCGGCCGGCGCCGGGACCGACAACACCATGTACCGGCTCGGCGACGACCTGCTCGTCCGGCTGCCCCGCACCGCGGAGAAGGCCGGCGCGCTGCGCAAGGAACAGCTGTGGCTGCCCCGGCTCGCGCCACTGCTGCCGTACCCGGTGCCGGAACCGCTCCACGCCGGGACGCCGACCGCCGCCTTCCCGCTGCCGTGGTCGGTGCAGCGGTGGATCCACGGCGACGAGGTCGGACCCGGCACGGTCCGGGACTGGGCCGCCCTCGGCGCCGACCTGGCGGTGTTCGTACGTCACCTGCACGCGGCCGACCTGCTCGGCGCGACCCGCGCGGACGCGCTGAGCGGATACCGCGGCGGCAGCCTGCACCCCTGTGACACCTGGGTCAGCGCGGCGCTCGACGACTGCCGGAGCAGGATCGGCGACGAGACCGACGTCGACACCCTGCACCGGCTCTGGCGCGACGCCCTCACCCTGCCCGAACCCGCCGGCCGGCACGTCTGGCTGCACACCGACCTCAAGCCCACCAATGTGCTGGCACGCGACGGCCGGCTGTGCGCGGTGATCGACTTCGGCGGGCTGACCGTCGGGTTCCCGGACGCGGAACACGCGCCGATCTGGGACCTGCCGCCGCCGGCCCGGCACGCCTACCGGGAGGCGCTCGGTGTCGACGACGTGACCTGGGCACGGGCCCGCGCCTGGGCGCTCGGGGTGGCGGCCAGCGGCGTCTCCTACTACTGGCACACGTTCCCGGCGTTCGTCGCCGAGTGCCGCAACCGTCTCCGCGAGATCCTCGCCGACGCCGGCTGAGCCCGGGCCGCCACTCAGGCGGTGCCGTCGAGTTCGGCGTAGCCGCGGCGGGCGGCGATCAGGCCCGGCCGGGCGCCGAACGGCGACTCGGCCGCCACCCGCTCCGGCGGCGCGCTGCCGGTGTGCCCGGCGCGGATCAGCCACGCCTGCCGCGCGAGCTGCGCGTGCTGCTCGCGGACGAAATCCGCGCCGACCGGCTCGCCGTGGCCCGGCACCACCACCGTCGCGGGCGTGGTCAGGCGCAGCAGGTCGGCCAGCGCGTCCGGCCACCGCAACGGGTACGACTCCTCGAACGCCGGCGGCCCGCTCTGCTCCACCAGATCGCCGGCCACCAGCACGTCCGCATCGGGCACGTGCACCACCAGGTCGGCGTCGGTGTGCCCGTGCCCGGGATGGCGCAGCACCACCCGGCGGCCCCCGACGTCGAGCACCGTCTCCTCGACCACCTCGTGCGTCGGCGCCCGCGGCTCGGTACGCGCCAGCTCCTCGGCCAGCGCCGGCTGCTCGGCGCGCATCTCCTCGTACGCGGCGCGGCGCAGCGCGTCCGGCCGGTCCCGCAGCGCCGCCACGGCCTGCGGGTGCGCGTAGATCGCGGTGTCCGGCCCGGCCAGCGTGGCGTTGCCGAAACAGTGGTCGAAGTGGTGGTGCGTGTTCACGATCGTCCACGGGTACGGCGTCACTGCCCGCGCCGCCGCCGCCAGTTCCCGCGCCTGCCCGGCCGTGGAGAGCGTGTCGACCAGCAGCGCCGCGCCGTCGCCGACCACGAGCACCACGTTCACCGCCAGCAGCGGCTCACGTCGCACGTGCACACCGGGGGCGACCTCGGTGAAGCCGGCGGTCATGACGGGCCGAGGGCCCGCTCGACGAAGCGCTGCCGGTCGACCAGCGCCCGCTCGACCCGGCCCTGCGCCGCCACCGTCGGACCGTCGGTGACAGTCACCTCGAAGACGAGCCGCTTCCCGTCGACCTTCACCAGCTCGGCGTGGGCGGCCACGGTACGCCCGACCGGGGTGGCCGCGCGGTGCTCCAGCTCCACCCGTACGCCGACGGTGGTCGACCCGGACGGCATCCGGGTCGCGGTGGCGGCCACCGTCGCCGCCTCGGCCAGCGCCAGCACGCGCGGGGTGCCGAGCACCGGCACGTCCCCGGAGCCCACCGCCTGCGCGGTGTCGGCGTCGGTCACTGTCAGCTCGACGCGGGCGGTCAGGCCCGGCGTGAAGGGCGACTCCGGCTGCTCCTGCATGCGGCCGAGCCTAGTGCAGATGAACGGGGGCCGTCCGGCGTCCGAGCCGCCGCGCCCGTGTCGTCCCCGCCCGCCAGCAGGCCCGCCCGTCGCCCGCCGTTAACCTTGTCCGCGATGGCCGAGCAGACACAATCTCCGACCCCCGCCCCCGACGCGACCACCGAGTCGCCCGACGGCGGGCGCCGCCGTGTGATCGCGATGACCATCTGGGGCGTCACCTTCGTGGCGGGCTGGCTCGTCATCGGCCTGCCCACCGACCCGGCGTACGCGTTCCTGTGGATCTGGGCCGGCACCATCGCCTGGAACTCGGCCCGCCCGTGGCGCAGCCACCTGCGCTTCGCCCGGGACTGGATCCCGGTGGTGCTGCTGCTCGCCGCGTACAACCTGTCCCGGGGCTTCGCCGACAACGGCGCCACCCCGCACGCGATGGAGCTGATCGTCGCCGACCGGTTCCTCACCGGCTGGCTCACCGGCGGTGAGGTGCCGACGATCTGGCTGCAGGAGCGCCTGTACGACCCGTCCGAGGTGCGCTGGTGGGACGTGCTGGTGAGCTGGATCTACTTCTCGCACTTCGTGGCGACGTTCGCCGCCGCGGCCGTGCTGTGGATGCGCAACCGGCGGCGCTGGATCGCGTACATGTCCCGCTGGGGCTTCCTGTGCGCGGCCGGCCTGGTCACCTACTTCGCCTACCCGGCCGCGCCGCCGTGGTGGGCGGCGCAGAACGGCCTGCTGACCGAGGTCGCGCGGATCTCCACCCGGGGGTGGAAGGAGATCGGCATGCACGGCGCGGGCAATCTGCTCAACGCCGGGCAGATCGCCTCCAACCCGGTGGCCGCCATGCCGTCGCTGCACACCGCGTTCGCGCTGTTCGTGGTGCTGTTCTTCATGCGGTCGGTGCGCAAGCGCTGGTGGCCGCTGATGCTGGCGTATCCGCTGGCCATGACGTTCACGCTGATGTACAGCGGCGAGCACTACCTGATCGACGTGCTGGTCGGCTGGGCGTACGTGGGCATGACGTTCCTGGTGGTCGGCCTGGCCGAGCGCTGGTGGGCGGCGCGGCGGGCCCGGCGTGCCGGTGAGCCCGCCGGCGCGGCCGGCGTGCCGCAGCCCGCCACCGCGGCCGACACCCCCGCGGACGACCGGGACGCGGTGCCGGCCGAGCGACGCTAGCCCCGCTGGCGGGTCAGCGGCGGTGGTCGGCCCGGCGCGCGGCCCGCGACCGCTCGGTCAGCTCCGCGGCCAGCTCCCAGGCGTCGGCCAGGTCCCGGTCGACCGCCGCCGCCCCGGCCCCGCCCGCGGTGTCCGCGTGCACGGTGGCCAGCCGCAGCAGCCGCTGCGCCGGGCCCTGGGTGACGCGCACGCTCTGGATCCGGGCGTACGGCACCAGCGTCAGCTGGCGGGTCAGCAGCCCGGACCGGGCCACGAACACCCGCTCGTCGAGACCGGCGCCGACCACCTTGCGGCTCAGCGGGCGCAGCCAGCGGGCCCGGGACGGGGGCGGCGTGCCGGGCAGCTCGTCCAGCCGCACGCCGGGCAGCACCTCCGCCACCACCATCGCGCCGGTGCCGGCGTCGCCGACCGGCAGCAGCCGGTCCGGGCGGTTGCGGTCGTCCGGCTCACCGGCCGAGTAGCCGGCCACCTCCAGCCGCAGCCGCAGCCAGCCCTTCATCCGCCAGAGCAGCGGCCAGGTCGCCCGCACGGTCTGCACCCGGTGCAGCGGCACCGTCTGCACCCGCGTCTCCAGCAGCCCGTTGTGCACACGCAGCGTGCCGTCGTCCCGGTCGAGCCGGAAACTCCAGTCGTCGAGCACCCGCCGGACCGGTTGCAGCACCACACCCGCCATCGCGGTGAGCGTGCTCGCCACCGCGATGAACGACCACGAGCCCTCGGAGAGGAACTGGGCGCCCACGAACACCACGCCGACCGGCAGCAGGAACGCCTGCGGCGTGAGCAACTGGCTGACCAGCAGGTCCTGGTTGCGGACGACGTGCAGCCGGCGGCCGGCCGGCGCGGGCGCGACAGGCGTACCCGAGGCGGCCGGCACGCCCGGCTCGGTCGCGGCGGGCGTCGGGGCCCGGCCGGCGACAGCGAGCAGCCGCTGCCGCAGCACCGTGGCCTCGGCCACGCTGAGGTAGGCCAGCGGCGCCTCGGTCTTGCCCCCGCCGACCACCTCGAGCCGCAGCTCGGCCAGGCCGGTGAGCTGGGCCAGCAGCGGCCGGACCACCTCCACCGCCTGCAACCGTTCCAGCGGGATGGCGCGCGTGCGCCGCCACAGCAGGCCCTCGTACACGCGCAGCTCCCGGCCCACCAGGTGGTAACCGGTGTTCCACCAGCTCACCACGGACAGCACGGTGGCCCCGAGCACGAAGACCGTGACCAGCAGGGCGAACCAGCCGAACCCGACCCGCGACAGCGTCGACCAGGACAGACCGGCGATCACGACGACGAGTGACTTCGCGCCGTGCAGCGCGGGGCTCAGCGGATGCAGCCGCTGCCGCGGTTCCTCGCCGTCCGCCGAGGGCGCGGCCGCCGGACCCCAGGGACCCGGGTACGGCGGCGCGGGCGCGGGCCACGGCCCGGGCGTCGCGTCGGCTGCCGTCCCGTATCCGGGCGGGGGCCCGTAACCGGGTGGTGGCGCGTATCCGGGCGGCGGTCCGTAGCCGGGCGGCGCGGCGGGCGGCCCGTAACCCGGCCCGGGCGGCTGTTCCGGACCGACCGGCGGTGGGGGACCGGGCGCCGCCCCGGGCCGGTCGTCGTGGGGCCGCGGCGCGCCGGGATCGCTCCGGTCGCTCACAGGCCCTCCGCCCGGTCCTCGCCCAGCGCGGTGAGCCGGTCGCGCAGCCGGGACGCCTCGGCCGGACGCAGCCCCGGCACCCGGGCGTCGCTGGCGGCCGCCGCCGTGTGCAACTGCACCGTGGCGAGGTCGAAGGCACGCTCCAGCGGACCGGCGCTCACGTCGACGAACTGCATCCGGGAGTACGGCACGATGGAGAGCCGCCGCACCAGCAGACCGTGCCGCACCAGCAGGTCGTCGTCGCGCTCGGCGTACCCCCAGGCGCGGACCGCGCGCACGATGGTGATCGCCCGCCAGACGCCGATCAGCAGGGCCACGCCGACGGCGGCGCCGAGCAGCCAGTGCCCGGACAGCGCCCAGGCCACGCCGAGCACCACCAGCAGCGCCGCCAGCCCGATGCCGAGCCGGATCAGCTCCACCCAGATCAGGTCGCGGGAGATCGGCCGCCAGTCGACGGTGTCCGGCCAGGGCTCCAGCGCGCTGCGCGACGCGGGCGGGAGGCCGGTGTGGCCGTCACCGCTCACCGGGAGGACCTGCCGTGCTCGCCGCCGGTACGGGCTCGGGTCGTCTGCTCGCTCACGCTTCGAGCGTAGGCGATCAGGGAAGCGGGACCACCTCGCGGAGGAAGCCGCGTGCGTCGAGGAAGTCCCCGAGGGAGTCCCGGTGCGCCGGGCAGGCGAGCCAGGTCTTGCGCCGGTCGGGCGCGTGCAGGCGGGGATTGTGCCAGCGGAGCTGGTAGGCGGCGGGAGCGCGACACCCCCGCGCCGAGCAGATCAGCTCGTCTTCGGGGGCGTTGGGAGTCGTCACCGGGGCGAGTCTAGGCGTCGCACGCCGGGAGTTTTAGCGCCGGGCGGCCACGGGGGGAGCCGCCCGGCGACGGGGTGAATCGTACACACTGCGGACCCCTTTTTGTCCACCCGTGTTCAGCGTTTTCGTGCGGCGGTACGGCGTGGCCGGACGGCGCGGCGAAAATCGTGCCTCTCCCACCCTCGGCTCTCAGCGAGGCATGACAGTCTTGATACGCACCACGCCGCGACGACGACCCTGCTGTGGAGGACCGGTGGCCCAGCCGACCACACCCGACGTGCCGAACCCGACCGAGGCGCCGCCGGACGCCCCGCCCCCGGCGGCCACCACCCCGGCGCAGGACGCCACGCTGCTGGAGCGGGCGCTGTTCGAGACCAAGCGGGTGATCGTCGGCCAGGACCGGATGGTCGAGCGGATGTTCGTCGCGCTGCTGGCCCGGGGGCACTGCCTGCTGGAGGGCGTACCGGGCGTGGCCAAGACGCTCGCCGTGGAGACGCTGGCCCGGGTCGTCGGCGGATCGTTCGCCCGGGTCCAGTTCACGCCGGACCTGGTGCCCGCCGACATCATGGGCACCCGGATCTACCGGCAGTCCAGCGAGAAGTTCGACGTCGAGCTGGGTCCGGTCTTCGTCAACTTCCTGCTCGCCGACGAGATCAACCGCGCGCCGGCCAAGGTGCAGTCGGCGCTGCTGGAGGTGATGAGCGAGCGGCAGGTCTCCATCGGTGGCGAGAGTCACCGGGTGCCGGACCCGTTCCTGGTGATGGCCACCCAGAACCCGATCGAGCAGGAGGGCGTCTACCCGCTGCCGGAGGCGCAGCGGGACCGCTTCCTCATGAAGATCGTCGTGGGCTACCCGACCGATGCCGAGGAACGCGAGATCGTCTACCGGATGGGCGTCGCCCCGCCGGAGCCGGCCCGGGTGTTCGACACCCCCGACCTGATCGCCCTGCAGCGCAAGGCCGACCAGGTCTTCGTGCACAACGCGCTCGTCGACTACGCGGTCCGGCTGGTGCTCGCCACCCGGGCGCCGGCCGAGCACGGCATGCCCGACGTCGCCCAGCTCATCCAGTACGGCGCCAGCCCGCGCGCCTCGCTCGGCCTGGTCCGGGCCACCCGCGCGCTGGCGCTGCTGCGCGGGCGCGACTACGCGCTGCCGCAGGACGTGCAGGACATCGCGCCGGACATCCTGCGACACCGGCTGGTGCTCAGCTACGACGCGCTCGCCGACGACGTGCCGGCCGACCACATCGTGCACCGGGTGATGTCGACCATCCCGCTGCCCGCCGTCGCGCCCCGTCAGCAGGCCGCGCCGCCGCCGGCGGTGCCGCACAACGGATGGCCCGGGCAGCGGCCGTGACCCCGCCCACCCGGCTCGCCACCGGCGACCGCTCCGGAGCCGTGCTGGCCCGGCTCCAGCTCATGGTCACCCGCAAGCTGGACGGGCTGCTCCAGGGCGACTACGCCGGGCTGCTGCCCGGCCCGGGCAGCGAGGCGGGGGAGTCCCGGGAGTACCGGCCCGGCGACGACGTGCGCCGGATGGACTGGCCGGTCACCGCCCGCACCACCATGCCGCACGTGCGGCGTACGGTCGCCGACCGCGAGCTGGAGACCTGGCTGGCTGTGGACATGTCGGCCAGCCTGGACTTCGGCACCGGCCGGTGGCTCAAGCGGGACGTGGCGGTCGCCGCCGTCGCCGCGCTGGCCCATCTCACCGTGCGGGGCGGCAACCGGATCGGCGCCGTCGTCGGCACCGGCGGGGCCGGCGGGCCGGGGACGATGCTGCGGCTGCCCGCCCGGTCCGGCCGCAAGGAGGCCCAGGGGCTGCTGCGGGCGGTGGCCGGCGCCGAGATCCGGCCCGGTCGCAGCGACCTCGGCGCGCTCGTCGACATGCTCAACCGGCCGCCCCGGCGGCGCGGCGTGGCGGTGGTCATCTCCGACTTCCTCGCGCCGCCGCAGCAGTGGGGCCGGCCGCTGCGTAAGCTGCGGGTCCGCCACGACGTGCTGGCCGTGGAGGTGGTCGACCCGCGGGAACTGGAACTGCCCGACGTGGGGGTGCTGCCGGTGGTCGACCCGGAGAGCGGCGAGCTGCACGAGGTGCAGACCGCCGACCCGGGACTGCGCCGCCGGTACGCCGAGGCGGCGGCCGCCCAGCGCGGGGCGATCGCCGCCGAGCTGCGCGCCGCGGGCGCGGCCCACCTGCGCCTGCGTACCGACCGAGACTGGCTGCTGGACATGGTGCGTTTCGTCGCCGCGCAGCGGCACGCCCGCACCCGAGGGACGACTCGATGATCCGTTTTCTGCAACCGTGGTGGCTGCTGGCCGTGCTGCCGGTGCTCGCCCTCGCCGCCGCGTACGTCTGGCGGCAACTGCACCGCCGGCAGTACGCGCTGCGGTTCACAAACGTCGACCTGCTGCGTACCGTCGCGCCCAAGGGACTGGGCTGGCGGCGGCACGTGGCGGCCACCGCGTTCCTGCTCTGCCTGCTGGTGCTGGCGACCGGGCTGGCCCGCCCGGCGATCGACACCCGCGAGCCGCTGGAGCGGGCCACCGTCATGCTCGCCATCGACGTGTCGCTGTCGATGCAGGCCGACGACGTGTCGCCGAACCGCCTGGAGGCGGCGCAGGAGGCGGCCAAGCAGTTCGTCGGCGAGCTGCCGGAGAGCTACAACCTGGGGCTCGTGTCGTTCGCGAAGTCCGCGAACGTGCTGGTGCCGCCGACCAAGGACCGGGCGGCGGTGAACACCGCCATCGACGGGCTGGTGCTGGCCGAGGCGACCGCCACCGGCGAGGCGGTCTTCACCTGCCTGGAGGCGATCCGCTCGGTGCCGGCCGACGGCGCCGCCGGCATCCCGCCGGCCCGGATCGTGCTGCTGTCCGACGGCTACCGGACCTCCGGCCGGTCGGTGGAGGAGGCCGCCGCGGCGGCGCAGGCGGCGAACGTGCCGGTGTCCACCATCGCGTTCGGCACCGACTCGGGCCAGGTCGACATCGGCGGGCAGCTCCAGCGGGTGCCGGTGGACCGCACCGCGCTGTCCCAGCTCGCGGAGACCACCCAGGGCTTCTTCTACGAGGCCGCGTCGGCCAGCGAGCTGAAGCAGGTCTACCAGGACATGGGCAGCTCGATCGGCTACCGGACCGAGCCGCGCGAGATCACCCAGTGGTACGCGGGCGTCGCCCTGCTGCTGGCGCTGTGCGCGGGCGGGCTGAGTCTGCTCTGGACGTCCCGGCTGGTCTGAGCCGGGCCCGGCCGGCGGTGGTCAGTGACCGCCGCCGGCCAGCACGAACAGGACCGCCACCCAGACGGCGGCGAGGGTGAAACCCAGGGGGGCGACGTAACGGCTCATGGGTGTGCTCCGTGGCGACAGTCGGCCCGGTACGGGCCGTGGGGGGTCGGGGCGTACGCGCACGAAGTCGTGACCGGGTGCTCCGCCGCGCGGCAGGGCCGCCCCGGCGTGGGCGCCGGAGAGCGGATGCGGTGCGGAGGGCGGGAAGCGGGTCAGCCGCGTCGACCGAGCCGTGGCTCAGCGGGGCTGACGGTGGGCCCGGCCACGACTGGGAGGATCGCTATCTCGCACAGCGATCACCTCCTACGGTCGGCGGGGCCCGGAACGCGGGCGCAGACCGGCCCGCAGACCCGGTGATCGTACACCGGTGTGTGCGGGTGTCGCGCGCGCGGCCGCCGACCCCGGCGGCGCCGGCGTGTGACCTGCTCGGGTTAGCGCTTACCTACCGGTAACCCCTAGGCTCCGACCGGACCGAGAGATCACTGGAGCAGAGGGGGATCCGTGGCCCGTACGGTGCTGGTGACCGGCGGCAACCGGGGGATCGGCCTGGCCATCGCGCAGGCCTTCGCCAAGCAGGGCGACCGGGTGGCCGTCACGTACCGGAGCGGCGAGGCCCCGGAGGGCCTGTTCGGGGTGCGGTGTGACGTGACCGACGCCGAGTCGGTCGACGCCGCGTTCACCGCGGTCGAGGCCGAGCTGGGCCCGGTGGAGGTGCTCGTCGCCAACGCCGGCATCACCGACGACACGCTGCTCATGCGGATGTCCGAGGAACAGTTCACCCGCGTGCTCGACACCAACCTGAGCGGCTCGTTCCGGGTCGCCAAGCGGGCCTCGACGAAGATGCTCCGGAACCGGTGGGGCCGGATGATCTTCATCTCCTCGGTGGTCGGCCTCTTCGGTGGCGCGGGCCAGGTCAACTACGCGGCCAGCAAGGCCGGCCTGGTCGGTGTGGCCCGCTCGATCACCCGCGAGCTGGGCAGCCGCAACATCACCGCGAACGTGGTGGCGCCCGGCTTCATCGACACCGACATGACCGCCGGGCTGCCCGAGGAACGCAAGGCGGAGCTGCGCAAGGCGATCCCGGCCGGGCGGATGGCCACCCCGGACGAGGTCGCGGGCGTCGTCACCTGGCTCGCCTCGGACGCGGCCGGCTACGTCACCGGCGCCGTCATCCCGGTCGACGGCGGCCTCGGCATGGGTCACTGAGCAGAGCACGGAGGAGACACGCAATGTCCGGACTTCTCGCCGGTAAGCGACTGCTGGTCACCGGCGTCATCACCGACGCCTCGATCGCCTTCTCGGTGGCGAAACTCGCCCAGGAGAACGGCGCCCAGGTCGTGCTCACCGGCTACGGCCGGCTCTCCCTGGTGGAGCGGATCGCCAAGCGGCTGCCCGAACCCGCGCCGGTGATCGAGCTGGACGTCACCAGCGAGGAGCACCTGGCCGGGCTGGCCGACAAGGTACGCGAGCACGTCGACGGCCTGGACGGGGTGGTGCACTCGATCGGGTTCGCCCCGCAGAGCTGCCTCGGCGGCGGCTTCCTCGACGCCCCGTGGGCGGACGTGGCCACTGCGCTCCAGGTCTCCACCTACTCGTACAAGTCCCTGGCCATGGCCGCGCTGCCGCTGATGTCCTCCGGCGGCGCCGTGGTGGGCCTCACCTTCGACGCCACCAAGGCGTGGCCGGTCTACGACTGGATGGGCGTGGCCAAGGCCGGGCTGGAGTCCGCCTCCCGCTACCTGGCGCTGCACCTGGGCAAGCAGGGCATCCGCAGCAACCTGGTCGCGGCCGGCCCGCTGCGCACCATCGCCGCCAAGTCCATCCCCGGCTTCGACCAGTTCGAGGACGCCTGGACCGAGCGGGCCCCGCTGGGCTGGAGCCTCACCGACCAGGAGCCGGCCGCCCGGGCCTGCCTGGCGCTGCTGTCGGACTGGTTCCCGGCCACCACCGGCGAGATCGTCCATGTCGACGGCGGCTACCACGCCATCGGCGCCTGAGATGTAAGGAAGGGCCCCTTCTTAACGCCTCGCGCATAGGAAGGGGCCCTTCTTAACACCCCATGCCCGGGTGGTCACCGCGCCGACCAGGGGGCGTCGCCACACCGTCACGGCGGGCGAGGAAGAATGGACCCCATGGCGTACGACGCGTTGGTGCTGGTCTCCTTCGGCGGCCCGGAGCGGCCCGAGGACGTTCTCCCGTTCCTGCAGAACGTCACCCGGGGGCGGGGGGTGCCGCCGGAGCGGCTGGCCGAGGTCGCCGAGCACTACCTGCACTTCGGCGGGGTGTCGCCGATCAACCAGCAGTGCCGTGACCTGCTCGCGGCGATCCGCGCGGACTTCGCCGCCAACGGCGTCGACCTGCCGGTCTACTGGGGCAACCGCAACTGGGATCCGATGCTCGCCGACACGGTGGCGCGGATGCGCGACGACGGGATCACCCGGGCGCTGGCGTTCGTCACCAGCGCGTACGGCGGCTACTCCTCCTGCCGGCAGTACCAGGAGGACATCGCCTCGGCCCGCGCCGCGGTCGGCCCGGACGCCCCGCTGATCGAGAAGCTGCGCCAGTTCTGGGACCACCCCGGCTTCATCGAGCCGCACGCCGACGCGGTCCGCGCCGTGCTCGCCCAGCTCGACCCCGCGAAGCGGGACAGCACCCGGCTGGTCTTCACCGCGCACTCGGTCCCGATGTCGGCGGCCGCCAGCGCCGGCCCGCACGGCGGCCGGTACACCGCCCAGCTCGAGGAGGTCGCCCGGCTGGTGCACGCCGCGGCCGCGCCGGACCTCGCGTACGACCTGGTCTGGCAGAGCCGGTCCGGCCCGCCGCAGGTGCCGTGGCTGGAGCCGGACGTCAACGACCACCTGGCCACGCTGCCCGATCAGGGCGTGACGAGCGTCGTGGTCAGCCCGATCGGCTTCGTCTCCGACCACCTGGAGGTGGTGTGGGACCTGGACACCGAGGCGCTGGAGACGGCCAAGCAGCTCGGCCTGGACTTCGTCCGCGCCGGCACCCCGGGCGTCGACCCGCGGTTCGTCGCGATGGTCCGCGAGCTGGTGCTGGAACGCACCGCCCCGGACGGCGAGCGGCTGCGCCGCCGGCTCGGCGAACTGCCGGCCTGGGACACCTGCCCGGCGTTGTGCTGCGTACCCCCGGCCCGCCGGCCCTGAGCCCGACCCGACGACACCCCTGGGGACGACACGATGCTTGACCGCAAGCCGGTGCAGAGCTGGCTCACCGACATGGACGGCGTGCTGGTGCACGAGGGACAGCCGGTGCCGGGCGCGCCGGAGTTCGTCAAGAAGCTGCGTGCCTCCGGCAAGCCGTTCCTGGTGCTGACGAACAACTCCATCTACACCCCGCGTGACCTCCAGGCCCGGCTGGCCCGGATGGGGCTGGACGTGCCGGAGGAGGCGATCTGGTCGTCCGCCCTGGCCACCGCCCAGTTCCTGGCCGACCAGCGGCCGGGCGGGACCGCGTACGTCATCGGTGAGGCCGGGCTGACCACGGCGCTGCACGCGGTGGGGTACGTGCTCAGCGACTTCGCCCCGGACTACGTGGTGCTGGGGGAGACACGCACCTACAGCTTCGAGGCGATAACCAAGGCGATCCGGCTGATCAACGACGGCGCCCGGTTCATCTGCACCAACCCGGACGCCACCGGCCCGTCGATGGAGGGCGCGCTGCCGGCGGCCGGTTCGGTGGCGGCGATGATCTCCAAGGCGACAGGTGTCGACCCGTACTTCGTCGGCAAGCCCAACCCGATGATGATGCGCTCGGCGCTGAACACGATCGACGCCCACTCCGAGTCGACCGCGATGATCGGCGACCGGATGGACACCGACATCCTGTGCGGCCTGGAGGCCGGCCTGGAGACGATCCTGGTGCTCACCGGCATCAGCAGCCGGGCCGAGGCCGAGCGGTACCCGTACCGTCCGTCGCGGATCGTCGACTCGGTGGCCGACCTGATCGACGAGGTCTGAGCCGGGGTTCTACAGCCGCAGCGGCGCGTTGCAGGCGGCCACCAGGGCCTGCCGGCAGGCGGTGGTCAGCGGCCGAAGCGCCGCATCGCGCTGCTGCGCCTCGTAGGTGTTCACCGCGCCGCCGGGCGCGCTCTCTCCGGCCAGCGCCAGCACCCGATCGAGTACGGCGGCGCGCGCGAACAGCCGGCGGGCCCGCGGGTCGAAGCCGGGCGGGAGGTCGGTGCCTCCGTCCGGGCGGCGCAGGGCGGCGAGCGCACCGGCCAGCTCGGGCCGCCACTGCGCGACGTCGAGGCGGGTCAGCGTGGCTGTCGTCTCGGCGAGCACCGCGGAGAGTTCGGCCTCGGCCTCCGCCGCGCCGGGCGTGGACAGGGACGCCTTCGGCGCGTCCGCCGGCAGCGGGTGGACCCGCCAGAGCACTGTCTCCCAGGTCATCCCCGACCCGGAGGTGTGCGTGCGGACCTCCGGCACCAACCCCATGCCGCTGGCCACCACCGCCTCGCCGGCCGCCAGCGCGGCCCCGGCGAACGCGCCCGGGCCGGGCAGGCCGCGCGGGTCGCCCGGCGCGGGCAGCACCAGGCGGATGTCGTCCGGGGAGTGCTTGGCCAGGCTGGGCAGCGCCTCCCGCAGGGACACGTCGGTCCAGGTGCCGGGTGCGTCGGCGACCAGGTGCTCCTCGTCGCCGGCGACCGCGTCGGCCACCTCGTCGAACGGCACCAGGCCGGCTCGCCAGGCACGCACCCAGGCGACGAACCGGCTCGACCGGCGCGGAGCCAGTGTGGCCGCGCCCGCTGCGGGGGAGGACATGCCGAAAGGGTACGTGCTCCGCGCCGCTGCTGTCTCGGCTGCCGCTCCGGTGGCGCGACCTGCCCCCAACTAACCCCTTCGCACCGTTTCGTGCCGACGGATGACGCCCCGGTCGGCGCGTCGGCGAGCGACACGCCGAGGTCGTGGCTAGCGTCTCCGGCATGGCGGGGCGATACGACGGCGACGTGCTGGCCGGCGACTGGCGGCGACGGAAGGTGACCCCCGAGGTCGACGCCGAGCCCGACCTGGTGGTCGAGGACGCCGACTCCGGGTTCTGCGGCGCGGTGGTCGGCTTCGACACCGGCGCGGTGGTGCTGGAGGACCGGCACGGGCGACGGCGAAACTTCCCGCTGCTGCCCGCCGCGTTCCTGCTCGACGGCCGGCCGGTCACGCTACGGCGGCCGGCCCGCGCCCCGGTGCCCGCCGCGCGCCGCCGTACCGCGTCCGGCTCGATAGCTGTGGACGGCGTACGGGCGCAGGTCGCCAAGGCCAGCCGGATCTGGGTCGAGGGCGTGCACGACGCCGCGCTGGTCGAGCGGATCTGGGGCGACGACCTGCGCATCGAAGGCGTCGTGGTGGAACCGCTGGACGGCATCGACGCGCTCGCCGACGAGGTACGCGCGTTCGGCCCCGGCCCCGGCCGCCGCCTCGGCGTACTGGTCGGCCACCTGGTGCCCGGCTCGAAGGAGAGCCGGATCGTGGCCCGGGTGAACTCGCCGCACGTGCTGGTCACCGGGCACCCGTACGTCGACGTGTGGCAGGCGGTACGCCCGGCGGCCCTGGGCATCGCGGCCTGGCCGGTGGTGCCGCCGGGGCAGCCCTGGAAGGAGGGGGTCTGCGCGGCGCTCGGGGTGGTCGAGCCGGCTGACATGTGGCGGCACATCCTGTCCCGGGTGGACAGTTTCGCCGACGTGGAGACGCCGCTGATCAACGCGATGGAGCGGTTGATCGACTTCGTCACCGAGCCTGTCTGAGAGGTCGGTTGAGGTGGGGGCCGGGGGCGACCGTGCCCGGCTCCGGGCGGTCAGGCTTGATCCCTGCGCCGGTCACGGTCGCCCCCGGCCCCGCCGTGCGCCAGCGCCACCCGAGCCGCCCCCCGCCCCGGCCC
>NZ_MAGP01000144.1 GCF_002926165.1 Micromonospora chalcea | reverse complement strand
GTGGGTGGGGTGGCCCCGGGTGTGGGGCACCGTGGGTGCTGCGCCAGGATGGGACCGATACGCAGGCACAGCCGAGGAGCTCACGATCGCCAGAAAGCCTCAACCCGAGGGCGGCCAGGCCCCCGTCGTCCAGCGGGTCCGTATCCGGTACGCCAAGCGGGGACCGCTGCGTTTCACCTCGCACCGGGACTTCGCCCGGGCCTTCGAGCGCGCGCTGCGCCGGGCCGGCGTGCCGATCGCCTTCTCCCAGGGCTTCACCCCACACCCCAAGATCTCGTACGCCTCGGCGGCGCCCACAGGTGTGGCCAGCGAGGCGGAGTACCTGGAGATCGGGCTGCGTGAGCCGGTCGACCCGGCGCGGCTGCGCGAGGCCCTCGACGCAGCGCTCTCGCCCGGACTCGACGTGATCGACGCAGTGGAGGCCACCGGCGGCAGCCTCGCCGACCGGATCGAGGCGTCGTACTGGCGGATCGAGCTGCCCGAGGTCGACCCGAAGGTGCTGGCGGGGGCCGTGGCGGCCTTCACCGCCGCCGAGGAGGTCCTGGTCGAGCGGATGACCAAGCAGGGGCGGCGTACGTTCGACGCCCGTGCGGCAGTGGTGTCCATCGATGTGGTGTCTCCGTCTGAGACGCCTTCCGAAGCGGCGGCCGTACCGTGTGCGATACTCGAACTGGTCGTGCGGCAGGTCACCCCGTCCGTTCGGCCCGATGACGTCCTGTCCGGCCTCCGTGCGGTGGCCGCCCTGGAGCCGCCGGTCACCCCGAAGGTGATTCGGCTGGCGCAGGGCACGCTGACCGCGCAGGGCGAGATCGTCGATCCGTTGGAAGCGGATCGCGACGGGGCAACCATCGGAGAGCGCTGACCGTCGGTCAACGCTCTGGCAGGCAGACTTCGGCGGTCGCGCGTTTGCGCGCCCGGCGGAAACACCTTTGCGGCAACCCTGCGTGGCAGCGCTCACCCGCGCCCGGGGCAGCCAGAACTGGAGAACGTCCATGCTCGAGAACGAGCCCGAGGGCGGCGAACGGACCGGCGCAGAGCCGACCGGGACGCCCGCCGACAACGCCGCCACCGCCTCCGGCACCGCCGCGAGCGCGGCCTCCGCCGGCGCCCAGGGTGCCGCCTCCGGCAGCGCCGACGACGGCACCGCCCAGGGCGTCGCCAGTGCGGAAGGCGCCACCGCTGAAGGCGTCGCCGCCCTGGAGGGCGTCGCCGAGACCAAGCCGCCGGCCCGTAAGCGGGCCAGCCGTCGCAAGGCCGCCCCGCTGAACCAGCCGGAGCAGACCGACGCGCCGGTCGAGGCGTCCACCGCGGCGACCGGCAGCGGCGAGTCGCCGCAGGCCCAGGTGCTCGCACCGATCGCCGGAGAGCTGGACACCGCGCCCAAGACCACCCGGCGGCGTCGTAAGGCGACCCCGGCGAAGGCGGTCGAGGAACCGGTGGCCGCGGCAGGTGTGGAGGCCGCCTCGGAGGAGGTCGTGCCGCCGGTCAAGGTGACCCGGACCCGTCGTCGCAAGGCCACGCCGCCGGCTGCCGAGACCGTCGCGCCGGACGAGACCGCCGCCGGCGGGCAGACGGCCACGGACGGGGTGATCGACGGGCCGGTCTCCGCGCCCGGGGGTGACCTGATCGCCGAGGGCCGCGCCGACATCGACGGTGCCGAGGCCACCGCGTCGGGCCAGGCCGGCGTCGCGGAGAGCACGGGTACCGCCGGGCGGTCCCGCACCCGCCGCCGCACCGCCACCGGCGACAGGGCCGCCAGCCGGGACCGGACCACCACCACCGACGAACAGGCCGCCGCCACCGGCGACACGACCGCCACCGGCGACAAAGCCGCTATCGGCGAGAGGGCAGCCACCGGCGACAAGGCCGCCGCCGGGAGCAGGACCGCCGCCGGTGACAAGGCGATCGCCGGCATCGGTGAGCCCATTAGCGAGGACGTCGAGGACGAGGACGCCGAGGCCGGGACCGTCGAGGACGCGAGCGCCGCGGGTGCGCGTACCCACGAGGTCGACCTGGCCCGCAGCGGCGGCCCGGCGGACGCGACGGGCGTCGTGTCGACGGGCGCCGCCGTGCCGCGCGTGGACGAGGAGCCGGCCGAGCCGACGCCGCCCACCACCCGGCGGCGTCGTGCCGCGCTCTCCGCGCCGACCGTCCTGTTCATGGCGCCGCAGCCCGACGAGGCGCCCGCCGTCCAGGTCACGTACCCGGCGGCGGAGGAGCCGATCGAGGAAGCGGTCGAGACCGGCCGGCGCCGCCGTCGCGCCCGCCGGGAGGTCGAGCCGGTCGAGGCCGAGGCCGAGCCGGAGGTCGTCGAGGAGGAGCCGGCCGCCGAGGCCGAGGAGTCCGCCGAGATCGACGAGGACGACGAGACGGCCGCCGGCCGGCGGCGTCGTCGCCGTGGTCGCCGGGGCCGGGGCCGGGGCAAGGGTGGCGCCGACGAGGCCGACGACGAGGACGTCGAGGAGCCCGCCGCGGCCGAGACCGCCGAGGACGAGACCGAGGAGTCCGCCGAGGACGAGGAGCCCGACGGCGAGGGGATGACCCGCCGCCGTCGCCGCCGTCGCCGCCGCGGCGCGGGGGAGGCGGACACCGCCGCCGAGGACGGCGTGCCCACCGTCGTCAAGATCCGTGAGCCGCGCAAGCCGGTCGACGAGGTGCAGGGCGTCTCCGGCTCGACGCGGCTGGAGGCCAAGCGGCAGCGCCGCCGGGACGGCCGCGAGCAGCGGCGTACCCGGCCGCCGATCCTGAGCGAGTCGGAGTTCCTGGCCCGCCGTGAGGCGGTCGACCGGGTGATGGTGGTCCGCCAGCGCGGCGACCGCACCCAGATCGCCGTGCTCGAGGACGGCGTGCTGGTCGAGCACTACGTGACCCGCAACTCGTCCGCCACCATGGCCGGCAACGTCTACCTGGGCAAGGTCCAGAACGTGCTGCCGAGCATGGAGGCCGCCTTCGTCGACATCGGGCGCGGGCGCAACGCGGTGCTGTACGCCGGCGAGGTCAACTGGGACGCCACCGGCCTGGAGGGCCGGGCGCGCTCGATCGAGCAGGCGCTGCGCTCCGGCGACTCGGTGCTCGTGCAGGTGACCAAGGACCCGATCGGGCACAAGGGCGCGCGGCTGACCAGTCACATCGCGCTCTCCGGCCGGCACCTGGTCTACGTGCCGAACGGCAACGCCTCCGGCATCAGCCGCAAGCTGCCCGACACCGAGCGCAAGCGGCTGCGGGACGCGCTGAAGAAGCTGGTGCCGGACGGCGCCGGGGTGATCGTCCGGACCGCGGCCGAGGGCGCCAGCGAGGACGAGTTGGCGCGTGACGTCAAGCGGCTGCAGGCGCAGTGGGAGGACATCCAGGCCAAGGCGACCGAGGGCGGCGCCCCGGTGCTGCTCTACGAGGAGCCGGACCTGGTCATCCGCGTGGTCCGGGACCTCTTCAACGAGGACTTCCGCGAGCTGGTCATCGAGGGCGAGTCCGCGTACGACCTGGTCGAGTCGTACCTGTCGCACGTGTCGCCGGACCTGGTGGCGCGGCTGCGCCGGCACGCCGGGGTGGCGGACGTATTCGCCGAGTACCGGATCGACGAGCAGATCCTCAAGGGGCTGGACCGGAAGGTCTTCCTCCCCTCCGGCGGCTCGCTGGTGATCGACCGCACCGAGGCGATGACCGTCATCGACGTCAACACCGGCAAGTACACCGGCTCCGGCGGCAACCTGGAGGAGACGGTCACCCGCAACAACCTGGAGGCGGCCGAGGAGATCGTGCGTCAGCTGCGGCTGCGCGACCTCGGCGGCATCGTGGTGATCGACTTCATCGACATGGTGCTGGAGTCGAACCGGGAGCTGGTGCTGCGCCGGCTCACCGAGTGCCTGGGCCGGGACCGCACCAAGCACCAGGTCACCGAGATCACCTCGCTCGGCCTGGTGCAGATGACCCGTAAGCGCATCGGCGCGGGCCTGCTGGAGGCGTTCAGCGAGACCTGCGAGTGCTGCAAGGGCCGGGGCGTGATCATTCACACCGAGCCGGTGCCGGAGAAGCCGCGCGGCGGCGCGGGCGAGAAGGTCAAGGCGGTCGCCTCGGCGGTCGCCGCGCCGGCCGAGGAGAAGAGCGGCCGACGCCGGGGCCGCAAGGCCGCCGCGGAGAAGCCGGCCGTGGAGGCCGTACCGGAGCAACCGGCCGCGCAGCCGCAGGCCGCCACCGAGCCGCCCGCTGCGGTCGCGCCGCCGGAGCGGACCGTCGCCGAGGTGGTCGAGACCGATGACGACTACTACGACACCCAGGGCTACGACCTGTCCCGGTTCGAGACGGACACGCCCGCCGCCCCGGCGGTTGCGGACAGCCAGGAGGGCGACTCGGCCCGGCTGGCCGCCGCCGACGACCCGGACGCGATCGGTGACGGCGACAGCGACGACGACAGCGGCGCCCCGCGCCGGCGGACCCGCCGTGGCGGCGCCCGGCGGCGTACCCGGCCGTAGGGCACTGACCTGCGCGAACAGGGCCCCCGATCCACGCCTGGCGTGTGGCGCGGGGGCCCTGTCGTGCCGGTGGGCCTCGGGTAAGAGCCGCCTACCGGCAGCCCGGTTTGGGGAGCGGGCCGGGTATGGCGTAGGCTTGCCTGCGGCGCACTTTGGTGTGCCGAGTTCCCGCGTGCCCGCGCCGCCGGTGTCACGGCTCCCGGCGAGACGCCGTGGGAACGACCGCCGACGGTGTGACAACCGGCAGCGGTGGAACAGACGCCAGCAGCCTCAACGACAGGGAGTCCGCCTCCGATGTACGCGATCGTCAAGACCGGCGGCAAGCAGTACAAGGTCGCCGAGGGCGACGTGATCGAGGTCGAGAAGCTCGCCGGTGCCCCCGGCGACGCGGTGAAGCTCACCGCGGTGCTCCTCGTCGACGGTGACGACCTGGTGACCGACGCGGCGAAGCTCGCCAAGGTCGCGGTGTCCGGCGAGATCGCCGCGCACACCAAGGGCCCGAAGATCCGGATCCACAAGTTCAAGAACAAGACCGGCTACCACAAGCGCCAGGGTCACCGCCAGCCGCTGACCCAGGTCAAGGTGACCGGCATCTCCAGCGGGAAGTAGGTCGTCCTCCAATGGCTCACAAAAAGGGTGCGTCCAGCTCGCGTAACGGCCGTGACTCCGCGGCCCAGCGGCTCGGCGTGAAGCGCTTCGGTGGTCAGGTCGTCAGCGCGGGTGAGATCCTCATCCGTCAGCGTGGCACCAAGTTCCACCCCGGTGACCTGGTCGGCCGTGGCGGCGACGACACGCTGTTCGCGCTGGCCGCCGGCTCGGTTCAGTTCGGCACCAAGCGCGGTCGCAAGACCGTCAGCATCGTGCCGCAGCAGTAGTTTTCTGGCCAAGCGGGCCGCGGACCTCTGGTCCCGGCCCGCTTCGCCTTTTCACGCGCGGGGCGGACCCCGCTGGAAGGATTGGCGTCGTGACGACGTTCGTTGACCGGGTCGTCCTGCACATGCAGGCCGGCGACGGCGGGCACGGCTGTGTCTCGATCCACCGGGAGAAGTTCAAGCCGTTCGGCGGGCCGGACGGCGGCAACGGCGGCCACGGCGGCAGCGTGTCCCTGGTGGTCGACGCGCAGGTCACCACGCTGCTCGACTTCCACTTCCGGCCCCACCTGAAGGCCGAGAACGGCAAGGGCGGGGCCGGCTCGAACCGGGACGGCGCGAACGGCCGCGACCTGGTCATCAAGGTGCCCAACGGCACCGTGGTGCAGAGCCTCGACGGCGAGGTCCTGGCCGACATGGTCGGCGTGGGCACCACGTTCGAGGCGGCCCGGGGCGGCCGGGGCGGACGCGGCAACGCCTCGCTGGCGAACGCCCGCCGCAAGGCGCCCGGCTTCGCCGAGCTGGGTGAGCCCGGCGACCGGCTGGACGTGGTGCTGGAGCTCAAGAGCGTCGCCGACGTGGGCCTGGTCGGCTTCCCGTCGGCCGGCAAGTCGTCGCTGATCTCGGTGATCTCCGCGGCCAAGCCGAAGATCGCCGACTACCCGTTCACCACGCTGGTGCCGAACCTGGGCGTGGTCCGGGTGGACAACCACACCTTCACCGTCGCCGACGTACCGGGCCTGATCCCGGGCGCGGCCAGCGGCAAGGGCCTGGGCCTGGAGTTCCTCCGCCACGTCGAGCGCTGCGCCGTGCTGGTGCACGTGGTCGACACCGCGACGCTGGAGCCCGGCCGGGACCCGCTCGCCGACATCGACGCCATCGAGTCGGAGCTGTCCCAGTACGGCGGGCTCGCCGACCGGCCCCGGCTGGTCGCGCTCAACAAGGTCGACGTGCCCGACGGCAAGGACCTCGCCGACATCGTCCGCCCCGACCTGGAGGCCCGCGGCCTGCGCGTCTTCGACGTCTCCACCGCCACCCGCGAGGGCCTGCGCGAGCTGACGTACGCGATGGCGGAGCTGGTCGAGCAGGGCCGCCGGGCCGCCCCGCCGGCCGAGCCGACCCGGATCGTGATCCGCCCGAAGGCGGTCGACGACGCCGGCTTCACCATCGAGGCCGAGCCGGACGGCTCGTACACGGTGCGCGGCAGCCGGCCGGAGCGCTGGGTCAAGCAGACCAACTTCGACAACGACGAGGCGGTGGGTTACCTGGCCGACCGGCTGGCCCGCCTCGGCGTCGAGGAGAAGCTCGCCAAGGCCGGCGCGCAGGCCGGTGACCTGGTGCGCATCGGCGAACGGGAGTTCGACTGGCAACCGACGCTCTACGCCGGTGTCGACTTCGTACCCGGTAACCGGGGCACCGACGTGCGGCTGGAGGAGAAGTCGAACCGTCCGTCGGCGTCCGACCGGCTGGCGGCCCGCAAGGCCCGCCGGGTCCGCCCGGAGGACGAGATCGAGGCCGCGGCCGCGGCGGAAGCGGACGTCGAGTAGCCGTCTGCGGGACGGTGGCGGGAAACCTGCGCGAAATCCGGCGGATCTAGCGTACGGGCATGTTGATCGAGTCCCGTCCCGCCACCGACCCGGAGATCGCCGCGCTCGTCGTCGCCCAGCAGCGTGAGCTGCGCGACGCGGACGGCGGGCTGGACGGGCAGGTGACGGTCGTGCACACCGACATCCACTACCTGGCCGCCGTGGTGGGCGGCCGGGCGGTCGGCTGCGGTGGGCTCCAGGCGCTCGACGCCGACACCGGTGAGCTGAAGCGGATGTACGTGCGACCGGCGTTCCGGGGGCGGGGCATCGCCCGGCAGTTGCTCGTCGCGCTGGAGGAGCTGGCGTTCCGGGCGGGGCACCGGACGGTGTGCCTGGAGACGGGCACCTACCTGCCGGCGGCGATCTCGCTCTACCGGTCCAGCGGCTACGAGCCGATCCCGGTGTACGGCGAGTACGTGGACAACCCGTACAGCGTCTGCTTCGCCAAGCGGCTGCCGGTGGCGGCCTGATCGGCCGGCCTGACGCTCAGGCGCTGGTCTGGGCGTGCGGCGCGGTGACCGGCTTCGACTCCGGGCTGGCGTGCTGGCGCAGCACGATGCTGAGCAGGATCAGCACGCCGACGGCGAGGAACTCGCTCTGCCAGTTCTGCATCGACTGGAACCAGAAGTCGCTGGTGCCGAGGAACTGCCAGGCGCTGATCGGGGCGGCACCGCTCTCCAGCGCCTGCTCCTGGTTGTAGGCGGCCACGCCGCCGAACAGGTGCCCCAGGAACGAGCCGCCGAAGATCATCAGAAGCGCGATGGCGAGGCTGTTCCGGTAGACCACGAGCGGCAGCCCGCCGACCCGTACCGGCCAGGGCGAGTCGGGGCGGGCGTGGTCCCGGTTGTCCTCCGGCCGGTCCGTCTGGTCCTCCGGCTTCGACTCGGCCGAGCCCTTCTGCACCAGGTACGCGGTGAGCAGCACGTAGCCGCCCATCTGGAGGAACTCCGACTCCCAGTTCTCGAACACCGCCTCGGCGAAGTGCCCGGTGCCGAGATAGGCCCACCAGCTCAGCGGCTCGATGCCGTACCGGCTCAGCTCCTCGTTGTGCACCTGCCAGCCGAAGACGCTCTGCAGCAGCAGGAAGACCAGGAACGCGCCGAGCATGGCGACCGAGAGCATGTTGTCGCGCAACCACCGTGGCATCGCCGGACCTCCTCGACCCGCTCGCGCCTGCCCTCCTGCCCGGCATCGGGTCGGGACAAACGCCGCACCGGCGTGTCGCGCCTGGTCAGGGACGGTCGAACGGGGCCTCCACCCGGGTGCCGGTGCCGAGGTTGTTGTTCAGCAGCAGGCCGGCCGCGAGCATGCCGAAGCCGAGGAACAGGTGCAGCCAGTTGTCGGCGTCGTTCACCGGCACGAAGTTCGCCGAGGTCTCCCGGTCGATGGCGAAGCCGTACAGCCACAGCACCAGGTAGAGCGCGCCGCCGCCGGCGAGGAACACCCGCGCCCCGGCCAGCCGCCGCGCCATGACCAGACCGACCAGGCCGAACAGCAGGTGCACCAGGTTGTGCAGCACCGACACCTGGAACACCCCGAGCAGCTTCGCCTCGGAGTGGTGCCCGGCGAACGTCATCTCGCCGTAGTGCGTGGTGATGCCGGGTACGAAACCGAGCACGCCGATCAGCGCGAAGACGGCTGCCGCCGCGAGGGCGACCTTCTGCACCGTAGGCCGGGCGGGCGCGTGTTCGCGCACGTCACGTGCCATCCCTGTCACCCCCCGTGGACTCGCCGCCGCCCGGGCGGGCAGGCATTCCATTCTCTGACCGGAGCGGGTCGCTCCCGCAGAGAAATCACGAATCAGGCATGGACCGGTCGACCGGGGGTAGGGCGATTGTCATGCGGAAACAAATCCGCGTACCCCCCGAGAACACCCGCTGGGAAACACACGAGCGGAAGGGACATCATGACTCAGGATCTTTCCCCGGCTTCTGCCACGTACCAGTCGACGAACGGCGGCGGCGTGCGTGACCAGGCCCGCCAGGTGGGCTCCGACGCCGCGAGCGCTGGTGGCGCCGTGGCGCAGACCGCCAAGGAGCAGGGTCGGGAGGTGGTGGGCGAGGCCAAGCGACAGGCCCGCGACCTTTACGGCGAGACCCGCAGCCAGGTCACCGCCCAGGCCGGGGAGGAGCAGCAGCGCGCCGCCAGCGGCCTGCGGTCGCTCGCCGACGAGATGCGCACCATGGCGCAGCAGGGGGGCGGCTCCGGCCCGGTCACCGAGCTGGCCCACCAGGCGGCCGAGCGGGTGCACGGCGTGGCCGGCTGGCTGGAGCAGCGCGAGCCGGGCGACCTGCTCAACGAGGTGAAGAACTACGCCCGTCGCAACCCCGGCACGTTCCTCGTCGGCGCCGCGCTGCTCGGCGTGGTCGCCGGGCGGCTCACCCGCAACATCACCGCGCTCGGCGACGACAACAGCGGCGCGCGGCCGGCGTACGACCCGGACCGCACGGCCGTCATCCCGACCGCGCGTGAGGTGCCGGACCAGGTGCCGCCGGGCGGCTACCTCGACCCGACGCCGGGCAGCTACGCCGAGCCGGACCCGGGCTACTCCGCGCCGGGCGCGACCTACCCGACCGGCGGCGCCCCGAACACCTGGGCCGACCCGGCGGGTGGCACCGGTCAGCCGCTGCCGCCGCCGGAGCGCACCGACCCGCTGCCGGGCGTCCCGTCCACCGGCGCTCCCCGCCCGTGACCGGCCGCACCGGCAGAAGGGAGGCGACGGCATGACTGTACCCACGCAGGACCCCGGCTATCAGGCGGCGGGCGCCCCGCCCCACGCCGACGAGGTGCGCGGCAGCTCGCTCGGCGACCTGATGCGCCAGGTCACCACTGACCTGTCCACGCTGATGCGGCAGGAGGTCGAACTGGCGAAGGCGGAGATCCGCCAGGAGGGCAAGAAGGCGGGCAAGGCCGCCGGCCTGTTCGGCGGCGCCGGTTTCGGCGGCTACATGGTGGCGCTCTTCGTCTCGATCGCGATCTGGCAGTTCCTCGACAACGTCATGGACTCCGGGCTGGCCGCGCTGATCGTGGCCGTCGTCTGGGCCGCTGTCGCGGCGGTCCTGTACTCGATGGGCAAGAAGAACGCCGAGCGGATCCGCGGCCTGAAGCAGACGAACGACAGCGTGCAGCGCATCCCCGACGCGCTCAAGCCGCACCCGGAGGGAGTCATCCGATGAGCACCGATCCCGAGCAGATCCGCCGCGAGATCGAAGCGACCCGCAACAACCTCAGCTCGGACGTGGACGCCCTGGCGTACAAGGTCAGCCCGGGCCGCATCGTCGACGACCGCAAGCAGCGCGTGCGCAGCGCGCTGACGAACGTGAAGGACAAGGTGATGGGAACCGCATCGGACCTCGGCCACAGCACCGGCCACGCCGCCCACTCGGTGGGCGACCACGCCTCCTCGATGGCCTCCACGGTGGGCGACAAGGCGCACTCGGCCGCCGCCACGGTGGGCGACGCCGCCCACCGGGCGCCGCAGGTGGTGCGGCGCAAGTCCGAGGGCAACCCGATCGCCGCCGGCGTGATCGCCTTCGGCGTCGGCATGCTGGTCTCCTCGCTGATCCCCGCCACCCGCCGCGAGCAGCAGGTCGCCGCGCAGGTCAAGGAGAAGGCCGCCGAGCACGGCGGCGTGGTCAAGGAGAAGCTGGGCGAGGTCGCCGGTGAGCTGAAGGAGGAGCTGCGCGAGCCCGCGCAGCACGCCGCCGAGTCGGTGAAGGCCACCGCGCAGGACGCCGCGTACGCGGTCAAGGACGACGGCCGCGCCGCGGCGCAGGACGTGCGGCACAGCGCCGAGCAGGCGCGGTCCTCCTGAAGGCCCGCGCTCTCGGTTAGGAAGGGCCCCTTCTTATCGCCTCGCGATAAGAAGGGGCCCTTCCTTTCACCTCAGCGGGCATCGACCCGGTCTGCACCCAGAGCACCAGCTCGTCCGGGCGGTGCCGGGTCGTCCGCCGCCGCAGCGCACGTGTGGAGTTGGCCGCCACCCGCAGCCGGGCGCCCGCGTACGGCACCCCGCCGCGCAGCCGCCGGCCCACCGCCAGCCACGCGCACAGCCCGCGTTCCAGCGCCCAGAGCGGCGCGGCCAGGCTGGTGTGCGCCGGGAACACCGCCGCGCCGCCGGCCCGTCGCCGGCCCAGCTCCGCCACCGCGACAGTCGCCAGCCCGGCCCGCAGCAGCAGCCCGGGCCGGCGGGTGGCGAGCGCGGCCGCCGTCGCGGGCAGCACCGCCAGCGCGGCGAGCAGCCACGCCGGCCGGGCCGTCTCGTCGTACGCCTGGCGGACGCGCTGCCCGAGGAAGTGCGCCGCGGAGGGCGGGAGCCGCCGCACGTACAGCCACGCCGGGGTGGCGGTGCTGCCGCCGTACGCGCGCACGGTCCGGACCAGCTCCAGGTTCTCGAAGAGCACGTCCGGGTCGTAGCCGCCCATCGCCAGGAACGTGCCCCGCCGCACCCCGAGCGTGCCGGGCCAGTCCCCGCCGAACGCGCGGGCGAGCAGCGTCCGGCCGGTGTCCCACCAGGCGTGCCAGGGCAGCGGGTCGAAGTGGTTCTGCGGGCGGACCAGGTCGACCCCGTCCAGCAGCTGGTGCACGGCGCGCAGGGCCGGCAGGTCGTACCGGATGTCGTCGTCGGCGATCACCACGTGCTCGTGCCGGGCCAGCGCGACGCCGGTGAGCACCCCGAGCACCTTGCCGTTGCGTCCGCGCAGCGCCGGGTCCGGCGGCACGTGCCGCACCAGCCCGTCCCAGGCGGCGGCGTGCCGGGCGAACAGCTCCGGCGCCGATCCGTCGACCACCACCACGTCGACCCAGTGGCTCAGCCGGCGCAGGTACCCGGTCAGCTCGTCCAGGCCGCCGTCGTCGTGGGCGCGCAGCGGCAGGACGTACGCCATCGGCAGCCGGACCGGCGCGGACGCGGCGCCCTCGTCGCGCGGCTGCGCGGCGGTCGGTCGGGTCATGTCGTCTCCCCTCGTGCCGGGTGACGCGACTTGCCCGGAATGCGGCTGCTGAAACCGTTTCGGGCGGGCTGTGTCGGGTAGCGCACCCGGATACGGGACGGTCCGAGTCGGGAGGAGACGTGATGCCCAGCAACGCGACGAGATGGGCGCTGGCCGGCGCCGCCGCGGTGACCGCGCTCGGAGTCACCCGGACGGTGGCCCGGCGACGGCACCGGCACCAGCCCGACCGCGAGGACGGCTGGTACGTGGTGCGCCGCGGCATCACCGTGGACCGGCCGGTCGACGCGGTGATCGGGTTCTGGACCGACCGGGAACGGCTCGATCGAGGGCTGGCCGAGTGGGCCACGCTGGAGCAGCTCGACGCGAACCGGTGGCGCTGCGTGGCGGCCGACCCGGCCGGCGGCGGCACCGAGTGGCGGGCCGAGATCACCGTCGACGGCCCGGGCCGGTTGAGCTGGCGGGTCACCGACGGGCCGGTGGCCCAGCCCGCCCGGGTCGAGCTGGTGACCGCGCCGCAGGATCGGGGCACCGAGATCCGGGCCGAGCTGCGCTGGCGCTCCGGGCCGATCCGGCGCGCGGTCGGGCTGGCCGGTGGCACCGACCCGGACCTGGGGCTGCGCACCGCGCTGCGCCGGATCAAGTCGCTGATCGAGACCGGGCACGTGCTGGACACCCGGCACGACCCGTCCGGGCGCAGCCCGCGTCAGGAGCGGGCGACGGACAAGGTACGCGAGAAGCTGATGGTGGGAGGACGGCCGTGAGGGCGTTGTGCTGGGAGGGCGTCGGGAAGCTGGCCGTACGGGACGTGCCGGAGCCGACCATCAGGTCCGGCGGCGACATCCTCGTCAAGGTGCGCGCGAGCAGCGTCTGCGGCTCCGACCTGCATCTGATCAACGGCTACCTGCCGGCGATGCGCGAGGGGGACATCCTCGGCCACGAGTTCATGGGTGAGGTGGTCGAGACCGGCCCCGACGTGCGGCGCATCTCCGTCGGTGACCGGGTGGTGGTCGGCTCGGTGGTGGCCTGCGGCTCGTGCTGGTACTGCCGCACCGAGCAGTTCTCGCTCTGCGACAACTCCAACCCGCAGCCGGTCTTCACCGAGAAGCTGTGGGGCCACTCGCCGGCCGGCATCCTCGGCTACTCGCACGCGGCCGGCGGCTACTCCGGCAGCCACGCCGAGTACATCCGGGTGCCGTTCGGCGACGTCGGCGCGTTCACCGTGCCGGACGGGGTGCCGGACGACTCGGTCGTGTTCGCCTCCGACGCCATGCCGACCGGCTGGATGGCCGCCGACTTCTGCAACCTCAAGGGCGGCGAGGTGGTGGCGGTCTGGGGCGCCGGCGGCGTCGGTCAGATGGCGGCCCGGTCCGCGCAGATCCTCGGCGCCGAGCGGGTGGTGGTCATCGACCGGCTGCCGGAACGGCTCGCCACCGCGTCGCAGCGCCTCGGCGTCGAGACGATCAACTACGCCGAGACCGACGTGCTGGAGGCGCTGCGGGAGATGACCGCTGGGCGCGGCCCGGACGCCTGCATCGAGGCCGTCGGCATGGAGTCGCACGACGTCGGCCCGGCGTACGCGTACGACAAGGCAAAGCAGACGGTACGCGCGCAGACCGACCGGCCCACCTCGGTCCGGCAGGCGATCATGGCGGCTCGCAAGGGCGGCACGGTGAGCATCGTCGGCGTGTACGGCGGCCTGGTGGACAAGTTCCCGCTCGGCGCGGCCATGAACAAGGCCCTGGTGCTGCGGATGGGGCAGATGCACGCCCAGCGCTACATCCCGATGCTGCTGGACCGGGTCGCGGCCGGCGAGATCGACCCCGGCTACCTGGCCACCCACCCGATGTCGCTGGAGCAGGGCGCCCGGGGTTACGAGATCTTCGAGAAGAAGGAGGACGGCTGCCTGCGTACCGTGCTGCACCCGCAGGCCGCCTGACCGCCCGACGAGGGGGCGCCCGTTCAGCGCAGCGGGCGCACCCCGCCGGCCCGATGTACCGCGTCGACCGGGCGTACGCCGTCGAGCACCAGCCCGCTGGGCGGCAGCGCCGGCATGGCGCCCAGGTCGAGCGCCAGGTCCTGCGGCGGTACGCGGTAGTCCATCGTGCCGGCCAGGTTCGTCACGGCCCGCTTCATCAGCTCGATGGTGATCCACTCGCCGGCGCAGCGGTGGCCGGTGAAGTGGTCGCCGCCGCCCTGCGGGACCAGGCCGAACGGGTCGTCGCGCCAGCCGGTGAAGCGCTCGGGGCGGAACTGCTCCGGCTCCGGCCACACGTCGGGGTGGTGATTGGTGCCGTACAGGTCGAGCAGCACCCGCCGGCCCTGCGGGAACGTGTACCCCCGCCACTGGAACGAGCGGCGCACCCGGGCCGCGGCGACCGGGAAGAACGGGTAGTAGCGGCGTACCTCCTGCACGAACCGCTCGGTCGCGGCGTCGTCGCCGGGCAGCCGGTCCCGCCAGTGCGGATGGTCGTGCAGCGCCAGCGCGGAGAAGACCACGTACCGGTCCACCGCGACTGTGGGGCGCAGCACGTTGAGCAGTTCCACTGCGGCGATCCGGCTGGGCAGCGGCAGTCCCCGCTCGTCCCGGTGCCCGCCGACGACCGCCAGCGCGCTGCCCTCCGGGGCGGGCACCGCGCCCGCGCGTACCCGTTCGATCAGGTCGCCGGCCCATCGTTGCGCGCGGTAGCGGCCGAGCCGGCCGCGCCAGTGCCGGGGGCCCAGCGCGGCCGGCGCCTCGATCATCGCGTGCATCTCGGCGGTGCGGCGCGGCACGTCGGCCTCGGCCAGCGGCACCCCGGCCCAGGCCCAGACCGTACGGGTCAGGATCTCGCCCACCTCGTCGTAGAGCACCACCGGGCCGTTGCGGGCCCAGACCGGGATCCGGGCCTGCCACTGTTCGTCGAAGATCTCCCCGAGGCGGCGGATCGCGGCCGACGTCATGATCGACATGAACATCGCCTTGCGGACCCGGTGCGCCTGCCCGTCCAGGCCCTGCACGCCGCCGACACCGGTGAGCGTGCGCTGCCCGCGCATCGGCATGGCGCCCCGCCGCACGAACCGCTCCTCGTCGTAGAACAGCTCGGCGGCCTCCCGGCCGCGCAGGCAGATCGTCGGCTCCAGCAGCAGCCGGGTCTGGAACACGTCGGTGCCGAGGCGGTCGCAGCGGGAGCCGACGAAACGGTAGCCCTCCCGGATGAAGGCGAGCGTGCTGTCCGGGCTCCGGTCGCTCGGCATGGTGCTCATGTCGGCTGCTCCTGACGCGGTTGGGCGGCGCTGCCTACCTACCCCGGGCGACGCCGCCGAACCCTTCATCTCAGCAGCTCGGG
The DNA here is from genome assembly GCF_002926165.1 of Micromonospora chalcea. GTDB lineage: Bacteria > Actinomycetota > Actinomycetes > Mycobacteriales > Micromonosporaceae > Micromonospora > Micromonospora chalcea. The sequence goes on along the minus strand of NZ_MAGP01000144.1, from coordinate 24,216 downwards.
CCGCACGCGGGAGGGGCCAGCCGGTCGGGCGGACGCTGGCCCCTCCCCGGCGGCGGAAAAGCTGGTTCCCTCGAGGCACGCGGACCGGCGGCTACCGGTCCGGCGCCCGCCGGCGTGGTGTCCGGCGGCGGTCACCGGCGACGGGGGAGGGCACTGATGCGTGACGACAGCGCGGCACGGCGGCACCGCGAGGCGTGGGCCGGGCTGCGCGGGGACGGCCGCGACGGTCCGCTGATCGGCGGGCCCCGGCGCGCCGGGGCCCGCCCACCGCGGTACTTCACCGTGCACCTGGGCTTCGCCGCCACCGATCCCGCCGTCGCGCGGGAGCAGGCGGTGGCGTACGCCGAAGCGCTCGGCCTGCTCCGCCCGGAGCTGGCGCTCGGCGCGGCGGCCCTGTCCCCGGCGGACGCCTGGCACCGGGCCGAGCGGCTGTTCTGCGACGCGGTCGGGCCCGACGGCGAGCGCTGCGCCGGCGGCGCCGGGCACCCCGGCTTCCACCACGCGCCCGGTCCGGGCGGCCTCGGCTGGGGCGACGGTGACTGAGGTGCGCTCAGTCCAGGTCGAACTCGCCGTCCTGGGCGCCGGCGACGAACGCGTCCCACTCGGCCTGGGTGAAGACCAGCACGGGCCCGTCCGGCTCGGCGGAGTTGCGCATACCGATCAGGTCGTCGACGAATGCCACCTCGACCGCTCCCTCGGAGGTGTCGCCCTCTGCCCGCTGCCAAACCGCCCGGGAGAGGTCGAAATCGCCCTTGGGGTGCTGACCCATCGCTGCTCCTCCATCGCCATGCGTAACGAGGCGGCCCGAGCGGACCACATCGGGCAGGATAAGCGGATGCCGAGCCTCACCCGTGCAGAGGCGACCGCGCGCCGCGCGTCGATCACCGTCGAGTCCTACGATGTGGACCTCGACCTGACCGGCGACGCCGAGCGGTTCCGCTCCGCCGTCACCATCCGGTTCCGGGCCACCCCCGGCGCCGAGACCTTCGTCGACGTCAAGCCGCGCCGACTCCTCGCCGCCCGCCTCAACGACAGCGACCTCGACCCGGCCCTGCTGGCGGACGGCCGGCTGCCGCTGACCGGCCTGGCCGCCGACAACACGCTCACCGTCGAGGCCGAGATGGCCTACTCCAACACCGGCGAGGGGCTGCACCGGTTCGTCGACCCGGCCGACGGCGAGACCTACCTCTACGCGCTGTCCTTCCTGGACGAGGGGCCGCGCCTCTTCGCCGCGTTCGACCAGCCCGACCTGAAGGCCCCGGTGACGCTGACCGTCACCGCGCCGCCGGAGTGGACAGTCGCCGCCAACGGGCCGCTCGCCGACCGGCCCGCACCCGGCCGCTGGGAGTTCGCCACCACCGAGCCGCTGGCCACCTACTTCGTCTCGCTGATCGCCGGGCCGTGGCACGTGCTGCGCGCCGAGCACGACGGCATCCCGCTCGGCCTCTACTGCCGGCGCTCGCTCGCCGAGCACCTGGATGTCGACGCCGACGAGATCTTCACAGTCACCCGCCAGTGCCTCGACCGCTTCCACGAGCTGTTCGCCGAACGCTATCCGTTCGGCAAGTACGACCAGGCGTTCGTGCCCGAGTTCAACGCCGGCGCGATGGAGAACCCGGGCCTGGTCACGATCCGCGACGACTACGTCTTCCGCTCGGCGGTGACCGACACCCAGCGGGAGCTGCGCGCCACGACCATCGCCCACGAGATGGCGCACATGTGGTTCGGCGACCTGGTCACCATGAGCTGGTGGGACGACCTGTGGCTCAACGAGTCCTTCGCCGAATACCTGGGCACCCGGGTCACCGCCGAGGCGACCCGGTTCGACCGGGCGTGGACCACGTTCGCGAGCCGTCGCAAGGCCTGGGGCTACACCGCCGACCAGCGCCCCTCCACCCATCCGGTCGCGCCGGAGGAGGTGGCAGACGCCGCCCGGGCGCTGCTGAACTTCGACGGCATCTCGTACGCCAAGGGCGCCAGCGTCCTGCGCCAGCTCGTCGCCTGGCTCGGTGACGAGGCGTTCCTGGCCGGGCTGAACGCGCACTTCGCCGCGCACCGCTTCGGCAACGCGACGCTCGCCGACCTGCTGGCCGCCCTGGGTACGGCGAGCGGCCGCGACCTGGCCGGCTGGGCGGAACGCTGGCTGCGCCGCGCGCAGGTGAACACGCTGCGGGTCGACACCGCCGTGGACGCCGACGGGCGGTGGACCGACGTGGCGATCGTGCAGACCGCCCCGGCGAGCCACCCGGTGCTGCGGCCGCACCGTATCGGCGTGGCCCACCACACCGCCGACGGCCCGGCGTACCGGTTCGACGTCGACCTCGACCCCGACGCCGACGGCGGCCGGACGCCGCTGCCCGAGCTGGTCGGACGGCCCGCCACCGGGCTCGTGCTGCCGAACGCCGGTGACCTGACGTTCGCCAAGATCCGCCTCGACCCGGCCTCGGCGGACGCGGTGCCGCTGCTGCTGCCGGGGCTCGACGATCCGCTTGCCCGGGCGCTGCTCTGGGGCGAGGCGCTGGACGCGGTCACCGACGGGGAACGGCCGGCCGGCGCGCTGGCCGCGCTGATCGCGGCGGCGCTGCCCGCCGAGACCGAGGTGACGATCGTCGAGGACGTGCTGCTGCTCAGTCGCCGGCTGATCGACCGCTACCTCGACCCGCTCGGCCGGGACGCGGCGCTGCTGCGGGTGGCGACCGCCTGCGCGGCGTTGCTCGACTCGGCCCCCGCGGGCGGTTCCCTGCAACTGGCGGCGGCGCGGGGCCTGATCGCCGCCACCACCGACACCGCGATGCTCGCCGGCTGGCTGGCCGGTAAGGACGTGCCGTCGGGGCTGGCCGTGGACACCGACCTGCGCTGGGCGGTGCTGCGCCGGCTGGTGGTGCTCGGCGCGGCCGGTACGCCGCAGATCGACGCCGAGGCCGACGCCGACCGCAGCGCCAGCCGCGCCGAGCAGGCCACCGCGTGCCGGGCCGCGCTGCCCGACGCCGACGCGAAGCGGGCCGCCTGGGAGATCGTCACCCGCAGCACCGAGCTGTCCAACCGCCTGGTCGAGGCGACCGCCGAGGGCTTCTGGCAGCCCGAGCAGGCAGAGCTGACCGCCGGGTACGTGCAGCGCTACTTCACCGACATGCCGGCGGCGGCGCGTCTGCGTACCGCGTGGGTGGCCGACGCGGTCACGGTGGCCGCCTACCCCCGCTACGCCGTGGCGCAGCCCACCCGGGAGATGGCCGCGGCGCTGCTGGCCCGCGACGACCTGACGCCGGGCCTGCGGCGCTGGGTGACCGACCTGGACGACGACATGCGCCGGGCGCTCGTGGCCCGGACGGCGGTGGCCGCCGCGTCGGCCTGAGCTGGGAGTGCGCCGGGTGGGGGACCGCCCGGCGCGCTCGACGGCGGACCCCGCCCGGGGCCGTCGGGCGGGCGGCCTACGATCGCTGGGTGGAGGAAGACATCCGGCGGGTCGGCATCATGGGCGGCACGTTCGACCCGATCCACCACGGGCACCTGGTGGCGGCGAGCGAGGTGGCCGACCGGTTCGGTCTGGACGAGGTGGTCTTCGTGCCCACCGGACAGCCGTGGCAGAAGGCGGAGGAAGCGGTCACCCCGGCTGAGGACCGTTATCTGATGACGGTGATCGCCACCGCCTCCAACCCGCGCTTCCAGGTGAGCCGGGTCGACATCGACCGCGGCGGCCCCACCTACACCGTCGACACGCTGCGCGACCTGCACGCCGAGTACGGCGCGAAGGCGCAGCTGTTCTTCATCACCGGCGCGGACGCGCTGGAGCGCATCCTCTCCTGGAAGGATCTGGACGAGGCGCTCGAACTGGCCCACTTCATCGGCGTTACCCGGCCCGGCTTCGAACTGACCGACAAGCACCTGCCGGCCGACTCGGTGAGCCTCGTGCAGGTGCCCGCGATGGCGATCTCCTCGACCGACTGCCGCGCGCGGGTCGCCCGGGGCGAACCGGTGTGGTATCTGGTGCCCGACGGTGTGGTGCAGTACATCGCGAAACGACGTCTCTATCAGCGGTGATTCCGCGCTTTATGTCCGCGTTTGTGCCTGAAATCGACCAGAACTGACAAGTCGCCGCACCGCCGGGTGTGAGAGGCTTGGAGGGTCGCACGGTTGATCGAAGGAGAACGGTGACAGTTTCCGAGCGCGCGCACGAGCTGGCGATGGCCGCCGCCCAGGCCGCGGCCGACAAGAAGGCACAGGACATCGTCATCATCGACGTGGGCGACCAGCTCGCGATCACCGACGCGTTCCTGCTGGCCGCCGCTCCGAACGAGCGTCAGGTGCTCGCCATCGTCGACGCCATCGAGGAGCGCCTGCTGGAGCTGCCGGAGAAGGCCAAGCCGGTGCGCCGCGAAGGCGAGCGCGGCGGCCGCTGGGTGCTGCTCGACTACGTCGACATCGTGGTCCACGTCCAGCACACCGAGGAGCGCGAGTTCTACGCGCTCGAACGGCTCTGGAAGGACTGCCCGCAGATCCCGTTCACCGATCGCGACCTGGCCGACTCGGCCGCCGGCAGCGCCACCGCCGAATGACCCGACTGATCATCTGGCGGCACGGCAACACCGACTGGAACGCCGCGAGCCGCGTCCAGGGCCAGACCGACGTGCCCCTCAACGACCTCGGCCGCGAGCAGGCCCACGCCGCCGCCCCGGTACTCGCCGCGCTGCGCCCGGACGCGATCGTCGCCAGCGACCTGCGCCGGGCCGCCGACACCGCCGCCGCGCTCGCGGCGCTGACCGGGCTGCCGGTCCGCACCGACGCGCGGCTGCGGGAACGGCACTTCGGCCAGTGGCAGGGCCTCACCCTGACCGAGGTGGCCGAACGGTTCCCCGACGAGTACGCCCGCTGGCGGGCCGGAGACCCGGACCCGGGCGCCGGCCTCGAACCCCTGGGTGACCTGGGTGCCCGGCTCGGCGCCGGGTTCCAGGACGCGGCCGACCTCGCCGTCGGCGGCACGGTCGTGGTGACCACGCACGGCGGCGGCGCCCGGCAGGGCGTCGGGCACCTGCTCGGCTGGGACCACACGGTGCTGCGCAGCCTCGGCGCGCTGGCGAACTGCCACTGGACCGAACTGCGCCACAACGACGTCCGGGGCTGGCACCTGCGCGCGCACAACGTCGGTCTGGTCACCCGGGCGGCGCTCACCGACGCGGTCTGACACCTCCGGCCCCGGCGTGTCACCGCGCCATCGGCTAGCGTGCCGGTCATGCCCGTCGCGGTCGTCACCGACTCCACCGCCTACCTGCCCTCCGACCTGGCCCGCGCACGCGGGCTCACCGTCGTCCCGCTCACAGTCGTCCTCAACGGCGCCGAAGGGCTGGAGGGCGTCGAGACCTCACCCGCCGACGCCACCCGCGCGCTGAGCGCCCGGCGGGTCTCGGTGAGCACGTCCCGGCCCGCGCCGGAACAGTTCGTGCAGGTCTACCGCACGCTGCTCGCCGAGGGTGCCGACGGCGTGGTGTCGGTGCACCTGTCCGCCGAGCTGTCCGGCACCGTCGAGGCCGCCCGGCTCGCCGCCGCCGAGGTCGGCGACGACCGCGTCACGGTCGTGGACAGCCGATCCACAGGCATGGGCCTCGGCTTCCCGGCGCTCGCGGCCGCCGCGGCCGCCGCGCGGGGCGCCGACCTGACCGGGGTACGCGACGCGGCGCTGGACGCGGTCGCCCGCACCACCATCTACTTCTACGTCGACACGCTGGAGTTCCTGCGCCGGGGCGGCCGGATCAACGCGGCCGAGGCGCTGCTCGGCACCGCGCTCTCGGTAAAGCCGATCATGCACATGCCGGATGGCGCGATCGTGGTGAAGGACAAGGTCCGTACCGCCAGCCGGGGAGTCGCGCGGCTGGTCGACCTCGCCGTCGAGGCGGCAGACGACGCCCAGGTCGACGTCGCGGTGCACCACCTCGCCGCGCCGCAGCGGGCCGAGCAGTTGCTGACGGCGCTGACCGAGCGGCTGGGCGACCGGCTGCACGACACGTACGTCACCGAGGCCGGAGCGGTGGTCGCCGCCCACGCCGGGCCGGGGCTGGCGTGCGTGGTGGTCCACCGCCGTACACCCTAGGGTGGCCGGATGAACCTCCGGTCGTATGTCGTCACCGGCGGCGGGCGCGGCGTCGGACGCGCCATCGTCGAACGGCTGGCCACCGACGGCGGCATCGTGGTCGTGGTCGAACGGGACACGAGCGCACTGGACTGGCTGGCCCGGCATCCGCTCGCCGACCGGCTGCACACCGTGACCGGGGACGCCGGCGACGAGGCGGTCACCGGCCGGGCCGCCGACCGCGCCGAGGCGTACGCGCCACTGGCCGGCTGGGTCAACAACGCCGCCGTCTTCCGCGACGCCGACCTGCACCGCGCGCCCGCGAGCGAGGTGGTCGACCTGATCACGCTCAACCTGCGGCCCGCCGTGGCCGGGGCCGGCACCGCCGTACGCCGGTTCCTGGCCGCCCGGACCGGCGGCGCGATCGTCAACGTCTCGTCCCACCAGGCCCGCCGGGCGGTGCCGGGCGCGCTGCCGTACGCCACCGCCAAGGCCGCGCTGGAAGGGCTGACCCGGGCGCTCGCCGTCGACTACGGCCGCCACGGGATCCGCGCCAACGCGGTGGCGCTCGGCTCCGTCCACACTGAACGGCACGCCGCCTACCTGGCCGGACTCGACCCGGCCGAGGTCGCGCGCGTCGAAGCGGAGATGGCCCGGCTGCACCCGCTCGGCCGGATCGGGCGTACCGACGAGGTGGCCGAGGTGGTCGCGTTCCTGCTCTCCGAACGCGCCTCGTTCGTCAACGGCGCGGTCGTGCCGGTCGACGGGGGACGGGCCGCGCTCGGCCTGGACCCGGAGGCGCGCTGACCGTAGTTTCGGCCACATAGCACGGCCAGGGCTTGATCGGGTGTGTGTCCACAGTCCCTTGGTTGTCCACAGGTGAGCGTTCATCGGCCGATGCGGGACGAGCTGTCGCCGTAGCGTCCCGAGCCGTGCCAGACGACGAGGAGACGACGGTACGGCGGCGGCTCGCCCGGCTGTTCGGGCCTGGGCCCGGCGAGGCCGAGCCGGGTCTCGGGCTGCGTCCCGGCTTCCCGGAGCGCGACGGCGGGCGGGAACCCTCGTCCGGGGCGAACCCCTGGTCCGCCGAGCCGGACGCCGACGACGGCCCGTCCCACGATGCTCCGGTGGCCGCGCGCGGCCTGGCGTCCCGGCTGCCCGGCCCCGGGGCGTTCGATCCCGGCCGCCGGGGTGTGCGGGCCGTCGCGGCGGTGGCGGCACTGGTGGTCGTGGTGGCCGCCGTCTGGGCCTGGCGCTCGCGTCCGAGCACCGAACCCGTGCCGCCGGTGACGGCGTCCTCCGAGGCGCCTGTGGGCGCGGCGACCGAGGCGGTCACCGGGGTGCCCGCGTCAGCCGGCGCACCGGGTCAGGTGGTCGTCGCGGTGGCCGGGAAGGTCCGCCGCCCCGGCCTGGTCCGGCTGCCGGCCGGCGCCCGGCTGGCCGACGCCGTCGAGGCAGCAGGCGGCGCGCTGCCCGGCGTCGACGTCGCGCTGCTCAACCCCGCCCGCAAGGTCACCGACGGTGAACTGATCCTGGTCGGTGTGACCGCCCCACCGGGACCGGGCGGGCCCGCCGCGGCGGGCGCAGGCGGTGCGCCGGGCGGACCTGCGGCGCCGGCCGGACCGGTCAACCTGAACACCGCGACGCTTGCCCAACTCGACGCGCTACCCGGCGTCGGCCCGGTGCTCGCCCAGCGGATCCTCGACCACCGCGACCAGCACGGCGGCTTCCGGTCCGTGTCCGACCTGCGGCAGGTCGACGGCATCGGCGACGCCCGGTACGAGCAGCTCAAGGAACTGGTGACGGTGTGACCGGCCGGCGTGCCCCTGCCTCGCCCGTCCTCGACGGTGACCCTGCGCCTGTCCGCGACGTGCCCGACCTGCGGCTGGCCGGGTTGGCGGTGGCCGCGTGGCTCGCCGCGCTGGCCGGGCTGCACCTCACCGTCCGGGCGACCGTGTGGACGGCCGCCGTCGCCGCCGCGCTCGCCCTCCTGGCGGGCCTGCGCCGCTGCGGTGTACTCGGTCGACCCGGCGAGCCGGCCCGCCGCTACGGCTGGATCGCGGTCGCCGTGCTGCTCGGCGTGGTCTGCGGGGCGGCCGCCACCGGCGCCCGGCTCGCGATCCGCGACGCCACGGCGGTACGAGCGCTGGTCACCGAAGGCGCAGTGGTCACCGCCGACCTCGTGCTGCGCGACGATCCCCGCCCGGTACGCGGTGCCCCCGGCCGGCCACCGATGCTCCTGGTCCGCGTCGACCTGGTCCGCCTCACCGGAGGCGACGGCGCGCGGGTCACCGGCCCGGTACGCGCCCTGGTGCTGGCCACCGACCCGGCCTGGCGGCCGCTGCTGCCGGGTCAGCGGGTCACCACCCAGGGGCGGCTGTCCGCCCCGCGCGGCGGTGACCTGACCGCCGCCGTGCTCTCCGCCGCCGATCCGCCCACGCTGCGCGGCAGCGCGTCCTGGCCGCAACGGGCGGCCGGGGTGCTGCGATCAGGGCTCCAGCGCGCCTGTGCGCCGCTGCCGGACGCGCCGGGCGGGCTGCTGCCCGGCCTCGTGGTGGGGGACACCAGCCGGCTGCTGCCCGAGGTGGAGGAGGACTTCCGGGCCACCGGGATGACGCACCTCAACGCGGTGTCCGGCTCCAACGTGGCGATAGTGGTCGGCGCGGTGCTGCTGCTGGCCCGCTGGGCGCGCGCCGGTCCGCGTACCGCCGCCACGCTTTGTGTGCTCGCCCTGGTCGGGTTCGTCATCCTGGTACGGCCCTCGCCGAGCGTGGTGCGCGCCGCCGCGATGGGTGCGATCGGGCTCGCCGCGCTGGCCGCCGGGCGGTCCCGGTCGGCGCTGCCCGCGCTCGCCGCGGCGGTCACCGGGCTGATCCTGTACGACCCGGACCTCGCGGGCGACCCGGGGTTCGCGTTGTCGGTCTGCGCCACCGGGGGACTGCTGCTGCTCGCGCCGGGATGGCGGGACGCGCTGCGCCGCCGGGGCGTACCGCCCGGGCTGGCCGAGGCGCTCGCCGTGCCGGCCGCCGCGCAGCTCGCCTGCGGCCCGGTGATCGCCGGACTGTCCGCGACGGTGAGCCTGGTGGCGGTGCCGGCGAACCTGTTGGCGGTGCCGGCCGTCGCGCCCGCCACTGTGCTCGGTGTGCTGGCGGCGGTGCTGTCGCCGGTGTGGCCGGGCGGCGCGGAGTTCCTGGCCTGGCTGGCGAGTTGGCCGGCGCGCTGGCTGGTGGCGGTGGCCGCGCACGGGGCGGACCTGCCGGCCGGGAACCTGCCCTGGGTGGGCGGGGTGGCCGGGGCCCTGCTGCTGGCGGGGGTGAGCGTGGCGCTGCTGCTCGCCTTCCGCCGACGCCGGGCGCGGCGGCTGGTCGCGGTCGTGGTGATGGCTGTGGTGCTCGGCGCGGCGCCGATCCGGTTGCTTGCCTCCGGCTGGCCGCCGCGCGGCTGGGTGGTGGTGGCGTGCGCGGTGGGACAGGGGGACGCCGTGGTGCTGCCGGTGGCGGCCGGCCGGGCCGTGGTGGTCGACGCCGGACCGGACCCGTCCGGCGTGGACGCCTGCCTGCGCCGCCTGCGCGTACGTGAGGTGTCGCTGCTGGTGGTCAGTCACTTCCACGTCGACCACGTCGGCGGCGTGGCCGGGGTGTTCCGGGGCCGGCGGGTGGGCGCGGTGGTGGGTCCGTCCTGGTCCGAGCCGCCCTACGGCGCCGCCCAGGTACGCGAGGCGGCCCGCCGGGCCGGTGCGCCGCTCGCCGCCGCGCAGGCGGGCTGGCGGTGGCGGGCCGGAGCGGTGGACCTGGTCGCGGTCGGGCCGCCGTACCCGCTGCGGGGCAGCCGGTCCGACCCGAACAACAACTCACTCGTCCTGACCGCCACCGTGGCCGGGGTACGGGTCCTGCTCGCCGGTGACGCCGAGACGGAGGAGCAGCGGGCGATGCTGGAGACGATGCCGGCCGCCGCGATCCGGGCCGACGTGCTGAAGGTGGCCCACCACGGCTCGGCGTACCAGGATCCGCAGTTCCTCGCCGCGGTGCGCCCGGCGGTGGCGCTGGTGTGCGTGGGCGTCGACAACGACTACGGGCATCCCAACGCCGGGCTGCTGGACCGGCTGGCCCGGGGCGGCGCGCGGGTGCTGCGTACCGACACCGGCGGTGACCTGGCCGCCGTGCGCGTCGGCGCCGGCCTCGCCGTGGTGACGCGCGGCCCCGATCCGGTACGACAGCGGTGAGCGGGCGAATCTTGTTGGGATAGATGGTGGATCAAGGCAAATGTCTGGATTTGCGCTGAGTGCGGGCTGTGCCGTCACAGTCCTCGATGACCAGGTCCGATCGGGTCGGAGGGCGTGCGAGTATGGGCGACGTGACCCCCGCCGACCTGCCTCCTATTGTGCTCGTCCTCGGCGACGAGGAGCTGCTCGCCACGCGAGCGGTGACCGAAGCCGTCGCCCGGGCCCGCGAGGTGGACCCCGACGTGGACGTGCGGGAATACCAGGCCGGCACGCTCACCGTCGGCGAGATCGCCGAGATGCTCAGCCCGTCGCTGTTCGGCGGCCGCCGGGTGCTGGTGCTCCGCTCCGGTCAGGACGCCCGCAAGGACCTGTCCACCGCGCTACTGGCGTACGCGAAGAACCCCGACCCGGACGTGCAGCTCGTCGTGCTGCACCTGGGCGGGGCCAAGGGCAAGGCGTTCGCCGACGGGCTTCGGGCGGCCGGCGCCACGGTGGTGCCGGCGATGAAGCTCAAGGGCGACCGGGAACGGGCCGCCTTCGTGCGGGACGAGATCCGCCGTAACGGGGGCAAGTGCACGCCGGACGCGGCCGACGCCCTGGTCGCGGCAGTCGGCAACGACATGCGTGAGCTGGCCGCCGCCTGCTCGCAGCTGCTCGCCGACACGGACGGGCGGATCGGCGCGGACACGGTGGCCCGCTACTACCGGGGGCGGGCCGAGGTGACCGGCTTCACGGTGGCCGACGCGACGATGGTCGGCGACGTGCCCGGCGCGCTGGAGGCGCTGCGCTGGGCGCTGCACGTCGGCGTCGATCCGGTGCCGATCGCCGACGCGCTGGCCGACGGCGTACGAACCGTGGCCCGGGTCGCCGCCGCCGGGCGGGGAAGCCCGTTCCAGCTGGCCAAGACGCTGGGCATGCCGGCCTGGAAGATCGAGAAGGCTCAGGTGCGGGCCCGGGGCTGGACGCCGGAGGGCCTGGTCGAGGCGATGCGGGTGGCCGCCGAGTGCAACGCGGCGGTCAAGGGCGGCGCCGACGACCGTGCGTACGCGCTGGAGCGAGCCGTGTTCTCGGTGGCCGCGGCCCGGCAGGGCGGCGCCCGGTGACCCGATCGTGGTCGACTGTGGCCACGGACGAGGAACGGTACCGCCCGCTCTACGCCCGGGTGCTGGGCCTGCGCTTCGTCAACCCGGGCGGGGTGCTCTGCTTCCTGTTCTTCGAGGGCGCGATGGCGCTCGCCGTGCTCCTAGCGCTCGCCGAACTGGTGAGCTGGTGGGCGGTGCTGGTGCTGCCGATCGCGGTGGCCGCGATGGTCAAGCTCAACGACGTGGTCGCCGAGATGGTCGTCCGCACCGCGGCGCTGGTGCCCGAGCAGGAGCGGGACCGCTTCCGGCGACAGATGGAGCCGGTGGTCGGCCGGGCCCGGGTGCCCGCGAGCGCCCGCGCGCTGCCGAGCGGCGCGGTCCGGAGCGTCCGGTCGTTGCCGGGCGGCACGCCAGCCGACTCCCGGGGCGTCCGCTACCACCACCCGCAACGCGCGACGTTCGACCGCCCGACCGAGCGCTAGCAGCGCCTCTTCCCCGCGCCGCGCCCCGCGCCTTCGCGCGGAGATCTTGGTACGGAACCGCCCCTCAGGGGGCCGTTTCGTACCAAGATCTGCGGCGTGATCGGAGTGGGACAGCCGGAAGCCCCGTGGGCTCGATGGCCCCGGGGCTTCCGGTCGGGATCTGCGGTGCCGGTCAGGCAGAGAACGAGGCGACGCGCTTGGCGATCGCCGACTTCCGGTTGGCCGCCTGGTTGGCGTGGATGACACCCTTGCTGGCAGCCTTGTCCAGCTTCCGGGTGGCCTCACGCATCAGCACGGTGGCCTTCTCGGCGTCGCCCGCCTCGGCAGCCTCGTGGAACTTCCGGATGGCGGTCTTCAGCGACGACTTGACCGACTTGTTACGCAGCCGGCGCTTCTCGTTCTGCCGGTTGCGCTTGATCTGGGACTTGATGTTCGCCACGCGACAGCCTCGTCTTGATAGCTCGGGTTGGTCTGCTTTCGCGCACGACGAGCATGCGTCATCGCCGCGCGAAAAGCCAGGCTACCAGGTCGGTCCCCGACGAGCCAAAACGCCTCCGGCCGGGGCCCACCCGCCACCGTCACCAGCATGCCGTCACACCCAGGGATCACACCAGTCCGACCGCCGTTCCCAGGCTGGTCGGGCGGCGCGCCAGTTCGGGGAGGTGGCGGGGTCAGCGCCGGTGTGATGTGGCCATTTCCCCGTGCTGGTGTGGATCAAGAACGAGGGTCGATGGACGGGCGCGCCAGATCGGGGAGGTGGTGGGGTCAGGGGCGGTGTGATGCAGCCACCTCGCCGTACTGGTGTGGATCAAGGGGGGCGGTTCGGTGGGATGCGCGCCACCTTGTTGAGCTGGGGTGGGTCATGGGGAACCGGCGGGGTGGGGTCAGGACCAGCCTCGCCGCTCGGCCAGCCAGCTGAGCGCCTGCTCGCCGCTCCAGCGCTGGTGGGCGCGCAGGTGCGGGGACGCCGTCGACGGTTCGGCGGCGGCTCCGGTCAGGTAGTAGCCGGCCAGCGCGGCCAGCGTCACGTCCAGCGCATCAGCGGGCGCCCCTGCCACCGCCGGGTGACCGGCGAACGCGGCGTCCGCGTCCAGGCCACTGGCGTACGCGGTGAGCATCAGCCCGGCCAGGTCGAACCAGGCCGGCCCGTGACAGAGCCACGGCCAGTCGCACAGCCAGGCGCGCCCGCCGGAGTCGATCAGGAGGTTGTCCACCCGCAGGTCGCCGTGGGCCAGCCCGGGGGCCGCGTCGGTGTACCCGGGCAGGCGCGACTCCAGCGCCACCAGCTCGGCCAGCGGGGCGCCGGCGGCCTGCTCGGGCAGCGGCTCGCGCCCGGCGGCCACCTCGCCCCACCAGAGGATGTCGTCGCGGGCCAGGTCCGCGAGCCGGGGGAGCGGGAGCGCGGCCAGCTGCGCAGGCGGGTCGGCGAGGGCGGCGGCCACCTCGGCGTACGTGGCGAGGGCGGCGTCCAGCTCGGCCGGCGCCCAGGGCAGCGCGGGGGTGTGCCCGTCGATCGCGTCGAGCGCCAGCGCGTACCAGCCGGACTCGGTGAGCGCCCAGCGCGGCCGGGGCACCGGCAGGCCGGCCGGGAGCCGGGCCAGGATCGCCGCCTCGTGGGCGTACCAGTCGACCAGGTGCCGTTGCCCGTGCAGCGCCGCCGCCTTGACGAACACACGCTCACCGTCGGGGCCGGTCAGCACGGCGGCGAATCCGCTGGTGAACCCGCCGGCGGCCACCCGTACCGCCGCCGGTGGGCCGCCGAGCCGGGCGGCCAGCGCGTTCCGCAGCCCGGCCGGCAGGTCGGTCCAGCCCGGCCGCACGGCCGTCGACCCGTACGCGACGGGCGGGAGTGAGATCGCACGCACCGCACCATGCTGCCGCACGCGGGCCGCGCCGCCCCGCCGCACCGGCGGCGCGCGGCGAACCGGCGCGTCGGAGGGCTCTGCCAGACTGCCTGCCATGAGGACCGACGAGTTCTGGCAGCTGATCGACGACGCCCGCGCCGGGGCCGGGGGAGAGCCCGACGCGGTCGCCGCCCGGGCGGTCGCGCTGCTGGCCGAGCGCGACCCGGAGGAGATCGTCGGGTACGCCCACCACCAGCGGCGGGTGCTCGCCGCCTCCTACCGGGTGGATCTCTGGGGCGCGGCGTACCTGATCAACGGCGGCGCCTCGGACGACGGCTTCGAGTATTTCCGGGGCTGGCTGATGACCCAGGGCCGGGCGGTGTTCGCCAAGGCGGTCGGCGACCCGGACTCGCTCGCCGAGTTGCCGCAGGTGCGGGCGGCGGCGCTCAGCGGCGAGGAGTTCGAGTGCGAGGACATGCTGGCGGTGCCGTGGGACGCGTACCGGAAGGCCACCGCGACCGACCTGCCGGCCGAGCGCGACCCGGTGCCGGTGCCCGACCTGAACGACTTCTGGGACTTCGACGACGAGGAGGAGGCCCGGCGTCGGCTGCCGAGGCTGGCCACCCTCTTCGTGGAGCCACCCGTGGAATAGCAGTGGAGTAAAGGGGGAGTCCGGGCGCTCCCGGGGCGACGTGGGACCATGGAGGGGGCCGGCGGCGCGCCGGCCCGCTCACGTCAGCCGACCAGAACGGACCGCTGTGCCACCGACGCTCGATCCCGGCGCGAACGCTCCTGGTGCCACCGACCCGGCGCGCATCCGGAACTTCTGCATCATCGCCCACATCGACCACGGGAAGTCGACCCTGGCCGACCGGATGTTGCAGCTCACCGGTGTGGTCGACCCACGGCAGATGCGCGCGCAGTACCTGGACCGGATGGACATCGAGCGCGAGCGCGGCATCACCATCAAGAGCCAGGCCGTGCGGATGCCGTGGACGATCCGCGAGGGCGACCGGGCCGGTGAGACAGCCGTGCTCAACATGATCGACACTCCGGGCCACGTGGACTTCACCTACGAGGTGTCCCGTTCGCTGGCCGCCTGCGAGGGCGCGATCCTGCTCGTCGACGCCGCGCAGGGCATCGAGGCGCAGACGCTCGCCAACCTCTACCTGGCGCTCGAGAACGACCTGCACATCATCCCGGTGCTCAACAAGATCGACCTGCCGGCCGCCCAGCCGGAGAAGTACGCCGAGGAGCTGGCGCACCTGATCGGCGGCGACCCGGCGGACTGCATCAAGGTCTCCGGCAAGACCGGCGAGGGCGTGCCGTACCTGCTGGACGAGATCGTCCGGCAGTTCGTGCCGCCGGTGGGCGAGGCCGAGGCCCCGGCCCGCGCGATGATCTTCGACTCGGTGTACGACGTCTACCGGGGCGTGGTCACGTACGTCCGGGTGATCGACGGCCGGATCTCGGCCCGGGACCGGATCAAGATGATGTCCACCGGCGCGGTCCACGAGCTGCTGGAGATCGGTGTCATCTCGCCGGAGATGGTCAAGGCCGACGCGCTCGGCGTCGGCGAGGTGGGCTACCTGATCACCGGCGTGAAGGACGTGCGCCAGTCCCGGGTCGGTGACACGGTCACCATCAACAACAACCCGGCCAAGGAGGCGCTCGGCGGTTACAAGGACCCGAAGCCGATGGTCTACTCGGGGCTCTACCCGATCGACGGCTCGGACTACCCGAACCTGCGCGAGGCGCTGGACAAGCTCAAGCTCAACGACGCCGCGCTGGTCTACGAGCCGGAGACCTCCGGCGCGCTGGGCTTCGGCTTCCGCTGCGGCTTCCTCGGCCTGCTGCACCTGGAGATCATCCGGGAGCGGCTGGAGCGGGAGTTCAACCTCGACCTGATCTCCACCGCCCCGAACGTGGTCTACCGGGCCATCCAGGAGGACGGCGAGGAGATCGTGGTCACCAACCCGAGCGAGTACCCGACCGGCAAGATCGCCGAGGTGTACGAGCCGACGGTGCGGGCGACGGTGCTGACCCCGAACGACTACGTCGGCGCGGTGATGGAGCTGTGCCAGGGCCGCCGGGGCAGCCTGCTCGGCATGGACTACCTCTCCGCCGACCGGGTGGAGCTGCGCTACACGCTGCCGCTGGCCGAGATCATCTTCGACTTCTTCGACCAGCTCAAGAGCCGTACCAAGGGTTACGCCTCACTGGACTACGAGCCCTCCGGCGAGCAGGCGTCGGACCTGGTGAAGGTGGACATCCTGCTGCACGGCGAGCCGGTCGACGCGTTCAGCGCGATCGTGCACAAGGACAAGGCGTACACGTACGGCACGACGATCGCGGCGAAGCTGCGTTCGCTGATCCCGCGCCAGCAGTTCGAGGTGCCGATCCAGGCGGCGATCGGCAGCCGGGTGATCGCCCGGGAGACCATCCGCGCGATCCGCAAGGACGTGCTCGCCAAGTGCTACGGCGGTGACATCAGCCGCAAGCGCAAGCTGCTGGAGAAGCAGAAGGAGGGCAAGAAGCGGATGAAGATGGTGGGCCGGGTGGAGGTCCCCCAGGAGGCGTTCATCGCGGCGCTCTCGTCCGACTCCGGCGACGGCAAGCCCGCCGGCAAGAAGTAGCGGTCCGGCTCCGCGCAGCGGCCGGCGTCCCCTCGCAGGGGCGCCGGCCGTTCGCGTACCCAGGAGATTTTCAGCCTCTGGCAGCGCTCCCACCTGCGGGTTCGCGTCGGCCGGGAGGGTGGCGGTCGATGCGGCCGGTTTCGGTTTTCGATGCGTCGGGCACTTAGCGGTCACGACAGCAACCGCACAGAACGTGCGAAATCGCTTTAGGAGGACGACCGTGGAGTTCACCGTCTGGGGCATCATCACCGCGCTGGTCGTGGGTCTGATCGTCGGCGCGCTGGGCCGGCTGGTCGTGCCGGGCCGGCAGAACATGCCGATCTGGCTGCACATGGTGATCGGCGTCGGCGCGGCGCTGCTGGGCACCGTCCTGGCCCGCGCGCTCGGCATCGCCACGCAGACCGCCGGCATCGACTGGGCCGAGCTGGCCGTGCAGGTCGTGCTCGCCGCCATCGGTGTGGCCCTGGTGGCCGGCGTCGGCCGCCGCAGCAGCGTCTCGCGTTACTGATCGACGCATCACGCGCCTCGACGGGTGCCCGGCCGCATCGGCCGGGCACCCGTCGGCGTATTCGGCGCATTGAACCCCGTCGGTGTGCCGGGCCCGCCCGCCGCGCCCGGTTTCGGGGAGAAGTAGCAGGTCAGGGTACGTCTGAACAATTCGTCATCGGAGTCGGTTTGGATTTCCGGGCGGTCGGGAACTTAGCGATCACGACAGTAACCACACAAAAACGTGTGACCGGATCTTAAGGAGGAGGGCGACCATGGAGCTCACCGTTTGGGGCATCATCACGGCGCTGGTCGTTGGTCTGATCGTCGGCGCGCTGGGCCGGCTGGTCGTGCCGGGCCGGCAGAACATGCCCATGTGGCTGCACATGCTGATCGGCGTCGGCGCCGCGCTTCTGGGCACGCTCGTCGCCCGGGCCTCCGGCTTCGCCGAGACCGCCGGCATCGACTGGCGCGAGCTGATGCTGCAGGTGCTGTTCGCCGCGATCGGCGTGGCCCTGGTGGCCGGTGTCGGCCGTCGCCGCGGCGTCTCGCGCTACTGACCCCGCACCACGCGCCTCGACGGGCGCCCGGCCTCACCGGCCGGGCGCCCGTCGGCGTTCGTGGGCTCTGAACTGCCCGGACGGCATCGATGTCGGCCGGGCCCCGGCTGCGATACGGTCGCCTGTGCCCTCCGTCACGAACACCCCCTGTTGTAAAGGAAATTTTCCTACTAAGGTGCGGCGGAGAAGGTTAGTGCCAAACGGCCCTGAGGGAGATATGGCGTGAACAGGTGGAAGCGGCTGGCTCCGGTCACCGCCATCGTGGCGTCGGCCGCGTTGGTGCTGACCGCGTGCGGTGGCTCCGGCGACGACGACAAGGCCGCCGACAACAGCAAGCTCACTGTGTGGATGATGGGTGAGGGCGGCGACGCCCAGACCGCGTTCCTCGACAGCGTCGAGGCGGAGTTCAAGAAGAAGCACCCCGAGACCGACGTGGTGGTGCAGTACATCCCCTGGCTCGAGGCGCCGAAGAAGTTCCAGGCCGCGCTCGCCGGTGGCGAGGGCCCGGACGTCACCGAGCTGGGCAACACCGAGACCCAGGGCTGGGCCGCGCAGGAGGCTCTGGCCGACGTGTCGGACAAGTTCAACGGC
The DNA here is from genome assembly GCF_002926165.1 of Micromonospora chalcea. Taxonomy (GTDB): domain Bacteria; phylum Actinomycetota; class Actinomycetes; order Mycobacteriales; family Micromonosporaceae; genus Micromonospora; species Micromonospora chalcea. The sequence continues at coordinate 6,252 of NZ_MAGP01000144.1, read as the reverse complement.
TGGTCCGAGGGCAAGGACATCCTGCCCGACCTGGTCAAGAACGCCCAGCTCGACGGCAAGCAGTACGGCGTGCCGTGGTACGCCGGCGTGCGCGCCGTCTACTACCGCACCGACTGGTTCGCCGAGGCCGGCGTGAAGCCGCCGACGACCTGGGACGAGATGGTCGCCGCCGCGAAGGCGGTGCAGGCCAAGAAGCCCGGCACCTACGGCATCGCCCTGCCCGGCAACTCCGAGCTGCCGTTCTACTCCTTCCTCTGGAGTGCCGGCGCGGAGATCGCCACCAAGGAGGGGGACAGCTGGAAGTCCGGCTATAACACCCCCGAGGCGCAGAAGGCGGTCAAGTTCTGGACCGACCTGGTGACAGTGCACAAGGTCGCCCCGCCGGCCGCCGCCGGGTGGAACGAGGTCGACGCCCGTACCCAGTTCGCCACCGGCAAGGCCGCCATGGCGTTCGCCGGAAGCTGGCAGGGCGGCGCGATGAAGAAGGACAACCCGGACATCGAGAAGGTGTGGGGCACGTTCCCGATCCCCGGCCCGGACGGCAAGGCCGCCCCGGCGTTCGCCGGTGGCTCCGACATCGCCATCTGGAAGGACAGCGAGCGGCAGTCGCTGGCCTGGGACTACATGACTGTGCTGCTGAGCAAGCAGAAGGACAAGGAGTTCGCGAGCAGCCTCGGCTTCTTCCCGGTCTACCAGGACCTGGTCAGCAGCGGCGACTACGCCAACGACAAGGTGATGGCCGCGTTCGCCACGGCCATCCAGAACACCAAGCTGACCCCGCTCACCCCGAAGTGGGTCGAGGTCAGCCGGACCAAGACGGTGACCCAGGCGATGAACAGCTCGGTCATCAAGGGCCAGAAGACGGTCGAGAAGGCCACCGCCGACGCGGCCACCGAGATGGAAAGCATTCTCAACGCCAAGTGACCACGCTGACCGAGGCCACCGGCGAGGCCGCCGCGCGGGAGACCCCCGCGCGGCGGCGCCGTCGCCGGGTGGACCACCTTCCGTACCTGCTGCTCCTGCCCTGCCTGGCGATCATCGCCGTGCTGCTGCTCTGGCCGCTCGGCCAGGTCGTGTGGATGTCCTTCCACAAGCTGGACAGCGTCCGGCAGCTGCGCGGCGACCGCGAGTGGCCGTGGATCGGCCTGGCCAACTACGCGCAGATCCTCGGCGACCCGTTCTTCCGTACGGTGCTGCGCAACACGGTGCTGTTCGCGGTCGCCAACGTGGCGCTCACGATGGTCCTCGGCACGCTGGTCGGGCTGCTGCTCAACCGCCTGGGCAAGAAGATGGCCACGTTCGTGGCGAGCTGCGTGATGCTCGCCTGGGCCACCCCGGCGCTGACCGGCACGATCGTCTGGAAGTGGATCTTCGACGACACGAGCGGCCTGGTCACGTGGCTGTTCAACAAGCTTCCCGACGGGCTGTCCACGGCGCTGTTCGGGCGCAGCGACTGGACCGGGTACGGCTGGTTCAACGACCCGCTGCTGTTCTTCGCCATCCTGACGCTCGTGGTGGTCTGGCACTCGTTCCCGTTCATCGCGGTGAGCGTGCTGGCCGGGCTCAAGAGCGTGCCGACGGAGTTGCAGGAGGCGGCCCGGGTCGACGGCGCCGGCCCGTGGAAGGTGTTCTGGAAGGTGACGTTCCCGATCCTGCGGCCGGTCTTCGGCATCCTCGTGGTGCTCTCCACGATCTGGGACTTCAAGGTCTTCACCCAGCAGTTCGTGCTGGCCGGCGGCACCCAGGACCGGTCGACGTTCATGCTGTCGATCTACTCGTACGCGGAGGCGTTCTCACCGCCGCCGAAGTACGGCCTCGGCTCCGCCATCGCCGTGATCCTCACCGTGATCCTGCTCGTGGTGACCGCCCTGTACGTCCGCATGGTGCTGCGGCAGGAGGACGAATGATGAAGAAGATCGCCCTCAACGGCGCGGGCCTGCTGGTCGCGCTCTTCGCCGCGTTCCCGGTCTACTGGATGGTGGCGACGTCGCTGAAGCCCAACCGGGAGATCTTCTCGTCCACGCCCCGGCCGGTGCCGGCCGAGCCGACGCTGGAGCACTACCGGGAGATCCTCACCGGCAACCTGATCCCGGGCGTGACGTTCACCGACTTCTTCCTCAACAGCGTGCTCGTCGCGGGGGCCACGGTGCTGCTGAGCGGGCTGGTCGCGCTGCTCGCCGCGACAGCCGTGGCCCGGTTCCGGTTCAAGCTGCGCACCACGTTCCTGATCATGCTGCTGGTGGTGCAGATGATCCCGCTGGAGGCGCTGGTCATCCCGCTGTTCCTGATGATCCAGCGGCTCGGTCTCTACAACACGCTGCCCAGCCTGATCCTCACGTACCTCGGCTTCTCGCTGCCGTTCGCGGTCTGGATGCTGCGCGGCTTCGTCGCCGCGGTGCCGAAGGAACTGGAGGAGGCCGCCGCCATCGACGGCGCCAGCCGGGCCCAGACGTTCCGCAAGGTGCTGTTCCCGCTGGTCGCGCCCGGCCTGGTCGCCACCAGCATCTTCTCGTTCATCACCGCCTGGAACGAGCTGATCTTCGCGCTGACCTTCATCAACGACCAGCAGAAGTACACGCTGCCGGTGGCGATGACGTTCTTCTTCGGCCGCGACGACACCGCCTGGGGCTCGGTGATGGCCGCGTCCACGCTGTTCACCCTGCCGGTGATCGTCTTCTTCCTGCTGGTGCAGCGCCGGATGGTCTCCGGCCTGGTCGCGGGAGCTGTGAAGGGCTGAGGGCGGCGGCCGGTCAGGCCGCGGCGAACACCTCCCCGACTACCTCGGTGGCCGGGTCGCCCTTCACCCGGGCCCAGGAGCCCTGCTCGGCGGTCCACTCCAGGTTGCCGAAGCGGACCTTCTTCACGCCGTGGTCGTCGGCGTGCGAGACCAGCCAGTGCGCGTACCGCCAGCCGTTGCGGTCGTCGCCCGCCGGCACGGTGAGCGCGGTCAGGTCCGTCGCCGTGGCCAGCCGGGGCAGCCCCCAGTCCAGCGACAGGCTCTCCAGCACGGCGCTGGCGGCGGCCGGCCCGCGCATCGTCGGCGGCGAACTCACCGTGCAGGCCACCGCGCCGGTCGCGTGGCCGAGCAACGCGCGGGTCAGGACCTCCGACTCGTCGGCCCACTTCTCGTACGCCTCGGGGAAGGCCGAGCGCTGCACCCGCTGGGCGGCGTCGGTGACCCGCATCCGCTCCCAGCCCTTGACCTTCTTCAGCGCGGCGTAGAACTTGTTCGCCGCGTACCGCGGGTCCTGGACCTGCTCCGGGGTGCCCCAGCCCTGGCTCGGGCGCTGCTGGAACAGGCCGAGCGAGTCGCGGTCGCCGTGCGCGATGTTGCGCAGGTGCGACTCCTGGTACGCGGTCGCCAGCGCCACCACCACCGCCCGCTCGGGCATCCGGCGCTGCATGCCGATGGCCGCGATGGTCGCCGCGTTCGCCATCTGGTCGGCGCCGAGCACCACCTCGCCGTCGGCCTGCACCGTGCAGGTCCGGCTGGCCAGGGGGAGCCGCAGGTGCTCGCCGAACTGCTTGGTCACGACATAGACCGCGAGCAGCGCCAGTACGCACACCGCAACACCAGATGCCACGATCGCCGCTCGCGTCCGCACCCGCACCCCCTGTCCCGACAGTCCGACAAGCGTACGTCGGCCCCGCGCCGCCGCGTCTCGGCCGAGTGGCCGTCCCGCCACCACGTGACCGGCGCCGTGCCGCCGGGCGGGGCCCGCCACCACCGAAGGTGACCAGCCGGGCCCCGCCGTGCACCTCAGTCTCCGGCGGGCACCCAGGCGGCGGGCCGCTTCTCCCGGAACGCCATGACGCCCTCACGTCCTTCGTCCGAGAGGAAGTACCCGGTGGACAGCGCCGCCAACTCGGCGATCTCGGCCCGCAGCTCCGTCGCGGCGGGCCGGCGCAGCAGCTCCTTCGCCCCGGCCAGCGCCCCCGGCGCGCCCCTGACGAGCGAGGCGCAGTAGCGCTCGACGGCGGCGTCCAGCTCGCCGGCCGGCACCGCGGCGGTGACCAGGCCGACCTCGGCGGCGCGGCGGCCGTCGAACGTGTCGCCGGTCAGGTACAGCTCGGCGGCGGCCCGCTGGTCCAGCCGGGGCAGCACGGTCGCCGAGATCACCGCCGGGATCACCCCGATCCGCACCTCGGTGAACGCGAACGTCGCCTCCTGCGCGCAGACCGCCAGGTCGGCGGCGGCGATCAGGCCCAGCCCACCGGCCCGGGCCGGCCCGGCGACCTTCGCGACCACCGGCTTCGGGCACTCCCGCACCGCCACCAGCACGTCGCCGAGCATCCCGGCGGGCACCGTGCCACTGGCGTACGCGGCGGCGGTCTCCTTCAGGTCGGCGCCGGAGCAGAAGACCGGGCCGGTGTGGTCGAGCACGATCGCGCGTACCGCGTCGTCGGCGACCGCGTCGGCGAGCCCGGCCAGCAGCTGGGTCATCAGGGGCGTGGAGAGCGCGTTGCGGTTGTGCGGGCTGTCCAGGGTGAGGGTGGTCACCCCACGGGCCGTGGCGACTCGCACGAGAGCGTCCGGAGAGGTCATGCCGGGCACACTAGTGGCCATGCCCGGCGTCCTTCCAGAAGGCGAACCCGTCCCGCGCGACGGATCGCTGCCCGCCACCGCCCGTCGCGCCGTCGGCGCGCGCGGCTTCGGCGTGTACGTCCACGTGCCGTTCTGCGCCAGCCGGTGCGGTTACTGCGACTTCAACACGTACACCGCCTCCGAGCTGGGCGGCGGGGCGAGCCGGGAGACGTACGCCGACTCGGTGCTGGCCGAGCTGGCGCTGGCCGCCCGGGTGCTGGGCGACTCGCCGCCGCAGCGGGTCGACACCGTCTTCGTCGGCGGCGGCACGCCGACCCTGCTGCCCGCCGACGACCTGGCCCGGATCCTCGACGGCATCGACCGCGTCTGGGGGCTGGCCGCCGACGCGGAGGTGACCACCGAGGCCAACCCGGAGTCGGTGACCCCGGAGTCGCTCAAGACGCTGCGGGCGGCCGGCTACACCCGGATCTCGCTGGGCATGCAGTCCGCCGCGCCCGGGGTGCTCGCGGTGCTGGACCGGCGGCACAGCGCGGGCCGGGCCACCGCCGCCGCGCTGGAGGCGCGCGACGCCGGGTTCGAGCACGTGAACCTGGACCTGATCTACGGCACGCCGGGCGAGACGGCAGACGACTTCGCCGCCTCGCTGGCCCAGGTGGTCGACGCCGGGGTGGACCACGTCAGCGCGTACGCCCTGATCGTGGAGGACGGCACCCGGCTGGCCGCGCGGATGCGCCGGGGCGAGCTGCCGTACCCCTCCGACGACGTGGCGGCGGACCGCTACCTGGCCGCGGAGGCGGCGCTCGGCGCGGCAGGCTTCTCCTGGTACGAGGTGTCGAACTGGGCCCGCTCGGCGGCGGCGGCGTGCCGGCACAACCTGCTCTACTGGACCGGCGCCGACTGGTGGGGCCTGGGCCCGGGGGCGCACAGCCACGTCGGCGGCGTGCGCTGGTGGAACGTCAAGCACCCGAGCGCGTACGCGGCGCGGCTGGCCGAGGGCGCCTCGCCGGCACTGGCCCGGGAGGTGCTCAGCGCGGAAGAGCAGCACATGGAGGACGTGATGCTGCGGGTGCGGCTCGCCTCCGGGCTGCCGCTGGACGTGCTGGACGAGCCCGGCCGGGCGGGCGCCGAGCGGGCCCGGGACGCCGGGCTGCTCGACGCCGGGGCGTACGCGCGGGGGCTTGTGGTGCTGACGCTGCGCGGACGGCTGCTGGCCGACGCGGTGGTACGCGACCTGCCGCCGTGACCGGCGCCGGCCGGCCGCCCCCTCGGCCGGCCGGCGGTGTCACTTCACGAAGTTGTAGGTCATCGGGTAGCGGTAGAGCACACCCTCGTTGGCCTTGACCCCGCCGATGATCCCGAAGATCAGCGGCACCAGCCAGACCAGCATCGGGACGAAGAACAGGATCCCGCAGGTGATGACCGTGATCACCCAGGCGAGGACGCTGGCGATGGTCCAGGTGATCTGGAAGTTCAGCGCCGCGACCGCGTGGGCGCGTACGGTCGGCGACTGCTGGCCGCGGGTCATCATCGCGATCAGCGGGGCGACCCAGCCGAGCAGACCGCCACCGATGATGACGCCCGCGGCGCCACCGAAGTGCGCCACCAGGGCCCAGGTCTTCTCGTCGTTGTTGGCGTACCCGGCCGGGCCGTAGCCGCCACCGCCGGGATAGCCGCCACCGGCGCCGTATCCCGGCGGTGGCGGCTAC
>NZ_MAGP01000143.1 GCF_002926165.1 Micromonospora chalcea | reverse complement strand
GAAAAACCGGCCGAGAAATTCGCCACCGGAGGTGATCCGTCCGCGCCGTCGCTCCGTACCTGAGTGGGGAGCAGGGTCGGCCGGTGGGGGCGCCGCCGCGAGACGATCGAGGAGCAGATGGCCCGGGAGCTGCCCGCCTCGGAGTACCGGCCGAGCGTCTCGACCACCTCGGCAGGCGTGCCGGCGGCGCCGTTGGCGCGCAACTCGTCCGGGTCACGACCGATCGCCTCGGCGCGCCGCTTCACCTCGGCCTCGTTGCGGCCGCAGCACAGCACGAGCGCGTTGGACCAGGCCATTGTGGACGGATCGCGGTCGATCTCGGCGCAGGCGTCGCGTACCCGCTGGAACTGCGTGACGGTGTCCTCGACCGAGACGAACGGCAGGTTGAACTCGTCGGCGTACCGGGCGGCCAGGCGGGGCGTGCGCTTCGGTCCCATGCCGCCGAGCAGGATCGGCGGGCGAGGGCTCTGCACCGGCTTGGGCAGCGCCGGCGAGTCGCTGACCGGGTAGTACGTGCCGGGGAAGTCGAACGTGGAGCCCGCCGGGGTGGACCAGAGCCCGGTGATCACCGCGAGCTGCTCCTCCAGCCGGTCGAACCGCTCCCCCAGCGGCGGGAACGGGATGCCGTACGCGGTGTGTTCCTCGGCGTACCAGCCGGTGCCGATGCCCAGCTCGACCCGGCCGCCGCTCATCTGGTCGACCTGCGCCACCGTGATCGCCAGCGGGCCGGGGAGCCGGAACGTGGCGGCGGTCATCAGCGTGCCGAGCCGGATCCGGGTGGTGTCGCGGGCCAGCCCGGCGAGCGTGGTCCAGGCGTCGGTCGGGCCGGGGTCACCGCTCACCGAGCCCATCTTCAGGTAGTGGTCGGAGCGGAAGAACGCGGCGAAGCCGGTCTCCTCCGCGCGCCGGGCCACGGCGAGGAGCTGGTCGTACGTGGCGCCCTGCTGGGGTTCGGTGAAGATCCGCAGTTCCATGCCCCGAGCATATGGAGCCCGGCGGGGCCGGGCACGACGACCCAGCATTCCTTGACAGGCATATAACCAGCGGGGCATATTGCGAGGTGTGACAGTCGACGCCTTCGCCGTGCTGGCCGAGCCCTCCCGGCGCCGCATCCTGGACCGGCTGCGCCGGACCGAGAGCAGCGTCGGCGAGCTGGTGGACGCGCTGGGCATGAGCCAGCCGGCCGTCTCCAAGCACCTGCGCGTGCTCCGCGACGCCGGACTGGTCACCTGCCGTACTGCCGCGCAGCGGCGGATCTACCGGGTCGACACCGCGCCGCTACGAGCAGTCGACGACTGGCTCGAGCCGTACCGGTCGATGTGGACCACGCATCTCGACGCCCTGGAACGCCATCTCGACAGTCAGGAGTGACAGATGGACCGCGCCACGTTCCGCCCCGGCCCACTCGCCCGGGTCAAGCTGACACCCGAAAACGAACTGGTCTTCGTCCGCGACCTGCGGCACCCGCCGGAAACCGTGTGGGCCGCGCTCACCGACCCGGATCGGCTCGCCGAGTGGGCGCCGTTCCTGGCCGACCGTGACCTGGGCCGCCCCGGCGACGCCGTACTCAGCGCCGTCGACGGCGACCAGAGCTACCCGGCGCCGGCCCGGGTGCTGCGCGCCGACCGGCCGCACCTGCTGGAGTACACCTGGGGCGACGACCTGCTGCGCTGGGAGCTGGCCGCCAACGGCGACGGCACCACGCTCACGCTGCGGCACCGGGTCGGCGGTCCCGACCTCGCCGCGATGACTGCCGCCGGCTGGCACGTCTGCCTCGACGTCGCCGCGCATCTGCTCGACGGCGACCCGGTCGGCCCGATCCGGGGCGCGGAGGCGAAGGACTTCGGCTGGGCGGACCTGCGCGACGCGTACGCCGAACGCCTGAACCGCGACTGACGACTGCGGTCACCCGGTCCGGCGGCGCAGCCACCCGGCGGCGCCGCCGACAAGCGTCGTTCCGATGGTGGTGCCGATCGCCACGAGCGCCGCCCCGACCGCCCACAGGCCGGTGTCGTCGGTCGAGGCGGCGTGCACCGCCCACGGCACGGTGAACGCCACTGTCATCACTGTCGCCACCAGCCAGATGTTCAGCCACCAGCCGGCGACGGCGGCCAGCGCGCCCAGGGTCAGCACCGCGGCGGCGACCTGCCAGACCGCGTACGGCCCGCTCATGTCGCCGGTCTGCGGGTCCACGGTCCAGCCGGACTCCCAGCTCAGCCAGGCCACCCACGCGCCGGCCGTGGCCAGCGCCAGGAACAGACCGCCGAGCAGCGTACGTCTCGTCGTCACGCCTTCGATCCTGCCCGGCCGGCGGGGCGGGCGAATGAGCACGCGTACTCGATTTCGCCGCCGCGCACACGGCGGTGTGCGCGGCGTGTGCGCCCGGTGCCAGCGGCCCCGGCCATCGTCGGCGTCATGAGTTACGCATTCGAAGCGGAGGGCCTGGTCAAGCGGTTCGGTACGACGACCGCGCTGGCCGGGATCGACCTCGCCGCACGCCGGGGGACCGTGCTGGGGGTGCTGGGGCCCAACGGCGCCGGCAAGACCACTGCGGTACGGATCCTCGCCACGCTGTTGCGCCCGGACGGGGGGCGCGCGACTGTCGGCGGCTACGACGTGGTCACCGACGCCGCCCGGGTACGGCGGCTGATCGGGCTGACCGGCCAGTACGCCTCGGTGGACGAGGACCTGACCGGCACCCAGAACCTGGTGCTGATCGGCCGGCTGCTCGACCTGAGCCGCCACGAGGCGCGGGCGCGGGCGGCGGAGCTGCTCGCCTGGTTCGGCCTGACCGACGCGGCCGGACGCCCGGCCAAGACGTACTCCGGTGGCATGCGCCGCCGCCTGGACCTGGCGGCGAGCCTGGTCGGCCGGCCGGAGGTGATCTACCTGGACGAGCCGACGACCGGGCTGGACCCGGCGAAGCGGGAGGAGATGTGGGGGGTGGTCCGCTCGCTCGTCGACGACGGGTCGACGGTGCTGCTGACCACGCAGTACCTGGACGAGGCCGACGCGCTCGCCGACGAGATCTCGGTGATCGACCACGGGCGGGTGATCGCGCACGGTACGCCGGGCGAGCTGAAGCGGATCGCGGGCAGCCAGACGATCGTGGTCCGGCCGACCGATCCGGGCCGGATCGGCGCGGTCGCCGAGATCCTGCGCGCCGCCACCGGGGCCGATCCCGAGCTGCCCCGGCCGGGCGTGCTCACCGTGCCGGTGGACGACGACACCCCGTTCACCGCTGTGGTCCGCCGGCTCGACGACGCCGGCATCGGAGTGGTCGAGCTGGCGTTGCGGCTGCCCAGCCTCGACGAGGTGTTCTTCACGTTGACCGGCCACGGCGCCGAGGAGCAGGCGGAGGTGGCGGCATGACCACGACGACCCGTACGGCGACGCCGCCGCCCCGGACCGGCACGCCCCGCGCCTCCGCCCGTCCGTTCGGGCTGGTCCGGCACAGTCTCGCGCTGGCCGGCCGCAGCCTGGTCAAGACGATCCGGACCCCGGAACAACTGCTCGACGTCACGCTCCAGCCGGTCGTCTTCGTGCTGATCTTCGTCTACCTGCTCGGCGGCGCGGTCGCCGGCTCGCAGCACGAGTACCTGCAGTTCCTGCTGCCCGCGATCATGGTGCAGACCGTGCTGTTCGCGTCCATCGCGACCGGCGTCAGCCTCAACACCGACGTCGAGAAGGGCGTCTTCGACAGGTTCCGCAGCCTGCCGATCGCCCGGTCCGCGCCGCTCGTCGGCTCGGTGGTCGGCGACCTGGTCCGGTTCGTGGTCTCCATCGCGGTGCTGCTGGGGTTCGGCTACGCGCTCGGCTTCCGGATCGGCACCGATCCGCTGTCCGCGCTCGCCGCCTGCCTGCTGACCATCGCGTTCGCGTTCGCGGTCAGCTGGATCGGCGTGCTGCTCGGGGTGCTGATGCGCAGCCCGGGCGCGGTGCAGGGCACGGCGTTCCTGCTGCTGTTCCCGCTGACCTTCGGCACCAACATGATGGTGCCGACGGACACGCTGCCCGGCTGGTTGCAGTGGTGGGTCGGGGTCAACCCGGTGGCCGACGTGATGGAGGCGGCCCGGGGTCTGATGATCGGCGGCCCGGTGGCCGGGCCGGTGACCCGGTCGCTGCTCTGGACCGTGGCGATCATCGCGGTGTTCGCGCCGCTCGCCGTCCGCGCCTACCGCCGCCGCGCCTGAGGGCGCCTCATCCCAGCCGGGTCGCCGCCCACGAACGCGAGGGCGTCGGCCCGGCTGCGGCCGTGACCCCGGGCGTACGCGGCGGCGTATCCGTCCTCGCCCAGCTCGGCGCGCAGCCGCTCGGCGAGCCGCTGCGCGTCGGGATTGGAGCGGTCCGGCCGCCCGCGCAGCGAGTCGGAGACGCCGAGCAGTTCGGCCGCGCGCTCGTACCGGCCCTCGGCCACCGCCAACGCGACCCAGCCGACCGTGACGATCGCGACCACCGGCATGTCCCGGGCGGCGAGGGCCCGCGTGGTCGCCTCGTCGAGACAGCGACGCGCACCCGGCAGGTCACCGCGGGCCAGCGCCAGATGGCCCGTCTCGGTCAGCAGCAGGGCGCGGAACTGCGGGGCGGCCAACGGTGTCTCGGCCTGGCGGCGCGTCGCCTCGGCGAGGCACTCCTGCGCCTCGTCCAGCGACCCCTCGGAGCGGGCGATGCTGCCGAGCATCATCAGCCCGAACGCCGCGTCCCGGCCGTTCCGGTCGGTCACGAACCGGCGCAGTTCGGCCTTGGCGCCGGCCACGTCGCCGGAGCGGGCGCGGATCGCGGCGAGCCAGATCAGCTGGAAGCCGGGCTCGGAGGCCGGGTTGAGTTCCCGGGCCAGCCGCACCGACTCCTCCAGCGCCGCGGTCGCCGCCTCGAAGTCGCCGCGTTTGGTGAGCGCGTCGGCGTACTCGCTGAGCACGTGCGACAGGCTCATCCGCTCGCCGACCGCGCGCAGCTCCGCGGCGGCGTCGGTCAGGTCACGCAGCATGCCGTCGGCGTCGCCGTCGTTCTCCTTGAACTTGCCGCGTACCCCCAGCAGCGTGCCGTCGGTCCACGGGTCGGGATGCCCGCGCGCACGGTCGATCGCCGCGATCCCGGCCGCCGTGTCGTCGTCGAAGATCGACAGCATCGGCGCGAGCAGCCCCACGATCGGATGCTTGGTCCCCTCCACCGCCCGCAGGGTCGTGGTCAGCTCGGCGATCTGCTCCGGCGTCGGCCCCCGCTCGCCGCCTGCCAGCTCCGAACCGATGCGGATGGCGAGCACCACCGCCCGCTCCTCCGCCGGGGCCGGGCCGGGCAGCGCCAGCGCGCGGGCCAGCACGTCACCGCCGATGCCGCCGTCGCCCCAGATCACCAGCGGCAACGCCAGCCCCGCGCCGATGCGCAGCGCGGTGTCGGCGTCACCGGCGTCGCAGGCGTAGTGCAGCGCGCCGACGATGTTCTCCCGTTCCGCCTCCAGCAGCCGCAGCCACGGCAGCTGACCGGCCGTGCGCAGGTGCGGCTCCGCGGTCCGGACCAGCTCCCGGAAGTACGCCGCGTGCGCGGCGCGCGCCCCGGCCGACGCCCCGGCGGCGGCGAGCCGTTCCAGCCCGTACTCCCGGATGGTCTCCAGCATCCGGAACCGCCCATCGCCGACCACCTGGAGCAGCGACTTGTCCACGAGCGCGTCGAGCAGCGCGGCGGCGGCCGGGCCGGCGACGCCGGCCGCCGAGTCGGCGGTGACCGACGCCGGGAAGACCGTGAGCCGTTCGGCGAGCTGCCGCTCGTCGTCGGTGAGCAGCCCCCAGCTCCAGTCCACCACCGCCCGCAGCGTGCGGTGCCGGGGCAGCGCGGTGCGGCTGCCGCCGGTCAGCAGCCGGAACCGGTCGTCCAGACCGGCCGCGACCTGCCGCGGTGACAGCGTCCGCAGGCGCGCCGCCGCGAGTTCGATGGCCAGCGGCAGGCCGTCGAGCCGCCGGCAGATCTCCACCACCGCCGCCACGTTCTCGCCGGTCACCGCGAACCCGGGCCGCACGGCGGCGGCCCGGTCGCGCAGCAACTGCACCGACGGGTACGCGAGCGCGTCGCCCGGCGTCGCGTCCGCCGGTGGCAGCCGCAACGGGGGTACGGGTTCCAGCACCTCGCCGACGATGCCGAGCGGCTCCCGGGACGTGGCCAGCACGCGCAGCCCCGGACAGTGGCCGAGCAGGTCCTCGGCGAGCCGGGCGGCGGCCTCGACGACGTGTTCGCAGTTGTCCAGCACGATCAGCGTCTCGTCGGTGGCGATCGTGTCCACCAGGCGGCCGAGCGTGTCGCGGGCCGGCTGGCGTACCGGTTCCAGCTTCCGGTCCCGCCGCCCGAGCGTGTCGAGCACGGCCCGTGGCACGTCCGCCGGGTCGGTGATCGGTGCCAGCTCGACCAGCCACGCCCCGCCGGGTACGCCGTCGGCGAGCCGGCCCGCCGCCACGCTCGCCAGCCGCGTCTTGCCGGCTCCGCCCGGCCCGAGCAGGGTGACCAGCCGGTTGCCGGCGAGCAGCCCGGTGAGCCGGCGCAGGTCCTCGTCGCGCCCGACGAAGGTGGTGAGCGCGGCCCGCAGGTTGCCCCGCGTCACGGCCGTCGGCTGCGGCGGGGCCGCCTCGCCGCGCAGCAGCTCCAGGTGCGCGGCCCGCAACTGCGGCGACGGGTCGACGCCCAGCTCGTCGGCGAGCCGCTGCCGGATCCGCTCGTACGCGGCGAGCGCCTCGGCGGGCCGCCCGGCGGCGGCGAGCGTACGCAGGTGCAGTTCGGCCAGCCGCTCCCGCAGCGGATGCGCGGCGGTCAGCTCCTCCAGCTCGGCGACCAGCAGTTCCGGCCGCCCGGCGCGCAGCTCCGCCTCGATCCGGTCCTCCTGCGCGGTGAGCCGCAGTTCCGCCAGCCGCGCCACCGCTGCCGCCGCGTACGGCGCGTCGGTGACCTCGGCCAGCGCCGGCCCCCGCCACAGCGCGAGCGCGTCGCGCAACATCGTCCGCGCCGTCGCCGGGTCCCCGTCGCGAAGCGCCGCCCGCCCCTGCCGGGTCAGCCGCTCGAACCGCCCCGCGTCCACGTCGTCCGGGTCCAGGTCGAGCCGGTAGCCCGCGGGGCTGCTGCGTACCCCGAGCCCGGGCACCGCCCGGCGCAGCCGGGACACGAGCGTCTGCACCGCGTTCGGGGTATCGGTCGGCGGCTCGTCGCCCCAGAGCGCCTCGGCCAGCGCGGGCACGCTCACCGGCCGGCCCGGATCCAGGGCGAGGCGGATCAGCAGCGCCCGCAGCCGCGCCCCGGCGACGTCGAGCGGCCGGTCGCCGTCGCGGACCTCAAGCGGCCCGAGGATCCCCACCCGCACCATGCCACTCTCTCACCCGCCGTCGAACCGATGGTGGCAAGATCGCGGGCGTGACGAGTGTGTCCCGCCCGCTGCCACGGCTCGTGGGGCCGGAGGCGTTCGCGGACGTCCCCGCCGACCGGCTCCTGGCGGTGCTGGAGGCGGTCACGATGGTCCTCACGCTCCCCCACCGCGCCGCCGAGCGGGTGGACGCGCTGGTGGTGGCCACCGGCCAGGGCGAGGACTGGCGTCTCACCGACGCGATCCGCGCTTGGGAGACCGGCCCGGCGCTGCGGCACCTGCTGGTGGCGAACACCGACTCGGCCGAGCGGACGTACCGCCCGCTCACACTGGACCGGCTGCGCGGACTCGGTCTGCGCCGGGTCGACGGGGTCGTGCTCCAGGCCGAGCCGGTCACCGGCACCGGCCGGCAGGCCACCTGGGTCGTGGAGCAGGTACGGGCGCTGGGCATCGGCAGCGTCGCGCTCGTCGTCTCGCCGTACCACCTGGTCCGGGTCTACCTCACCGTGCTGCGGGCCTGCGACGACGCCGGCCTGCGGATCCCGATGGTCCCGCTACCAGTGGCTGTCGCACCGGACGCCCCGGTGCCGGAGACCGGCGCGGCCGGGTACGACCTGGTGGCCGGCGAGGTCAGCCGGTTGCTCCGCTATCCCGGCCAGGGGTGGATCGCCACCCCGGAACGGCTACGCGACTACCTGCGCTGGCTCTGGTCCGAGCACCGTCCCCTGCTCACCGGCGCCTGAAGGTTCCCCGGCGGGCTACGCGTCGGGGATCCGGACGGTGAGCACCCGGGTGAGGACGCGGAAACCGGCCGCGTCGTACATGCGGCGGGCCGGGTTGCCGTCGACCACCGACAGGCCGACGGACGGCAGTCCCGTCTCCCGCGCGCCGCGCAGCGCGTGGACGAGCAGCGCCCGCCCGAATCCGCGCCGCTGCGCCCGGGGCGCGACACCGAGGTTGAGGATCCAGACGCAGTCGTCGTCGGTCCACGGCACCGGTCCGGCGCACAGCACGTGCCCGGCGCTGCGGCCGTCCGGGTCGATCAGCCGGGCCGAGGCGGGCACCAGCGGCGGCACCGGTTCGCCGGTGTCGAACATCGCCCGCACCTGTTCGGTGTCGCTGGGCTGCCAGCGGCCGTCCGGGTGGTCCGGGCCGTACGCCGCGTCCAGTCCCTCGGCGAGTTCGTCGTCCCAGCCGGGGGCGCCGAGCGACCAGCCGTCCGGCAGCGCCACCGGTTCCGGCACGTCGGTCAGGTCGTGCCGCATGTCCGTGGCGGCCCGGCTCAGCTTCAGCCCGTCGGCCACCAGCGCCGCCGCCAGCGCCTCGTCCGGCGTCTCCAGCCGATGCCCGGCGAGGTCACGCCGCACCTGCGCGACGAGCCGGGTGAGCGGCGCCCCGGCCAGCGGCCTCACGCCGGCCGCGACCCGCGTGCCGTCGTCGTCCCGCAGCCGCATCCGGGCCAGCGGCACGTCGTCGGCATCGAACAGCAGCGAGTCGTCAGGGGCGTCGGGGTGCGGTAGTACCGGCATTCGCGGCAGCGTACCCGGCGCGCCCCGCCCCCGCTTCCCCGCCGATCTTGGAGTTGTGGCGCCTGAATCGCCCTACTCGGTGACATTTGTCAACCGCCACAACTCCAAGATCGGCGTCGGGCGGGACCGGCGAGCGGTGGGAGGCGCCTAGGGTTGGGGGGTGAGCAGGGTCGATCGGGGCAGCAGGACGATCGGGGCCGCGCCGGCAGCGGTGTACGGGGCGCTCGTGGATCGGGCGGCCCTGGAGGCTTGGTTGCCGCCGGACGGGATGCGCGGGCGGATCGAGCGGTGGGATCCTCGGCCCGGGGGCGGGTTCCGGATGGTGCTCACCTATCTCGATCCGGCGGGCAGCCCGGGCAAGACGTCGGACGCCACCGACGTGGTCGACGTCGGGTTCGCCGAACTCGTACCGGCGCGCCGGGTCGTGCAGACCGCCGTGTTCCAGGCCGACGACCCGGCGTACGCGGGCACCATGACCATGACCTGGCACCTCGCAGCGGCCGGCGACGGCACCGAGGTGACGGTCACGGCCACCGGCGTACCACCGGGCATCGACCAGGCGGTGCACGAGGAGGGCATCGCGTCCTCGCTGGCGCACCTGGCCGCGTACCTCGAACCGGGCGGCTGACCTCGGCGGACGCCGGGATTGGCGGCGGTTTTTGCGGGTAGCCGCCGGCGGTGACCGGGCAGTGGGAGGGGCGCGGCGGCCGGCGGGGGTCGTCGCGGCGCGCCGGCCTGGACGCGGAACGGTTCGACGAGGCGTGGGAGCGCGTGAACGAGCGCGGCCGGGCCGCCGGGCGGGACCGGATGCAGCAGCTGCGGGTCAAGTCCGTACTCGCCGTGCAGGCCGGTCTGGCGGCGGCGCTGGCCTGGGCCGTCGCGCGCTGGATCACCGGCATGCCGAGCCCGATCTTCGCCCCGGCGGCCGCGGTCGCGGTGATCACCTCGTCGTTCGGACGGCGCCTCTCCAACACCGTCGAGCTGCTCGCCGGGGTGACGCTCGGCATCATCGTGTCGGACCTGCTGATCGGTGCCGTCGGCGCCGGGGTGTGGCAGACCGGCGTGATCGTCGCGGCGTCCGTCCTGGTCGCGCTGGCCTTGAGTACGCGGGGCGGGATCGTGGGCAACGCCAGCGGTACGGCGGTGCTGCTCGGCGCGCTCTCCTCGTCCCGGCACACGCTGGAGTTCCCCCGCTTCGTGGACGCGCTGATCGGCGGCGGCGTGGGCCTGGTGGTGACGCTGCTGCTGGTGCCGATCAACCCGCTGCGGGTCATGCGGCGGGTGGCCGCGCCGACGTTGCGGCAGCTCGCCGACCAGCTCGCGGCGACCGCCACCGCCCTACGGCGACGCGATCACGAACTGGCCGACCGGGCGCTGAGCCGGTCGCAGGCGATCGGCACGGACCTGGGCCGGTTCTGGGACGTCTTCGGCGGCGCGAAGGAAACCGTCGACCTCGCCCCGGCCCGGTGGCCGAGGCGGCAATCCGTTCAGCATTACCAGCTCGGCGCGCCGGACGTGGACCAGGCGGTCTGGAACACCCGGGTGCTGGCGCGGCGGGCCGTGGTGCTGATCGAGGACGGGGAGCCGATCCCGGAGAGCCTGCCGGACGCCGTGGAGGCGCTCGGCGCGGCGGTGCACGCCGTACAGGAGGAGGTTCTCGCGGACCAGGGTCCGGAGGACGCCCGCCGGCACGCGCTGAGCGCGGTGGCGGCGGCGACGCGCGCGGAGCTGGCCGGGACCGGGCTGTCCGGCACGGTGATCGTGGGGCAGGTCCGGACCGCCGCGAGCGACATCCTCCAGGCGACCGGGATGGAGCGGGAGGAGGCGCTGCGGCGCATCCGGGAGGTGGCCGCCGCGCAGTCGTGACCCGGTCAGTCGTCCCCGCGTACGCGGGCGTGCAGGTGCATGTCGTGCCGTCCGTCGTCGTGCACGGCCGCGCTGCGCTTGGTGCCCTCCAGCCGGAACCCGGCCTTGACCGCCACCCGGCACGACGCGACGTTGCCGGTGGAGTGGTCCAGCCAGAGCCGGTGCAGCCGGCCGTCCGCGAGCGCCCACGCGCTCAGCGCCCGCAGCGCGCCGGAGGCCACGCCGGTGCCGCGGGCGGCCGGAACCACCCAGTACGCGCACGCGGCCTCGCCGTCGTCGAGGTTGACGCCGCCCAACGTCATGCGCCCCACCACCTCGTCGCCCCGGGTCACCGCCCAGCTCGCGCCCGTCTCCTCCTGCCACGATCGACGGGAGTGGGCGAACCACTGGAGGACCTGCTCCGGCGACGCGGGCCGGCGGGTGTGCCAGCGGCGGATCTCCGGATCCTGGTACGCGGCCAGGACGGTCGGCGCGTCCCCGTCCGCCCAGGGGCGCAGGACCAGGCCGCCCTCGGCGGGCAACGTCGGTTGCGGGCCGCCGGCCAACGTACCGGCGGGAACGGCGGGCGGTGTGGACACCTGAAAGCGCATGCCCGACTCTCCCCCGCCGACCACCCCACATGTCAATCGGGTTCAGATCGGCACGTGCGAGGGTCCACGCGCCACGTGGCCGCTCGGCTAGGGTGCGCTGGTGGCAGTGACGGCAGCGGGCGTCTTCCGGCGTACGCCGCGGGAACGGCCTGGGTGTGCCGGGACACCTACCCGGACCGGCCGATCGGTCTCGCGGGGTTGCGGTTCGCGGGCGAGCGCCAGGTCTTCCACGTGTACGCGACCTGGGCGGACTGGGCGTTCGACCACGCCGGATGGAACCGGGAGGCGGACCTGCTCGCCATCACCGCATGCCGCACCAGTACTGGGGTGATCCGCTCCCCCGCGCCCGCGACTACGTGAACCGGCATCCCCGGCCGACGGCCAGGCTGATGTGCCAACGCGCCCTGGTCGACTTCGCGACCGGGTGGATGGCCACCAACCGCACGGGCTGATCGCCGTCCCCGTCCGCCGCCCGGACTCGCACGACGGACGGGGCGCTCGACTCACGCGGGGCGTTGTTCGTTCTCCTCGCCAGGAGGACGCTGGCGGAGCGGCTCGGTCGTGTGACCTTCGGACGGCGGCGGCATCAACAGAGCGGTCGGGTCCGCACCCGACGGTACAGCGGGTCCACTCAACGCCGCGGGCGCGTCGGGATACGCGGCGCCGCTGTGTTCCCGCAAGTGCTCGCGGAGTTGGGAGATCATCCTGTCCACGGAGGACGGCTCCGTCACACCCTGGATACCCATCGCCTCGTTGGGCGCGATCCCCAGCCAGAGGTCGACAGCCACCCGGCCGGAGACGAGCAGTTTGATGATCTGGCGCTGCGTGTAGTGCCCGAACTGTGCACCCATGTTCGGCCCGTTGCCGATGGCTCCCGAGAAGACCCCGCCGCTGTTGCCGTCGGAGCCGGGTTTCCACTGCTCGTTGAAGACGCTCACCCGGTCCGCGGACGTCTCCATCCCGTCCACGTTGCCGAGCGCGTACTCCTTCGTGGAGTCGCGGATCGTGAACCCGGTGGCGATGTCGAGCACGCACTCGTACACCGGCAGGCGCCAGTTCGACATGTAGACGATCATGATCTTGTACGCGGAGTAGCGGAGTTTGCCGTCCCGTCCCCTGTTCCAGTGGAACGGGAGAACCGAGAACAGCTCGGGGATTCCGTAGAAGACGAGATAGGGCTGCCTGCCCTGGGAAAGCTCGGTGGGGTGGATGTTCAGCCGCCGGTAGCCCATCTGCGCGATGGCTTCCTCGGCCCCGTACAGCCAGGCGTCCATCTCCTGATCGGTCGCCCGGGGATAGGCGCGCCGGCGCGCCTCCGCATAGTTCAGGAGCCCGATGAGCCCCAGGACGACGAGCGCGGCGCCGCCGACCCCACAGAGGAATCCGAGACAGATCGCCGCGTCACCGACGGCGAACATCACCAGGGCCATCAGCAGGAGTCCGCCACCGAATGCCAGCTTGACGTACTGGGCTACCGGCGTGGACGGTTCGGGCGCGAAATACTTGCCGGCTCGCTCTGCGCGTTGTTCAGGATGCATCAGATCCCCTGGTTTCGGCTGAGCCCCTGCCAGGTCGGGCACTCGACAGCAGGAACGTGGTTGATGATCTCGCGGGCGCGATCACTGCCGACGCCCGACAGCGCCGCCTGAAGGCCGCGCAGCCTGGAACGGTCGGTCGGAATGCCACGGATTTCGTAGTAGTCCTCGATGATCAGCGCCCAGAGGGCTCGCAAATGGTTGCTCGTATAGCCGGGCTCGATCTGAATGCCGATCTGCAGCAGATTCTCCATCGCCCGGATCACCTCGTACCGGTACCCGCCGGGGCGTCGGCCGCCGAGAGCGGCCAGCACCCGGTAGTAGTAGACATCGACTTCGCGTGGATACATGTTCACGAGCGTGTTGAAGCGCTCCAGGGCCCGCGCGTACGCCCCATTGTTGAGAGCAGCGACCGCCTCGACGAATTCCGGGTCGACGCGGATCTGCTCCGGGAGCAGGTCCGCCAACGGCGGCCAGGCCTCAGCCAGCGTGGCGAGCGGGATGATCCACGAGATCCGCAGGCTCTTGTCCATGTCGGCGGTCGAAACCATGCCGACGACGCGGCCCGACGTGACGTCGACAACGGGGCCGCCGCTGTATCCGCGCTGGATCTGGCCGTCGAATCCGGGCAGACCGTTCACCTGGATGAGCTTCCCGGTCTCATCAGGCCCGATGACCTGGACCCGGGTCCGCTGACCGCGGTCGTCCGCCGCCGAATACTGTTCCGGAAAGCCGAGCGCGTCGAGCGGCGTCTCCGGCCGCGGCGGCGCACTGGGCCCGAGCGGCGCCGCAGGCCAGCTCTCCGGCACGTCGACGACTGCCACGTCGGTCCCGTCGTACCGGCCCGGACTCCAGCCCGGCACCGCGTAGCGGGTGGAACAGACCTGGCCCGAGCCCCAGCCCCCCGGCGCCTCCGCCCAGCACCGGACCCGGCCCTCGACCACGTGAGCGCACGTGAGGGCCACGCCCGGCGCCACGACGAATGCGGTTCCCAGCACCTCCGACGGAGCACCATCATTCGTCGTGGCTCGGATCCGCAGCCGCCAGGGTTCAGAGGAGGTGATCATTTCGGTGCGGAGTCTTCCCGTCGCCAGACCAGTTCGACACCGAGGTTTCCTTCGTACGCGGTCTTCGCGATGACGGCGTTCATCTCAGCCGTCATCTTCACGGCGAAGGTGAGCTTGACCTCGCTCGGCCCCAGGTCCTCGCGGAACACACGCATGGCCTCCAGAGCCGCCGCGCGGACGCTCCGAAGTGACTCCTCGAAGGATCTCGGTTCGGTGCGACCGCTGCGGCCCACCGGCCCGATGCCGGCGCTCTCGCCACGAAGATCCAGGTCCTGGCCATCGACCTCGATGAGGACCGGATCCGCTCCATGCACCGCGAATTGCCTGGTAACTGGCACAGCACTCCTTCGACCGGAAGGAAAAGAGGTCAGCGGGACAATGCAGACGACGCGACAATGCGTCGAGGATCGACCGGCAGCACACCCGCAACTTGCGAGGATCGTTCAACCGGCTTGAAATCGATCCTGGCGTTCGCGCGCTGATGCCAGGATCAGACATTCGGCCGGTTCGGATGTCAGCAACACGACTTCTGGTCGAATATCGCGCTCCACTGAGGACTTGGCCCGATGATCAAATCTGCGTCGGCGCGAGACTGGTAACCGAATGGGCGGAGTGGTGGCGTAGGACGTCGTTGACCTGGCGGGGCGGAGTTCGCATCCGCGACCGTGGGATTACGAGATCAAGATTGGCGGCATCGCACGCATCCCGTTTTCCGGTACGGTGACGCTTCACGAGTCGCGCCCTTACCGGTGATGGCCTCGCCGTTCAGGAGGTGACGCGCGTGAGAAGGACCAGCCGCATGGTGTGGTGGGCGCTCAGCATCTTCCTGATGGCGGCACCGGCAGCCTGTACGTCCTCAAGCGGTTCGAGCCAGGGTGGGGCCAGACCACCCACGCCAACTGCGTCTCTGGGCACCGACCCCAGCGCGACCCCGTCAGCTGACGTGGGCGCCGGGCAGGAGTCGTGCACCAAATCGGTCGATACGATCACGGAACCGCCGGCGGGTTATCGGCTCGTGGGAGAGGACGTCGCGGTACCTGCCCGGCCGGTGCTTCAAGTAGCGGAATCGGGGCAACCGGACCCGGCAGCCCGACTGTTCGCCAAATGGGGCTTGGTCGTACGCGGCGGCGCAGTGGTCGACCTTCGGGTGGCAGCCGGCTGGGAGGACAAGGCGCGTCTCGGATGGGGCTCGTCAGTGGTGCCGGCCGTGAGCGCCCACGTGCGCGCCTGCGCACCTGTCGATGACCGACCTCAGTGGCTGGCCTTCGTCGGCGGCACCTGGGTTGCGCGGCCGGCCTGCCTACCGCTCACCATCACGTCGCGGGGGCAGACGGCGCACGTACAACTAGGTGTCGGTGTCCCCTGCGACGGAACCACGCCGCCGAGTTCGTAGGAATCCTGAGCTTGAAGCTTACTTGTCTAGGGCTCGAGCGTGGTGGGCATGCCGAAGGCGGCGACGTGACGGGCACCGATGAAGGCGTTGCTCTCTGCGATCTTCCCGTTCTCGATCCGGAGTACGTCGACGACCAACGCCTCGTAGTGCCGGCTGCCGGGCCGGCGGAGATAGTTGATCAGTGCCGGGCGCCCGTTGGCCGAGGTGGGGAACGTACGCCAGTCGAGCGGTCGGCCGAGGAACTCCGCGG
This sequence comes from Micromonospora chalcea, assembly GCF_002926165.1. Lineage (GTDB taxonomy): Bacteria > Actinomycetota > Actinomycetes > Mycobacteriales > Micromonosporaceae > Micromonospora > Micromonospora chalcea. The sequence continues at coordinate 128,197 of NZ_MAGP01000143.1, read as the reverse complement.
CCGTGTCGATCCCGACGACCGGCGGCTCGGGCGGCATCGTGATCCGTACGTCCTCGGCGAGCAGTTCCCGTATCGTCTCCGGGTCCTTCGCGTCGGCGTAGCGGCGCAGGATCTCTTCGTCCTCACTGGTGAGCTGCGGGCGGCGCCAGTCCTTCGGGTCCGACGGAGCGCGTCCCCGAAGGGTGTGGCGGGCCCGCTGGAGGAGGCTGTTGACGGCCGCTACGGCGGTGTCGAGCGCGACGGCGATCTCCTGCGGCGTCCAGCCGTGGACGTCGCGCAGCACGAAGGCCGCCCGCTGCCGCGGCGGCAGGTACATGAGCGCCGCGATCACGGCCAGCTCGACGGTCTCCCGAGCGGCGAGACCGGCCTGCGCGTCGTCGGCCAGCAGGGCGTCGGGATAGGGACCGAGCTCGGTGGACCACTCCAGCGGATCACCGTACGGCACCGCCCGTCGACCGGCCGCCTTGCGGCTGTCGAGGAAGACGTTCGTGGCGATCCGGTACAACCAGGTACGCGCCGACGCCCGGCCCTCGAAGCGGTCGCGAGCCCGCCAGGCACGCAGGAAGGTCTCCTGCACCAGGTCGTCCGCGTCGGTGACGTTCCCGGCGAGGCGGTAGCAGTGGACGTGTAGCTCACGCCGGTGCTCGTCGAAGGCGCGCCGCAGCCAGATCGCCTGCTCGTCAGACGAGTCGGGCATGTGATTTCCCCGGGGCTGAGTGGTGCTCACAACCGTACTGACGACCGCGGACCGCATCCGTCATCGGTCACCGATGACACTCGCCGACTCGGTCGTCTGTACCTGTGACCGATCCCCACTCCACGAAGGAGACAGCCATGACGGCAACCCCCGCGTCCAGCGCCGCCGCGCCCCCGGTCGTCGACCGGGAGACCTGGCTGCGCAAGCGCGACGAACTGCTCGTACGGGAGAAGGCCCACACCCGCGAAGGAGACGCGATCGCAGCCGCTCGTCGTCAGCTACCGATGACCTTGATGCCGACGGTGACGGTGCGGGGCCCTGGCGGCGACACCCCGCTGGTGGAGGTGTTCGAGGGCCGCCGGATGCTCATCGCCTACTTCCATATGTGGCACGACGGCAATCCGTACGAGCATCAGTGTGAGGGGTGCACCTTCTCGACCTGTCACATGCAGACGCTGGACTACCTGCATGCTCGGGACGTCACCTACGCCGTCTTCTGCGAGGGTCCCTACGACGAAAGCGCCCCGTTCGCGGAGTTCATGGGCTACAGGTTCCCCTGGTATTCGGCGAAGGACTCCGACCCGGCTCTGGCCGACGGTCGTCACTTCGGGTTCATCGCGTGCTACCTGCGCGACGGCGACAAGGTCTACGAGACCTACTGGACCACCGGGCGGGGCGTGGAGGCGTTGATGACCACCTACCACGCTCTGGATCTCACGGTGTACGGCCGGCAGGAGAACTGGGAGAACTCGCCTGAAGGCTGGCCGCGGGTCACCGGGCACCCGTGGCGTCTCGACGGCCGCCCCACCGCGCAATGGTCGCGCCCCGGCGTTGCACCGCGATGACGTCCTGATCGTAGTTGAGCTGGGAAAACGGCTGGTGGGGCGGGCGGGGTTCGACCCCGCCACCGAGGGAATCATGAGATCAAGATGGGCGACCCACCGACCTGCCTGAATGGGCTCTCACCAGCGGAAACACCTCTCGATATCTCTCACCACTCCCCCAGCGGCGGTCGGCCTCTTGCGGACTGGGTGCGAACTGCCCGCAAGCCTCTCGTCCCGCAAGAGGCGGCTACCCATCGAGCGCCTTCTGCCACGCCGACAGCTCCTGTCGAAGCCGTCCCACCTCATCAGGTGAGGCGTCCGGGAATCTGGGCACTGCTTCAGCGATTCCCTCCACCGCCTCCTCACCGATCACCTGACTGATGGCATCCCATAGGACCCTTCGCGCCCGAGACGCTTGAGGGCCGATCAGCCACTCGTCGATGAAGCGGTCGACGGTCCCGGCGTCTGCATGGCCGCCTGCCATCCTTGAACCGATCCGGTCAATCGAGCGGGTGAGGCACTCAAGGAAGCGAGCTACCTCGATCGCCCGGTCAAGTGGGACGGTCACCGTTGATTCGTCGCGGTTCACATCCAAGGCTGCCCCTCTGGATCAAGATGCCGTCGCAGACCGTCCAGATCCTCGACGGATAGCCGCCAGTCTGCCCCCGTCCCCCGGATAGGTGCCAAGAACTGCGGTGCCCGGTGGGGGTCAAGGATGGCTGTAGGCCATCGGCATACCGACGCGCAGCGCCCTTGACGCCGGGCGGGTGGCGTAGAGGATCGGGCACCCGGGGACGGTTCACGCCCTGGCCCTCATCGTCGTCAAACCGCATTCGGCGACCTACGAGAGGCCGGGGGCAAGCAGTTCCGCTGCGCGGCAGCCGATCGCCCCAACCTCAACTGGGAGCGACGCCTACGCCGATCGTCCCGCCTCACAGCCCTTCAAGCCCTTGGTAGGCCCCGTCAGCGTGGCCGGCCGGCCCGGCCGATGCCGGCGCTTGCGCCGCCAGCAGGCCGCCTTGATCTTAAAGAGGCCAATTCGGCAGTTCGCGGTGTAGAACTCTTGTCTTCCGTCGGCTGATGCGCGACACCCGTCCGCCAACTGATCGGCGACACCTACGCGCTGGTCGCGGCATGAGCGAGCGTCAGCGATGATGGCGCGACCGTTCAGATGGGGAAACGATGACAACACGACCGACTCTGTTCCTGACGGTAGGACTGCCAGGCACCGGGAAGACCACAGAAGCGCGGCGCATAGAAGTCGAGGAGCAGGCTCTTCGCCTCACGAAGGACGAGTGGGTAAAGGCCCTGTACGGCCTCGCGAACCCGCCGTCGGCCTCGGACGTGATCGAAGGACGGCTCATCGAGATTGGGCTGCGCGCCCTCAATCTCGGCATCAACGTCGTCATCGACTTCGGCCTCTGGGGTCGAGATGAGCGCTCCGCGCTACGGCAGGCAGCTGCCGACCTCGGCGCGGCGGTGGAGATGCGCTACTTCGAACTCCCACCGGCCGAGCAACGGAGACGACTCGACCAACGCCAAGCCGAAGAGCCGCACACGACGTGGCACATGTCCGACGAGGAACTCGACAGGTGGGCTGCCCTCATCAGCATCCCGACCGAAGGAGAACTCGACGGCAGTGAACCCGTCGACTGCCCGCCGGCAGAATTCGCGACGTGGGAGGACTGGCGCAGGCATCGCTGGCCTCCGTCGGTCCCCTGACACCAAGGATTCCGAACCAACCACCCATCGGCAGACCGCACGTCCCGACGCCCACTGATGTGCCCCGGTGACGAGCTGGTGTTCACATCCCCAACGGGCGAGGTGTTGCGTAACAACAACTTCCGTCGCCGGGTCTTCGACCGGGCTTCGGCGTCGATCGAGCTTGCGAACCGGACGCCGCACGAGCTGCGGCACAACGGCGGCCAGTGTCGCGGTGGCGGAGGGGCCAATGTGAAGGCGGCCATGACCTCGACGCAGTGCACCCGAGCCGTCGGCACCATGGCTGAGCTGGAGAAACGGCTTGGTGGGGCGGGCGGGGTTCGAACCCGCGACCGAGGGATTATGAGTCCCCTGCTCTAACCGGCTGAGCTACCGCCCCGTCACCGCGCCGGATCGTAACCCGCCGATCGTTTCGCGGACCACCACCGGCCGGGCGGAAAGAGTACCGCGACAGCACGATGGGCTACGCGAGGATAACAACGCGCAACCCACCGGCCAACGGCTCTACGCGCGCCGGAGATCGGCGATGACGGCGCCGACCGTGCGCCAGCCGCTGGCGAGCGCGCCCTGGATGGACGGGCTGTCCCGGTGGTCCCCGGCCACGTACAGGCCGTCGCCGAGCGCGACCGGCTTGCGCAGGCGGCCCTGCGGCGGCGGGGCGGCGGGCAGCGCGTCCGGCACGGTGATGGTGGTGAGGTGGGTCCAGTCGGCGGTGGAGCGGCCGTAGAGGCGGTCCAGTTCGCGGCGGATCACCGGTTCGGGTGGGGTCTGCGGGCCGACCACCGAGGTGGCGACCAGGTGCTGGCCATCCGGGGCGTACGTGGGCGCGGCCCGGCTCACCACCACCGTGTTGGCGATCGTTTCCCGCCGGTCGCCGTCGAGCAGCAGGATCGGCTCGTCCAGTGGCGCCGTCTCGGTGCGGTGGTAGTAGGTGGTGTAGGCGTGCATGCGTACCCTCGGCAGCCCGGGCAGCAGCGTGGCCGCCGCCGGCGGGTCGGCCGCGACCACGACGGCGCGGCAGGTGATCTCGCCGGACGGGGTGCGGACGCGGCCGGGCGCGACCTCGGTGACCGGGGTGTTCAGGTCGATCAGCTCGGCGGGCAGCGGCGCGGCGAGCGCCCGGGGCAGCGCCGCCATGCCGTCCGCGGGCAGGCCGATGCGGCCCCGGGCGAAGGAGCGCATGATGACCGCGAGGACGTGGCTGGAGGTGGCCAGCTCGCGGTCGAGCAGCACGCCGGACAGGAACGGCCGGAGCAGTTCCTCGATGATCGCGTCGGAGAGCCCGGCCCGGCGCAGCGCCTTCTCGGCGCTGGTCTCGGGTGTGTTGAGCAGCCGCCCGACCGGCAGCGTCGCGTAGCCGGCGGCGAGCGCGCCGAAGCGCAGCCGGTCGGTCAGTGTCCCGATGCCGGCGGTGAGCGTGGCGGGCGCGCCGGCGGGTTCGCGCAGCGGGTTGACGAGGCGTTCCAGGCGGTCGCCGCGGCGCACCAGGACGCCGGGCGTGAACCAGCCCATCTCGAGGGCGCCGACGTCGACCAGGCCGGCCAGCCGTGGGTACGCGGTGTTCAGCACCTGGAAGCCGCGGTCCAGCAGGAACCCGTCGACGCGGTCGGTGGCGACCCGCCCGCCGAGCCGGTCGCTCGCCTCCAGCAGCCGCCAGGGCACGCCGGCCCGGTGCAGCCGCCGGGTGGTGGCGAGACCGGCCAGGCCGCCGCCGGCGACCACCACGTCGGTGTCAGGCACGGTCCACCCCCGCGCCGGCCCGGTCGCCCTCGCGGTGCGACCGCGACAACCGGCCTGGCCACCAGACCTTCGGCCCGATGTCGTACGCGAGCGCGGGCACCAGCAGCGAGCGGACCACTATGGTGTCGAGCAGGACGCCGACGGCGACGGCCACGCCCAGCTCGACGAGCACGACGAGCGGCAGTACGGCGAGCGCGGAGAACGTGGCGGCGAGCACGATGCCGGCGGAGGTGATCACGCCGCCGGTGACGGCCAGGCCGACGAGCACACCGGCGCGGGTGCCGCGGCGTACCGATTCCTCCCGGACCCGGCTCATCAGGAAGATGTTGTAGTCGATGCCGAGCGCGACCAGGAAGACGAACGCGAACAGCGGGAACGACTGGTCGACGCCGGGGAAGTCGAACACGTACTTGAACAGCAGCGCGCAGAGGCCGAGCGTGGCCAGGAACGACAGCACCACCGTGGCGATCAGCAGCACGGGGGCGACCAGGGCGCGCAGCAGCACGGCCAGGATGACCGCGATGACCAGCAGCACCACCGGGATGATCACGTTGCGGTCGCGGACGGAGGCGTCGGCGGTGTCCACGTTGATCGCGGTGAAACCGCCGACCACGGCGTCCGCGCCGGGCACGGCGGGCACCGCCTCGCGCAGGTCGCGGATGGTCCGCTCGGCGCCGTTGCTGTCCGGCGCGTCGGCGAGCGTGACGTTGAGCTGCACCCGCCCGTCGACCACCTTGGGGGGCGCGTTCGGGTCGGGCGGCGCGTTCTCGCCGCGCTGGCCGAGCGGCAGCACCGAGGCGACTCCCGGTACGCCCTGCGCCACCTGGGCGACCTGCCGCGCGGTGTCCTGGGTGGTGAAGATGGTGGCGGGGCTGCCGGTGCCGGCCGGGAAGTGCCTGTCGATGACCTCCTGCCCGGCCACCGAGTCGGTGCGCTGGGTGAACAGCTGGGACTGGCCGAGCGTGGTGGCGCCGAGCCGGGTCACCCCGATCGCGAGCACGGCGAGCGCCACGGCGGTGACGACCCAGACCGTACGGGAGCGGCGCGCCACGAAGCCGGCGATCCGCGCCCAGATGCCGTGCTCGGCGCGCGGGTCGGCCTCGTCGTGCCGGGGCCGCCGGGGCCAGAACGCCCATCTCCCGCCGAGGACCAGCAGCGCGGGCAGGAACGTGAGCATCACCAGCAGCGTGGCGGCGATGCCGACGGCGCTCACCGGGCCGAGCGCCCGGTTGGAGTTGAGACTGGACAGCAGCAGGCAGAGCAGGCTGACGATGACTGTGGCGCCGGAGGCGACGATGGCCGGCGCGGCGCCCTTCCAGGCGGTCTTCATCGCGTCCCAGGGCCGCTCGTGCCGGTGCAGTTCCTCCCGGTAGCGGGCGATGAGCAGCAGCGCGTAGTCGGTGCCGGCGCCGAACACGAGCACGGTGAGGATGCCCTGTGCCTGCCCGTTGAGCTTGACGATGTCGTGGTCGGCGAGCAGGTAGACGAAGACGGCCGCCAGCGAGTACGACATCCCGGCGGCCAGCAGCGGGAAGATCCACAGCACCGGGCTGCGGTAGACGACGAGGAGGATGACCAGGACCACGGTGAGGGTGACGAGCAGCAGCGGGCCGTCGATCGCGCCGAACACCTCGATCAGGTCGCCGAGCAGCCCGGCGGGTCCGGCGACGTCGACGGTGAGCCCGTCGCGGTCCGGGCCGGCGATGTCGCGCAGGCGTTCCACCACCGCGCGGATCTGTTCGCCCTCGCCGCTGTCGATCGGCACGATCACCTGGGCGGCCTGCCGGTCCTGGCTGACGACCGGTGGCGGCAGCGGGCCGACCACGCCCGGTACGTCGGCGAAGCGGGCCGCGTCGGCCTGGATCCGTTGCTGGTCGGCCGGGGTGAGGCCGCCGGCGCGTTCGTAGACCACGAGCGCCGGCGTGGTCTCCCGGTCGACGAATCCGGCGGCCAGATCCTGCGCGCGGGTGGCCTCGGCGTCGGCCGGTAGGAAGGAGGCGTTGTCGTTGGTGGAGACCTCGCCGAGCTTGCCCGAGTACGGCCCGGCGACGCCGCCGATGATCAGCCAGCCGAGCACCACGGCTACCGCGATCAGCGTCGCGGTCCAGCGGCTGCGTCCTGCGGCCATCTCCACCGTCCTCGAATCGACGCAACAATCGACGCAGCGGGAGTCTAGGTCGACGCCGACCATCCTGCCGGGCGACTGACGACTCGCGGGCGGAAACCGGGCAGCCGGGACACGCGAGGGGCCGGAACGGGAAACGCCCGCCGGCAGGGCCGACGGGCGTGACGTGGAGCGAAGCTCCCCCGATTGGACTCGAACCAATAACCTGCCGGTTAACAGCCGGCTGCTCTGCCAATTGAGCTACAGGGGACCGTGCACCGCTCGGATCGGATCTCTCCGCTCCGTGCGACGGGGACAAGAGTACAGGACATCGGGGGGTTGTGCGCCAGGGGGTTACCGGAGGAGGACCGGACCGGCGGACGCGCCAGGATTACGGACAAATCGTCATCTCGGCACAGGGAGGCATGAGCGGAGAGCAGGATGGGTAGTTAGCCGTCGACAGAGAACGCAGGCGCAAGATGGTCGTTCCGCCGAGCCGGCGGAAATCGGCAAGAGCGTCAGGTACGGAAGGAGCCGCCATGCGCGGAAAGATCATGTTTCTTGGCGGGCTGGCTGCGGGATTCGTCCTGGGCGCCCGTGCCGGCCGGGAGAAGTACGAGGAGCTGGTGGTCCGGGGGCGCAAGGTGCTCGACCACCCGACCGTCCAGGAGGCGGCCGACGTCGCGCAGGCCCAGGCGACCCGCCTCTACTCCGAGGGCAAGGACAAGCTGGGGCAGACCAAGCTGGGTGAGAAGCTCGCCACCGGCAACGGTGGCAAGCCGGGCATGACCGAGGCCGACAAGCCGTTCGCGGGCACGCCGGCCGCGGTCGGCAGCCGCAGCGCCAACGGCACGGGCTCGACCAGTTCGACCAGCGCGTCCGGCTCGAGCACGACCGGCACGAGCACCAAGCCGTCCACCGGCAACACGCTCTGACGCAAGCGGACAGCGGGCCGGTCACCTCCGGGTGACCGGCCCGCTCCCGTGTGCTCGGGCGCCGATGTGGCACATTCTCCGTGGGGAGGTGACCACATGCCGATGGTCGGACCGGAAACGGCGGATCAGGCGCGGCTGCTGCGCCTGCTGCGCGACGACGGCCCGCGGTCCCGGGTCGAGCTGACCGACCTCCTCGGCCTGCCGCGGGCCCGGTTCGCCGCCGAGGTGGACCGGTTGACCGCGCTGGGCCTGGTGGAGAGCGCCGGCCCGGCTGCCTCGCGGGGCGGGCGACGGTCGTCGCTGCTGCGCATCGGCGCGCAGGTCCGGTTCGGCGCGGTGCTCGTCGGCGGCGGCACGCTGCGGGTCGCGCTCACCGACGGCGAGCTGAACCCGCTGGCCCGGCACGACGAGCCGGTGGACGTCCGGCTCGGCCCGGACGTGGTGGTCGGACGCATGGTCGAGCTGCTCGGCAAGCTTCGCGTCGAGGCGGGGCTGACGTCGCTGACCGGCGTCGGTGTCGCGCTGCCCGCGCCGGTCGAGGTCCGCGACGGCACGCCGGTCTCCCCGCCGGCCCTGCCCGGCTGGCACCGCTTCCCGGTACGCGACACGCTCGCCGCCGAGCTGGGCTGCCCGGTGCAGGTCGACAACGACGCCAACGCGATGGCCCTCGGTGAACGGCACGCCGGCACCGGCCGCCCGTTCGACGACTTCCTCGCCGTCAAGCTGGGCGACGCGGTCGGCTGCGGGCTGGTGCTCGCCGGTTCGCTCTACCGGGGCGCGGCCAGCGGGGCCGGCGACATCGGCCACCTCCAGCTCAGCGAGGACGGACCGCTCTGCGGCTGCGGCAACAACGGGTGCGTCGAGGCGTACTGCGGGGATGCCGCGCTGGGGCGGGAGGCGGTGACGGCCGCGCGGGCCGGGCGCTCGACGGTGCTCGCGGACCGGCTGGCCGCGGCCGGGACGCTGGCGGTGGCCGACGTGGCGGCGGCGGCCACCGAGGGCGACCCGGCGGCGCAGACCATCGTCCGCGACGCCGCCCGCCGGCTCGGGCAGGTGCTGGTCGGGCTGGTCAGCTTCGTCAACCCGGCCATCGTCATCATCGGGGGCGCGCCGGCCGGGATCGGGCCGGTCCTGCTCGCCGAGATCCGGGGCGTGGTCTACCGGCGCTCCACGCCGCTGGCCACCGGCAGCCTGCCGATCGTCCTGTCCGACCTCGGCGACACCGCCGCCCTGATCGGCGCGGCCCACCTGGTCAGCACCCAGACCTACGCCGCCCGCTGACCCCCGCCCCCGCCCTCACCTCACCCCGTCGATCTTGCACTTGCGGCCCTCCCGAAACGGGCATAAGCGGCATCACGTGGGCCGCAAGTGCAAGATCGCGAGCGCAGGAGGAGGGTCAGTCGCGGCTGCTGAAGGCGGCGTCGAAGGCGGCGCTCGGGGCGTCGAACGCCAGGCGGCGGACGAACTGGAGCGCCTCCGGCGCGCCGACCAGGCGGTCCATGCCGGCGTCCTCCCACTCGACCGAGATCGGGCCGTCGTAGCCGATCGCGTTCAGCGCCCGGAAGCAGTCCTCCCACGGCACGTCACCGTGGCCGGTGGAGACGAAGTCCCAGCCGCGCCGCAGGTCGGCCCAGGGCAGGTGGGAGGAGAGCCGGCCACGCCGCCCGTCCCCGGTACGGACCTTCGCGTCCTTGCAGTCGACGTGGTAGATCCGGTCGGCGAAGTCGAAGATGAAGTTCACCGGGTCCAGCTCCTGCCAGACGAAGTGCGACGGGTCCCAGTTGAGCCCGAACGCCTCCCGGTGCCCGATCGCCTCCAGCGTGCGCTTGGTGGTCCAGTAGTCGTACGCGATCTCGCTGGGGTGCACCTCGTGCGCGAACCGCACGCCCACCTCGTCGAACACGTCCAGGATCGGGTTCCACCTGTCGGCGAAGTCCTGGTAGCCGCGCTCGATCATGGCCGGTGGCACCGGCGGGAACATGGCCACCGTGTGCCAGATGGACGAGCCGGTGAAGCCGACGACGGTGCGTACGCCGAGTTTCGCCGCCGCCCGCGCGGTGTCCTTGATCTCCTCGGCGGCCCGCTGCCGCACCCCTTCCGGCTCGCCGTCGCCCCAGATCCGGGCCGGCAGGATGTCCTGGTGCCGCTCGTCGATCGGGTGGTCGCAGACGGCCTGCCCGACCAGGTGGTTGGAGATGGCGAACACCTGAAGGTTGTGCTTGGCCAGGGTGGCCCGCTTGCGCTCGACGTACGAGTCGTCGGCGAGCGCCTTGTCCACCTCGAAGTGGTCGCCCCAGCAGGCGATCTCCAGTCCGTCGTAGCCCCACTCGGCGGCGAGCCGGCAGACCTCGTCGAACGGAAGGTCGGCCCACTGGCCGGTGAAGAGCGTGATGGGTCGCGCCATTGTCCTTCTCCCCTGTGGTGATGGGGGATTCCGTCGCGGACCGGGGCGAGGACGACCGGAGGCGGCGGCCTGAGGGCACCGGTGGACGCCGGAGCGTCTGCCTCCCGGGCGGGTTGCGCCTCCCGCCGGGTCACCGGCCACCTCGCGGTCGCCGCCTCCACTCTATGGCCTACCTCAGGGCAGGGTCCAGCGCTGGTTCGCCGCGCCCGTGCACGTCCACAGGTGCACCGCCGTGCCGTCGGCCGAGTTGTTGCCGGACACGTCCAGGCACTTGCCCGACGACGGGTTGCGCAGCGTCCCGTCCGCCTGCGCCGACCAGTTCTGCGCGCCGGTGCCGTTGCACGACCACAACTGGATCTTCGTGCCGTTCGCGTTGCCGCCGCCGGAGACGTCCAGGCACTTGCCCAGCGCCTTCACCGGCCCGTTCGGCGTCACCGTCCACGTCTGCGCCGTCGAGCCGTTGCAGGTGTAGAGCTGGATCTGGGTGCCGTCGGCCGACGAGGCGTTCCGCACGTCCAGGCACTTGCCGGCCAGCCCCTTGATCGGGCCGGTGCCGCCGCTTGCGGTGCCGCGGACCAGCGTGAAGTCGTCCACGTCGAACAGGCCGGTGCCGCTGCCGGCGAACGTCAGGTGCACGGTCTGCGTACCGGACGGCACGCCGGTGAGCGCGGTGGACACGTCGGCGAACGTGGTCCAGCTCCCGGTGTTCGGCACCGCCACCTGGCCGGTCGCCGGCCCGGTCGGCGAACCGGTCCGCACTTGGAGCGTGCCGCCGGGGCCGCCGGAGACCACCCGGGCGCGCAGCGACGTCACACCGGTCAGGTCCAGCCCCGGGTACGCGGCCCAGTCGCCCGGGTCCACGTACCCCAGGGTCTGGCCGCCGTTGGCGCCGGCCTTGGGGTACGCGCTGACGCCGCTGGCCGAACCGAACGCCTCGGCCTGGACGGTGGTGTTGCCGGTCGGTGGCGGCGTCCCGCCCAGCTCCTTGATCCGGATGTTGCGGAACGACACGTCGTCGCCGGTGCCGTGGTTCTGGATGCCGACGTGCCCGGCGAGCGACCGCACCGGATCGGTGTTTGTGAAGTCGTTGATGCGTACGCCGTTGAGGAACACCTGCAGCCGTTCCCCTTCGACCAGGATCTCGTAGGTGTTCCACTCCCCCGCCGGGTTCAGCGCCGCGTCCCGGGCCGCCAGGTCGGCGGACTTGAAGCCGTAGATCGCGCCGGTGGTCCGGTCGGCGGCGTCGGTGGGGTCGATCTGGATCTCGTAGCCGTTGTCCACCGCCGAGTTCGGGTCGCTCGACGGCGGGAAGCCGACGAACACGCCCGAGTTGTCGTCACCGGCCAGCCGCCAGTCCAGCTTGAGCGAGTAGTTGGTGAACTGCTTCGCGCTGTACCAGTACAGGCCCATGCCGCCGACCGAGGTGAGCGTGGCGTCGGTGTTGGTGAAGCTGCCCGGCCCGGCCTGCGACCAGCCGGTGGTGCCGCCGTTGTAGAGCGTGGTGTAGCCGGTCTCCGGCCGGCAGTCGGCCTTCGTGCGCCCGGCCGCGTAGCGGATGCCGCCGAGCAGGTGGTTGCGGAACGCCGCGTCGGCGTAGGAGGCCTGGGTGTGGCCGCCGCCGGTGTAGAAGGACCGGCCACCGCTGTACGTCTTGCACCAGGCGTGCGGGTGGTCGCCGCCCATCGAGCCTCCTGAGTACGAGGACTCGTCGAGACTGGCCAGCACGTGCGCGGTGGAGCGGGCGTTGGAGCGGTAGTCGTACCACTCGTCGGTGCGGTTCCACTGCTGCGGCAGGTGCGCGGTGGCCGCGTGCGCCCGGTCCTCCACCTTGACAGTGGCCGGCTGGATGGCCGGGTGGGACGCGAACCACGCGCCGACGAGGTTGCCGTAGAACGGCCAGTCGTACTCGGTGTCGGCGGCGGAGTGCACGCCGACGTACCCGCCCCCGGCGCCGATGTACGCCTCGAACGCCGACTGCTGGGTGGCGTTCAGGACGTCCCCGGTGGTGTTGAGGAAGATCACCGCCTCGAAACGGGCCAGGTTGGCGGTGGTGAACTGGGCGGCGTCCTCGGTCGCGGTGACCGTGAAGTTGTTCGCCGCGCCAAGCTCCCGCACGGCCTGCGTGCCGACCGCGATGGAGTCGTGGCGGAAGCCGGCGGTCTTGGAGAAGACGAGCACGTCGTAGGGGCCGTCGGCGGCGCTCGCCGGGGCGGCGGCGCTGGTGGCGGCCACGGCGGTCACCGCGACCAGCGCGATACGGAGGAGTCTCATCGGCGTTCTTCCTTCCCACCTCACGGCAGCGTCCACTTCTGGTTGGCCGCACCCGTGCAGGTCCACAGGTGCACCGCCGTGCCGTCGGCCGAGTTGTTGCCGGACACGTCCAGGCACTTGCCCGACTGCGGGTTGCGCAGCGTCCCGTCGGCCTGCGCGGACCAGTTCTGCGCGCCGGTGCCGTTGCACGCGTAGAGCTGGATCTTCGTGCCGTCCGCGCTGGCCCCGCCGGACACGTCCAGGCACTTGCCGAGCGCCTTCACCGTGGCGTTCGGCGTCACGGTCCACGACTGCGCCGTCGTGCCGTTGCAGGTGTAGAGCTGGATCTGGGTGCCGTCGGCGGTGGCGGCGTTGCGCACGTCCAGGCACTTGCCGGCCAGGCCCTTCACCGGGCCGGTGCGCACGGCCGACGTGGTGAGCGTGAACGCGTCCAGGTCGTAGAGCGCCCCGGTGCCACCGGCGAACGTCAGGTAGAGCGTGGTGGTGCCGGCCGGCGGATTGGCGATCGTGCCGGTGACTGTGGTGAACGTGTCCCAGGCGCCGGTGACCGGGACGGTGGCCGAGCCGAGCACGGCGCCGGTGGCCGAGCCGGCCCGTACCTGGAGCGTGCCGCCGGCCCCGGCGGACGACACCCGGGCGGTGAACCCGGTGGCGTCGGCGAGCAGGTACGGCTGGAACGCGATCCAGTCTCCGTTGTGGATGTCGCCGACGGTCTTGCCGCCCTCGGCGGTGGCCTTGTCGAACGTATTGATCCCGGACGAGGTCCTGAAGTGCTCGGCCTGCCGGTGCCGGGGCTGGAGCGTGTGCTGGGTGTGCGTGGTGAGGCCGCCGGAGTCGGTGTACTCGGCGTCGAAGACCGCGAAGATGTTCGCCGCGTCGTCGTGCTCACCGTCGACGGGTACGGCGATCGAGCCGGTGCAGCCGGTCGCCGAGGTGATCTGGTGGCCGTGCTGGTCGTGGCCGAGCACGTAGGTCATCTTGACCTTCGTGCAGTCGATGGTGGCGTCCTCCGGGTCGGTGACGGTGATCCGGAACGGCACGGTGTCGCCGAAGGAGAACAGCTTGCCGTTGCCGGGTGTCTCGATGACCACTGTCGGGGCGGTGTTGCCGACGGTGATCGTCACGCTGGCGGTGCCGGTGGCGCCCTGCGGGTCGCGCACGGTGAGCGTGGCGGTGTACCTGCCGTTGGCGGTGTAGGTGTGCGAGGGGTTCGCCGCGGTGGAGGTGCCGCCGTCGCCGAACGTCCAGGCGTACGTCAGCGCGCCGCCCTCCGGGTCGGACGAGCCGGCCGAGGAGAAGGCCACCGCGAGCGGCGCGGCGCCGGAGGTCCGGTCGGCGGCGGCGCGGGCCACCGGGGCGCGGTTGGCGCCGCCCAGGTAGTCGAAGCGGTAGAGCGCCGAGTTGGCGTCGCCGTTGAAGTAGCCGGTGCCGTAGTCGAGCACGTAGTACGCCCCGTCCGGGCCGAACGCGGAGTCCATCACCTGCTTGCCGGTCCACGGGAAGCTGTCGATGGTGCCGGGTGAGCCGTCCGCGTTGACGTGGATCGGCTTGATCCAGCCCCGGCCGAACTCGGTGGCGAAGAACTGCCCGTCGAACGACTGCGGGAACTTGGTGGTGGACGGGTTCGCCGCGTCGTACCGGTAGACCGGACCGCCCATCGGCGACTCGGAGCCGCCGCCGAACTCGGGCGGGCTGCCCGCGTCACCGGCGTAGCGGATCCAGGACGGCTTCGCCGCCGGCAGCGTGGTCAGGCCGGTGTTGCGGAACGAGTTGTTCGTCGGGCCGCCCGTGCAGTTGAACTTCGGTCCGGCGGCGCCGGTGGCGAAGTCCCATTCGGCGTACGTCTCGGCGGCCGTGTTGGTGCCGGTGCAGTACGGCCAGCCGTAGTTGCCCGGCCCGGTGACCCGGTTGAACTCGACCTGCCCGGACGGGCCGCGGGCGGTGGTGGTGCCGGCGTCCGGCCCGTAGTCGCCCACGTAGACGATGCCGGTGGCCTTGTCGACGCTGATCCGGAACGGGTTGCGGAAGCCCATCGCGTAGATCTCCGGGCGGGTCCGCGCGGTGCCGGGCGCGAAGAGGTTGCCGGCCGGGATCGAGTACGTGCCGTTGGCGTTCACCTTGATCCGCAGGATCTTGCCCCGCAGGTCGTTGGTGTTGCCGGCGCTGCGCTGCGCGTCGTACCCGGGGTTGCGGTTGGTGCGCTCATCGATCGGCGCGTATCCGGCCGAGTCGAACGGGTTGGTGTCGTCGCCGGTGGACAGGTAGAGGTTGCCGGCGGCGTCGAAGTCGATGTCACCGCCGACGTGGCAGCACAGCCCCCGGTCGGCCGGTACGTCGAGCACGTCGACCTTGCTGGCCTGGTTGAGCGTGAAGTCGGCGTTGAGCGTGAACCGGGACAGCCGGTTGACGCCCTGCCAGGCGGAGAAGTCGGTGCCGGTGGCGGGCGCGTCGCCGGCGGGGGTGGACAGCGGCGGCGCGTAGTAGAGGTAGATGTGCCGGTTGGAGGCGAAGCCGGGGTCGACACCGACGCCCTGCAGCCCCTCCTCGTCGTGGGTGTAGACCGGCAGCGTGCCGATGACTGTGGTGACGCCGGCCGCGTCGGTGCGGCGCAGCGTGCCGTTGCGGGCGGTGTGCAGGACCGACCGGTCGGGCAGCACCGCCAGGGACATCGGTTCGCCGGTCTCGGCGACGCCGCGGGCGAGTTCGACCTGCTGGAAGTCGCTCGCCGTGATCGGGTGGGCGGACGCCGGGACGGGCGCCGCGGCCGCTGTGACGGTGCCGGCGGTGGCGGCGAGCAGCAGCGCTGCGGCAGCGGCGAACGGTCGTCGGGCACGGGGGTGGTGGTGGCTGGACATGCTGTGCTGTCCCTTCCTGACGCGCGCAGCCAGGACCGGGCGCGCGTCGCGCCGGATGCCGAGCGGGGGATGCTGCGCCTCGGCGAGGCGGGCGGTACGGGGGGCGGATCGCCTCGTCGGGTCAGCTAGGTACTGTGCACGACATTAAAACCTTTCGATCAGCCTGTCCATAGCTTCTGATCGATCGGCTTACACTTTCGGCGCTACGCGACAAAAGTTGGTGTCACTCGCGGCGGTCGACAGCCCGTTCCACGAGCGCGGCGAGCACCCGCCGGGCCGGCTCCGCGAGCCCCGCCGCGTCCAGCGCGACAAGCGCCGCGTCGGCCCGGGTACGGATCATCCTCTCCACCGCCTCCCGGGCGCCGGACTCCTCGACGATGCCCCGCACCTCGGCGGCGCCCGCCTGATCCAGCGCCGGATCGCCGACCAGCTCGCGCAGCCGGGCCACGCCGGCCGGGGAGGCGGACGCCCGGGCCAGCGCCAGCAGCACCGTCGGCTTGCCCTCGCGCAGGTCGTCCAGGTTGGACTTGCCGGTCACCGCCGGATCGCCGAAGACGCCGAGGACGTCGTCGCGGAGCTGGAACGCGTCCCCGAGCGGATCGCCGAACCCGGCCAGCGCCGCCACCGGCGCCGGCGTCGCGCCGGCCAGCGCGGCGCCGATCTGCACCGGACGGGTCACCGTGTAACGGGCCGTCTTCAGCCGCACCACGGCGAGCGCGCTCGCCACCGAACCGTCCCCGGCCGCCGCGACCACGTCCAGGTACTCCCCCGCGATCACCTCGGAACGCATCCGGGCCAGCAGGACCTGCCCGCCGCGCAGCCGCTCGGGCGGCAACCCGCAGCCGTGGAACATCTGCGCCGACCAGGTGGCGCAGAGGTCCCCGCAGAGCACCGCCGCCTGCCGGCCGTACGCCGCCGGGTCGCCGCGCCAGCCGGACCGCTCGTGCAGGTCGGCGAAGAAGCGGTGCAGCGTGGGCGCTCCCCGGCGGCGGTCACTGCGGTCCACGATGTCGTCGTGGATCAGCGCGAACGCGTGGAACAGCTCCAGCGACGCCGCGGCCACCACGATCGGCCGCTCGTCCGGGCCGTCGAAGCCCCGCCAGCCCCAGTAGCAGAACAGCGGTCGCAGCCGCTTCCCGCCGGCCAGCACGAACCGGCGCAAAGCGGAGTGAACAGTCCCCGTACCGTCGTCCGGCCGACCCGGCCCTCTCGCGTCCAGGAACGCGGCGAGCTCGGCGTCGAAACGGCCCCGAAGCAGGGCCGGGTCGGTCGGTGCGACGGTCACGGTCATGGTGCCTCCCAGGCCAATCCGGCGAGTTCCAGCAACAACGCCTTCACATCGGTCGCCTCCACCCGGGGCCGGATCGCGGCCGGGTCGGAGCAGAGCAGCACCGGGCCGTCCGCCGGATCGGCCGGCAGGCGCCCGTGCGAACCACGCACCGCCCGCGCCCCGGCGTCCAGCCCGACCACGTTCATCAGATAGCGCAGGCCGAGCTTCTTGCGCGCCAGCGCCACCGCCGCACGACGTTTCGCCGCGCCCGGAGCGGCCGGATCGAAGAACAGCTCGGCCGGGTCGTAGCCCGGCTTACGGTGGATCTCCACCAGCCGCGCGAAGTCGGGTGCCCGCGCGTCGTCCAGCCAGTAGTAGTAGGTGAACCAGGAGTCCGGCTCGGCCACCAGCACCAACTCGCCCGAGCGGGGATGGTCCAGGCCGTACCCGGCCTGCCCGGCGGCGTCCAGCACCTCGGCCACGCCGGGCAGCGCCGCGCAGAGCTTCGCCACCGCCGGCACGTCCGCCGGATCCCGGACGTAGACGTGCGCCACCTGGTGGTCGGCCACCGCGAACGCCCGTGACGTCCACGGGTCGAGGTATTCCATCCCGGCCTGGGTGTAGACCCGCAGCAATCCTTCGGCGCGCAGCAACCGGTTCACGTCCACCGGGCGGGACACGTCGGTGATGGCGTACTCGGACAACGCCACCACAGTAGCGTCCCGATCACGGGCCGCGTCCAGCAGCGGGCCGAGCACGGTGTCCAGCTCCGCCGCCGCGGCGGCGGCCTCCGGCCCGGACGGACCGAACCGTTGCAGGTCGTAGTCGAGATGCGGCAGGTAGACAAGGGTCAGGTCGGGTGCGTGGTCGGCGAGGATGCGCTGCGCCGCCCGGCTGATCCACGCCGAGGACGGCAGCCCCGCGCCCGGCCCCCAGTAGCTGAACAGCGGGAACGTGCCGAGCGCGTCGGTGAGCGTGTCCCGCAGCCGCGGCGGGTCGGTCCAGCAGT
Organism: Micromonospora chalcea; assembly: GCF_002926165.1. GTDB lineage: Bacteria > Actinomycetota > Actinomycetes > Mycobacteriales > Micromonosporaceae > Micromonospora > Micromonospora chalcea. Next base: position 110,366 of record NZ_MAGP01000143.1, on the reverse strand, counting down.
CCGGCTCCTTGCGCCCGTCGGCGTGGTAGACCGGGCGCGGCGTGACCGTCCAGTCCACGTCCGCGCCCATCGCGTACCACCAGCAGACGTTCGCGACCCGGTAGCCCGGCTCGACGCGCCGGGCCGCCTGCCACACCTTCTCGCCGCCGACCAGCGCGTTGTGCTGCCGCCAGAGCAGCACCTCGCCCAGGTCGCGGAAGTACCAGCCGTTGCCCACCACGCCGTGCCCGGCGGGCAGCTCGCCGGTGAGGAACGTGGACTGCGCCGAGCAGGTCACCGCCGGCAGCACGGTGCCCAGCTCGGCGGCGAACCCGGCGTCGGCCACCGCGCGCAGCCGGGGCATGTGCGCCAGCAGCCGCGGGGTCAGCCCGACCACGTCGAGCACCACCAGCCGCCGGCTCACGAGGACATCACCGCCGTCGGCGCCAGCCCGAGCGCGGTCAGCTCGTCGCGGGCGAAGGCCAGCTCGGCGGCGATGCCGGCGGCCAGCTCCGCGTCGCCGCGCGGCCGCCGCGCCTCCGGCAGCACCCCCCAGGTGTACGTCTCGACGTCGAGGTGGTCGCAGCCGGCGGCCGGACCGGCGAACAGCGCGGCGAGCGCCTCCCGCAGCACCGGCACCGTGGAGCGCAGCGGCGGCTCGGGCGGGGCGTGCAGCGGCACGTGGTAGTGCACCCGCCAGGCACCGGGCAGCCCCGCGTCGAGCGCGGCGTCGAGGTCGTCGGCCGCGTACGCCGGATCGGCCGGATCGGTGGCGCCGGCGCAACCGGCCGCGCGGGTCTGGTGCAGGAACCTCGGCTCGACGAAGCGGCGCAACGCCGCGCCCGCCCCGACCGGATCGGGCGCCTCGACGGCGGCGGACACCTGGACCTTCACCACGGGGAGACCGGCGGCACGCAGCCCGGCCAGGGCATCCGCCGGCTGCTCCCAGGCGCACGCCAGGTGTGCGAGGTCCAGGCAGATCCCGAGCCGGTCGGTATCCATGGCTGAGAATACCTCGCGTGCTTGTCCCGTCGACTCCACCAGGCAGCCGGGTTCCGGCTCGAAGCCGACCCGGATCACCCGGCCGGTCTCCCGCTGCACCGCGGCCAGCCCGTCGGCCAGCGCGTCGAGCCGGCGCCGGGCAGTCGCGGCGCGCGCGGTGTCCCACGGTGTACGCCAGGCCAGCGGCAGCGTCGAGACCGACCCGTGGACCGCGTCGTCTGGCAGCAGGTCGGCCAGCACCCGGGCCAGGTCCAGCGTGTACGCCGAGCGCTGCGGCGTGGTCCAGTCCGGGTGGTACACCGCGCCCTTGACCACCGGAGCCTGGAACGCGGCGTACGGGAAGCCGTTGAGCGTGACCACCTCCAGGCCCCGTACCGTCAGCTCGTGACGCAGCCGGCGGCGGGCCGCCGGGTCGGCGGCGAGCGCGGCGGCCACCGGCGCGGCCAGCCAGAGCCCGAGCCCGAGCAGGTCGGCGTCGAGCGCCCGGCGCACCGCTACCGCGTACGTGTCGAGCTGGGCGACGATGCCGGGCAGGTCCTCGGCCGGGTGGACGTTCGTGCAGTAGCCGAGATGGACGGTCGTGCCGTCGGCGTGGCGCAGCCGCATCATTCGCCTCCGCGCAGTATCGAGTTGCCGGCGAAGGTGGGGTCGCTCGCCTCCAGGGCGGTCAGGTCGAGCCGGCCGGACTGGCCGTAGAACTCGACCGGGTTGCGCCACAGCACCCGGTCCACGTCGTCGGCGCTGAACCCGGCCAGCTGCATCGCCTCCCCGGTGGCCCGGGTCAGCAGCGGGTCCGACCGCCCCCAGTCGGCGGCCGAGTTGACCAGCATCCGCTCGGTCCCGTACCGCTTCAGCAGCTCGACCATGCGCGGCGGCGACATCTTCGTCTCCGGGTAGATGGAGAAGCCCAGCCAGCAGCCGGTGTCCCGGACCAGCCCCACAGTCACCTCGTTGAGGTGGTCGACGAGCACCCGTTCCGGCGCGATGTCCGACTCGGCGACCACGTCGAGCGTGCGCCGTACGCCGCGTGCCTTGTCCCGGTGCGGCGTGTGCACCAGCGCGGGCAGGTCGTACGCGACGGCCAGGGCGAGCTGCCCGGCCAGCGCGGCGTCCTCGGCCGGCGTCATCGCGTCGTAGCCGATCTCGCCGACGGCCACCACGCCGTCCTTGTCCAGGTAGCGGGGCAGCAGGTCGAGCACCGGGCGGCAGCGCGGGTCGTTCGCCTCCTTCGGGTTGAGCGCCACTGTGGCGTGGTGCCGGATGCCGAACTGCCCGGCCCGGAACGGCTCCCAGCCGATCAGCGAGTCGAAGTAGTCCACGAAGCTGTCCACGCTGGTGCGCGGCTGGCCCAGCCAGAACGCCGGCTCGACCAGCGCGCGGACCCCGGCGGCGGCCATCCGCTCGTAGTCGTCGGTGGTGCGGGACGTCATGTGGATGTGCGGGTCGAAGATGCGCATGTCACGCCTCCGGGGTGGGGATGGTCAGCCGGCGCAGCAGGTCGGCCGCGTCGTCGGGCATGGTCCGGCCGGCGGCGTGCCGCTCGGCGGCGTACGCGGCGAGCATCCGGGCCAGCTCGCCGTCGGCCCGCTCCGGCAGGTCGTCGACGACCGCCAGGGGCACGCCGGTGAACACGCACTTGAGCACCGCCTGCCGCCAGGCCGGCTGCTCCAGGTGCCGGGCGTACGGGCCGAGCGCGGCGGCGACCAGCCGGGTGTCGTTTGTGCGGATCGCGTCGTGCAGCAGCGGCACGCACTCCGCGCCGATGGGCAGCAGCGGCAGCGCGCGCAGCACGGCGCGTTTCTCGGCGGCGTCGCCCTGCCGGTAGAGCGTCTCGGCCGCGGCGGCGTGGCCGTTCGGCAGCGTGGCCAGCAGCAGCGCGCGGGCCGCCTCGTCGGCCGTCCAGCCGGGCGGGTCGGGCAGCGGCCCGCGACCGCACCGCCGGGCGGCGGTGACGAAGAACCGTTCGATCGCCGTGGGTTCGGTCGCGACGCGGCGCAGCGCCGCGTCCAGCCACTGCGGATCGGGTACGCCCCGAAGCGCGGCGCGCAGTCGGTCGGGTGTCATGCCGTCTCCCCTCTGCCGGGTGGAAGGTGGTGGGTCACCGCCCCTCGCCGCGCGAGGCGGCGGCGCGCAGGAAGTCCAGTGAGCGGGCGGCGACGGCCGGTGCCGCGTGCGAGTGCCGGGGCAGCTCCACCGCCACCAGCCCGCGGTAGCCGGCGTCGGCCAGGGCACGCAGCACCGGCGGGAAGTCGATCTCGCCGGCGCCGAACTCCAGGTGCTCGTGCACGCCCCGGCGCATGTCGTCGATCTGCACGTTGACCAGGTGCGCGGCGACCTCGGACACGCACCGCGGCACCGGCAGCGGCTCCAGGCACCGGCAGTGCCCGATGTCGAGCGTGATGCCGAAGCCGGGCGGCGCGCCGAGCGCCTCGCGCAGCCGCCGCCACCCGGCGATGTCCTCGACGAACATGCCCGGCTCCGGTTCGAAGCCCAGCGGCACGCCCGCCTCCGCCGCCTCGGCGCAGACCACCGCGCAGCCCGCTACGAGGCGGTCGGCGGCGACGTCGGGCGGTACGCCGGGCGGGCGTACGCCGGCCCAGAAGGAGACCGCCTCCGCGCCCAGCTCGGCACCGATCCGCACGGCCCGGCGCAGGAGCTCCACCCGCCGGGCCGGGTCGTCGTGCAGCAGCGTCGGCGCGTGCTTGTGCCAGGGGTCGAGCAGGTAGCGGGCGCCGGTCTCGACCACCACCGACAGCCCGAGCGCGTCCAGCCGGCGGCGCACGGCGGCCACCCGGCGGGCCAGGCCGGGGGCGAACGGGTCCAGATGGTCGTGGTCCAGGGTGAGCGCGACGCCCTGGTAGCCGAGGTCGGCGAGAACGGCGAGCGCGTCACCGAGGCGGTGGTTGGCGAAGCCGTTGGTGCCGTACCCGAAACGCAGCGCGCCCGGGCCGGGCAGCGGGTCGGCGGCGGTCATGTCGGGGAGATCAGTCGGGCCAGGCGGCGGCCGAGCGGGGCGGCGCCGGCCACGGCGAGGCCGAGCAACCGCGCCCCGGCGCGGGCGGTGAGCGAACCCTGCAAGGCGGGCAGCCCGGTGATCCCGGCCCCGACGGCGGCCCGCACCCGGGCCGGTGACGGATCGGCGAGCACCCGGGCCTGCGCCCGGCCGTACCGGGCGGCGTACCCGGCCGCGAGCACCTCGGGCACCAGCTCCCCGAGCCGAAGGAAGGGCCCCCTCTTAACGCATCCGGTAGAGGAGGGGGCCCCGCTTAACACGGTGGGCCGGGCCGGGGTGGTGAACGCGATCAGCGCGGTGCCGGCCAGCGTGAGGCCCGGCAGACGCCGGTCCGCGCCGGTCACCTCGCGGCGGGACAGCGCGGTCACCGTCCAGGTGTGCGCGGCGATGGTGAGCGCTGCGGGCAGCGCCCGGACCACCCGGCCGCCGGACGCGCCGAGCAGCACGTCCAGCCCTCGGCAGGCGGCCATCACCGCCGGGCCGGCGGCGGTGTTCTTGGCGCGCAGGTCGTACCCCCAGATCGTGGCGGCGAGCGGGAGCGCGACCGCCGCCGCCCGGCGGCCCCCGGCGGCGGTGGCTACCGCGAGCCCGGCGGCGGTCAGGCCGGACGCGACGCCGAGTGCCACCGACGGGCGCACCCGGCCGGACGGGATCGGCCGCTCCGGCCGTTCGACAGCGTCCAGCCGCCGGTCCGCCCAGTCGTTGGCGGCCATCCCGGCCCAGTAGAGCAGCACCGACGCGCCGGCCAGGGCGGGCGTCCGGCGGTCCAGCGCCCCGGCCGCGGCGGCGCCGGACAGCACGTCCCCGGGTACGGAGAGCGCGGCCGGCGCCCGGACCAGTTCGGCCAGGTCGGCCAGGCGGGTCACGACGTCGCCCGGGCGTGCAGGTCGGCGGCGAAGTCCCGCAGCACCGTCCACTGCTCGCCGAGCGCGTGGCCGGTCGCGCCGAGCGGGTCCTTGAAGAAGAACGCCAGTTCGGTCAGCGGGCCGTGGCGGCCGGCGGCGTGCGCGGCGGCGGTGAGCCGGGCCAGGTCCAGCACGAGCGGCGCGGCGAGCGCCGAGTCGCAGCCGTGCCAGGTGAACTCCATCCGCATGCCGGTGCCGAGGAAACCGGCGAACGTGATCAGGTCCCAGGCGGTCTTGAAGTCGCCCAGTTCCTCGACGTACTCGATCCGGGTGCCGCCCTGGGGCAGGTAGCCGAGCGTCTCGGCGAGCACCCGCTGCTTGCTGCCGACCTTGGCGGCGTTGGCGGCCGGGTCGGCGAGCGTGGCGCCGTCGCCGCCGCCGAGCAGGTTCGTGCCGGACCAGGAGCGCACGGCGAGGTGCCGCATCGCGAACATCGGCGCGAGCACCGACTTGAGCAGCGTCTCGCCGGTCTTGCCGTCGTGCCCGGCGTACGGCAGCCCGCGTTCGGCGGCGAGCGCGGCCAGGGCCGGCAGGCGGGCGCCGGTGGACGGGGTGAAGTCCACGTACGGGCAGCCGGCGGTGAACGCCGCGTACGCGTAGGCGGAGCTGGGCGGCAGCACGCCGGCCGGGCCGGTCAGCGCGTCGCGCAGCGTGGCCAGGTCGTGGTGGGCCGGGTGCGGTGCGGGCGCCGGCTCGGTGGCGGCGACGTTCACCACGACTACCCGGTCCAGCCCGTGCCGGGTGCGGAACCCGGTCAGGTCGCGCACCACCGCGGCGATCCGGTTGCCCTGGTCGCCCTCGACCGGCGCGGGTCGCAGCGCCGCCTCGACGGCGGCCAGGTCGGGCGCGACGGCATCGGCCAGCCGGGCGGGCAGCACGCCGGCGGCGGCGAGCGCCTCGGCGCGTTTGGTGAGCGGGGTCGCGACCACGTCGTGGCCGCCGAAGACGAGATCGGCGAAGCCCGGCAGGGCGGGCCCGCGCAGGTCGGGCAGCTCGGTCACGCATCCGGTCGGCGCGGTGAGCCCGGCCCGCAGGGCCAGCCCGCCGACCACGGCGGTGGTCGGTGTCGAGCCGCGCGCACCCACCAGCCACACACCCGTACGCATTCGCGCTACCTCCCCAGGTAAGGCCGGTCCGCCGGTGCGGCCGGGGAATCCCGGTCCGGCCGCACCGGAGGGCCGTGCTGGTCGTGCCGGCGGACACCGGCGGCACGCTCCCCGGAGCCGGCCTCGTCCCCGCCGCGGGGCGCAACCGCGGCGGGCCCTCGCCGGCCGGCGCCGGTGAGTGTCGGGCGGGCCTGGCCCGCCTCGGATCAGGCGGAAGCTTCGGCCAGCGCTGGCTCCACCTCCGTCCAGGCGGCCCGCTCGGCCGAGCGGGTCACCGCGTCGAGCACGAGCTGGACCTGCAGCGCGTCGGCGAACGACGGGGCCGGGTCGGCGCCGGTGGCGACCGCCTCGACGAAGTCGCGCGCCTGGTGGGTGAAGGAGTGCTCGTAGCCGATGATGTGGCCGGGCGGCCACCACGCGCCCAGGTACGGGTGGTCCGGCTCGGTCACCAGGATCCGGCTGAAGCCCTGTTCGGCGGCGGGCCGGGTGGCGTCCAGGAACTCCAGCTCGTTGAGGCGTTCCAGGTCGAACACGACGCTGCCGCGCGAGCCGTTGATCTCGACCCGCAGCGCGTTCTTGCGGCCGGTGGCGAACCGGGTCGCCTCGTACGTGGCCAGCGCTCCCCCGTCGAGCCGGGCCACGAACACCGCCGCGTCGTCCACCGTCACCTGCCCCATGGCGCTGCCGTTGCCGTCGGCCTGCGCGGCCAGGCCGCTCGACCCGGCGACCAGTGGCCGCTGGCGGACGAACGTCTCGGTCAGCGCGCTGACCCCGGTGACGAGCTGACCGGTGACGTACTGGGTCAGGTCGATGATGTGCGCGCCGATGTCGCCGAGCGCGCCGGAGCCCGCCCTGTCCTTCTGCAACCGCCACACCAGCGGGAACTGCGGATCGACGATCCAGTCCTGGAGGTAGACCGCCCGGACGTGCCGGATCTCGCCGATCCGCCCGTCGGCCACCAGCTGCCGCATCAGGGCGACCGCCGGCACCCGCCGGTAGTTGAAGCCGCACATCGCGCGTACCCCGGACGCCCGGGCACGGGTCGCGGCCTCGGCCATCTCGCGGGCCTCGGCGACGCTGTTCGCCAGCGGCTTCTCGCACAGCACGTGCTTGCCCGCGGCGAGCGCGGCGAGCGCGATCTCGCGGTGACTGTCCCCCGGCGTGCAGATGTCGACCACGTCGATCTCGTCGGACTCGACGAGCCGCCGCCAGTCGGTGGTGTAGCCGTCCCAGCCGAGCCGGTCGGCGGCCTCGGCCACCTTCGGCTCGTCCCGGCCGCAGACGAGCGCCATCCGTACCCGGGACGGCAGGTCGAACACCCGGTTCACGGTGCGCCACGCCTGGGAGTGCGCGGCGCCCATGAACGCGTAGCCGACCATGCCGACCCGCAGGATGCTGTCGTGACTGGACAAGGTGGGTCTCCCCCCGTGTGTCAGAACCCGAGCTTCAGGTAGTCGCTCGCGTTCTCCTTGGTGATCGTCTCGGAGGCGAGCACGATCTCCTTCGGTACCTGGAGTTCGACCAGGTCGGACATGCCCTTGCCCTGGCCGATCAGGCGGGCCAGGGAGATGGCCGAGGAAGCCATCGACGGGCTGTAGGTGACTGTGGCCTTGAGGACCGTGTTGTCGGCGGCGATGTCCTCCATGGCCTTCTTGGAGCCGGCGCCGCCGACCATGATGAATTCCTTGCGGTTGGCCTGGTTGACCGCCGCGAGCACGCCGATGCCCTGGTCGTCGTCGTGGTTCCAGACCGCGTCGATCTTCGGCAGCGCCTGGAACAGGCCGGTGGCGGCCTGCTGACCGGAGTCGACCGTGAACTCCGCCGGACGCCGGTTGGCGACCTTGAACCCGTACGAGGCGAGCGTGTCGGCGAACCCCTTGGACCGTTCCTGGGTCAGCTCCAGCGACTCGATGCCGGGGATCTCGCCGATCACCGGGTTGCTCACGCCCTTGGTCTTGAGCTGCTCGGCGATGTACGTGGCGGCGGCCACCCCCATGCCGTAGTTGTCGCCCTTGATCTGGCACCGGTAGGCGCGCGCGTCCGGGAAGGCCCGGTCCAGGTTCACCACCGGGATGCCGGCCTTCATCGCCTCCAGGCCGAACGCGTTGAGCTCCTTGCCGTCGTGCGGCAGCAGCACGATCACGTCGGGCTTCTGCGAGATCAGCGTGGACAGCGCCGCCCGCTGGGCCGCCGCGTCCGCGCCGGCCTCCACCGACTTCAGCTCCACGTCCTGGTACGCCCCGGCCTGCGCCTTGGCGTTGTTCGTGATGGCGGCGATCCAGCCGTGGTCGGCGGCCGGGGCGGAGAAGCCGATGGTCACCTTCTTGCCCGGCTCGGTGTTGGCGCCGGAACCGGCCGCCTTGGTCTGTGCCTCGGTCGGGCTCTGCTCGTTGCTGGTGCAACCGGCGAGCAGCACCCCGGCGGAGACCGCGGCCCCGCCGAAGAGCAGCCGGCGGCGGGACAGGTCATGGCGCGGTGTTCTCATGACGCCTCCTGGGATGAGGTGGTGGGGTGGTTTCGGGTGTGGCGGGCCGGACCGCAGTCGGTACGACGGCAGCCGGGGTGTGCGCGGGTGGGGTCAGGTGGTGGTGGCCCGGTTGCGGGCGAGGAACTGGGTGAGGCTGCCGAACTGCACCTGCTGGACCAGGACGGCGGCGACGATGATGCCGCCCTTGACCATGTTCTGGGCCTCGGCGGAGAGGTTGTTGATGGCGAACAGGTTGGTGATCGTGGAGAAGATGATCACCCCGAGCAGGGAGCCGATGATCGTGCCCCGCCCGCCGCTGAGCAGCGTGCCGCCGATGATCGCGGCGGCGATCGCGTCCAGCTCGTAGAGGTTGGCCATCGCCGCCTGTGCGGAGGTGGCCTGCGCGGTCAGCATGACCGCGGCGATACCGCAGCACAGGCCGGACAGCGCGTAGAGGAGCACGGTGTGCCGGCGCACGTTGATGCCGGCGAGCCGGGCCGCCTCCGGGTTGCCGCCGACCGCCACCGTACGGCGGCCGAACGTGGTCCGGTTCAACAGCACCCAGCCGGCCGCCACCACCGCCACCAGGATGTAGACCAGCAGCGGGATGCCGAGCACGTTCGTGCTGGCGATGCCGTTGATGAACGTGTTGCCCGACACCTGGGTCTGCTTGTCGGAGATCTCCGCCGCCAGCCCTCGGGCGGCGACGAGCATCGCCAGCGTGGCGATGAACGGCACCAGCCGCCCGTACGACACGAGCAGCCCGTTCACCACGCCGACGGCGAGCCCGACGGTCAGCGCGGTGAAGATCATGCCGCCCGCGCCGTAGCTCTGCGTGGCGACAGTGGTGCACCAGACCCCGGCCAGCGCGACGATCGCGCCGACCGACAGGTCGATGCCGCCGCCGATGATCACGAAGGTCATGCCGACGGTGACCACGCCGACCACCGAGGCGAGCTTGAGAATGGTGAGCGTGTTGCCCCACACCCAGTTCGGATCGCCGTAGAGGTCGGGGCGGGTCAGGATGCCGATGACCACCAGCACGACGAGCGTGGCGAGCAGGCCGAGGTTGCGCTTGACGCCCTCCCCGCCGTCGCCGCGCCACCAGGAGAGCTTCGCCGGCGCGTCGACCTTGGCGGTCTCCGCCCGCTCCACCGGCGGCGACTGCGCGGGCAGGGCGGATTCTCTGACATCGCTCATGCCGGTGCGCCTTCCATGAGGGACCCCGCCATGACGAGGTCGAGCACGGTGTTCTCGTCCAGTTCGCCGGCCGGCGCCTCGCGGACCACCCGGCCCTCCCGCATCACCAGCACCCGGTCGGCCAGGCCCAGCACCTCGGGCACCTCGCTGGAGACCAGCAGCACCCCGACGCCCCGGGCGGCCAGATCGCGGATCACCTGGTACAGCTCGGCGCGGGCGCCAACGTCCACGCCCCGGGTCGGCTCGTCGAGCAGCAGCAGCCGGGTGTCACCGAGCAGCCACCGGCCGACCACCACCTTCTGCTGGTTGCCGCCGGACAGCGTGCGCACCGGCCGCCGAACGTCGCGGGGCCGCAGCTCCAGCGACTCGGCGATCCGGTCCGCCTCGGCGCGTTCCTGCCCGGCGTCGGTGAACCCGAGGCGGGCGTACCTGCCGAACGTGGCGAGCGTGACGTTGCGGTAGATCGGTTCACCCAGCAGCAGCGCCTGGCTCTTGCGCTCCTCCGGCGCCATGCCCATCCCGGCCCGTACCGCAGCGCCCACACTGCCGGGACGCAGCGTCCGGCCGTTCACCCGGACCGTCCCGGCGTGCGCCCGGCGCGCGCCGAAGATGGTCTCCAGCAGCTCCGACCGGCCCGAGCCGACCAGCCCGGCGATGCCGACGATCTCTCCCGCCCGGACCCGGAGCGAGACGTCGGCGAACTCGCCGGGCCGGGTCAGCCCGTCCACCCGCAGCAGCTCCGCGCCGCCCCCGTGGTCGGCCGGGCGCTGCGGGAAGACGTACTCGATGGTCCGGCCCGTCATCCGGGCGACCAGGTCGCGGGTCGGCGTCTCGCGGGCCGGCAGGCTCGCCGCCGTGGTCCGGCCGTCCTTGAGTACGGTGACCCGGTCGCCGATCTCGCGGATCTCCTCCAGCCGGTGCGAGATGTAGATGACAGCGATGCCCTGCGCGGTGAGTTCCCGGATGATCCGGAACAGGTTCGCCACCTCGTCGTGGGCCAGCACCGCGCTCGGCTCGTCCATGATGATCAGCCGGGCCTCGTGGGAGAGCGCCCGCGCCATGCTGACGATCTGCTTGCCGGCGGCGGGCAGGTGCCGCACCAGCCGCCCCGGCGGGATCTCCGGGTGGCCGAGCCGGGCCAGGATCTGCCGGGTACGCCGGGCCATGTGCCCCCGCCGGACGAAGCCGAACCGGCGCGGCTCGTGGCCGAGGAACGCGTTCTCCGCCACCGACAGGTCGTCGACCAGGTCGAGTTCCTGGTAGATGGTGGCGATGCCGGCGCGCATGGCGGCCTGCGGGTTGGCGAACGACGCCGGCTCGCCCCGCCACACGACCTCGCCGGAGTCCGGCCGGTGCACCCCGGCCAGCACCTTGATCAGCGTGGACTTGCCGGCGCCGTTCTGCCCCAGCAGGCAGTGCACCTCGCCGGCGCGTACCTCCAGTTGCACGCCGTCGAGCGCGCGTACCCCCGGGAACGTCTTGACGACGTCGGTGAGGCGCAGGACCACCTCGCCCGCGACGGCGTCCGCGGGCGCCTCGACCAGTGGTTTCCCGGTGTCGCTCATGCTGCTTCTCCGAACGCGAGGTCGCTGGCCAGCACGGCCGCGCCGGCGACGCCGGCGCGCGGGCCCAGTTCGGACAGGACGACCGGCAGGTTGCCGGTGGCCAGCGGCAGCGAACGGCGGTAGACCACGCTGCGGATCTCGGCGAGCAGGATGTGGCCGAGCTGGGCCAGTCCGCCGCCGATCACGATCATCGACGGGTTGGTGAAGCTGACCAGCCCGGCCAGCACGCTGCCGACCCGCCGGCCGCCGTCCCGGATGAGCTGGATGCAGGAGACGTCCCCCTCGATCGCCCCCTGCGCCACGTCCAGCGCGGTCACCACACCCCGGGCGGCGAACCGCTCGGCCAGCGCCGGGGAGACCTCGGTGCGGGCCGCGACAGTCGCCTCGCGGGCCAGCGCGGCGCCGCTGAACACCGCCTCCAGACAGCCGACGTTGCCGCAGGAACACATCGGACCGTTCGGGTCGACCTGGATGTGGCCGATGTCCCCGGCGCAGCCGTCGGTGCCCCGGTAGACCTCGCCGTGCAGGTAGATGCCACAGCCGATGCCGGTGCCGATCTTGATGAACAGGAAGTCGTCGACCGAGTGGGCCACGCCGCCGTGCCGCTCCCCGATCGCCATGATGTTGACGTCGTTGTCCACCACCGCCGGGCAGCCGTGCTCCCGGGTCAGCAGCTCGCGGACCGGGAACCGGTCCCACCCCGGCATGATCGGCGGGGAGACCGGGACGCCGTCACGGAAGCTCACCGGCCCCGGCACGCCGATGCCGACCGCGTCGAGCCGCTCGTACGCGCCGTCCACCTTGGCCTTGTGCAGCAGCTCGTTGACGCGCTGGAGCGTCACCTTCGGGCCGGAGCGGATGTCGGCGGTCTCGGTGTAGGCGGCCACCGGCTCCAGCCGGCCGTTGACCACCTCCACGTCGATCGAGCTGGCGCCCAGGTCGACGGCGGCGAACCGCAGGTGCGGGCTCAGCTCGACCAGGGTGGAGCGCCGCCCGCCCCGGGAGGCGGCCAGCCCGGCCTCGGCCACGTACCCGAGGGAGACGAGCCGTTCCAGCTCGGCGAGCAGGCGCGGGCGGGGCATCTGGAGGCGGTCGCCGAGTTCGGCGCGGGACACCGCGCCCTCGTCCCGGAGCAGCCGCAGGAGCCGTACGTGCAGGGGGTCGACCGTCCGCACCGGCAGTCACCTCCGCATCGGAAGTCCGTCACATCGACCATGGCGATGTGTGTTGTGTCCGACACAGTAGGAGCCTTCCGGGTCGCATGTCCATAGCTTCGGCACGCCTGATGCAAACTTTTGTCCATACGAACAAAAGAGGTGCCGGGCCAGAAAACGCGCCGCCCCGCCCGGGCGCATCCGGGCGGGGCGGCGAGGTGCGGTCAGTGGTGGGAGGAGGCGTTGCCCTTCTTGCGCAGCTTGCGGTCGTCGCGCAGCTCCACGTAGGGCTCCTCGTCGGCCGGGTGCCCGGCCGCGATGGCCCGGCTGCGCTCCAGCTCGGCGTCGAACTCCGCGCCGAGCAGGATGGCCACGTTGCTCAGCCAGAGCCAGACCAGGAAGATGATCACGCCGGCCACCGCGCCGTACGTCTTGTTGTACGAGCCGAAGTTGCTGACGTAGAGCGCGAAGAGGCCGGACACCACGAGCCAGAGCACCACCGCGAGCACGCCGCCGGGGCTGACCCAGCGGAAGCCGCCGTGCCGGGCGTTCGGCGAAGCCCAGTAGAGGATCGCGAACATCAGGCTCACCAGCACCAGCAACACCGGCCACTTGGCGATGTTCCACACCGTGACGGCGGTCGAGCCGAGCCCGATCGCGTTTCCGGCCTGCTCGGCCAGGCCGCCGGTGAACACCACGATCACAGCGCTGATCAGCAGCATCACGCCGATCACCGCGGTCACGCCGAGGCGCACCGGCAGCGTCTTCCAGATCGGCCGCCCCTCCGGCACGTCGTAGATGCTGTTCGAGGCGCGCATGAACGCGGCGATGTAGCCGGAGGCGGACCAGAAGGCCGCGACCAGACCGATGACGGCCGCGATGCTGGCCAGCCCGCCGGACTGGCCGGCCTGGTCGATCGCGCTCTCGATGATTTTGCGGATGTTCTCCTCCGGCACCGCCTGGCCGACGGTGTCCCGGATTCCCTCCGTGGCCCGGTCACCGAGCAGGCCGAGCAGCGAGATCAGCACCAGCACGCCGGGGAAGATGGAGAGCACGCCGTAGTAGGTGAGCGCGGCGGCCCAGTCGGTCAGGCTGTCGTCCTGGAACTCCCGGACGGTCCGCTTGAGCGTCGCCATCCAGCCCGTCGCGGTCAGGTCGGTCGGGCTGTCCGGACCGTCGTCCGGGCCCACCGGCTCCGTGCGGTCGCGCCCGTCACGGGCGGGAGCCTCGTCGGCGGCCATGGCACCTCCTCGTCGCTCGTCGTCAGGCACGACATGCCCTGACCGGGGCGGCGATAACCCCCGTCGGCAAAACCGGCCCGTCCGCCGCCGCCCTTCTCCCGCTCCCCCTTCCCTCCGCTCTGCACCCATCGGCGCACATGGTCACGCAGCGTGTCCGCCGCTCCGGTGGTTGCAGAGCAAGACCGGCGGGCACCCCACCCCCGTCGCACCCAGACGGGTGGGGCGCCGAGGATCGTGCTGAGCCGTCCTTCCCCTCGGACCACCACTCGCCACGCTCTCCTCGACCGTCACGAGGAGTGGAACGGCATGGGTGTCAAAGGGCGGCGGAGGCACCCATGGTGTTCCACTCCGCCGGGCCCGCCGGTCACCGGCGCGCGGCCGGTCCGGTTCTCGGACGGCGCCCGCGCCATTTCCCCGAAGTGGCGGTGTCGGCGCACGACCGATGCCGCCACCTCGGCGAAGTGGCGGCGGTCCCGCGGTTCCGGCCCACGAAACGTGTCCCCGGAGCGCTCCGGGGACACGCGGCAGCATCCGGAACCCGCCCGCCCGGGGGCCAGCCGCCCAGGCTCGGCAAGGACGACCGGTAATACACCCTGAGTGACGACGGCCGATCCCGCAGACCAGTTCTCCATCGTTGGAAAATCGCCTGGAAGTTCACTGGGAAGAGATTGCGGAAGCACCCTTCGTCCATCGGCGAAGCAGTCGCGAAACAGATTCAGAAATCTGTTTGACGAGTGAAAGATTCCCCATTCCGTCACTCATTGCAATCACGTTAAGCAATGTTCCCAACGCGCGCGCAATTCGCGTATCGTGCCCCCTCGTGCCGCCCGTTCGCCCCTCCGACGCGACTCCCCCGAAACCCCGGCCGCCGTCCGGCGGACGACCGGGGTCCGATGTGGACGCCGAGGTGGTGCCGCTCCCGCCGGACGAGGGCGTCGTCGCCGGTCCGGAGTGGTCCGACGACGGGCCGGGCGAGACGCACCACCACAGCCGGTCCGTGCCGCACCACACCGAGGACCACACTCCGGCCGAGACGCAGGACGCCCCGGATCAGGCCCAGCAGGACGCCCGGGAACTGGCCGCCCGGTTCGAGGAGGAGAAGCCGGGACGGGTCCTCGCCGGCGGAGTCGGCTTCCTGTTCACCGGCGTCACCGTCGCGGTCGGGCTGCTGACGCTCTGGCAGGTGTTCTTCCCGCTGGCCCAGGGCAGCAAGTACTACCTCATCTTCTTCCTCGCCGGCGTCCTGCCGATGGTGTTCCTCGCGTACCCCTCGGGGGTGCGGCTGCGACGCACCAAGGCCGACGCGGTCGACGTGGACGACCGGCGCGGACCCACGCCCGTGGACTGGCTGCTGGCGCTCGCGGCGCTCGTGGTCTGCCTCTACCCGGTGCTGCCGGTCGCCGTCGGTGCGGGCGGCGGCGGGTACGACGCCTTCCTGGACCGGCAGGGCCTGCTGGACCCGCTGGACGTGGCGTTCGGCACCGGGCTGCTGCTCCTGCTGCTGGAGGCGTGCCGGCGTACCACCGGGTGGATCCTGCCGGCGGTCTGCGTGCTGTTCCTCGGGTACGGCTACTACGGCGGGCTGCTGCCGCAGTCCTGGCCGGTGGCGCACGCGGGGCTCGACTTCGCGCAGCTGGTCGACGCGTTCTACAACTCCGACAGCGGCTTCTACGGCACGCCGCTGGACGTCGCCGCCTCGTACATCGTGCTGTTCACCATCTACGGCGCGGTGCTCGACCTGTCCGGCGCGGGCCGGTTCTTCGTGGAGCTGTCCGCCGCCGCGTTCCGCCGCTCCCGTACCGCCGCCGGGCGCACCGCCGTCGCGTCGGGTTTCCTGCTCGGCACGGTCTCCGGCTCCGGCGCCGCCACCACCGTCAGCATCGGCGCGGTGACCTGGCCGATCCTGCGCCGCGCCGGCTACCCGGCCGAGCGCGCGGGCGGCATGCTCGCCGCCGCCGGTGTCGGGGCGATCCTGTCCCCGCCCACGCTCGGCGCGGCGGCGTTCATCATCGCCGAGTACCTGGGCGTGTCCTACCTGCAGGTGCTCGGCTGGGCCACGGTGCCGACGATCCTCTACTACCTGGGCATCCTGTTCTCGGTCGAGATCGACGCGCGGCGTTCCGGGGTCCGTCCGGTGGTCATCGACAGCGGCTCGGCCTGGCGGTTGCTGGCCCGTTTCGGCTACCACTTCCTCTCGCTCCTCGTGATCATCGTGGTGCTGGCGCTCGGCGCGTCGGCGATGCGGGCGGTGGTCGTCGCCACCGTGATCGCGGCGGCGCTGTCCTTCCTGGACCAGCGGCACCGCCTCACGCCGGCCCGGCTGGTGGCGGCGCTGCGCGACGGCGTACGCGGGGTGCTCGCGGTGAGCGCCGTGTGCGCCGCGGCCGGCATCATCACCGCCACCACCACGAAGACCGGGCTCGGGCCGCAGGCCGCCTCGCTGCTGATCAGCGGCGCGCAGGCGGTCAGCTCGGAGCCCGCCGTGGTGCTGGCGCTGACCGCCCTGCGCGCCGCCGTCGCGCTCAGCCTGCTGGGCCTCGCCGTGCCGGTCACCGCGTCCTTCGTCATCGGCTGGGTGATCATCGGCCCGGCGCTGCTGAACCTGGGTGTCGAGGCGCCCGCCGCGGCCATGTTCGTCTTCTACTTCGCGGTGCTGTCCGAGGTCTCGCCGCCGACCGCGCTCGCCGCGGTCGCCGCCGCCGCGGTCACCGGCGGCCGCCTGGTGCCGACCATGTGGCAGACCCTGCGGTACGCGCTGCCGGCGTACCTGATCCCGCTGGCCTTCGTGATCACGCCGACCGGCCTCGGACTGCTCGGCATCGGCGGGCCCGGGCGGATCGTGACGGCCGGCCTGGTCTCCGCGCTCGGCGTGGCGGTGCTGGCGGTCGCGGCCGGCGGCTGGCTGCCGGGCGTGGGCCCGGCCGGCGCGCCGGAGCGGATCCTCGGCGCGATCGCCGGGCTGGTCCTGCTCTGGCTGGAACCGCTGCCCATGGCGATCGGCGCGGCGCTCGCCGCGCTCACGGTCGCGGGCGTGTACGTCCGACGTGGCGCCGCCGGGCACCCCGGCCGCCCGGCGGTCGAAGAATCCGTGGATCTTGGGGAGGAGAGAGAGTGGGACGGATCGACGCGAGGATAGTGGCGGGTGTCGGGGCGTTTGTCCTGGTCGCCGCCGGTGCCGCCGGCTGCGGGGGCCGTCAGGACGGCGCGGCGAAGGACGACGCCGCCCGCGAGGTCAGCTGCAAGGTCACCAAGGACACCCGGGTCGGTATCGCCACCGGCAACGCCACCGGCGTCTACTACGTGGTCGGCAACGCGCTCGCCGGTGAGCTGAGCAAGACCACCGACGGCAAGCTCACCGGGACGGCCGCCGAGACGGGCGCCTCGGTGCAGAACGTCGAACAGCTCGTCGCCGGCCAGTACGACGTGGCGTTCTCCCTGTTCGACACCGCTGTCAACGCGGTGCAGGGCAAGGGGAGCTTCACCGCGCCGCAGCCGGTCAAGGCGCTGGCCCGGATCTACGACAACTACACCCAGGTGGTCGTACGGGCCGACGCGGGCATCACGTCGGTGGCCGACATGAAGGGCAAGAAGATCTCCACCGGCTCACCGAAGTCCGGCACCGAGGTCATCGCCAACCGGCTGCTCACCGCCGCCGGGCTGGACCCGGCGAAGGACGTCCAGGCGCAGCGGCTGGACCTCACCAAGACCGTCGACGGCATGAAGGACGGCAGCATCGACGGCTTCTTCTGGTCCGGCGGCGTACCGACCGGCGGCGTCACCGACCTGTTCACCACGTCCGGCGACAAGGTGAAGTTCGTCGACATCACTCCGCTGCTGCCGAAGATGGCCGAGCTGAACCCGGCGTACCAGGCGGGCACCATCGGCAAGGACATCTACCGGACCCCGGCCGACGTGCCCACCATCGTGGTGCCGAACGTGCTGCTGGTGCGGGACAACCTCGACGCCGACGTGGCCTGCGCGATCACCCGGACGGTGTTCGAGTCCAAGGACGCCCTGGCCCAGGCGAACCCGGCGGCGAAGGGCATCGAGCTGGGCAACGCCCGCAAGACCGACCCGGTGCCGCTGCACCGCGGCGCGGAGCGGGCACTGAGCGACCTCGGCGCGAGCTGACCTGAACGGGCCGGGTCCGGACGCGCGTCCGGGCCCGGCCCGCCCGACCCGACCGGAGACCACCGTGCCGCTGCCCCACCCGGCTCGCGTACGCCGGCACCACCGCTCCGCGGACCGCACCGGACGCCTGCGCTCGGTCCGCGTCCAACTGCTGGCCCCGATCCTGGTCGCCACGGCCGGGCTGGTCGTGCTGGGGGCGGCGCAGACCGACGCCGCGCTGGACGCGTCCGCCGACGCCGACCGGGCGCGCGTGCTGGCCGGCACCGCCACCGCGACCGTACGTCTGGTGCACGAGCTGGAACGCGAACTGGGCGAGACGGCCGCGTTGCGCCAGCGCGGCGGTACGTCCGGCCGCCCACTCGTGGACGCGCAGCGCCGCCGGGTCGACACGGCCGTGGAGCGCTACCGCTCGGCGCAGGGTGACGCGCGCCGGGCCGCCCCGGACCTGGCGGGGGTGCTGGACGACGCGCGCGGGCGCTTGGAGCAACTCGCGCCGACCCGGGACCTGACGATGGCCGGTGAGCGCGGCGACCCGGCGTACGTGTCGCTCGTGGAGTCCCTGCTCGCGGTCGCGGACGCGCTGCCCAGTCAACTCCGGGACGCCGACCTGGCCAACCAGGCCCGTGAGGTGGCCTCGGTGGCCGCCCAGGAGCACCTGTCCGCGCTGGAGCGCGACCTGCTGCGGGCGGTGTTCGTCAGAGGCGGACTGGAACGCGGCGAGCTGGCCCGGCTGGGCCGGCTGCGGGGCGCCCGGGAGCAGCGGCAGGCCGAGTTCCTGCGGATCGCCTCCGCCCCGGCGAACGCTGCCTGGTACCGGCTGGTCGACGGCGCCGACGTGACCACGGCCCGGCGGATGCGCGACGCGATGCTCGACACCGACGGCGCGCCGGACGCGCTGAAGACCGACGGCGACGCCTGGTACGTGGCGCAGAGCGGCGCGATCCGCCGGTACAACCTGCTCGGCCGGGACCTGTCCGACGGGCTGGACCGGGACGCGGCCGACCTGGCCGCCGCGGCCCGGCTGCGCGCGGTGCTGACCGCCGGGGCGACGAGCACCGTCGCGCTCGGCTCGCTCGTCACCGCCGTACTGCTCGCGGTGCGCACCAGCCGCCGGTTGCGCCGGCTGCGGGTGGCCGCGCTGACCATGGCGAACCGGGAACTGCCGGAGCGGATCACCGCGATCGCGGCGGGCGAGCGGGCGCCGGCGGATGGTCCGGCGACCCGGATGACCGACGGGATCCGGCGCGGTCAGGACGAGGTGGCGCAGGTCGCCGAGGCGTTCGACACGGTGAACCGGGCCGCGCTGCGGCTCGCCGGGCAGCAGGCCGAGTTGCGGCTGGACGTGACCCGGATGGCGGAGGCGCTGGCCCGGCGCATCCGGACGCTGATCACCCGGCAGTTGCGGCTGCTCGACGACTTCGAGCGCGAGGAGACCGACCCGGACGCGCTGGCCCGGCTCTTCGCGCTGGACCACCTGGCCGCCCGGCTGCGGCGCAACGGGGAGAACCTGCTGGTCCTCGCCGGTGGCGAGCCGGGCCGGGGGCACGAGGGCGCGTTGCTGCTGGACGACGTGGCACGGGCGGCGGCCTCCGAGATCGAGGACTATCCGCGGGTGGAGATCGACGTGCCGACCGCGGCGGTGCACGGCGCTGCGGCCGGCAACCTGGTGCATCTGCTGGCCGAGTTGCTGGAGAACGCCACCGTCTACTCGCCGCCGGAGGCCCGGGTGCTGGTGGACGGCCGGCGCACCGTCGACGGGCTGGTGCTGCGCGTGCACGACCAGGGCATCGGCATCAGCGAGAGCCGGCTGGCCGAGATCAACGAACGGCTCGCCGCGCCGGCCACCCTGTCCAGCGCCGCCGCCGGCAGCATGGGCCTGCACGTGGTGGCCCACCTGGCCGCCCGGCACGGGATCCGGGTGCAGTTGCACAACCCTGGCACCGGCACGGTGGCGCAGGTGGACGTACCGGAGTCGGTGCTGACCCGGGTCGAGTCGGTGGCGTCCCGGCCGCCGGCCGAGCGGCGCCCGCACGGGCGCGGCGCGCCGTGGTTCAAGAACGCGCCCGTCCTGCGGCCGCAGGGCGGTTCCCGCGACCTGGTCACCAGCGCCCCGACGGCCGGCGGGCCGGCGCGCGGCGTGGCCACGGTCCGGGCGCCGGGTGGCGCGCTGCTGGCGCCGAGCGCGGCGTGGATCCGGCCGGTGAGCGTGCCACCGGCGCCGGTGTCGACCACCGCCGCCGGGCTGCCCCGGCGGCCGGTGGGCGGGCATCTGCCGGGACCGATGCCCGCCGCCACCGCGCCGCCGCCCGCGACCGACCTGCTCGACCCCGAAGTGGTACGCGCCCGGCTGTCCGCCCTCGCCGAGGGGGTGGCCAGCGCGACGCGCCGTGCCCCGAACACCACACCACCCAACGGGAGAAGACCATGAATCCACCCGCTTCCACCGGGCTCGACTGGCTGCTGGCGAACTTCGCCGAGCAGGTGCCGGACGTCTCGCACGCGCTCGCGGTCTCCGAGGACGGACTGCGGCTGGCGTCCTCGCCGGATCTCTCCCCGGACCAGGTCGACCAGCTCTCGGCGGTGATCAGCGGCTTGGCGAGCCTTACCGTGGGCGCGGCCCGGCTGATGTCCGCCGGCCGGGTACGCCAGCAGATCGTCGACATGGACGGCGGTGTGATGCTGGTGATGGCGGTCGGGGAACGGGCGCTGCTCGGCGTGCTGGCCGCGCCCGGCTGCGACCTGGGCCAGATCGGTTACGAGACGGCGACGCTGGTGCAGCGGGTGGCGGAGGCGCTGGAACCGGCGGTCCGCCGGTGAGCGGCCGCCCGGCGCGGCTGGTGGCGGCGCTGCTGGCGACGGTGCTGGCGACGGTGCTGGTGGCCGGTTGCGGCGCCGAGGACACCACTGGGCAGGCGTGGCACGGCGGGCGGATCTTCCTGGCCACCGGCAACACCACAGGCGTCTACTACCAGCTCGGCGGCGGGTACGCCGATCTGATCACCCGGCACGTGCCCGGGTACGAGGCGCGCGCGGAGCCGACCGGCGCGTCGGTGGAGAACATCACCCGGGTGGCCGGCGGCGACATGGAGATCGCGTTCAGCCTGGCCGACACGGCGGCGGACGCGGTCGACGGCCGCGGGGCGTTCGACAAGCAACCGCAGCCGGTACGTGCGCTGGCCCGCGTCTACAGCAACTACACGCACGTGATCGTCCGCAGCGACGGCAAGATCAACAGCTTCGCCGACCTGCGCGGCAAGCGCGTCTCGACCGGTTCGCCGAAGTCCGGGACCGACATCATCGCCGGGCGTCTGCTCACCGCCGGCGGCATCGACCCGAACACCGGCATCCAGCGGCTCAACCTGTCGTTGCCGGAGACGGTCAAGCGGATGCGGGCGAACACGCTGGACGCCATGTTCTTCTCCGGCGGCCTGCCCACGCCCGGTGTGAAGGACCTGCTCTCCTCCGCGCCCGGGAAGTTCCGGCTGCTGCCGCTGAACGACCTGATCGAGCCGTTGAGCGCCCGGTTCGGCGGCGTCTACACCACCGCCACGCTGCCGAAGGAGGTCTACGGCACGGCCGAGCCGACGCCCACCATCACGGTGGCGAACGTGATCCTGGTGGCGGCGGACATGCCGGAGCAACTCGCGTACGACCTGACCCGGGTGCTCTTCACCTGGCAGGGCGATCTGATCCAGGTGCATCCGGAGGCGGCGAACTTCAACCGGGCCAGCGCGGCCGCGACCGGCCCGATCCCGCTGCACCCGGGCGCGGCCCGGTTCTACCGCGACGGCGGCTGAGCGCGGCGCGGCCCCGCTACGGCGTCCAGTCGCGCCGCAGCAGACCGTAGAGCGCCATGTCGGCGAAGCCGTCGCCGTCGTACTCGCGGTCGCGCTGGGTGCCCTCGTGGACGAAGCCGCACCGCTCGGCGGTACGCCGCATGGCCGTGTTGCCGGCCAGCGTCTCGATCTCCAGGCGCCGCAGGTTGCGGTTGCGGAAGCCGTACCGGCAGAGCAGCCGGATCACCTCGGTGCCGTAGCCCTGGCCGCGCGCCTCGGGGAGCAGCGTGATGCCGAGGTGGGCGAGCCCGTCGAAGGTGTTGATCCCCCACAGCACGCCGGTGCCGAGGAACGTGCCGTCGGCGACGGTCTCGGCCAGCAGTGACACCGGAGCGCCGGCTTCCGGCTGTTCGGCGGCGCGCTTCTCCAGCCGGGCCCGGACCTGCCCGACATGGTGCGGCAGGAACGGCTCGTCGTCGGTGATCAGGTGCAGCTCCGGGTCGCTGTGCAGGCGGAACAGGTCCGGCGCGTCGTCGGGGGTGGGAGGGCGCAGACGGACGCGCTCGGTGGCGAACATGCCGCGACGCTAGCGGCGACGGAGCGGGTCGGCAATCGGATTTGGCCACCCTACCGACCGGTCGGTAGGGTGGCTGGCATGACCCCGCTCGTCCTCGCCTCCGCCCTGACCAAGACCTACGGGACACGCGACGCCCTGCGCGCGCTCGACCTCGCCGTCGCGCCGGGCAGCCGGTTCGTCGTGCTCGGCCACAACGGCGCCGGCAAGTCCACGCTGCTGGAGATCATCGCCACCCTGCGCACCCCGACCTCGGGCTCGGTGCGCGTCGGCGGCTTCGACACCGTGACGCAGGCGCGGGACGCGCGTCGCCTGATCGGCCTGGCGCCGCAGTCGAACGCGCTGGACCCCCTCGCCACCCCGGCGGAGGTGCTCGACTTCCACGGCGTGGCGCTCGGGCTCGGCCGCCGGCAGCGGGCCCGCCGCACGCGGGAACTCGTCGACCTGTTCGGGCTGGGCGAGCACCGCTCGTCCCGGGTGGCCAAGCTCTCCGGCGGCACCCGCCGCAAGCTGGACCTGGCGGTGGCGCTCGTCGCCGAGCCCGCAGTGGTGATCCTGGACGAGCCGACCACCGGCCTGGACCCGCTCGCACGCATCGACTTCTGGACCGAGCTGACCCGCCTCAACCACAGCGGCACCTCGCTGCTCATCTCGACCCAGGACCTGCACGAGGCCGACGTGCTGGCCACGGAGATCGCCGTGCTACGGGACGGCCGGGTGGTCGCCCAGGGCCCACCGGCGTCGCTCAAGGGGCGCGTCGGCGCCCGAACGCTCACGCTCGACCTGTCCGACGCCGCCGCCGCGACCGCGCTCGTCGCCGCGTCCGAAGCCGGGTTCCGCGCCGACCCCGACCACCTGGACCGGGTACGCCTCAGCGTCCCCGACGACCCCCGCGCGCTGACCGCTGCCCTGCACGAAGCCGGCGCGATCGCCGCCGACATCACCCGGCTCCATCTCGCCGAGCCCTCCCTCGACGACGTCTTCGTCGCCCTCGCCGCCCGCTGAGGCGCGCCCCCACCGCACCCCGAAAGGCCCGACACCGTGCTCCCGCTCGCGCTCACCCCGCCCCGCCGCTCTTCGGCCCCGGTCGTCCTCGCGGCGATCAGACGCTCGACCCGGGCCGTGCTCCGTACCCCGGCGCTGCTCGTGGCCCCGGTCGCCCAGTCCCTGTTCTTCCTGCTCGTCTACGCCGGGCAGCTCGACGCCGTGGGCAGCACCTATCTGGGCGGGACGAGCTTCATCGCGTTCCTGCTGCCGCTGATCCTGCTCACCGGCGTCGGCACCGGCGCGGGCGCGGCCGGCACGCTCGTGCTGGGCGACATCACCAGCGGATACCTGGACCGCCTCCGGCTCGCCCACGGGACCACGACGCCGTTCCTCGTCGGCCCGGTCGTCGCCGCGCTGCTCGCTGTCGTACTCCAGATGGTGGTGACCGTCGCCGGGGCCGTCGCGATCGGCTACCGGCCGGCGAGCTGGTCCGGCGTCGCCGGAATGCTCCTGCTGATGCTCGCGCTCGGACTCGGCGTCGCGCTGCTGAGCACGGCGCTCGCCATCCGGTCGGGCTCGGCGTCCACCACCAACCTGGTCACGCTCGTCGTGTTCGGCCTGTCGTTCTTCACCGGCGTGTTCGCGCCGGTCGACGAACTCGCCGGCTGGATGCGGGTGATCGCCACGGTCAACCCGCTCACCTATATCGTCGACACCGCCCGGCAGCTCGGCGGCGGCACGCCGCTCGCCGCGGCCCCGATCGGCGTCGCGGCGCTCGCCGCCCTCACCGTCGCCGGAACCGCCGCCTGCGCCCTCGCCCTCCACCACGCCAGGAAGAACCGATGAGCGACACCCGCACCCAGATCATGGACGCCTTCGCCGAACAGCTCGCCGCGACCGGCTACCAGGGCATCTCCCTGGTCGGCGTCGGCCGCAGCGTCGGCATCCAGAAGCCGTCCATCTACCACCACTTCCCGGGCGGCAAGGAGGACCTCTACATCGCGGTGGCGGAGCGGTACATCCGGGACGTCGGCGGCAGGATCTCGGCGGCGCTGGCCGGCCCCGGCGACGTGCCGCACCGGCTGCACGCGCTCGCCACCGTCGCCGCCGGTCAGCACGGCGACGCGATCACGTTCGAGCAGCGCATCTACGACACGCTGCCGCTCGTCTCCGCCGAGACCAGCGAGCACGTCTCGGGCCTCTACGTCGCCCTGATGCTGGCCCCGGTCACCCGGTTCTTCGCCGACGCCCGTGCCGAGGGCGCGGTCACCGGCGAACCGGAGTTCCTGATGAACGCGTTCCTGCACCTGGCCCGCGCGACCGACCTCACCGACGAGAACGGCCCCGCCCGGGTCGTCGCGCTCTTCCTCGACGGCGCCCGCCCACGTGCCTAAACTAAGCCAAGGAGGGCGCGCCATGTCGGCTGAGGCTGTGCACTACAACATGCATGATGCCAAGACCCACCTGTCGCGCATCATCGAGCGGGTGGAACGCGGCGAAGAGATCATCATCGACCGGGCGGGCACCCCCGTGGCGAAGGTCGTACCGCTGGTGCGCCGGACCGACCGCACGGCGATCGGCTCCCTCGCGGGGCAGGTGGACCTCTCGGGTGACTGGGATTCGCCACAGACCAACGCCGAGATCGCCGCCGACTTCGGGATCGGCGCATGACCCTGCTGCTGGACACCCACGTCGCGCTCTGGGCCATCACCGGCGACGCCACCATCCCGCTCTACGAGGTCGACGTCCTCAAGGTGTAGACCTCAGACGTCGGCGGGGGTGGTGGCGGCCCGCGCCGCTGCGACCAGCCGGGCGGTCTCGGCGGCCACGTCCTCGTCGTCGGTGGGCGTCCCCGGGTCGTAGCGGACCGTCCAGGTCAGCCCGTCGACGCCGGGCACCCGCCGGGCCGCGATCCGCCCGGAGCCGCCGGGCATCTCGTGGTGCGAGGTGTACGCCACCGAGCCGGTGACCCGGTCCCGGACCTGGTGCGGCAGGTCACCCGGGTCGACGAGCAGGTACGTCTCGGGGAGGCCGTCCGCCACCACCAGGTAGCCGTCGCGCTCGGCGACCGGCTCGGCCGGGGTGACAGTCAGCTCGCGGCCGGACCAGACCGCCTTGAGGATGTCGTGCCAGCCGAGGCGCTCCACCCGGCCGGGCAGCCAGAGGCCACGGTTGCTGGCGACCAGCACGCCGTCGTTGCCGCCCTCGCCGGTGCCGGCGGCGGCCCAGGCGAGCACCCGCTCGTCGGCGGCCAGCGGCGGCCGGTCGGCGGACGGCAGTTTCGGCCGGCGGTTGAACAGTCCCATCACAATCCTCCGGCGGCCTGCTCGCGCAGTGCCCGTGCGTGCTGTTCCAGCGACAGCAGTTCCCCGAACAGGGCGAAGTACTCGTCCTTGTTGCTCACCGGGTTGACCCGCTGGATCTTCGACTTGAGGTCACGGATGCGGCCGGTGACCGAACTCCACTGGAGCCGGGCCATGGTGATCGAGACGTACCTCGGGTCCGGCTCGCCGTCGATGCGCAGCGGCTCCACCGCCAGCTCGCCGATGAGCGCCTGCCCGGCCAGGTCGTCGCAGGCGTCGCGGACCCGTTCGATCCAGACCGCGCCGCCGGTGGCAGTGGACGCTCCGCCGGCCGCCGCCACGGCGGCGCGTACCGCGACGTGCACCGGGTGCTGGTAGTCGGTCACCTCGACCGCGTCGAACATCGGACCGGCCAGCACCGGCTCCTGCAACGCCAGCTTGAGCGCCTCCCGCTCCACCATGGAACGCGGACTGTCCACAGCGGGCGTGGCCCGGCCGGGGCGGGCCGGGGCGGCGGGCGCGGCGCCGCCGGCCTGCGGCCCGTGTGCCGCGTTGAGCACCGCGCGCTGCACCGGCTCGATCTCCATGCCGAGGTCGCCGGCGAGCTTGCGCACGTACTCCGGGCGCTTCTCCCGGTCCTTGATCTTCGCCACGAGCGGCGCGGCGCGACGCATGGCCTCGACCCGGCCGTCGACGGTGTCCAGGTCGAACCGGCTGATCACGTGCCGGAGCGCGAAGTCGACCAGCGGCTCGCGGCGGGCCACCAGGTCACGCACGGCCAGGTCGCCCTTTGCCAGGCGCAGCTCGCACGGGTCCATGTTGTCGGGGCTGACCGCGATGAAGGTACGCCCGACGAAGCGCTGGTCGTCCTCGAACGCGCGCAACGCGGCCTTCTGCCCGGCGGCGTCGCCGTCGAAGGTGAAGATGATCTCGCCGGCCCGTTCGTCGCTGTCGAACAGCACCCGGCGCAGCACCGAGATGTGGTCGCCGCCGAACGCCGTGCCGCAGGTCGCCACCGCCGTCGGCACGTCGGCGAGGTGGCAGGCCATCACGTCGGTGTAGCCCTCGACCACCACCACCTTGCCCTGCTTGGCGATCTCCCGCTTGGCCTGGTCGATGCCGTAGAGCACGTGCGACTTCTTGTAGATCGGCGTCTCGGGGGTGTTCAGGTATTTCGGGCCGTCGTCGTCGTCGAACAGCTTGCGGGCGCCGAAGCCGATCACGTCACCGGTGATGTCCCGGATCGGCCACATCAGGCGGCGGCGGAACCTGTCGATCAGCGAACCGGAGCGGGCCGGACGGGACAGCCCGGCGGTGACCAGCTCGTCGTGGGTGAAGCCCTGCTGACGCAGGTGCTTGGTGAGCAGGTCCCACCCGTCGGGGGCGAAGCCGCAGCCGTACCGCTCGGCGGCGGACCGGTCGAAGCCGCGCCCGGCGAGGAACTCGCGGGCCGGGCGCGCGCCGGCGGTGGTGAGCTGGGCCCGGTAGAAGTCGACGGCGGCGGCGTGCGCGGCCACCAGGCGCTGCCGCTGCCCCTGCTGCGGGCGGGGACGCGGCGCGGACCTGTCGTCCTCGACGTAGCGCAACTGGATGCCGGCGCGGAAGGCCAGCCGCTCGACGGACTCGACGAAGCTGAGGTGCTCGGCGTCCATCAGGAACTTGATCGCGTCGCCGCCGACCCCGCAGCCGAAGCAGTAGAACACGTTGCGGGCGGGCGAGACGTTGAACGACGGGCTCTTCTCGTCGTGGAACGGGCAGAGCCCCTTGAGGTTGCCGCCACCGGCCGACTTGAGCGTCACCACCTCGGAGATGACGTCCGCGATGGCGGTGCGCTCGCGGACCAGCGCGATGTCCTCGTCCCGGATCCGCCCCGCCATGACCGCCACCCCCTCGGCGTACATCCTGCCCTGCCGGACCGACGATCCGGCGGCCGGGGGGACGGGCGTGTGGCCGACCACGCCCGTCCCCGCCGGCTCAGGCCGAGCGGGCCGCCGCGGGGTCGCCGATACGCGGGAACGGCTCGATGGAGAAGACCACCTCGACCGGCACCTCGAAGTACGCGGCGATGCGCAGCGCCAGGTGCAGGCTGGGCCGGAACTCGCCGCGCTCCAGGTAACCGACGGTCTGGTAGTGCACACCGAGCGCGTCGGCCAGTTGCCGCCGGGAGATGCCCCGTTCGGCGCGCAGCACCGCGATCCGGTTGTGCACGGTCTCGCTCATCGACGCCCTCTCATCCGACCCGCTGCATGGCCCGCTCCCGCCGGGCCGCGACCCGCGAGCCGGACTCCCGGCGGGCCATCCGGCGCAGCACCACCGGGGCCAGCACGAGCCCGAGCACCGCCCAGGCGCCGAGCACGCCGACCGTCTCCAGGTGCCGCCAGGAGCCGCCGAGTTCGACTGCTGCCAGGTCGCCGGGGAGCAGCGCCGAGCGCATGCCCAAGCCTAGCCAGTAGAGCGGGAACACCTGGGCGACGCCCTGCAGCCAGCCGGGCAGGCCGTTGATCGGATAGAAGATGCCGGACAGCGCGATCAGGCCGAAGATCGGCATCACCACCAGGCCCATGTTGCGCGGGTTCTCGATCAGCGAGCCGATCACCGCGCCCAGCGGCAGCGTCGCCACCAGCCCGAGCGGCACCACCCAGGCCAGCGTGAGCCAGGCGCCCGGGTCGCCGAGCCGCAGCCCGTCCAGGAAGAACAGCCCGGGCGTGAGCTGGATGACCACGCCGATCAGCGCGACCGCCGAGACCAGCACGATCTTGCCGACCAGGTAGCCGAGCATGCCGTCCGGGATGGCCTTGGCGCGCAGCAGCGTGCCGTCCTCCCGGTCGATGACGAGCTGGTTGGCCAGCCCGAGCAGGCCGCCGAAGAGCAGGCCCATCCCGAGCGCGCTGGGCAGCGTACGGGCGCCGAGCGAGAAGTCGGTGCCCGGCACCGTCGAGCCGCGCATCCAGAACACGGCGATCAGCAGCACCACGGTGGGGAAGAAGTAGGTCCAGAGATCCTGGCCGTTTGTGAACGTCGCGCGCAGCTCGATCACGCCGCGCCGCAGCCCGGCCCGTAGCGCGTTCGTGGTCGGGTTCATCGGTCCGCCTCCTGCTGCCACACCCGCTCGGCCCGGCCGGTACGGATGCCGGTCTCCTCCTCGTGCACCAGCGCCAGGTACGCGTCCTCCAGGCTGGCCCGGCGCACCTCCAGCTCGCCTATCCGGTCGCCGTGCTCGCGGAGCAGGTCGCGCAGGAACGCGGTGGCGTCGGGGGTGGCGTGCACGTACCGCTCGCCGTCGCGGGTCCAGCGCACCTCGGCGTCCCCCGCGACGCGCCGGGCGAGCTGGTCGGGCGACCCCTCGGCGATGATCCGGCCGCCGGCCAGGATGAGGATGCGGTCGGCCAGCTTCTCCGCCTCGGCCAGGTCGTGCGTGGTCAGCACGATCGTGGTCTCGTCCAGGTCGGCCAGGCGGTGCACCAGCTCGTGGAACTCGCGCCGGGCGGCCGGGTCGAAGCCGACAGTGGGCTCGTCCAGGAACAGCAGCTCCGGGCGGCCGACGATGCCGACCGCCACGTCCAGCCGGCGGCGCTGACCGCCGGAGAGCCGCGACACCCGGCTGCCGGCGTGCGCGGTCAGGCCCACCGTCTCCAGCAGCTCGTCGACCGGCCACGGGCGCGGGATCCGGTCGGTGCCGTACGGCGCGTAGAAGTCGCCGAGGTGCGCGAGCAACTCCCGCACCCGCCACTTGCCGTGGTCGCGCCAGGACTGGAGCACCACGCCCAGCCGCGCGCGCCACCGCTCGTCGCCGCGGGCCGGGTCGCTGCCGAGCACGCGCACCGTGCCGGCCGAGGGCAGCCGGAAGCCTTCGAGGATCTCGATGGTGGTGGTCTTGCCGGCGCCGTTGGGCCCGAGCAGCGCCACCACCTCGCCCCGCCGGGCGGTCAGGTCGACGCCGTGCAGCACGTCGACGGCGCCGTAGCGCATACGCAGATCCCGCACGTCGAGGACGAGATCCTCGTCGGGCGGTCGGGGGGACGCGACGGCCCCAGGAAGTTCGACCGCAGTCATGCCTCGAAATGTAGCACCTATGCTACAAACCGAGGTACCCCCACTCAGCGGCGCCGACTGTGGAACCAGCGGGTGACGGGGGCCGGCTCCTCCTCCTCGTACGACCGGGCCGCGTTCACCGCGGCGGCCAGGCCGGAGCGGCGGGGCCGGGGCCCGGCGCGCAGCACCGGATCGGCTGCCATCTCCCGGAGCACCGCGACGGCCAGGCCCAGCATCACCACGACGAACGGCAGCGCGACCAGGATGGTCGCCTGCTGCAGCGCGGCCAGCCCGCCGGCCAGCAGCAACGCCGCCGCGACAGCGCCGATCAGCACACCCCAGAGCACCACCACCCCGCGGTGCGGCCGCAGCGCGCCGCGCGAGCTGAGCGAGCCGAGCACCAGCGACGCCGAGTCCGCGCTGGTGACGAAGTAGAGCGCGATCAGCACCATGGCGAGCACGCTCGTCAGCGTGGCCAGCGGCAGCGCGTCGAGCAGCCCGAACAGCGCCTGCTCGGACCCGGCTTCCACGTCGGCCACCAGGTCCCGGGTGCCGGTGGTCTGCGTACGCAGGGCGGTCCCGCCCATCACCGCGAACCAGACGGTGCTCGCGCCGCTGGGTATCAGCAGCACCCCGATCAGGAACTGGCGGACCGTACGGCCGCGTGAGATGCGGGCGATGAACGTGCCCACGAACGGCGCCCAGGAGATCCACCACGCCCAGTAGAAGATGGTCCACGAGCCCAGCCAGGCCGGATCGGAGAACGCCCCGGTACGCGTCGACATGCGCACCAGGCCGCTCAGGTAGTCACCGACCGAGGCCGGCAACACCTCCAGCGTGTAGACGGTCGGACCGACCACGAACACGAACAGCATCAGTACGACGGCGATCAGCACGTTCGTGGTGGACAGCCACTTGACGCCCCGGTGCAGTCCGGAGAAGGCGGAGACGACGAACGCGAGCGTGAGCGCGCCGATGATCGTCAACTCGACGGCCCGGCCGTCCGGCACACCGGCCACCAGGTCGAGGCCGGCCGCCACCTGGAGCGCGCCCAGCCCGAGACTGGTCGCGGAGCCGAACACGGTGGCGAAGACGGCGAGCAGGTCGATCGCGCGGCCGAGCGGGCCGTCGGTCCGGTCGCCGAGCAGCGGCGTGAACGCGGACGAGATGCGGTTGCCCCGCCCTTTGCGGAACGTCGAGTACGCCAGGGCCAGCGCCGCGATCGCGTAGATGCCCCACGGATGCAGCGTCCAGTGGAAGAGCGTGTACTGCATGGCGGTCGCGGCGGCGGCCCCGGTCTGCGGCGCGACGCCGGAGGCGGGAGGCGGCGTCGCGTAGTGCTGGATCGGTTCGGCGACGGCGAAGAACACCAGGCCGATTCCCATGCCGGCGCTGAACATCATGGCGACCCAGGCCAGCGTGTCGAACTCCGGCTCGTCGTCGTCGGCGCCCAGCCGGATCCGGCCGAACCGGGAGGCGGCCACGACGACCGCCAGCACCAGGAAGGCGTCCGCCGCGAGCACGAAGAACCAGCCGAACGTGCTCACGGTCCAACTCAGCCCGGCCGCGCCGAACGTCGCCAGGGAACCACGCGCGAACACGCCCCAGGCCACCACGGCCAGCACCCCGGCCACGCCGACCCCGAGCACCACCCGGTCGGCCGGCTGCGTCCCGGCCCGCTCCCCCACGTCTTCCCCCATGACCCCATCCTGGGCAGCGCAGCCGCCCGGGTAGGACGAAACGCCCACTCCGCCTCCGTCGATCATGGAGTTGTGGCGCCCAGGATGCCCGCTTCACACCGGTATCAGAGGCGCCACAACTCCAAGATCGCCGTCGGGAGCGAGGGCGGCGGGCGGCGAGGGCGGTCAGGAGGGGACGGTGGTGGCCTCCTCGGCCTCCACCGCGGCGTTCCAGGCCGGCTTGGCGGAGCGCCAGCCCTCGTCGTCCAGGCCCTGCCGCCAGTAGCCGGAGATGGACAGGTCGCCCCGGGGCACGCCGCGCTCGACCCGCAGCAGCCGCCGCAGCTCCTTCACCGCGCCGGCCTCGCCGTGCACGAACGCGTGCACCCGGCCGGGCGGGAACTCCAGCGCCCGTACCGCCTCGACCAGCGGCTCGCCGTACGGGCGGCCGTCGCGGTGCAGCCAGCACACCTCGACAGCGCCCGCACTGGTCAGGGGCAGCTCGTCGGCCGGGCCGCCGACCTCGACGTACACCTTCGCGGGCGCGCCCGCCGACAGCCGCTCCAGGGCGGCGGCGATGGCCGGCAGCGCGCTGTCGTCGCCCGCCAGCAGGTGCCAGTCGGCGGCCGGGTCCGGCGCGTACGCGCCGCCCGGCCCGGTGAACAACACCCGGTCGCCGGGACGCAGCGCCGCCGCCCACGGCCCGGCCAGCCCCTCGTCGCCGTGGTGCACCACGTCCACCGTCATCTCACCCGCCGCGGCGTCCCAGGCCCGCACCGTGTACGCGCGCAGACGCGGCCACTGCTCCGCCGGGAACTCCCGCTTGATCGTCGCCAGGTCGACCGGGTACGGGTAGGTCACCCCGGCCGGCGGGAAGACGAACTTCACGTAGTGGTCGGTGTACGCGCCCACCGGCAGCCCGGCCAGCTCGGGACCGCCCAGGACCAGGCGGATCAGGTGCGGGGTGGGCCGCGTGGTCCGGACGACCGTGGCGGCGGTGAGCTTCTTCGGGCGGTCCGTCATGCCACTTAGGCTAACCTAAGCTCGCCGGGGTGATCCGGTCAGCTCGGCGACACCAGGCGGGCGTGCCAGGCCAGCGCGGCCGGATCGGTGAGCGAGGCGACCTGGTCGATCACCACGAGCAGCCGTCCGGCGTCGTCCGCCGCCTCCCGCCACAACGGCGCGAACACCGGGTCGAGCGCGTCCGGCGCCCGGTCCAGCAGCGCCGTCACCAGCCCGGCCAGGACGTCGCGCTGCCGCGCGTACCGGCCCTCGGCACCGGGGCGGCGCATCACGTACCGCAGCGCGATGCCCTTGAGCAGCGCGCACTGCGCCCGGGTCCGGCGCGGCACCTCCAGGTCGGCGGCGTAGCGGCGGTGCGGGCCGGGACCGTGGCGCTGCTGCGTGGCGGCCACCACGCGGGAGACGAACCGGCCGGTGAGCACGCTCGTGGTGGCCTTCAGCGCGGCGAGCGCACGGTGGCTGCCGTCGTACGCGGCCAGCGGGGCCAGCACCGGGTCGGCGAGCAGGTCGGCGAGCACCTCGCCCAGGTCCTCCGGCGCCTCACCCGAGTACGTGGCGGACACGTCGGCGCAGAGCGCCCGCCGTTCGTCCGCGTCGGCCAGCAGCGGGCGCAGGTCGACGTATCCGCCGTGGATGCCGTCCTCGACGTCGTGCACCGAGTACGCCACGTCGTCGGCCCAGTCCATCACCTGGGCCTCCAGGCAGCGCCGGGTGCCGGGCGGCGCGCCCTCGCGCAGCCAGTCGAAGACCGGGCGGTCATCGGCGTACACGCCGAACTTGCGCTCACCGGGGCGGCGCGGCCACGGGTACTTGCTCACCGCGTCCAGCGCGGCCCGGGTCAGGTTCAGCCCGGCCGAACGCCCGTCCGCTGTGAGCACCTTGGCCTCCAGCCGGGTGAGCACCCGCAGCGTCTGCGCGTTGCCCTCGAACCCGCCGCAGGCGGCGGCCAGCTCGTCCAGCGCGTACTCGCCGTTGTGCCCGAACGGCGGGTGGCCCAGGTCGTGGGCCAGCCCGGCGGTGTCCACCACGTCCGGGTCGCAGCCGAGGCGGGCGCCCATCTCGCGGGCGATCTGCGCGACCTCCAGCGAGTGGGTCAGGCGGGTACGCAGGAAGTCGTCGGTGCCGGCGGTGTGCACCTGCGTCTTCGCGGCGAGCCGCCGGAACGCCGCCGAGTGCAGCACCCGGGCACGGTCCCGCTCGAACGGCGACCGGCCGTACCCGGTGTCCTTCGGCGCCTCGTCGACCAGCCGCGCCGCGTCGTCAGCCCCGGTCACCGTTGCCGCGTTGGCGCAACACGCAGAACTCGTTGCCCTCCGGGTCGGCGAGCACCGTCCACTCCACGTCTCCCTGGCCGATGTCGACGTGCCGCGCGCCCATGTCGACAAGGCGCTCGACCTCGGCCTCCATGTCGGCCGGGCGCAGGTCGATGTGCAGCCGGTTCTTTCCGTCCTTCGGCCCGGCGACCGGGACGAAGACGAGACCGGGCAGCGTGTCGGGGGTGCGGCGGATCTCCACCTCGTCCGGCTTGTCGGTGATCACCTGATAACCGAGCGCCTCCGCCCACCAGCTGGCGAGCCGGGACGGGTCCCGGGCGTCGACTACCAGGTTCTCCCAGACGGCGGTCATGTGGACACCCCTCCTGATCGACACGCGGCGGAAGCTCAGGTTACGCCGAGGAGGCCGGAAAGGCGCGCCAGGCGGTACGCGGGGCCGTCGATGAACACCGGCGGCCCCGCGTCGGCGTCAGCGGGAGTCGGAGCCGGTGGTGGTGATCGCCGCCCGGCCGGCCTCCAGGCGCGCCACCGGCACCCGGAACGGCGAGCAGGAGACGTAGTCCAGGCCGACCTCGTGGAAGAAGTGCACCGAGTCCGGGTCACCGCCGTGCTCGCCGCAGACGCCCAGCTTCAGGCCCGGGCGGGCCGCCCGGCCCTCCTCGGCGGCGATGCGGACCAGCCGGCCGACGCCGTCGGTGTCGATCGACTCGAACGGCGAGATGCCGAAGATGCCCAGCTCCAGGTAGCGCCAGAAGAACGCGCCCTCCACGTCGTCGCGGGAGAAGCCCCAGCCCATCTGGGTCAGGTCGTTGGTGCCGAAGGAGAAGAACTCGGCCGCCTCGGCGATCTGCCCGGCGGTCAGCGCCGCCCGGGGCACCTCGATCATCGTGCCGATCAGCACCTCGACGCCGCTGTCCCCGACCACCTCGGCGATGATCCGCTCGGCCTCGGCGCGTACCGTCTCCAGCTCCTGCACGGCCCCGACGAGCGGCACCATGATCTCCGGGCAGGCCCTGCCGCCGTCGCGGACGACCGCCACGGCGGCCTCGGCGATCGCGCGGACCTGCATGGCGAACAAGCCCGGGATGACCAGGCCGAGCCGGACGCCGCGCAGGCCCAGCATCGGGTTCTCCTCGTGCATCCGCCGGACGGCGGCGAGCAGCGCCTCCTCCTTCGCGACGTCCTCGCCGCGCTCCTGCGCGACCGCGACGTTCACCGCGAGCTGCTCCAGCGGGGGCAGGAACTCGTGCAGCGGCGGGTCGAGCTGCCCCACGGTGACCGGCAGGCCGTCCATCTCCCGGAAGATCTCGATGAAGTCGGCCCGCTGCAGCGGCAGCAGCGCCGCGAGCGCGTCCTCCCGCTCCCGCGCGCCGGAGGCCAGGATGAGCCGCTCGACCAGCTCGCGCCGGTCACCGAGGAACATGTGCTCGGTGCGGCACAGGCCGATGCCCTCGGCGCCGAAGCGCCGGGCCCGGGCCGCGTCCGCGCCGGTGTCGGCGTTCGTGCGCACGCGCAGCCGCCGCGCCGCGTCGGCGTGCGTCATGATCCGGTGTACGGAGCGGACCAGCGCGTCGTCGGTGTTCTCCGGGTCGAGTTCGCCCTCGAAATACTGCACCACCTCGGACGGCATGACCGGCACCTCGCCGAGGTACACCTTGCCGGTGGTGCCGTCGATCGAGACCACGTCGCCCTCGTTCACCACGTGGTCGCCCACTGTGAACCTCTTGGCCGGCACGTTGACGTCCAGCTCGTCGGCGCCGGAGACGCAGGTCTTGCCCATGCCGCGGGCCACCACCGCGGCGTGGCTGGTCTTGCCGCCCCGGGAGGTCAGGATGCCCTTGGCGGCGATCATGCCGTTGAGGTCGTCCGGGTTGGTCTCCCGGCGGACCAGGATGACCGCCTCGCCCTCGGCGGCCAGCTCGACCGCCCGGGCCGAGGTGAAGACGACCTTGCCGGACGCGGCGCCCGGGGAGGCGCCGATGCCCTTGGCGACCGCCTCGAACTCGTGGTCGAGCTGGAAGCGCGGGAACATCAGCTGGGCGAGCTGCGCGCCGTTGACGCGGTGCAGCGCCTCGTCCAGGTCGATCAGGCCCTCGTCGACGAGCTGCCCGGCGATGACGAACGCGGCGGCGGCGGTGCGCTTGCCGACCCGGGTCTGCAGCATCCAGAGCTTGCCGCGCTCGATGGTGAACTCGATGTCGCAGAGGTCCTTGTAGTGCTCCTCCAGCCGGGCCATGATGCCGAGCAGCTGGTCGTAGGAGGTCTTGTCGAGCTGCTCCAGCTCCTGCAACGGCACGGTGTTGCGGATGCCTGCGACCACGTCCTCGCCCTGGGCGTTGGCCAGGTAGTCGCCGTAGATGCCCTGCGCGCCGCTGCCCGGGTCGCGGGTGAACGCGACGCCGGTACCCGAGTCGGGGCCGAGGTTGCCGAAGACCATCGCCACCACGTTGACGGCGGTGCCCAGGTCGGCCGGGATGCGCTCCTGGCGGCGGTAGAGGATCGCCCGCTCCGCGTTCCACGAGTCGAAGACCGCGCGGATGGCGAGGTCGAGCTGCTCGCGCGGCTCCTGCGGGAACTCGCGGCCGGTGTGCTTGGCGAAGATCTTCTTGTACGCGTCGACCAGCCCCCGCAGGTCGTCGGCGTCCAGGTCGAGGTCGTTGTGGGTGCCCTTGGCGCTCTTGATCTCGTCCAGCGCGTGCTCGAACTCCTCGCCCGGCACCTCGCAGACGGTCTTGCCGAACATCTGGATCAGCCGGCGGTACGAGTCCCAGGCGAACCTGTCGTTCCCACCCGCCTGGTTGCTGAGGCCGACCACGCTGCGGTCGTTGAGACCCACGTTGAGGACGGTCTCCATCATGCCGGGCATGGAGAACTTGGCGCCGGAGCGTACCGAGACCAGCAGCGGGTCGTCCGGGTCGCCGAGGCGGCGGCCCATCTCGCGCTCCAGGGACTCCAGGTGCGCCTCGATCTGCGCGGCCAGGCCGTCGGGCTCACGCCCGGTCGTCAGGTACGCCTTGCAGGCCTCGGTGGTGATCGTGAAGCCGGGCGGAACCGGCAGGCCGAGGTTGGTCATCTCGGCCAGGTTGGCCCCCTTGCCGCCGAGCAGATCCTTCAAATCCTTGTTGCCCTCGGCGAAGTCGTACACGTACTTGTGCTCGCCCGATTCCTGCGCTTCCACCAGAGCCTCCAACGCGCGCCATTGACACTTAACGAAGGTTTAGTTCGGACATACCCCGGGAGTGACCACCGGTAATCCCGGCTCGTCAGCGTCGGTGGGCCGAAGGCTAGGCGAGTTTCGTGAAACCTGGGAGCGTTCGGTGACTTTCGGCACAACGGTCGCCACTATGCGCGTTCGTACGGGTTGTTGGGAACGCTTCCACGAGCACGATCACGCAATTCCGCTTCCCCTCGTACTCTTGACTGACTGCGTCCCGCGGATCCTCACCTTTGCCATATCCCGCGCGAATACACCCCTCGGAGCCGTCGCCGTGCCGACCACACCCACCGCCCCGGAGACCGGGCCGGAGCCGACCGAAACCCGTCCCACCAGCACGCCGGGTGAAGTGCTGCCCGGCGTGGCGACGCCTGCCGCCGAGCTGGCGCGTGTCGCCGCTGGCCGTGCCACCGAAGTTCTCGCCGGTCCGGCGCCGGTCCGGCTCGACGACGTGGTGCCCGCGCCCGAGCAGGTGTTCCCGGACCCCGCGGGCGACTTCACGCTGGGCGCGGACGCGGCGCTGCGGGTCAGCCCCGCCGGGCGGGACGTGGCCGAGCAGCTCGCCGCCTGGCTGCGTCCGGCCACCGGCTTCCCGCTGCCGGTCACCGACGTCCCCGCCCGGGGGGACGGCCCGCTGACGCTCACGCTGTCCCCGTCCGCCCCGGATGCCGCCGCTGCTCCCGGGACCCGGGCGACGGACGACGGCTCCGGCGGGCCGGCCGTCGGCGGGCTCGGGGGCGAGGGCTACCGCCTCGACGTGACCGCCACCGGCGTCCGGATCACCGCCGCCACCCCGGCCGGCCTGTTCCACGGTGCGCAGACGCTACGGCAGCTCCTGCCGGCCGCGATCGAGAGCCCCACGCCGGTCGCCACCCGCTGGGCAGTGCCCGGCGGCACGGTCGTCGACCGTCCGCGTTTCCCCTACCGGGGCGCCATGCTCGACGTGGCCCGGCACTTCTTCCCCGTCGAGGACGTGCTGCGGGTGGTCGACCACCTGGCCCGGTACAAGCTCAACCACCTGCACCTGCACCTCACCGACGACCAGGGCTGGCGGATCGCCGTCGACTCCTGGCCCCGGCTCACCGAGGTGGGCGGCGCGACAGCTGTCGGCGGCGGCCCCGGCGGCTGGTACTCCCGCGACGACTACCGGCACATCGTCGCGTACGCGGCCCGCCGGCACGTCACTGTGGTGCCCGAGATCGACCTGCCCGGCCACACCAACGCGGCGCTCGTCGCGTACCCCGAACTGGCGCCCGGCAAGGTCGCGCCACCGCCCTACACCGGCACCGAGGTCGGGTTCAGCTACGTCGACCCCGCCGACGAGCGGACGTACGCCTTCGTCGCGGACGTGGTGGGCGAGGTGGCCGCGCTCACGCCGGGGCCGTGGCTGCATCTCGGCGGCGACGAGGCGTTCAAGGTGCCGGCCGAGAGCTACCGCGCCTTCGTGGAACGGGCGCAGCGACTGGTGCAGGCCACCGGCAAGACGGTGGTCGGCTGGCACCAGCTCGCCCCGGCCGGGCACGTCGACGGGCGCGTCCTGCAGTGGTGGGGCACGAACGGCGACGACCCGGAGACCGCCGACGCGGTACGCCGGGGCGCCCGGCTGATCCTCTCCCCCGCCAACCACGCGTACCTGGACATGAAGTACGCGCCGGACACCCCGATCGGGCACGACTGGGCGGGTCTCATCGACGTGCGCCGGGCGTACGAGTGGGATCCGGGCACCCACGTGCGGGGCGTACCGGCCGAGGCCGTGCTGGGCGTGGAGGCGCCGCTGTGGACCGAGTCGGTGAGTACGCGGGCCGTGGCCGGCGAGGCGGCTACGGAACCGCTGCCAGTCGTGCGTGGCACGCGGTGACCAGCCCAGCTCCGCGACGGCGGGCAGGCGGGGGAAGAGCATGTACTCGACCTCGGCCCGCGTACTCACCGACTCGGTCCACAGCGGCGCCTCCACGCCCAGCACGGCCTCGGCCGGTACGCCCCGCACGTGGGTGCCCGGATCCCACTCGTACGCCCGGCGCACGTCGATGAGACCCGCCCAGTCGTGCCCGATCGGGGTGTCCGGCGCGTACTTCATGTCCAGGTACGCGTGGTTGGCGGGGGAGAGGATCAGCCGGGCGCCCCGGCGTACCGCGTCGGCGGTCTCCGGGTCGTCGCCGTTCGTGCCCCACCACTGCAGGACGCGCCCGTCGACGTGCCCGGCCGGGGCGAGCTGGTGCCAGCCGACCACCGTCTTGCCGGTGGCCTGCACCAGTCGCTGCGCCCGTTCCACGAAGGCGCGGTAGCTCTCGGCCGGCACCTTGAACGCCTCGTCGCCGCCGAGATGCAGCCACGGCCCCGGCGTGAGCGCGGCCACCTCGCCCACCACGTCCGCGACGAAGGCGTACGTCCGCTCGTCGGCGGGGTCGACGTAGCTGAACCCGACCTCGGTGCCGGTGTAGGGCGGTGGCGCGACCTTGCCGGGCGCCAGTTCGGGGTACGCGACGAGCGCCGCGTTGGTGTGGCCGGGCAGGTCGATCTCGGGCACCACAGTGACGTGCCGGCGGGCCGCGTACGCGACGATGTGCCGGTAGTCGTCGCGGGAGTACCAGCCGCCGGGGCCGCCGCCGACAGCTGTCGCGCCGCCCACCTCGGTGAGCCGGGGCCAGGAGTCGACGGCGATCCGCCAGCCCTGGTCGTCGGTGAGGTGCAGGTGCAGGTGGTTGAGCTTGTACCGGGCCAGGTGGTCGACCACCCGCAGCACGTCCTCGACGGGGAAGAAGTGCCGGGCCACGTCGAGCATGGCGCCCCGGTAGGGGAAACGCGGACGGTCGACGACCGTGCCGCCGGGCACTGCCCAGCGGGTGGCGACCGGCGTGGGGCTCTCGATCGCGGCCGGCAGGAGCTGCCGTAGCGTCTGCGCACCGTGGAACAGGCCGGCCGGGGTGGCGGCGGTGATCCGGACGCCGGTGGCGGTCACGTCGAGGCGGTAGCCCTCGCCCCCGAGCCCGCCGACGGCCGGCCCGCCGGAGCCGTCGTCCGTCGCCCGGGTCCCGGGAGCAGCGGCGGCATCCGGGGCGGACGGGGACAGCGTGAGCGTCAGCGGGCCGTCCCCCCGGGCGGGGACGTCGGTGACCGGCAGCGGGAAGCCGGTGGCCGGACGCAGCCAGGCGGCGAGCTGCTCGGCCACGTCCCGCCCGGCGGGGCTGACCCGCAGCGCCGCGTCCGCGCCCAGCGTGAAGTCGCCCGCGGGGTCCGGGAACACCTGCTCGGGCGCGGGCACCACGTCGTCGAGCCGGACCGGCGCCGGACCGGCGAGAACTTCGGTGGCACGGCCAGCGGCGACACGCGCCAGCTCGGCGGCAGGCGTCGCCACGCCGGGCAGCACTTCACCCGGCGTGCTGGTGGGACGGGTTTCGGTCGGCTCCGGCCCGGTCTCCGGGGCGGTGGGTGTGGTCGGCACGGCGACGGCTCCGAGGGGTGTATTCGCGCGGGATATGGCAAAGGTGAGGATCCGCGGGACGCAGTCAGTCAAGAGTACGAGGGGAAGCGGAATTGCGTGATCGTGCTCGTGGAAGCGTTCCCAACAACCCGTACGAACGCGCATAGTGGCGACCGTTGTGCCGAAAGTCACCGAACGCTCCCAGGTTTCACGAAACTCGCCTAGCCTTCGGCCCACCGACGCTGACGAGCCGGGATTACCGGTGGTCACTCCCGGGGTATGTCCGAACTAAACCTTCGTTAAGTGTCAATGGCGCGCGTTGGAGGCTCTGGTGGAAGCGCAGGAATCGGGCGAGCACAAGTACGTGTACGACTTCGCCGAGGGCAACAAGGATTTGAAGGATCTGCTCGGCGGCAAGGGGGCCAACCTGGCCGAGATGACCAACCTCGGCCTGCCGGTTCCGCCCGGCTTCACGATCACCACCGAGGCCTGCAAGGCGTACCTGACGACCGGGCGTGAGCCCGACGGCCTGGCCGCGCAGATCGAGGCGCACCTGGAGTCCCTGGAGCGCGAGATGGGCCGCCGCCTCGGCGACCCGGACGACCCGCTGCTGGTCTCGGTACGCTCCGGCGCCAAGTTCTCCATGCCCGGCATGATGGAGACCGTCCTCAACGTGGGTCTCAACGACCGCAGCGTGGTCGGCCTCAGCAACCAGGCGGGTGGGAACGACAGGTTCGCCTGGGACTCGTACCGCCGGCTGATCCAGATGTTCGGCAAGACCGTCTGCGAGGTGCCGGGCGAGGAGTTCGAGCACGCGCTGGACGAGATCAAGAGCGCCAAGGGCACCCACAACGACCTCGACCTGGACGCCGACGACCTGCGGGGGCTGGTCGACGCGTACAAGAAGATCTT
Organism: Micromonospora chalcea; assembly: GCF_002926165.1. GTDB lineage: Bacteria > Actinomycetota > Actinomycetes > Mycobacteriales > Micromonosporaceae > Micromonospora > Micromonospora chalcea. The sequence goes on along the minus strand of NZ_MAGP01000143.1, from coordinate 69,408 downwards.
CGCCAAGCACACCGGCCGCGAGTTCCCGCAGGAGCCGCGCGAGCAGCTCGACCTCGCCATCCGCGCGGTCTTCGACTCGTGGAACGCGGAGCGGGCGATCCTCTACCGCCGCCAGGAGCGCATCCCGGCCGACCTGGGCACCGCCGTCAACGTGGTGGCGATGGTCTTCGGCAACCTCGGCCCCGACTCGGGTACCGGCGTCGCGTTCACCCGCGACCCGGGCAGCGGCGCGCAGGGCATCTACGGCGACTACCTGGCCAACGCCCAGGGCGAGGACGTGGTCGCAGGCATCCGCAACACCGTGCCGTTGCAGGAGCTGGAGCAGCTCGACAAGACCTCCTACGACCAGCTGCTCGGCATCATGGCCCGGCTGGAGGAGCACTACAAGGACCTCTGCGACATCGAGTTCACCATCGAGCGCGGCAAGCTCTGGATGCTGCAGACCCGGGTCGGCAAGCGCACCGCCGCCGCCGCGTTCGTCATCGCCGGGCAGCTCGTCGACGAGGGCCTGATCGACCTGGACGAGGCGCTGCACCGCGTCAACGGCGCGCAGCTCGCCCAGCTGATGTTCCCGCGCTTCCAGCTCGACCACGAGTTCGAGGCGGTCGCCAAGGGCATCGGCGCCTCCCCGGGCGCCGCGTCCGGCAAGGTCGTCTTCACCTCGGCCCGGGCGGTCGAGCTGGCCGCCGAGGGCGAGGCGGTCATCCTGGTCCGCCGGGAGACCAACCCGGACGACCTCAACGGCATGATCGCCGCCAAGGGCATCCTGACCTCCCGGGGCGGCAAGACCAGCCACGCCGCGGTGGTGGCCCGCGGCATGGGCAAGACCTGCGTCTCCGGCGCCGACGAGCTGGACGTCAACGTGCCGGCCAAGAGGTTCACAGTGGGCGACCACGTGGTGAACGAGGGCGACGTGGTCTCGATCGACGGCACCACCGGCAAGGTGTACCTCGGCGAGGTGCCGGTCATGCCGTCCGAGGTGGTGCAGTATTTCGAGGGCGAACTCGACCCGGAGAACACCGACGACGCGCTGGTCCGCTCCGTACACCGGATCATGACGCACGCCGACGCGGCGCGGCGGCTGCGCGTGCGCACGAACGCCGACACCGGCGCGGACGCGGCCCGGGCCCGGCGCTTCGGCGCCGAGGGCATCGGCCTGTGCCGCACCGAGCACATGTTCCTCGGTGACCGGCGCGAGCTGGTCGAGCGGCTCATCCTGGCCTCCGGCGCGCGGGAGCGGGAGGACGCGCTCGCGGCGCTGCTGCCGCTGCAGCGGGCCGACTTCATCGAGATCTTCCGGGAGATGGACGGCCTGCCGGTCACCGTGGGGCAGCTCGACCCGCCGCTGCACGAGTTCCTGCCCCCGCTGGAGCAGCTCGCGGTGAACGTCGCGGTCGCGCAGGAGCGCGGCGAGGACGTCGCGAAGGAGGAGGCGCTGCTCGCCGCCGTCCGGCGGATGCACGAGGAGAACCCGATGCTGGGCCTGCGCGGCGTCCGGCTCGGCCTGGTCATCCCGGGCTTGTTCGCCATGCAGGTCCGCGCGATCGCCGAGGCCGCCGTGGCGGTCGTCCGCGACGGCGGCAGGGCCTGCCCGGAGATCATGGTGCCGCTCGTCGGGGCCGTGCAGGAGCTGGAGACGGTACGCGCCGAGGCCGAGCGGATCATCGCCGAGGTGGTCGGGGACAGCGGCGTCGAGGTGCTGATCGGCACGATGATCGAGGTGCCCCGGGCGGCGCTGACCGCCGGGCAGATCGCCGAGGCGGCCGAGTTCTTCTCCTTCGGCACCAACGACCTGACCCAGATGGGCTGGGGCTTCTCCCGCGACGACGTGGAGGGCGCGTTCTTCTGGCGCTACCTGGAGCTGGGCATCTTCGGCATCTCGCCGTTCGAGTCGATCGACACCGACGGCGTCGGCCGGCTGGTCCGCATCGCCGCCGAGGAGGGCCGGGCGGCCCGCCCGGGCCTGAAGCTGGGCGTCTGCGGCGAGCACGGCGGTGACCCGGACTCGGTGCACTTCTTCCACGAGGTCGGCCTGGACTACGTCTCCTGCTCGCCGTTCCGGGTGCCGGTGGCGCGCCTGGAGGCCGGCCGGGCGGCGATCACCACCACCGGCTCCGACTCCCGCTGACGCCGACGCGGGGCCGCCGGTGTTCATCGACGGCCCCGCGTACCGCCTGGCGCGCCTTTCCGGCCTCCTCGGCGTAACCTGAGCTTCCGCCGCGTGTCGATCAGGAGGGGTGTCCACATGACCGCCGTCTGGGAGAACCTGGTAGTCGACGCCCGGGACCCGTCCCGGCTCGCCAGCTGGTGGGCGGAGGCGCTCGGTTATCAGGTGATCACCGACAAGCCGGACGAGGTGGAGATCCGCCGCACCCCCGACACGCTGCCCGGTCTCGTCTTCGTCCCGGTCGCCGGGCCGAAGGACGGAAAGAACCGGCTGCACATCGACCTGCGCCCGGCCGACATGGAGGCCGAGGTCGAGCGCCTTGTCGACATGGGCGCGCGGCACGTCGACATCGGCCAGGGAGACGTGGAGTGGACGGTGCTCGCCGACCCGGAGGGCAACGAGTTCTGCGTGTTGCGCCAACGCGGCAACGGTGACCGGGGCTGACGACGCGGCGCGGCTGGTCGACGAGGCGCCGAAGGACACCGGGTACGGCCGGTCGCCGTTCGAGCGGGACCGTGCCCGGGTGCTGCACTCGGCGGCGTTCCGGCGGCTCGCCGCGAAGACGCAGGTGCACACCGCCGGCACCGACGACTTCCTGCGTACCCGCCTGACCCACTCGCTGGAGGTCGCGCAGATCGCCCGCGAGATGGGCGCCCGCCTCGGCTGCGACCCGGACGTGGTGGACACCGCCGGGCTGGCCCACGACCTGGGCCACCCGCCGTTCGGGCACAACGGCGAGTACGCGCTGGACGAGCTGGCCGCCGCCTGCGGCGGGTTCGAGGGCAACGCGCAGACGCTGCGGGTGCTCACCCGGCTGGAGGCCAAGGTGCTCACAGCGGACGGGCGTTCGGCCGGGCTGAACCTGACCCGGGCCGCGCTGGACGCGGTGAGCAAGTACCCGTGGCCGCGCCGCCCCGGTGAGCGCAAGTTCGGCGTGTACGCCGATGACCGCCCGGTCTTCGACTGGCTGCGCGAGGGCGCGCCGCCCGGCACCCGGCGCTGCCTGGAGGCCCAGGTGATGGACTGGGCCGACGACGTGGCGTACTCGGTGCACGACGTCGAGGACGGCATCCACGGCGGATACGTCGACCTGCGCCCGCTGCTGGCCGACGCGGACGAACGGCGGGCGCTCTGCGCCGACGTGTCCGCCACGTACTCGGGTGAGGCGCCGGAGGACCTGGGCGAGGTGCTCGCCGACCTGCTCGCCGACCCGGTGCTGGCCCCGCTGGCCGCGTACGACGGCAGCCACCGTGCGCTCGCCGCGCTGAAGGCCACCACGAGCGTGCTCACCGGCCGGTTCGTCTCCCGCGTGGTGGCCGCCACGCAGCAGCGCCACGGTCCCGGCCCGCACCGCCGCTACGCCGCCGACCTGGAGGTGCCGCGCCGGACCCGGGCGCAGTGCGCGCTGCTCAAGGGCATCGCGCTGCGGTACGTGATGCGCCGCCCCGGTGCCGAGGGCCGGTACGCGCGGCAGCGCGACGTCCTGGCCGGGCTGGTGACGGCGCTGCTGGACCGGGCGCCGGACGCGCTCGACCCGGTGTTCGCGCCGTTGTGGCGGGAGGCGGCGGACGACGCCGGACGGCTGCTCGTGGTGATCGACCAGGTCGCCTCGCTCACCGATCCGGCCGCGCTGGCCTGGCACGCCCGCCTGGTGTCGCCGAGCTGACCGGATCACCCCGGCGAGCTTAGGTTAGCCTAAGTGGCATGACGGACCGCCCGAAGAAGCTCACCGCCGCCACGGTCGTCCGGACCACGCGGCCCACCCCGCACCTGATCCGCCTGGTCCTGGGCGGTCCCGAGCTGGCCGGGCTGCCGGTGGGCGCGTACACCGACCACTACGTGAAGTTCGTCTTCCCGCCGGCCGGGGTGACCTACCCGTACCCGGTCGACCTGGCGACGATCAAGCGGGAGTTCCCGGCGGAGCAGTGGCCGCGTCTGCGCGCGTACACGGTGCGGGCCTGGGACGCCGCGGCGGGTGAGATGACGGTGGACGTGGTGCACCACGGCGACGAGGGGCTGGCCGGGCCGTGGGCGGCGGCGCTGCGTCCCGGCGACCGGGTGTTGTTCACCGGGCCGGGCGGCGCGTACGCGCCGGACCCGGCCGCCGACTGGCACCTGCTGGCGGGCGACGACAGCGCGCTGCCGGCCATCGCCGCCGCCCTGGAGCGGCTGTCGGCGGGCGCGCCCGCGAAGGTGTACGTCGAGGTCGGCGGCCCGGCCGACGAGCTGCCCCTGACCAGTGCGGGCGCTGTCGAGGTGTGCTGGCTGCACCGCGACGGCCGCCCGTACGGCGAGCCGCTGGTCGAGGCGGTACGGGCGCTGGAGTTCCCGCCCGGCCGGGTGCACGCGTTCGTGCACGGCGAGGCCGGCGCGGTGAAGGAGCTGCGGCGGCTGCTGCGGGTCGAGCGCGGCGTGCCCCGGGGCGACCTGTCCATCTCCGGCTACTGGCGGCAGGGCCTGGACGACGAGGGCTGGCGCTCCGCCAAGCCGGCCTGGAACGCCGCGGTGGAGGCCGAGGAGGCCACCACCGTCCCCTCCTGACCGCCCTCGCCGCCCGCCGCCCTCGCTCCCGACGGCGATCTTGGAGTTGTGGCGCCTCTGATACCGGTGTGAAGCGGGCATCCTGGGCGCCACAACTCCATGATCGACGGAGGCGGAGTGGGCGTTTCGTCCTACCCGGGCGGCTGCGCTGCCCAGGATGGGGTCATGGGGGAAGACGTGGGGGAGCGGGCCGGGACGCAGCCGGCCGACCGGGTGGTGCTCGGGGTCGGCGTGGCCGGGGTGCTGGCCGTGGTGGCCTGGGGCGTGTTCGCGCGTGGTTCCCTGGCGACGTTCGGCGCGGCCGGGCTGAGTTGGACCGTGAGCACGTTCGGCTGGTTCTTCGTGCTCGCGGCGGACGCCTTCCTGGTGCTGGCGGTCGTCGTGGCCGCCTCCCGGTTCGGCCGGATCCGGCTGGGCGCCGACGACGACGAGCCGGAGTTCGACACGCTGGCCTGGGTCGCCATGATGTTCAGCGCCGGCATGGGAATCGGCCTGGTGTTCTTCGCCGTCGCCGAACCGATCCAGCACTACGCGACGCCGCCTCCCGCCTCCGGCGTCGCGCCGCAGACCGGGGCCGCCGCCGCGACCGCCATGCAGTACACGCTCTTCCACTGGACGCTGCATCCGTGGGGCATCTACGCGATCGCGGCGCTGGCCCTGGCGTACTCGACGTTCCGCAAAGGGCGGGGCAACCGCATCTCGTCCGCGTTCACGCCGCTGCTCGGCGACCGGACCGACGGCCCGCTCGGCCGCGCGATCGACCTGCTCGCCGTCTTCGCCACCGTGTTCGGCTCCGCGACCAGTCTCGGGCTGGGCGCGCTCCAGGTGGCGGCCGGCCTCGACCTGGTGGCCGGTGTGCCGGACGGCCGGGCCGTCGAGTTGACGATCATCGGCGCGCTCACGCTCGCGTTCGTCGTCTCCGCCTTCTCCGGACTGCACCGGGGCGTCAAGTGGCTGTCCACCACGAACGTGCTGATCGCCGTCGTACTGATGCTGTTCGTGTTCGTGGTCGGTCCGACCGTCTACACGCTGGAGGTGTTGCCGGCCTCGGTCGGTGACTACCTGAGCGGCCTGGTGCGCATGTCGACGCGTACCGGGGCGTTCTCCGATCCGGCCTGGCTGGGCTCGTGGACCATCTTCTACTGGGCGTGGTGGATCTCCTGGGCGCCGTTCGTGGGCACGTTCATCGCCCGCATCTCACGCGGCCGTACGGTCCGCCAGTTCCTGATCGGGGTGCTGCTGATACCCAGCGGCGCGAGCACCGTCTGGTTCGCGGTGATGGGCGGGACCGCCCTGCGTACGCAGACCACCGGCACCCGGGACCTGGTGGCCGACGTGGAAGCCGGGTCCGAGCAGGCGCTGTTCGGGCTGCTCGACGCGCTGCCGCTGGCCACGCTGACGAGCGTGCTCGCCATGGTGCTGATCGCGCTCTACTTCGTCACCAGCGCGGACTCGGCGTCGCTGGTGCTCGGCTCGCTCAGCTCGCGCGGCGCGCTGCGGCCGCACCGCGGGGTGGTGGTGCTCTGGGGTGTGCTGATCGGCGCTGTCGCGGCGGCGTTGCTGCTGGCCGGCGGGCTGGCCGCGCTGCAGCAGGCGACCATCCTGGTCGCGCTGCCGTTCGTCGTGGTGATGCTGGGCCTGGCCGTCGCGGTGCTCCGGGAGATGGCAGCCGATCCGGTGCTGCGCGCCGGGCCCCGGCCCCGCCGCTCCGGCCTGGCCGCCGCGGTGAACGCGGCCCGGTCGTACGAGGAGGAGGAGCCGGCCCCCGTCACCCGCTGGTTCCACAGTCGGCGCCGCTGAGTGGGGGTACCTCGGTTTGTAGCATAGGTGCTACATTTCGAGGCATGACTGCGGTCGAACTTCCTGGGGCCGTCGCGTCCCCCCGACCGCCCGACGAGGATCTCGTCCTCGACGTGCGGGATCTGCGTATGCGCTACGGCGCCGTCGACGTGCTGCACGGCGTCGACCTGACCGCCCGGCGGGGCGAGGTGGTGGCGCTGCTCGGGCCCAACGGCGCCGGCAAGACCACCACCATCGAGATCCTCGAAGGCTTCCGGCTGCCCTCGGCCGGCACGGTGCGCGTGCTCGGCAGCGACCCGGCCCGCGGCGACGAGCGGTGGCGCGCGCGGCTGGGCGTGGTGCTCCAGTCCTGGCGCGACCACGGCAAGTGGCGGGTGCGGGAGTTGCTCGCGCACCTCGGCGACTTCTACGCGCCGTACGGCACCGACCGGATCCCGCGCCCGTGGCCGGTCGACGAGCTGCTGGAGACGGTGGGCCTGACCGCGCACGCCGGCAGCCGGGTGTCGCGGCTCTCCGGCGGTCAGCGCCGCCGGCTGGACGTGGCGGTCGGCATCGTCGGCCGCCCGGAGCTGCTGTTCCTGGACGAGCCCACTGTCGGCTTCGACCCGGCCGCCCGGCGCGAGTTCCACGAGCTGGTGCACCGCCTGGCCGACCTGGACGAGACCACGATCGTGCTGACCACGCACGACCTGGCCGAGGCGGAGAAGCTGGCCGACCGCATCCTCATCCTGGCCGGCGGCCGGATCATCGCCGAGGGGTCGCCCGACCAGCTCGCCCGGCGCGTCGCGGGGGACGCCGAGGTGCGCTGGACCCGCGACGGCGAGCGGTACGTGCACGCCACCCCCGACGCCACCGCGTTCCTGCGCGACCTGCTCCGCGAGCACGGCGACCGGATAGGCGAGCTGGAGGTGCGCCGGGCCAGCCTGGAGGACGCGTACCTGGCGCTGGTGCACGAGGAGGAGACCGGCATCCGTACCGGCCGGGCCGAGCGGGTGTGGCAGCAGGAGGCGGACCGATGAACCCGACCACGAACGCGCTACGGGCCGGGCTGCGGCGCGGCGTGATCGAGCTGCGCGCGACGTTCACAAACGGCCAGGATCTCTGGACCTACTTCTTCCCCACCGTGGTGCTGCTGATCGCCGTGTTCTGGATGCGCGGCTCGACGGTGCCGGGCACCGACTTCTCGCTCGGCGCCCGTACGCTGCCCAGCGCGCTCGGGATGGGCCTGCTCTTCGGCGGCCTGCTCGGGCTGGCCAACCAGCTCGTCATCGACCGGGAGGACGGCACGCTGCTGCGCGCCAAGGCCATCCCGGACGGCATGCTCGGCTACCTGGTCGGCAAGATCGTGCTGGTCTCGGCGGTCGCGCTGATCGGCGTGGTCATCCAGCTCACGCCCGGGCTGTTCTTCCTGGACGGGCTGCGGCTCGGCGACCCGGGCGCCTGGCTCACGCTGGCCTGGGTGGTGCCGCTCGGGCTGGTGGCGACGCTGCCGCTGGGCGCGGTGATCGGCTCGCTGATCGAGAACCCGCGCAACATGGGCCTGGTGGTGATGCCGATCTTCGGCCTGATCGCGCTGTCCGGCATCTTCTATCCGATCAACGGCCTGCCCGGCTGGCTGCAGGGCGTCGCCCAGGTGTTCCCGCTCTACTGGCTAGGCTTGGGCATGCGCTCGGCGCTGCTCCCCGGCGACCTGGCAGCAGTCGAACTCGGCGGCTCCTGGCGGCACCTGGAGACGGTCGGCGTGCTCGGCGCCTGGGCGGTGCTCGGGCTCGTGCTGGCCCCGGTGGTGCTGCGCCGGATGGCCCGCCGGGAGTCCGGCTCGCGGGTCGCGGCCCGGCGGGAGCGGGCCATGCAGCGGGTCGGATGAGAGGGCGTCGATGAGCGAGACCGTGCACAACCGGATCGCGGTGCTGCGCGCCGAACGGGGCATCTCCCGGCGGCAACTGGCCGACGCGCTCGGTGTGCACTACCAGACCGTCGGTTACCTGGAGCGCGGCGAGTTCCGGCCCAGCCTGCACCTGGCGCTGCGCATCGCCGCGTACTTCGAGGTGCCGGTCGAGGTGGTCTTCTCCATCGAGCCGTTCCCGCGTATCGGCGACCCCGCGGCGGCCCGCTCGGCCTGAGCCGGCGGGGACGGGCGTGGTCGGCCACACGCCCGTCCCCCCGGCCGCCGGATCGTCGGTCCGGCAGGGCAGGATGTACGCCGAGGGGGTGGCGGTCATGGCGGGGCGGATCCGGGACGAGGACATCGCGCTGGTCCGCGAGCGCACCGCCATCGCGGACGTCATCTCCGAGGTGGTGACGCTCAAGTCGGCCGGTGGCGGCAACCTCAAGGGGCTCTGCCCGTTCCACGACGAGAAGAGCCCGTCGTTCAACGTCTCGCCCGCCCGCAACGTGTTCTACTGCTTCGGCTGCGGGGTCGGCGGCGACGCGATCAAGTTCCTGATGGACGCCGAGCACCTCAGCTTCGTCGAGTCCGTCGAGCGGCTGGCCTTCCGCGCCGGCATCCAGTTGCGCTACGTCGAGGACGACAGGTCCGCGCCGCGTCCCCGCCCGCAGCAGGGGCAGCGGCAGCGCCTGGTGGCCGCGCACGCCGCCGCCGTCGACTTCTACCGGGCCCAGCTCACCACCGCCGGCGCGCGCCCGGCCCGCGAGTTCCTCGCCGGGCGCGGCTTCGACCGGTCCGCCGCCGAGCGGTACGGCTGCGGCTTCGCCCCCGACGGGTGGGACCTGCTCACCAAGCACCTGCGTCAGCAGGGCTTCACCCACGACGAGCTGGTCACCGCCGGGCTGTCCCGTCCGGCCCGCTCCGGTTCGCTGATCGACAGGTTCCGCCGCCGCCTGATGTGGCCGATCCGGGACATCACCGGTGACGTGATCGGCTTCGGCGCCCGCAAGCTGTTCGACGACGACGACGGCCCGAAATACCTGAACACCCCCGAGACGCCGATCTACAAGAAGTCGCACGTGCTCTACGGCATCGACCAGGCCAAGCGGGAGATCGCCAAGCAGGGCAAGGTGGTGGTGGTCGAGGGCTACACCGACGTGATGGCCTGCCACCTCGCCGACGTGCCGACGGCGGTGGCGACCTGCGGCACGGCGTTCGGCGGCGACCACATCTCGGTGCTGCGCCGGGTGCTGTTCGACAGCGACGAACGGGCCGGCGAGATCATCTTCACCTTCGACGGCGACGCCGCCGGGCAGAAGGCCGCGTTGCGCGCGTTCGAGGACGACCAGCGCTTCGTCGGGCGTACCTTCATCGCGGTCAGCCCCGACAACATGGACCCGTGCGAGCTGCGCCTGGCAAAGGGCGACCTGGCCGTGCGTGACCTGGTGGCCCGCCGCGAGCCGCTGGTCGACTTCGCGCTCCGGCACGTGATCAGCCGGTTCGACCTGGACACCGTCGACGGCCGGGTCGAGGCCATGCGTCGCGCCGCGCCGCTCGTGGCGAAGATCAAGGACCGGGAGAAGCGCCCGGAGTACGTGCGCAAGCTCGCCGGCGACCTCGGCATGGAGATCGAGCCGGTGCAGCGCGCGGTGCTCAACGCGGCACACGGGCCGCAGGCCGGCGGCGCCGCGCCCGCCGCCCCGGCCCGCCCCGGCCGGGCCACGCCCGCTGTGGACAGTCCGCGTTCCATGGTGGAGCGGGAGGCGCTCAAGCTGGCGTTGCAGGAGCCGGTGCTGGCCGGTCCGATGTTCGACGCGGTCGAGGTGACCGACTACCAGCACCCGGTGCACGTCGCGGTACGCGCCGCCGTGGCGGCGGCCGGCGGAGCGTCCACTGCCACCGGCGGCGCGGTCTGGATCGAACGGGTCCGCGACGCCTGCGACGACCTGGCCGGGCAGGCGCTCATCGGCGAGCTGGCGGTGGAGCCGCTGCGCATCGACGGCGAGCCGGACCCGAGGTACGTCTCGATCACCATGGCCCGGCTCCAGTGGAGTTCGGTCACCGGCCGCATCCGTGACCTCAAGTCGAAGATCCAGCGGGTCAACCCGGTGAGCAACAAGGACGAGTACTTCGCCCTGTTCGGGGAACTGCTGTCGCTGGAACAGCACGCACGGGCACTGCGCGAGCAGGCCGCCGGAGGATTGTGATGGGACTGTTCAACCGCCGGCCGAAACTGCCGTCCGCCGACCGGCCGCCGCTGGCCGCCGACGAGCGGGTGCTCGCCTGGGCCGCCGCCGGCACCGGCGAGGGCGGCAACGACGGCGTGCTGGTCGCCAGCAACCGTGGCCTCTGGCTGCCCGGCCGGGTGGAGCGCCTCGGCTGGCACGACATCCTCAAGGCGGTCTGGTCCGGCCGCGAGCTGACTGTCACCCCGGCCGAGCCGGTCGCCGAGCGCGACGGCTACCTGGTGGTGGCGGACGGCCTCCCCGAGACGTACCTGCTCGTCGACCCGGGTGACCTGCCGCACCAGGTCCGGGACCGGGTCACCGGCTCGGTGGCGTACACCTCGCACCACGAGATGCCCGGCGGCTCCGGGCGGATCGCGGCCCGGCGGGTGCCCGGCGTCGACGGGCTGACCTGGACGGTCCGCTACGACCCGGGGACGCCCACCGACGACGAGGACGTGGCCGCCGAGACCGCCCGGCTGGTCGCAGCGGCGCGGGCCGCCACCACCCCCGCCGACGTCTGAGGTCTACACCTTGAGGACGTCGACCTCGTAGAGCGGGATGGTGGCGTCGCCGGTGATGGCCCAGAGCGCGACGTGGGTGTCCAGCAGCAGGGTCATGCGCCGATCCCGAAGTCGGCGGCGATCTCGGCGTTGGTCTGTGGCGAATCCCAGTCACCCGAGAGGTCCACCTGCCCCGCGAGGGAGCCGATCGCCGTGCGGTCGGTCCGGCGCACCAGCGGTACGACCTTCGCCACGGGGGTGCCCGCCCGGTCGATGATGATCTCTTCGCCGCGTTCCACCCGCTCGATGATGCGCGACAGGTGGGTCTTGGCATCATGCATGTTGTAGTGCACAGCCTCAGCCGACATGGCGCGCCCTCCTTGGCTTAGTTTAGGCACGTGGGCGGGCGCCGTCGAGGAAGAGCGCGACGACCCGGGCGGGGCCGTTCTCGTCGGTGAGGTCGGTCGCGCGGGCCAGGTGCAGGAACGCGTTCATCAGGAACTCCGGTTCGCCGGTGACCGCGCCCTCGGCACGGGCGTCGGCGAAGAACCGGGTGACCGGGGCCAGCATCAGGGCGACGTAGAGGCCCGAGACGTGCTCGCTGGTCTCGGCGGAGACGAGCGGCAGCGTGTCGTAGATGCGCTGCTCGAACGTGATCGCGTCGCCGTGCTGACCGGCGGCGACGGTGGCGAGCGCGTGCAGCCGGTGCGGCACGTCGCCGGGGCCGGCCAGCGCCGCCGAGATCCTGCCGCCGACGTCCCGGATGTACCGCTCCGCCACCGCGATGTAGAGGTCCTCCTTGCCGCCCGGGAAGTGGTGGTAGATGGACGGCTTCTGGATGCCGACGCTGCGGCCGACGCCGACCAGGGAGATGCCCTGGTAGCCGGTCGCGGCGAGCTGTTCGGCGAAGGCGTCCATGATCTGGGTGCGGGTGTCGCTCATCGGTTCTTCCTGGCGTGGTGGAGGGCGAGGGCGCAGGCGGCGGTTCCGGCGACGGTGAGGGCGGCGAGCGCCGCGACGCCGATCGGGGCCGCGGCGAGCGGCGTGCCGCCGCCGAGCTGCCGGGCGGTGTCGACGATATAGGTGAGCGGGTTGACCGTGGCGATCACCCGCATCCAGCCGGCGAGTTCGTCGACCGGCGCGAACACGCCGGTGAAGAACGACAGGCCGAACACGACGAGCGTGACCAGGTTGGTGGTGGACGCCGAGCCCGACCGGATGGCGAGCGCCGTGCTCAGCAGCGCGACGCCGAGTCCGAGCGCGAGCATCAGCAGGAGCATTCCGGCGACGCCGGACCAGCTCGCCGGCCGGTAGCCGATCGCGACGGCCCCGGCGACGGTCACCACCATCTGGAGTACGACAGCGAGCAGCGCGGCGACGACCGGGCCGACGAGGAACGGCGTCGTGGTCCCGTGGGCGAGCCGGAGGCGGTCCAGGTATCCGCTGGTGATGTCGCCCAGCACGAGCGTGCCGGCCGCGCCCGCGCCGGTGCCGACGCCGGTGAGCAGGATCAGCGGCAGCAGGAACGCGATGAAGCTCGTCCCGCCCAGATAGGTGCTGCCCACGGCGTCGAGCTGCCCGGCGTAGACGAGCAGGAAGAACAGGGACTGGGCGACCGGGGCCACGAGCAGCGCCGGGGTACGGAGCACGGCCCGGGTCGAGCGTCTGATCGCCGCGAGGACGACCGGGGCCGAAGAGCGGCGGGGCGGGGTGAGCGCGAGCGGGAGCACGGTGTCGGGCCTTTCGGGGTGCGGTGGGGGCGCGCCTCAGCGGGCGGCGAGGGCGACGAAGACGTCGTCGAGGGAGGGCTCGGCGAGATGGAGCCGGGTGATGTCGGCGGCGATCGCGCCGGCTTCGTGCAGGGCAGCGGTCAGCGCGCGGGGGTCGTCGGGGACGCTGAGGCGTACCCGGTCCAGGTGGTCGGGGTCGGCGCGGAACCCGGCTTCGGACGCGGCGACGAGCGCGGTCGCGGCGGCGGCGTCGGACAGGTCGAGCGTGAGCGTTCGGGCGCCGACGCGCCCCTTGAGCGACGCCGGTGGGCCCTGGGCGACCACCCGGCCGTCCCGTAGCACGGCGATCTCCGTGGCCAGCACGTCGGCCTCGTGCAGGTCCTGGGTCGAGATGAGCAGCGAGGTGCCGCTGTGGTTGAGGCGGGTCAGCTCGGTCCAGAAGTCGATGCGTGCGAGCGGGTCCAGGCCGGTGGTCGGCTCGTCCAGGATCACCACTGCGGGCTCGGCGACGAGCGCCACCGCCAGGTCCAGCTTGCGGCGGGTGCCGCCGGAGAGCTTGGCCACCCGGGACGAGCGGTGCTCGCCCAGCCCGAACAGGTCGACGAGTTCCCGCGTGCGGCGGGCCCGCTGCCGGCGGCCGAGCCCGAGCGCCACGCCGTGGAAGTCGAGCACCTCCGCCGGGGTGGCGAGGGGGTCCAGCGCGTTCGACTGCGGCGCCAGGCCGATCAGGCGACGCGCGTCCCGCGCCTGCGTCACGGTGTCGAAGCCGCCGACGCGCACCGAGCCCGAGGTCGGGGTGCGCAGGGTGGCGATGATCTCCAGCAGCGTGGACTTGCCGGCGCCGTTGTGGCCGAGCACGACGAACCGGCTGCCCGGCGCGACGGCGAGGTCGAGCGCGCGCAGGGCGTCGCGTGTCCCGTAGGTCTTGGTCAGGGCGGAGGCGAGGACGAGCGGGGTCATGCCAGCCACCCTACCGACCGGTCGGTAGGGTGGCCAAATCCGATTGCCGACCCGCTCCGTCGCCGCTAGCGTCGCGGCATGTTCGCCACCGAGCGCGTCCGTCTGCGCCCTCCCACCCCCGACGACGCGCCGGACCTGTTCCGCCTGCACAGCGACCCGGAGCTGCACCTGATCACCGACGACGAGCCGTTCCTGCCGCACCATGTCGGGCAGGTCCGGGCCCGGCTGGAGAAGCGCGCCGCCGAACAGCCGGAAGCCGGCGCTCCGGTGTCACTGCTGGCCGAGACCGTCGCCGACGGCACGTTCCTCGGCACCGGCGTGCTGTGGGGGATCAACACCTTCGACGGGCTCGCCCACCTCGGCATCACGCTGCTCCCCGAGGCGCGCGGCCAGGGCTACGGCACCGAGGTGATCCGGCTGCTCTGCCGGTACGGCTTCCGCAACCGCAACCTGCGGCGCCTGGAGATCGAGACGCTGGCCGGCAACACGGCCATGCGGCGTACCGCCGAGCGGTGCGGCTTCGTCCACGAGGGCACCCAGCGCGACCGCGAGTACGACGGCGACGGCTTCGCCGACATGGCGCTCTACGGTCTGCTGCGGCGCGACTGGACGCCGTAGCGGGGCCGCGCCGCGCTCAGCCGCCGTCGCGGTAGAACCGGGCCGCGCCCGGGTGCAGCGGGATCGGGCCGGTCGCGGCCGCGCTGGCCCGGTTGAAGTTCGCCGCCTCCGGATGCACCTGGATCAGATCGCCCTGCCAGGTGAAGAGCACCCGGGTCAGGTCGTACGCGAGTTGCTCCGGCATGTCCGCCGCCACCAGGATCACGTTCGCCACCGTGATGGTGGGCGTCGGCTCGGCCGTGCCGTAGACCTCCTTCGGCAGCGTGGCGGTGGTGTAGACGCCGCCGAACCGGGCGCTCAACGGCTCGATCAGGTCGTTCAGCGGCAGCAGCCGGAACTTCCCGGGCGCGGAGGAGAGCAGGTCCTTCACACCGGGCGTGGGCAGGCCGCCGGAGAAGAACATGGCGTCCAGCGTGTTCGCCCGCATCCGCTTGACCGTCTCCGGCAACGACAGGTTGAGCCGCTGGATGCCGGTGTTCGGGTCGATGCCGCCGGCGGTGAGCAGACGCCCGGCGATGATGTCGGTCCCGGACTTCGGCGAACCGGTCGAGACGCGCTTGCCGCGCAGGTCGGCGAAGCTGTTGATCTTGCCGTCGCTGCGGACGATCACGTGCGTGTAGTTGCTGTAGACGCGGGCCAGCGCACGTACCGGCTGCGGTTGCTTGTCGAACGCCCCGCGGCCGTCGACCGCGTCCGCCGCCGTGTCGGCCAGGCTGAACGCGATCTCCATGTCGCCGCCGGCCACCCGGGTGATGTTCTCCACCGACGCGCCGGTCGGCTCCGCGCGCGCCTCGTACCCGGGCACGTGCCGGGTGATCAGATCGGCGTACCCGCCGCCGAGCTGGTAGTAGACGCCTGTGGTGTTGCCGGTGGCCAGGAAGATCCGCCCGCCGTGCCACGCCTGCCCAGTGGTGTCCTCGGCGCCGCAACCGGCCACCAGCACCGTCGCCAGCACCGTCGCCAGCAGCGCCGCCACCAGCCGCGCCGGGCGGCCGCTCACCGGCGGACCGCCGGTTCCAGCGCCTCCGCCACCCGCTGCACCAGCGTCGCCGTCTCGTAACCGATCTGGCCCAGGTCGCAGCCGGGCGCGGCCAGCACGCCGAGCAGCGCCCGTTCCCCGACCGCCATCACCAGCATCACACCGCCGTCCATGTCGACGATCTGCTGGCGTACCCGGCCGGCGGACATCAGCCGGGCCGCGCCCACGGTAAGGCTCGCCAAGCCGCTGATCACCGCCGAGAGCTGGTCGACCTGGTCCGGGGAGAGATCCGGCGAGGACGCCAGCCGCAGTCCGTCCTCGGAGACCGCGAGCGCGTGCGAGACGTCCGGCACCTGCTCGGCGAAGTTCGCCAGCAGCCAGTCGAGCCCGGTGGAAGCGGGTGGATTCATGGTCTTCTCCCGTTGGGTGGTGTGGTGTTCGGGGCACGGCGCGTCGCGCTGGCCACCCCCTCGGCGAGGGCGGACAGCCGGGCGCGTACCACTTCGGGGTCGAGCAGGTCGGTCGCGGGCGGCGGCGCGGTGGCGGCGGGCATCGGTCCCGGCAGATGCCCGCCCACCGGCCGCCGGGGCAGCCCGGCGGCGGTGGTCGACACCGGCGCCGGTGGCACGCTCACCGGCCGGATCCACGCCGCGCTCGGCGCCAGCAGCGCGCCACCCGGCGCCCGGACCGTGGCCACGCCGCGCGCCGGCCCGCCGGCCGTCGGGGCGCTGGTGACCAGGTCGCGGGAACCGCCCTGCGGCCGCAGGACGGGCGCGTTCTTGAACCACGGCGCGCCGCGCCCGTGCGGGCGCCGCTCGGCCGGCGGCCGGGACGCCACCGACTCGACCCGGGTCAGCACCGACTCCGGTACGTCCACCTGCGCCACCGTGCCGGTGCCAGGGTTGTGCAACTGCACCCGGATCCCGTGCCGGGCGGCCAGGTGGGCCACCACGTGCAGGCCCATGCTGCCGGCGGCGGCGCTGGACAGGGTGGCCGGCGCGGCGAGCCGTTCGTTGATCTCGGCCAGCCGGCTCTCGCTGATGCCGATGCCCTGGTCGTGCACGCGCAGCACCAGCCCGTCGACGGTGCGCCGGCCGTCCACCAGCACCCGGGCCTCCGGCGGCGAGTAGACGGTGGCGTTCTCCAGCAACTCGGCCAGCAGATGCACCAGGTTGCCGGCCGCAGCGCCGTGCACCGCCGCGGTCGGCACGTCGATCTCCACCCGCGGATAGTCCTCGATCTCGGAGGCCGCCGCCCGTGCCACGTCGTCCAGCAGCAACGCGCCCTCGTGCCCCCGGCCCGGCTCGCCACCGGCGAGGACCAGCAGGTTCTCCCCGTTGCGCCGCAGCCGGGCGGCCAGGTGGTCCAGCGCGAAGAGCCGGGCCAGCGCGTCCGGGTCGGTCTCCTCGCGCTCGAAGTCGTCGAGCAGCCGCAACTGCCGGGTGATCAGCGTCCGGATGCGCCGGGCCAGCGCCTCCGCCATCCGGGTCACGTCCAGCCGCAACTCGGCCTGCTGCCCGGCGAGCCGCAGCGCGGCCCGGTTCACCGTGTCGAACGCCTCGGCGACCTGCGCCACCTCGTCCTGACCGCGCCGGATCCCGTCGGTCATCCGGGTCGCCGGACCATCCGCCGGCGCCCGCTCGCCCGCCGCGATCGCGGTGATCCGCTCCGGCAGTTCCCGGTTCGCCATGGTCAGCGCGGCCACCCGCAGCCGGCGCAACCGGCGGCTGGTGCGCACCGCGAGCAGTACGGCGGTGACGAGCGAGCCGAGCGCGACGGTGCTCGTCGCCCCGGCGGTCAGCACCGCGCGCAGCCGGGCCGCGGCGGCCAGGTCGGCCGCGTCCCGGTCCAGCCCGTCGGACAGGTCCCGGCCGAGCAGGTTGTACCGGCGGATCGCGCCGCTCTGCGCCACGTACCAGGCGTCGCCGTCGGTCTTCAGCGCGTCCGGCGCGCCGTCGGTGTCGAGCATCGCGTCGCGCATCCGCCGGGCCGTGGTCACGTCGGCGCCGTCGACCAGCCGGTACCAGGCAGCGTTCGCCGGGGCGGAGGCGATCCGCAGGAACTCGGCCTGCCGCTGCTCCCGGGCGCCCCGCAGCCGGCCCAGCCGGGCCAGCTCGCCGCGTTCCAGTCCGCCTCTGACGAACACCGCCCGCAGCAGGTCGCGCTCCAGCGCGGACAGGTGCTCCTGGGCGGCCACCGAGGCCACCTCACGGGCCTGGTTGGCCAGGTCGGCGTCCCGGAGTTGACTGGGCAGCGCGTCCGCGACCGCGAGCAGGGACTCCACGAGCGACACGTACGCCGGGTCGCCGCGCTCACCGGCCATCGTCAGGTCCCGGGTCGGCGCGAGTTGCTCCAAGCGCCCGCGCGCGTCGTCCAGCACCCCCGCCAGGTCCGGGGCGGCCCGGCGCGCGTCACCCTGCGCCGAGCGGTAGCGCTCCACGGCCGTGTCGACCCGGCGGCGCTGCGCGTCCACGAGTGGGCGGCCGGACGTACCGCCGCGCTGGCGCAACGCGGCCGTCTCGCCCAGTTCGCGTTCCAGCTCGTGCACCAGACGTACGGTCGCGGTGGCGGTGCCGGCCAGCACGCGCGCCCGGTCGGCGTCGGCGGACGCGTCCAGCGCGGCGTCGGTCTGCGCCGCCCCCAGCACGACCAGCCCGGCCGTGGCGACCAGGATCGGGGCCAGCAGTTGGACGCGGACCGAGCGCAGGCGTCCGGTGCGGTCCGCGGAGCGGTGGTGCCGGCGTACGCGAGCCGGGTGGGGCAGCGGCACGGTGGTCTCCGGTCGGGTCGGGCGGGCCGGGCCCGGACGCGCGTCCGGACCCGGCCCGTTCAGGTCAGCTCGCGCCGAGGTCGCTCAGTGCCCGCTCCGCGCCGCGGTGCAGCGGCACCGGGTCGGTCTTGCGGGCGTTGCCCAGCTCGATGCCCTTCGCCGCCGGGTTCGCCTGGGCCAGGGCGTCCTTGGACTCGAACACCGTCCGGGTGATCGCGCAGGCCACGTCGGCGTCGAGGTTGTCCCGCACCAGCAGCACGTTCGGCACCACGATGGTGGGCACGTCGGCCGGGGTCCGGTAGATGTCCTTGCCGATGGTGCCCGCCTGGTACGCCGGGTTCAGCTCGGCCATCTTCGGCAGCAGCGGAGTGATGTCGACGAACTTCACCTTGTCGCCGGACGTGGTGAACAGGTCGGTGACGCCGCCGGTCGGTACGCCGCCGGACCAGAAGAAGCCGTCGATGCTGCCGTCCTTCATGCCGTCGACGGTCTTGGTGAGGTCCAGCCGCTGCGCCTGGACGTCCTTCGCCGGGTCCAGCCCGGCGGCGGTGAGCAGCCGGTTGGCGATGACCTCGGTGCCGGACTTCGGTGAGCCGGTGGAGATCTTCTTGCCCTTCATGTCGGCCACCGACGTGATGCCCGCGTCGGCCCGTACGACCACCTGGGTGTAGTTGTCGTAGATCCGGGCCAGCGCCTTGACCGGCTGCGGCGCGGTGAAGCTCCCCTTGCCCTGCACCGCGTTGACAGCGGTGTCGAACAGGGAGAACGCCACGTCGTACTGGCCGGCGACGAGCTGTTCGACGTTCTGCACCGAGGCGCCCGTCTCGGCGGCCGTCCCGGTGAGCTTGCCGTCGGTGGTCTTGCTCAGCTCACCGGCGAGCGCGTTGCCGACCACGTAGTAGACGCCGGTGGCGTTGCCGGTGGCGATACCGACCCGGGTGTCCTTGGTGACCTTGCAGCTGACCTCGCGGGCGGCGTCGTCCTTCGCCGCGCCGTCCTGACGGCCCCCGCAGCCGGCGGCACCGGCGGCGACCAGGACAAACGCCCCGACACCCGCCACTATCCTCGCGTCGATCCGTCCCACTCTCTCTCCTCCCCAAGATCCACGGATTCTTCGACCGCCGGGCGGCCGGGGTGCCCGGCGGCGCCACGTCGGACGTACACGCCCGCGACCGTGAGCGCGGCGAGCGCCGCGCCGATCGCCATGGGCAGCGGTTCCAGCCAGAGCAGGACCAGCCCGGCGATCGCGCCGAGGATCCGCTCCGGCGCGCCGGCCGGGCCCACGCCCGGCAGCCAGCCGCCGGCCGCGACCGCCAGCACCGCCACGCCGAGCGCGGAGACCAGGCCGGCCGTCACGATCCGCCCGGGCCCGCCGATGCCGAGCAGTCCGAGGCCGGTCGGCGTGATCACGAAGGCCAGCGGGATCAGGTACGCCGGCAGCGCGTACCGCAGGGTCTGCCACATGGTCGGCACCAGGCGGCCGCCGGTGACCGCGGCGGCGGCGACCGCGGCGAGCGCGGTCGGCGGCGAGACCTCGGACAGCACCGCGAAGTAGAAGACGAACATGGCCGCGGCGGGCGCCTCGACACCCAGGTTCAGCAGCGCCGGGCCGATGATCACCCAGCCGATGACGAAGGACGCGGTGACCGGCACGGCGAGGCCCAGCAGGCTGAGCGCGACGGCGGCGCGCAGGGCGGTCAGCGCCAGCACCACGGCGGGCTCCGAGCTGACCGCCTGCGCGCCGCTGATCAGCAGCGAGGCGGCCTGCGGCCCGAGCCCGGTCTTCGTGGTGGTGGCGGTGATGATGCCGGCCGCGGCGCACACGGCGCTCACCGCGAGCACCCCGCGTACGCCGTCGCGCAGCGCCGCCACCAGCCGGGCCGGCGTGAGGCGGTGCCGCTGGTCCAGGAAGGACAGCGCCGCCGCGATCACGGTGGCGACGACCACCGCCCGCATCGCCGACGCGCCGAGCGCCAGCACCACGATGATCACGAGGAGCGAGAGGAAGTGGTAGCCGAAACGGGCCAGCAACCGCCAGGCCGAGCCGCTGTCGATGACCACCGGACGGACCCCGGAACGCCGCGCGTCGATCTCGACCGAGAACAGGATGCCCAGGTAGTAGAGGATCGTCGGCACCGTGGCCCAGCCGAGCACCTGCAGGTAGGACACGCCCAGGTACTCGGCGATGATGAACGCCGCCGCGCCGAGCGTGGGCGGGGACAGGATCGCCCCGACACCGGCGGCGGCGAGCATGCCGCCCGCGCGCTCGGCCGGGTAGCCGGCGCGGCGCAGGATCGGCCAGGTCACCGCGCCGATGCTGACGGTGGTGGCGGCGCCGGAGCCGGAGACCGTGCCGAGCAGGAAACCCGACGCGACGGCGGTGCGCCCGGCGGCGGTACGGGAGCGGCGGAACGCGGCGGCGGACAGCTCCACGAAGAACCGGCCCGCGCCGGACAGGTCGAGCACCGCGCCGTAGATGGTGAACAGCACGATGTACGAGGCGGCGACGTCCAGCGGCGTGCCGTAGAAGCCGCTGTCGGAGTTGTAGAACGCGTCGACCAGCTGCGCGAAGTCGAGCCCCGCGTGCGCCACCGGCCAGGACTGCGGCAGCAGCCCGCCGTAGTAGCCGTACCCGAGGAACAGCACGCAGACCGCCGGCAGGATCCACCCGGTGGTACGCCGGCACGCCTCCAGCAGCAGGAGCAGCAGCCCGGTGCCGAACGCCACGTCCAGCGGGTCCAGCAGGCCCTGCCGGTCCAGGAAGGCGTCGTACCCGCCGCCGCCCGCACCGACGGCGACCGGCAGCACCGGGTAGAGGCAGACCACGAGCGCCGCGAGCGCCAGCAGCCAGTCCACGGGCGTGGGTCCGCGCCGGTCGTCCACGTCGACCGCGTCGGCCTTGGTGCGTCGCAGCCGCACCCCCGAGGGGTACGCGAGGAACACCATCGGCAGGACGCCGGCGAGGAAGAAGATGAGGTAGTACTTGCTGCCCTGGGCCAGCGGGAAGAACACCTGCCAGAGCGTCAGCAGCCCGACCGCGACGGTGACGCCGGTGAACAGGAAGCCGACTCCGCCGGCGAGGACCCGTCCCGGCTTCTCCTCCTCGAACCGGGCGGCCAGTTCCCGGGCGTCCTGCTGGGCCTGATCCGGGGCGTCCTGCGTCTCGGCCGGAGTGTGGTCCTCGGTGTGGTGCGGCACGGACCGGCTGTGGTGGTGCGTCTCGCCCGGCCCGTCGTCGGACCACTCCGGACCGGCGACGACGCCCTCGTCCGGCGGGAGCGGCACCACCTCGGCGTCCACATCGGACCCCGGTCGTCCGCCGGACGGCGGCCGGGGTTTCGGGGGAGTCGCGTCGGAGGGGCGAACGGGCGGCACGAGGGGGCACGATACGCGAATTGCGCGCGCGTTGGGAACATTGCTTAACGTGATTGCAATGAGTGACGGAATGGGGAATCTTTCACTCGTCAAACAGATTTCTGAATCTGTTTCGCGACTGCTTCGCCGATGGACGAAGGGTGCTTCCGCAATCTCTTCCCAGTGAACTTCCAGGCGATTTTCCAACGATGGAGAACTGGTCTGCGGGATCGGCCGTCGTCACTCAGGGTGTATTACCGGTCGTCCTTGCCGAGCCTGGGCGGCTGGCCCCCGGGCGGGCGGGTTCCGGATGCTGCCGCGTGTCCCCGGAGCGCTCCGGGGACACGTTTCGTGGGCCGGAACCGCGGGACCGCCGCCACTTCGCCGAGGTGGCGGCATCGGTCGTGCGCCGACACCGCCACTTCGGGGAAATGGCGCGGGCGCCGTCCGAGAACCGGACCGGCCGCGCGCCGGTGACCGGCGGGCCCGGCGGAGTGGAACACCATGGGTGCCTCCGCCGCCCTTTGACACCCATGCCGTTCCACTCCTCGTGACGGTCGAGGAGAGCGTGGCGAGTGGTGGTCCGAGGGGAAGGACGGCTCAGCACGATCCTCGGCGCCCCACCCGTCTGGGTGCGACGGGGGTGGGGTGCCCGCCGGTCTTGCTCTGCAACCACCGGAGCGGCGGACACGCTGCGTGACCATGTGCGCCGATGGGTGCAGAGCGGAGGGAAGGGGGAGCGGGAGAAGGGCGGCGGCGGACGGGCCGGTTTTGCCGACGGGGGTTATCGCCGCCCCGGTCAGGGCATGTCGTGCCTGACGACGAGCGACGAGGAGGTGCCATGGCCGCCGACGAGGCTCCCGCCCGTGACGGGCGCGACCGCACGGAGCCGGTGGGCCCGGACGACGGTCCGGACAGCCCGACCGACCTGACCGCGACGGGCTGGATGGCGACGCTCAAGCGGACCGTCCGGGAGTTCCAGGACGACAGCCTGACCGACTGGGCCGCCGCGCTCACCTACTACGGCGTGCTCTCCATCTTCCCCGGCGTGCTGGTGCTGATCTCGCTGCTCGGCCTGCTCGGTGACCGGGCCACGGAGGGAATCCGGGACACCGTCGGCCAGGCGGTGCCGGAGGAGAACATCCGCAAAATCATCGAGAGCGCGATCGACCAGGCCGGCCAGTCCGGCGGGCTGGCCAGCATCGCGGCCGTCATCGGTCTGGTCGCGGCCTTCTGGTCCGCCTCCGGCTACATCGCCGCGTTCATGCGCGCCTCGAACAGCATCTACGACGTGCCGGAGGGGCGGCCGATCTGGAAGACGCTGCCGGTGCGCCTCGGCGTGACCGCGGTGATCGGCGTGATGCTGCTGATCAGCGCTGTGATCGTGGTGTTCACCGGCGGCCTGGCCGAGCAGGCCGGAAACGCGATCGGGCTCGGCTCGACCGCCGTCACGGTGTGGAACATCGCCAAGTGGCCGGTGTTGCTGGTGCTGGTGAGCCTGATGTTCGCGATCCTCTACTGGGCTTCGCCGAACGCCCGGCACGGCGGCTTCCGCTGGGTCAGCCCCGGCGGCGTGCTCGCGGTGGTGCTCTGGCTCGTGGTGTCCGGCCTCTTCGCGCTCTACGTCAGCAACTTCGGCTCGTACAACAAGACGTACGGCGCGGTGGCCGGCGTGATCATCTTCCTGGTCTGGCTCTGGCTGAGCAACGTGGCCATCCTGCTCGGCGCGGAGTTCGACGCCGAGCTGGAGCGCAGCCGGGCCATCGCGGCCGGGCACCCGGCCGACGAGGAGCCCTACGTGGAGCTGCGCGACGACCGCAAGCTGCGCAAGAAGGGCAACGCCTCCTCCCACCACTGACCGCACCTCGCCGCCCCGCCCGGATGCGCCCGGGCGGGGCGGCGCGTTTTCTGGCCCGGCACCTCTTTTGTTCGTATGGACAAAAGTTTGCATCAGGCGTGCCGAAGCTATGGACATGCGACCCGGAAGGCTCCTACTGTGTCGGACACAACACACATCGCCATGGTCGATGTGACGGACTTCCGATGCGGAGGTGACTGCCGGTGCGGACGGTCGACCCCCTGCACGTACGGCTCCTGCGGCTGCTCCGGGACGAGGGCGCGGTGTCCCGCGCCGAACTCGGCGACCGCCTCCAGATGCCCCGCCCGCGCCTGCTCGCCGAGCTGGAACGGCTCGTCTCCCTCGGGTACGTGGCCGAGGCCGGGCTGGCCGCCTCCCGGGGCGGGCGGCGCTCCACCCTGGTCGAGCTGAGCCCGCACCTGCGGTTCGCCGCCGTCGACCTGGGCGCCAGCTCGATCGACGTGGAGGTGGTCAACGGCCGGCTGGAGCCGGTGGCCGCCTACACCGAGACCGCCGACATCCGCTCCGGCCCGAAGGTGACGCTCCAGCGCGTCAACGAGCTGCTGCACAAGGCCAAGGTGGACGGCGCGTACGAGCGGCTCGACGCGGTCGGCATCGGCGTGCCGGGGCCGGTGAGCTTCCGTGACGGCGTCCCGGTCTCCCCGCCGATCATGCCGGGGTGGGACCGGTTCCCGGTCCGCGAGCTGCTGACCCGGGAGCACGGCTGCCCGGCGGTGGTGGACAACGACGTCAACATCATGGCGATCGGGGAGCGGCACGGCGGCGTGGCCCACTCGGTCGACGACTTCCTGTTCATCAAGATCGGCACCGGCATCGGCTGTGGCATCTACCTGCACGGCGAGGTCTACCGGGGCACCGACGGCTGCGCCGGGGACATCGGCCACATCCAGGTCGACCCGAACGGTCCGATGTGTTCCTGCGGCAACGTCGGCTGTCTGGAGGCGGTGTTCAGCGGCGCCGCGCTGGCCCGCGAGGCGACTGTCGCGGCCCGCACCGAGGTCTCCCCGGCGCTGGCCGAGCGGTTCGCCGCCCGGGGTGTGGTGACCGCGCTGGACGTGGCGCAGGGGGCGATCGAGGGGGACGTCTCCTGCATCCAGCTCATCCGGGACGGCGGCCGGCGGGTCGGCAGCGTGCTGGCCGGGCTGGTCAGCTTCACCAACCCGTCGATGATCGTGATCGGCGGCGGACTGGCCCAGCTCGGCCACATCCTGCTCGCCGAGATCCGCAGCGTGGTCTACCGCCGTTCGCTGCCGCTGGCCACCGGCAACCTGCCGGTCGTCCTGTCCGAACTGGGCCCGCGCGCCGGCGTCGCCGGCGCGGCCGTGCTGGCCAGCGACCTCGCGTTCGGAGAAGCAGCATGAGCGACACCGGGAAACCACTGGTCGAGGCGCCCGCGGACGCCGTCGCGGGCGAGGTGGTCCTGCGCCTCACCGACGTCGTCAAGACGTTCCCGGGGGTACGCGCGCTCGACGGCGTGCAACTGGAGGTACGCGCCGGCGAGGTGCACTGCCTGCTGGGGCAGAACGGCGCCGGCAAGTCCACGCTGATCAAGGTGCTGGCCGGGGTGCACCGGCCGGACTCCGGCGAGGTCGTGTGGCGGGGCGAGCCGGCGTCGTTCGCCAACCCGCAGGCCGCCATGCGCGCCGGCATCGCCACCATCTACCAGGAACTCGACCTGGTCGACGACCTGTCGGTGGCGGAGAACGCGTTCCTCGGCCACGAGCCGCGCCGGTTCGGCTTCGTCCGGCGGGGGCACATGGCCCGGCGTACCCGGCAGATCCTGGCCCGGCTCGGCCACCCGGAGATCCCGCCGGGGCGGCTGGTGCGGCACCTGCCCGCCGCCGGCAAGCAGATCGTCAGCATGGCGCGGGCGCTCTCCCACGAGGCCCGGCTGATCATCATGGACGAGCCGAGCGCGGTGCTGGCCCACGACGAGGTGGCGAACCTGTTCCGGATCATCCGGGAACTCACCGCGCAGGGCATCGCTGTCATCTACATCTCGCACCGGCTGGAGGAGATCCGCGAGATCGGCGACCGGGTCACCGTACTCAAGGACGGCCGGACCACGGCGGCGAGCCTGCCGGCCCGCGAGACGCCGACCCGCGACCTGGTCGCCCGGATGACGGGCCGGACCATCGAGTACGTCTTCCCGCAGCGCCCGGCCGACCACGGGGGCGGCGCGGAGCTGCTGCGGGTGGACGGGCTGACCCGGCCCGGCGAGTTCGCCGACGTCTCGCTCCGGGTCCGGGCGGGAGAGATCGTCGGCATCGCCGGGCTGGTCGGCTCGGGCCGGTCGGAGCTGCTGGAGACCATCTTCGGCGCGCGCCGGGCGCACGCCGGGACGGTCCGGGTGAACGGCCGGACGCTGCGTCCCGGCAGTGTGGGCGCTGCGGTACGGGCCGGGATGGGCATGGCGCCGGAGGAGCGCAAGAGCCAGGCGCTGCTGCTGGGTGAACCGATCTACCGCAACGTCACGCTCGCCACGTTCGGCAGGTACGCCCGCCTCGGGTTCACCGACGCCGGGCAGGAACGCGCCGAGGCGGACCGGATCGCCGAGTCGCTGGAGCTGCGGCCCCGCGACGTTCGGCGGCCGGTGCGCACGCTGTCCGGCGGCAACCAGCAGAAGGTGGTGGTCGGCCGGTGGCTGCTCGGTGACACCCGGCTGCTGCTGCTCGACGAGCCGACCCGGGGCGTGGACGTTGGCGCCCGCGCCGAGCTGTACCAGGTGATCCGCGATCTGGCCGCCCGGGGCGTCGGGGTGCTGCTGGTCTCCAGCGAGGTGCCCGAGGTGCTGGGCCTGGCCGACCGGGTGCTGGTGATGCGGGAGGGCCGGGTGGTCCGCGAGGCGCCGGCCGGCGAACTGGACGAGAACACCGTGCTCGACCTCGTCATGGCGGGGTCCCTCATGGAAGGCGCACCGGCATGAGCGATGTCAGAGAATCCGCCCTGCCCGCGCAGTCGCCGCCGGTGGAGCGGGCGGAGACCGCCAAGGTCGACGCGCCGGCGAAGCTCTCCTGGTGGCGCGGCGACGGCGGGGAGGGCGTCAAGCGCAACCTCGGCCTGCTCGCCACGCTCGTCGTGCTGGTGGTCATCGGCATCCTGACCCGCCCCGACCTCTACGGCGATCCGAACTGGGTGTGGGGCAACACGCTCACCATTCTCAAGCTCGCCTCGGTGGTCGGCGTGGTCACCGTCGGCATGACCTTCGTGATCATCGGCGGCGGCATCGACCTGTCGGTCGGCGCGATCGTCGCGCTGGCCGGGGTCTGGTGCACCACTGTCGCCACGCAGAGCTACGGCGCGGGCGGCATGATCTTCACCGCGCTGACCGTCGGGCTCGCCGTCGGCGTGGTGAACGGGCTGCTCGTGTCGTACGGGCGGCTGGTGCCGTTCATCGCCACGCTGGCGATGCTCGTCGCCGCCCGAGGGCTGGCGGCGGAGATCTCCGACAAGCAGACCCAGGTGTCGGGCAACACGTTCATCAACGGCATCGCCAGCACGAACGTGCTCGGCATCCCGCTGCTGGTCTACATCCTGGTGGCGGTGGTGGCGGCCGGCTGGGTGCTGTTGAACCGGACCACGTTCGGCCGCCGTACGGTGGCGGTCGGCGGCAACCCGGAGGCGGCCCGGCTCGCCGGCATCAACGTGCGCCGGCACACCGTGCTCCTCTACGCGCTGTCCGGCCTGTGCTGCGGTATCGCCGCGGTCATGCTGACCGCGCAGGCCACCTCCGCACAGGCGGCGATGGCCAACCTCTACGAGCTGGACGCGATCGCCGCCGCGATCATCGGCGGCACGCTGCTCAGCGGCGGGCGGGGCACGATCATCGGCTCCCTGCTCGGGGTGATCATCTTCTCCACGATCACCAACCTGTTCGCCATCAACAACCTCTCCGCCGAGGCCCAGAACATGGTCAAGGGCGGCATCATCGTCGCCGCCGTCCTGGTCCAGCAGGTGCAGTTCGGCAGCCTCACCCAGTTCCTCGCCCGCAACCGGGCCACCACCACCTGACCCCACCCGCGCACACCCCGGCTGCCGTCGTACCGACTGCGGTCCGGCCCGCCACACCCGAAACCACCCCACCACCTCATCCCAGGAGGCGTCATGAGAACACCGCGCCATGACCTGTCCCGCCGCCGGCTGCTCTTCGGCGGGGCCGCGGTCTCCGCCGGGGTGCTGCTCGCCGGTTGCACCAGCAACGAGCAGAGCCCGACCGAGGCACAGACCAAGGCGGCCGGTTCCGGCGCCAACACCGAGCCGGGCAAGAAGGTGACCATCGGCTTCTCCGCCCCGGCCGCCGACCACGGCTGGATCGCCGCCATCACGAACAACGCCAAGGCGCAGGCCGGGGCGTACCAGGACGTGGAGCTGAAGTCGGTGGAGGCCGGCGCGGACGCGGCGGCCCAGCGGGCGGCGCTGTCCACGCTGATCTCGCAGAAGCCCGACGTGATCGTGCTGCTGCCGCACGACGGCAAGGAGCTCAACGCGTTCGGCCTGGAGGCGATGAAGGCCGGCATCCCGGTGGTGAACCTGGACCGGGCCTTCCCGGACGCGCGCGCCTACCGGTGCCAGATCAAGGGCGACAACTACGGCATGGGGGTGGCCGCCGCCACGTACATCGCCGAGCAGCTCAAGACCAAGGGCGTGAGCAACCCGGTGATCGGCGAGATCCCCGGCATCGAGTCGCTGGAGCTGACCCAGGAACGGTCCAAGGGGTTCGCCGACACGCTCGCCTCGTACGGGTTCAAGGTCGCCAACCGGCGTCCGGCGGAGTTCACGGTCGACTCCGGTCAGCAGGCCGCCACCGGCCTGTTCCAGGCGCTGCCGAAGATCGACGCGGTCTGGAACCACGACGACGACCAGGGCATCGGCGTGCTCGCGGCGGTCAACCAGGCCAACCGCAAGGAATTCATCATGGTCGGCGGCGCCGGCTCCAAGAAGGCCATGGAGGACATCGCCGCCGACAACACGGTCCTCAAGGCCACAGTCACCTACAGCCCGTCGATGGCTTCCTCGGCCATCTCCCTGGCCCGCCTGATCGGCCAGGGCAAGGGCATGTCCGACCTGGTCGAACTCCAGGTACCGAAGGAGATCGTGCTCGCCTCCGAGACGATCACCAAGGAGAACGCGAGCGACTACCTGAAGCTCGGGTTCTGACACACGGGGGGAGACCCACCTTGTCCAGTCACGACAGCATCCTGCGGGTCGGCATGGTCGGCTACGCGTTCATGGGCGCCGCGCACTCCCAGGCGTGGCGCACCGTGAACCGGGTGTTCGACCTGCCGTCCCGGGTACGGATGGCGCTCGTCTGCGGCCGGGACGAGCCGAAGGTGGCCGAGGCCGCCGACCGGCTCGGCTGGGACGGCTACACCACCGACTGGCGGCGGCTCGTCGAGTCCGACGAGATCGACGTGGTCGACATCTGCACGCCGGGGGACAGTCACCGCGAGATCGCGCTCGCCGCGCTCGCCGCGGGCAAGCACGTGCTGTGCGAGAAGCCGCTGGCGAACAGCGTCGCCGAGGCCCGCGAGATGGCCGAGGCCGCGACCCGTGCCCGGGCGTCCGGGGTACGCGCGATGTGCGGCTTCAACTACCGGCGGGTGCCGGCGGTCGCCCTGATGCGGCAGCTGGTGGCCGACGGGCGGATCGGCGAGATCCGGCACGTCCGGGCGGTCTACCTCCAGGACTGGATCGTCGATCCGCAGTTCCCGCTGGTGTGGCGGTTGCAGAAGGACAGGGCGGGCTCCGGCGCGCTCGGCGACATCGGCGCGCACATCATCGACCTGACCCAGTACGTCACCGGTCAGCTCGTCACCGGGGTCAGCGCGCTGACCGAGACGTTCGTCCGCCAGCGGCCACTGGTCGCCGGGTCGAGCGGCCTGGCCGCGCAGGCCGACGGCAACGGCAGCGCCATGGGGCAGGTGACGGTGGACGACGCGGCGGTGTTCGTGGCCCGGCTCGACGGGGGAGCGCTGGCCACGTACGAGGCGACCCGGTTCGCCACCGGCCGCAAGAACGCGCTGCGGGTCGAGATCAACGGCTCGCGCGGCAGCGTCGTGTTCGACCTGGAACGCCTCAACGAGCTGGAGTTCCTGGACGCCACCCGGCCCGCCGCCGAACAGGGCTTCAGCCGGATCCTGGTGACCGAGCCGGACCACCCGTACCTGGGCGCGTGGTGGCCGCCCGGCCACATCATCGGCTACGAGCACTCCTTCACCCACCAGGCGCGCGACTTCGTCGAGGCGGTCGCCACCGGCGCCGACCCGGCCCCGTCGTTCGCCGACGCGCTGCAGGTCCAGCTCGTGCTCGACGCGGTGACCCGCTCGGCCGAGCGGGCCGCCTGGACGGAGGTGGAGCCAGCGCTGGCCGAAGCTTCCGCCTGATCCGAGGCGGGCCAGGCCCGCCCGACACTCACCGGCGCCGGCCGGCGAGGGCCCGCCGCGGTTGCGCCCCGCGGCGGGGACGAGGCCGGCTCCGGGGAGCGTGCCGCCGGTGTCCGCCGGCACGACCAGCACGGCCCTCCGGTGCGGCCGGACCGGGATTCCCCGGCCGCACCGGCGGACCGGCCTTACCTGGGGAGGTAGCGCGAATGCGTACGGGTGTGTGGCTGGTGGGTGCGCGCGGCTCGACACCGACCACCGCCGTGGTCGGCGGGCTGGCCCTGCGGGCCGGGCTCACCGCGCCGACCGGATGCGTGACCGAGCTGCCCGACCTGCGCGGGCCCGCCCTGCCGGGCTTCGCCGATCTCGTCTTCGGCGGCCACGACGTGGTCGCGACCCCGCTCACCAAACGCGCCGAGGCGCTCGCCGCCGCCGGCGTGCTGCCCGCCCGGCTGGCCGATGCCGTCGCGCCCGACCTGGCCGCCGTCGAGGCGGCGCTGCGACCCGCGCCGGTCGAGGGCGACCAGGGCAACCGGATCGCCGCGGTGGTGCGCGACCTGACCGGGTTCCGCACCCGGCACGGGCTGGACCGGGTAGTCGTGGTGAACGTCGCCGCCACCGAGCCGGCGCCCGCACCGCACCCGGCCCACCACGACCTGGCCACGCTGCGCGACGCGCTGACCGGCCCGGCCGGCGTGCTGCCGCCCAGCTCCGCCTACGCGTACGCGGCGTTCACCGCCGGCTGCCCGTACGTGGACTTCACCCCGTCCACCGGCGCCCGCCTGCCGGCCCTGGCCGCGCTCGCCGCCGAACGCGGGCTGCCGTACGCCGGGCACGACGGCAAGACCGGCGAGACGCTGCTCAAGTCGGTGCTCGCGCCGATGTTCGCGATGCGGCACCTCGCCGTGCGCTCCTGGTCCGGCACGAACCTGCTCGGCGGCGGCGACGGCGCCACGCTCGCCGACCCGGCCGCCAACGCCGCCAAGGTCGGCAGCAAGCAGCGGGTGCTCGCCGAGACGCTCGGCTACCTGCCCCAGGGCGGCACCCGGATCGAGTACGTCGAGGAACTGGGCGACTTCAAGACCGCCTGGGACCTGATCACGTTCGCCGGTTTCCTCGGCACCGGCATGCGGATGGAGTTCACCTGGCACGGCTGCGACTCGGCGCTCGCCGCGCCGCTCGTGCTGGACCTGGCCCGGCTCACCGCCGCCGCGCACGCCGCCGGCCGCCACGGCCCGCTGACCGAACTGGCGTTCTTCTTCAAGGACCCGCTCGGCGCGACCGGCCACGCGCTCGGCGAGCAGTGGACGGTGCTGCGGGACTTCGCCGCCGACCTGCACGCCCGGGCGACGTCGTGACCCGCCTGGCCGACCTGGCCGAACTGGTCCGGGCGCCGGCCGCGCTCTCCGTACCCGGGGACGTGCTGTCCGGCGCCGCCGCGGCCGGGGCGCTGGACCGCCGGACGCCCGCCCTGGCCGGCGCGTCGGTGCTGCTCTACTGGGCCGGGATGGCCGCCAACGACTGGGCGGACCGGCGGCTGGACGCTGTCGAACGGCCGGAGCGGCCGATCCCGTCCGGCCGGGTGCGCCCGTCGGTGGCACTCGGCGTCGCGTCCGGCCTGACCGCCGCCGGGCTCGCGGTAGCCACCGCCGCCGGGGGCCGCCGGGCGGCGGCGGTCGCGCTCCCGCTCGCCGCCACGATCTGGGGGTACGACCTGCGCGCCAAGAACACCGCCGCCGGCCCGGCGGTGATGGCCGCCTGCCGAGGGCTGGACGTGCTGCTCGGCGCGTCCGGCGGCCGGGTGGTCCGGGCGCTGCCCGCAGCGCTCACCATCGCCGCGCACACCTGGACGGTGACCGCGCTGTCCCGCCGCGAGGTGACCGGCGCGGACCGGCGTCTGCCGGGCCTCACGCTGGCCGGCACCGCGCTGATCGCGTTCACCACCCCGGCCCGGCCCACCGTGTTAAGCGGGGCCCCCTCCTCTACCGGATGCGTTAAGAGGGGGCCCTTCCTTCGGCTCGGGGAGCTGGTGCCCGAGGTGCTCGCGGCCGGGTACGCCGCCCGGTACGGCCGGGCGCAGGCCCGGGTGCTCGCCGATCCGTCACCGGCCCGGGTGCGGGCCGCCGTCGGGGCCGGGATCACCGGGCTGCCCGCCTTGCAGGGTTCGCTCACCGCCCGCGCCGGGGCGCGGTTGCTCGGCCTCGCCGTGGCCGGCGCCGCCCCGCTCGGCCGCCGCCTGGCCCGACTGATCTCCCCGACATGACCGCCGCCGACCCGCTGCCCGGCCCGGGCGCGCTGCGTTTCGGGTACGGCACCAACGGCTTCGCCAACCACCGCCTCGGTGACGCGCTCGCCGTTCTCGCCGACCTCGGCTACCAGGGCGTCGCGCTCACCCTGGACCACGACCATCTGGACCCGTTCGCCCCCGGCCTGGCCCGCCGGGTGGCCGCCGTGCGCCGCCGGCTGGACGCGCTCGGGCTGTCGGTGGTGGTCGAGACCGGCGCCCGCTACCTGCTCGACCCCTGGCACAAGCACGCGCCGACGCTGCTGCACGACGACCCGGCCCGGCGGGTGGAGCTCCTGCGCCGGGCCGTGCGGATCGGTGCCGAGCTGGGCGCGGAGGCGGTCTCCTTCTGGGCCGGCGTACGCCCGCCCGGCGTACCGCCCGACGTCGCCGCCGACCGCCTCGTAGCGGGCTGCGCGGTGGTCTGCGCCGAGGCGGCGGAGGCGGGCGTGCCGCTGGGCTTCGAACCGGAGCCGGGCATGTTCGTCGAGGACATCGCCGGGTGGCGGCGGCTGCGCGAGGCGCTCGGCGCGCCGCCCGGCTTCGGCATCACGCTCGACATCGGGCACTGCCGGTGCCTGGAGCCGCTGCCGGTGCCGCGGTGCGTGTCCGAGGTCGCCGCGCACCTGGTCAACGTGCAGATCGACGACATGCGCCGGGGCGTGCACGAGCACCTGGAGTTCGGCGCCGGCGAGATCGACTTCCCGCCGGTGCTGCGTGCCCTGGCCGACGCCGGCTACCGCGGGCTGGTGGCGGTGGAGCTGCCCCGGCACTCGCACGCGGCACCGGCCGTCGCCGCCCGCTCACTGGACTTCCTGCGCGCCGCCGCCTCGCGCGGCGAGGGGCGGTGACCCACCACCTTCCACCCGGCAGAGGGGAGACGGCATGACACCCGACCGACTGCGCGCCGCGCTTCGGGGCGTACCCGATCCGCAGTGGCTGGACGCGGCGCTGCGCCGCGTCGCGACCGAACCCACGGCGATCGAACGGTTCTTCGTCACCGCCGCCCGGCGGTGCGGTCGCGGGCCGCTGCCCGACCCGCCCGGCTGGACGGCCGACGAGGCGGCCCGCGCGCTGCTGCTGGCCACGCTGCCGAACGGCCACGCCGCCGCGGCCGAGACGCTCTACCGGCAGGGCGACGCCGCCGAGAAACGCGCCGTGCTGCGCGCGCTGCCGCTGCTGCCCATCGGCGCGGAGTGCGTGCCGCTGCTGCACGACGCGATCCGCACAAACGACACCCGGCTGGTCGCCGCCGCGCTCGGCCCGTACGCCCGGCACCTGGAGCAGCCGGCCTGGCGGCAGGCGGTGCTCAAGTGCGTGTTCACCGGCGTGCCCCTGGCGGTCGTCGACGACCTGCCGGAGCGGGCCGACGGCGAGCTGGCCCGGATGCTCGCCGCGTACGCCGCCGAGCGGCACGCCGCCGGCCGGACCATGCCCGACGACGCGGCCGACCTGCTGCGCCGGCTGACCATCCCCACCCCGGAGGCGTGACATGCGCATCTTCGACCCGCACATCCACATGACGTCCCGCACCACCGACGACTACGAGCGGATGGCCGCCGCCGGGGTCCGCGCGCTGGTCGAGCCGGCGTTCTGGCTGGGCCAGCCGCGCACCAGCGTGGACAGCTTCGTGGACTACTTCGACTCGCTGATCGGCTGGGAGCCGTTCCGGGCCGGGCAGTTCGGCATCCGGCACCACGCCACAGTGGCGCTCAACCCGAAGGAGGCGAACGACCCGCGCTGCCGCCCGGTGCTCGACCTGCTGCCCCGCTACCTGGACAAGGACGGCGTGGTGGCCGTCGGCGAGATCGGCTACGACGCGATGACGCCGGCCGAGGACGCCGCGCTGGCCGGGCAGCTCGCCCTGGCCGTCGCGTACGACCTGCCCGCGCTGGTGCACACGCCGCACCGGGACAAGGCACGCGGCGTACGGCGCACGCTCGACGTGGTCGCCGAGTCGGACATCGCGCCGGAACGGGTGCTCGTCGACCACCTCAACGAGGTGACTGTGGGGCTGGTCCGGGACACCGGCTGCTGGCTGGGCTTCTCCATCTACCCGGAGACGAAGATGTCGCCGCCGCGCATGGTCGAGCTGCTGAAGCGGTACGGGACCGAGCGGATGCTGGTCAACTCGGCCGCCGACTGGGGGCGGTCGGACCCGCTGCTGACCCGGGCCACCGGGGAGGCGATGCAGCTGGCCGGGTTCAGCGCCGACGACGTGGACCGGGTGCTGTGGCGCAACCCGGTCGAGTTCTACGGCCAGTCCGGCCGGCTCGACCTGACCGCCCTGGAGGCGAGCGACCCCACCTTCGCCGGCAACTCGATACTGCGCGGAGGCGAATGATGCGGCTGCGCCACGCCGACGGCACGACCGTCCATCTCGGCTACTGCACGAACGTCCACCCGGCCGAGGACCTGCCCGGCATCGTCGCCCAGCTCGACACGTACGCGGTAGCGGTGCGCCGGGCGCTCGACGCCGACCTGCTCGGGCTCGGGCTCTGGCTGGCCGCGCCGGTGGCCGCCGCGCTCGCCGCCGACCCGGCGGCCCGCCGCCGGCTGCGTCACGAGCTGACGGTACGGGGCCTGGAGGTGGTCACGCTCAACGGCTTCCCGTACGCCGCGTTCCAGGCTCCGGTGGTCAAGGGCGCGGTGTACCACCCGGACTGGACCACGCCGCAGCGCTCGGCGTACACGCTGGACCTGGCCCGGGTGCTGGCCGACCTGCTGCCAGACGACGCGGTCCACGGGTCGGTCTCGACGCTGCCGCTGGCCTGGCGTACACCGTGGGACACCGCGCGCGCCGCGACTGCCCGGCGCCGGCTCGACGCGCTGGCCGACGGGCTGGCCGCGGTGCAGCGGGAGACCGGCCGGGTGATCCGGGTCGGCTTCGAGCCGGAACCCGGCTGCCTGGTGGAGTCGACGGGACAAGCACGCGAGGTATTCTCAGCCATGGATACCGACCGGCTCGGGATCTGCCTGGACCTCGCACACCTGGCGTGCGCCTGGGAGCAGCCGGCGGATGCCCTGGCCGGGCTGCGTGCCGCCGGTCTCCCCGTGGTGAAGGTCCAGGTGTCCGCCGCCGTCGAGGCGCCCGATCCGGTCGGGGCGGGCGCGGCGTTGCGCCGCTTCGTCGAGCCGAGGTTCCTGCACCAGACCCGCGCGGCCGGTTGCGCCGGCGCCACCGATCCGGCCGATCCGGCGTACGCGGCCGACGACCTCGACGCCGCGCTCGACGCGGGGCTGCCCGGTGCCTGGCGGGTGCACTACCACGTGCCGCTGCACGCCCCGCCCGAGCCGCCGCTGCGCTCCACGGTGCCGGTGCTGCGGGAGGCGCTCGCCGCGCTGTTCGCCGGTCCGGCCGCCGGCTGCGACCACCTCGACGTCGAGACGTACACCTGGGGGGTGCTGCCGGAGGCGCGGCGGCCGCGCGGCGACGCGGAGCTGGCCGCCGGCATCGCCGCCGAGCTGGCCTTCGCCCGCGACGAGCTGACCGCGCTCGGGCTGGCGCCGACGGCGGTGATGTCCTCGTGAGCCGGCGGCTGGTGGTGCTCGACGTGGTCGGGCTGACCCCGCGGCTGCTGGCGCACATGCCCCGGCTGCGCGCGGTGGCCGACGCCGGGTTCGCCGCCGAGCTGGGCACCGTGCTGCCGGCGGTGACCTGCTCGGCGCAGTCCACGTTCCTCACCGGCGAGCTGCCCGCCGGGCACGGCGTGGTGGGCAACGGCTGGTACTTCCGCGACCTGGGCGAGGTGCTGCTCTGGCGGCAGCACAACGCGCTGGTCGGCGGCGAGAAGGTGTGGCAGGCGGCCCGGCGCGTCGAGCCGGGCTACCGGGTCGCGAACGTCTGCTGGTGGTACGCGATGGGCGCGGACGTGGACTGGACGGTCACGCCGCGCCCGGTCTACCACGCCGACGGGCGCAAGGAGCCGGACTGCTGGACCGACCCGCCGCGGCTGCGGGACACGCTCACCGACGCGCTCGGCACGTTCCCGCTGTTCAGCTACTGGGGGCCGGGCGCGGGGCTGCCGTCCTCGGCGTGGATCAGCCGGGCGGCGCAGCGCATCCTCGCCGACCACGCACCCGACCTGACCCTTGTCTACCTGCCGCATCTCGACTACGACCTGCAACGGTTCGGTCCGTCCGGGCCGGAGGCCGCCGCCGCGGCGGCGGAGCTGGACACCGTGCTCGGCCCGCTGCTGGACGCGGCCCGTGATCGGGACGCTACTGTGGTGGCGTTGTCCGAGTACGCCATCACCGACGTGTCCCGCCCGGTGGACGTGAACCGGTTGCTGCGCGCCGAAGGATTGCTGCGGGTCTACACCCAGGCCGGGATGGAATACCTCGACCCGTGGACGTCACGGGCGTTCGCGGTGGCCGACCACCAGGTGGCGCACGTCTACGTCCGGGATCCGGCGGACGTGCCGGCGGTGGCGAAGCTCTGCGCGGCGCTGCCCGGCGTGGCCGAGGTGCTGGACGCCGCCGGGCAGGCCGGGTACGGCCTGGACCATCCCCGCTCGGGCGAGTTGGTGCTGGTGGCCGAGCCGGACTCCTGGTTCACCTACTACTACTGGCTGGACGACGCGCGGGCACCCGACTTCGCGCGGCTGGTGGAGATCCACCGTAAGCCGGGCTACGACCCGGCCGAGCTGTTCTTCGATCCGGCCGCTCCGGGCGCGGCGAAACGTCGTGCGGCGGTGGCGCTGGCGCGCAAGAAGCTCGGCCTGCGCTATCTGATGAACGTGGTCGGGCTGGACGCCGGGGCGCGGGCGGTGCGTGGTTCGCACGGGCGCCTGCCGGCCGATCCGGCGGACGGCCCGGTGCTGCTCTGCTCCGACCCGGCCGCGATCCGGCCCCGGGTGGAGGCGACCGATGTGAAGGCGTTGTTGCTGGAACTCGCCGGATTGGCCTGGGAGGCACCATGACCGTGACCGTCGCACCGACCGACCCGGCCCTGCTTCGGGGCCGTTTCGACGCCGAGCTCGCCGCGTTCCTGGACGCGAGAGGGCCGGGTCGGCCGGACGACGGTACGGGGACTGTTCACTCCGCTTTGCGCCGGTTCGTGCTGGCCGGCGGGAAGCGGCTGCGACCGCTGTTCTGCTACTGGGGCTGGCGGGGCTTCGACGGCCCGGACGAGCGGCCGATCGTGGTGGCCGCGGCGTCGCTGGAGCTGTTCCACGCGTTCGCGCTGATCCACGACGACATCGTGGACCGCAGTGACCGCCGCCGGGGAGCGCCCACGCTGCACCGCTTCTTCGCCGACCTGCACGAGCGGTCCGGCTGGCGCGGCGACCCGGCGGCGTACGGCCGGCAGGCGGCGGTGCTCTGCGGGGACCTCTGCGCCACCTGGTCGGCGCAGATGTTCCACGGCTGCGGGTTGCCGCCCGAGCGGCTGCGCGGCGGGCAGGTCCTGCTGGCCCGGATGCGTTCCGAGGTGATCGCGGGGGAGTACCTGGACGTGGTCGCGGCGGCCGGGGACGGTTCGGTGGCGAGCGCGCTCGCCGTGGTGCGGCTGAAGACGGCCCGTTACACGGTGACCCGTCCGGTGCAGATCGGCGCCGCGCTGGCCGGCGCGACGCCGGCGCCGGTGGCGGCGCTGGCCGGGTTCGGCGATCCGCTCGGGGACGCGTTCCAGCTCCGCGACGACGTCCTCGGCGTCTTCGGCGATCCGGCGGTGACCGGCAAGTCCAACCTGGACGACCTGCGCGAGGGCAAGCCGACGGTGCTGCTGGCGCTGGCCCGGGCGTCCGCCTCCCCGGCCGGCGTGGCCCGGCTGCGCGAGCTGGTCGGCGATCCGGCGCTGGATCAGGCGGGCGCCGCCGAGGTGCGGGGCATCGTCGAGGAGTCCGGCGCCCGGGAGGCGGTGGAGAGGATGATCCGTACCCGGGCCGACGCGGCGCTTGTCGCGCTGGACGCGGCGGGGCTCGCGGAGCCGGCCCGGCGGGTGCTCGCCGCGCTCGTGGAACGGGCTGTCGACCGCCGCGAGTGACACCAACTTTTGTCGCGTAGCGCCGAAAGTGTAAGCCGATCGATCAGAAGCTATGGACAGGCTGATCGAAAGGTTTTAATGTCGTGCACAGTACCTAGCTGACCCGACGAGGCGATCCGCCCCCCGTACCGCCCGCCTCGCCGAGGCGCAGCATCCCCCGCTCGGCATCCGGCGCGACGCGCGCCCGGTCCTGGCTGCGCGCGTCAGGAAGGGACAGCACAGCATGTCCAGCCACCACCACCCCCGTGCCCGACGACCGTTCGCCGCTGCCGCAGCGCTGCTGCTCGCCGCCACCGCCGGCACCGTCACAGCGGCCGCGGCGCCCGTCCCGGCGTCCGCCCACCCGATCACGGCGAGCGACTTCCAGCAGGTCGAACTCGCCCGCGGCGTCGCCGAGACCGGCGAACCGATGTCCCTGGCGGTGCTGCCCGACCGGTCGGTCCTGCACACCGCCCGCAACGGCACGCTGCGCCGCACCGACGCGGCCGGCGTCACCACAGTCATCGGCACGCTGCCGGTCTACACCCACGACGAGGAGGGGCTGCAGGGCGTCGGTGTCGACCCCGGCTTCGCCTCCAACCGGCACATCTACCTCTACTACGCGCCGCCGCTGTCCACCCCCGCCGGCGACGCGCCCGCCACCGGCACCGACTTCTCCGCCTGGCAGGGCGTCAACCGGCTGTCCCGGTTCACGCTCAACGCCGACTTCACGCTCAACCAGGCCAGCAAGGTCGACGTGCTCGACGTACCGGCCGACCGGGGGCTGTGCTGCCACGTCGGCGGTGACATCGACTTCGACGCCGCCGGCAACCTCTACCTGTCCACCGGCGACGACACCAACCCGTTCGACTCGGCCGGATACGCGCCGATCGATGAGCGCACCAACCGCAACCCCGGGTACGACGCGCAGCGCAGCGCCGGCAACACCAACGACCTGCGGGGCAAGATCCTGCGGATCAAGGTGAACGCCAACGGCACGTACTCGATCCCGGCCGGCAACCTCTTCGCGCCCGGCACCGCGCGGACCCGCCCGGAGATCTACGCGATGGGCTTCCGCAACCCGTTCCGGATCAGCGTCGACAAGGCCACCGGCATCGTCTACGTGGGCGACTACGGGCCGGACGCCGGCACCACCACCGCCCGCGGCCCGTCCGGGCAGGTCGAGTTCAACCGGGTCACCGGGCCGGGCAACTACGGCTGGCCGTACTGCACCGGCACCAACACGGCCGCCGAGACGTACGCCGAATGGGACTTCGCCACCGGCGCCGCCGGACCGAAGTTCAACTGCACGGGCGGCCCGACGAACAACTCGTTCCGCAACACCGGCCTGACCACGCTGCCGGCGGCGAAGCCGTCCTGGATCCGCTACGCCGGTGACGCGGGCAGCCCGCCCGAGTTCGGCGGCGGCTCCGAGTCGCCGATGGGCGGTCCGGTCTACCGGTACGACGCGGCGAACCCGTCCACCACCAAGTTCCCGCAGTCGTTCGACGGGCAGTTCTTCGCCACCGAGTTCGGCCGGGGCTGGATCAAGCCGATCCACGTCAACGCGGACGGCTCACCCGGCACCATCGACAGCTTCCCGTGGACCGGCAAGCAGGTGATGGACTCCGCGTTCGGCCCGGACGGGGCGTACTACGTGCTCGACTACGGCACCGGCTACTTCAACGGCGACGCCAACTCGGCGCTCTACCGCTTCGACTACCTGGGCGGCGCCAACCGCGCCCCGGTGGCCCGCGCCGCCGCCGACCGGACCTCCGGCGCCGCGCCGCTCGCGGTGGCCTTCTCCTCGGCCGGCTCGTCCGACCCGGAGGGCGGCGCGCTGACGTACGCCTGGACGTTCGGCGACGGCGGCACCTCCACCGCGGCGAACCCCTCGCACACCTACACCGCCAACGGCAGGTACACCGCCACGCTCACCGTGCGCGACCCGCAGGGCGCCACCGGCACCGCCAGCGTGACGATCACCGTCGGCAACACCGCCCCGACAGTGGTCATCGAGACACCCGGCAACGGCAAGCTGTTCTCCTTCGGCGACACCGTGCCGTTCCGGATCACCGTCACCGACCCGGAGGACGCCACCATCGACTGCACGAAGGTCAAGATGACCTACGTGCTCGGCCACGACCAGCACGGCCACCAGATCACCTCGGCGACCGGCTGCACCGGCTCGATCGCCGTACCCGTCGACGGTGAGCACGACGACGCGGCGAACATCTTCGCGGTCTTCGACGCCGAGTACACCGACTCCGGCGGCCTCACCACGCACACCCAGCACACGCTCCAGCCCCGGCACCGGCAGGCCGAGCACTTCAGGACCTCGTCCGGGATCAATACGTTCGACAAGGCCACCGCCGAGGGCGGCAAGACCGTCGGCGACATCCACAACGGAGACTGGATCGCGTTCCAGCCGTACCTGCTCGCCGACGCCACCGGGTTCACCGCCCGGGTGTCGTCCGCCGGGGCCGGCGGCACGCTCCAGGTACGGGCCGGCTCGGCCACCGGCGCCGTGCTCGGCTCGGCCACCGTCCCGGTCACCGGCGCCTGGGACACGTTCACCACAGTCACCGGCACGATCGCCAATCCGCCGGCCGGCACCACCACGCTCTACCTGACGTTCGCCGGTGGCACCGGGGCGCTCTACGACCTGGACGCGTTCACGCTCACCACGTCGGCCGTGCGCACCGGCCCGGTGAAGGGCCTGGCCGGCAAGTGCCTGGACGTGCGCAACGCCGCCACCGCCGACGGCACCCAGATCCAGCTCTACACCTGCAACGGCACGACGGCGCAGTCGTGGACCGTGACGCCGAACGCCACGGTGAAGGCGCTCGGCAAGTGCCTGGACGTGTCCGGCGGGGCCAGCGCGGACGGCACGAAGATCCAGCTCTACGCGTGCAACGGCACCGGCGCGCAGAACTGGTCCGCGCAGGCCGACGGGACGCTGCGCAACCCGCAGTCGGGCAAGTGCCTGGACGTGTCCGGCAACAACTCGGCCGACGGCACGGCGGTGCACCTGTGGACCTGCACGGGTGCGGCCAACCAGAAGTGGACGCTGCCGTGAGGTGGGAAGGAAGAACGCCGATGAGACTCCTCCGTATCGCGCTGGTCGCGGTGACCGCCGTGGCCGCCACCAGCGCCGCCGCCCCGGCGAGCGCCGCCGACGGCCCCTACGACGTGCTCGTCTTCTCCAAGACCGCCGGCTTCCGCCACGACTCCATCGCGGTCGGCACGCAGGCCGTGCGGGAGCTTGGCGCGGCGAACAACTTCACGGTCACCGCGACCGAGGACGCCGCCCAGTTCACCACCGCCAACCTGGCCCGTTTCGAGGCGGTGATCTTCCTCAACACCACCGGGGACGTCCTGAACGCCACCCAGCAGTCGGCGTTCGAGGCGTACATCGGCGCCGGGGGCGGGTACGTCGGCGTGCACTCCGCCGCCGACACCGAGTACGACTGGCCGTTCTACGGCAACCTCGTCGGCGCGTGGTTCGCGTCCCACCCGGCCATCCAGCCGGCCACTGTCAAGGTGGAGGACCGGGCGCACGCGGCCACCGCGCACCTGCCGCAGCAGTGGAACCGCACCGACGAGTGGTACGACTACCGCTCCAACGCCCGCTCCACCGCGCACGTGCTGGCCAGTCTCGACGAGTCCTCGTACTCAGGAGGCTCGATGGGCGGCGACCACCCGCACGCCTGGTGCAAGACGTACAGCGGTGGCCGGTCCTTCTACACCGGCGGCGGCCACACCCAGGCCTCCTACGCCGACGCGGCGTTCCGCAACCACCTGCTCGGCGGCATCCGCTACGCGGCCGGGCGCACGAAGGCCGACTGCCGGCCGGAGACCGGCTACACCACGCTCTACAACGGCGGCACCACCGGCTGGTCGCAGGCCGGGCCGGGCAGCTTCACCAACACCGACGCCACGCTCACCTCGGTCGGCGGCATGGGCCTGTACTGGTACAGCGCGAAGCAGTTCACCAACTACTCGCTCAAGCTGGACTGGCGGCTGGCCGGTGACGACAACTCGGGCGTGTTCGTCGGCTTCCCGCCGTCGAGCGACCCGAACTCGGCGGTGGACAACGGCTACGAGATCCAGATCGACCCCACCGACGCCGCCGACCGGACCACCGGCGCGATCTACGGCTTCAAGTCCGCCGACCTGGCGGCCCGGGACGCGGCGCTGAACCCGGCGGGGGAGTGGAACACCTACGAGATCCTGGTCGAAGGGGAACGGCTGCAGGTGTTCCTCAACGGCGTACGCATCAACGACTTCACAAACACCGATCCGGTGCGGTCGCTCGCCGGGCACGTCGGCATCCAGAACCACGGCACCGGCGACGACGTGTCGTTCCGCAACATCCGGATCAAGGAGCTGGGCGGGACGCCGCCACCGACCGGCAACACCACCGTCCAGGCCGAGGCGTTCGGTTCGGCCAGCGGCGTCAGCGCGTACCCCAAGGCCGGCGCCAACGGCGGCCAGACCCTGGGGTACGTGGACCCGGGCGACTGGGCCGCGTACCCGGGGCTGGACCTGACCGGTGTGACGTCGCTGCGCGCCCGGGTGGTCTCCGGCGGCCCCGGCGGCACGCTCCAAGTGCGGACCGGTTCGCCGACCGGGCCGGCGACCGGCCAGGTGGCGGTGCCGAACACCGGGAGCTGGACCACGTTCGCCGACGTGTCCACCGCGCTCACCGGCGTGCCGTCCGGTACGCAGACCGTGCACCTGACGTTCGCCGGCAGCGGCACCGGCCTGTTCGACGTGGACGACTTCACGCTGGTCCGCGGCACCGCAAGCGGCGGCACCGGCCCGATCAAGGGGCTGGCCGGCAAGTGCCTGGACGTGCGGAACGCCTCGTCGGCCGACGGCACCCAGATCCAGCTCTACACCTGCAACGGCTCGACGGCGCAGACGTGGACGGTGACGCCGAACGGGCCGGTGAAGGCGCTGGGCAAGTGCCTGGACGTCTCCGGCGGCGGCAACGCGAACGGCACGAAGATCCAGTTGTGGTCGTGCAACGGCACCGGCGCGCAGAACTGGTCGGCGCAGGCGGACGGGACGCTGCGCAACCCGTCGTCGGGCAAGTGCCTGGACGTGTCCGGCAACAACTCGGCCGACGGCACGGCGGTGCACCTGTGGACGTGCACGGGCGCGGCGAACCAGCGCTGGACCCTGCCCTGAGGTAGGCCATAGAGTGGAGGCGGCGACCGCGAGGTGGCCGGTGACCCGGCGGGAGGCGCAACCCGCCCGGGAGGCAGACGCTCCGGCGTCCACCGGTGCCCTCAGGCCGCCGCCTCCGGTCGTCCTCGCCCCGGTCCGCGACGGAATCCCCCATCACCACAGGGGAGAAGGACAATGGCGCGACCCATCACGCTCTTCACCGGCCAGTGGGCCGACCTTCCGTTCGACGAGGTCTGCCGGCTCGCCGCCGAGTGGGGCTACGACGGACTGGAGATCGCCTGCTGGGGCGACCACTTCGAGGTGGACAAGGCGCTCGCCGACGACTCGTACGTCGAGCGCAAGCGGGCCACCCTGGCCAAGCACAACCTTCAGGTGTTCGCCATCTCCAACCACCTGGTCGGGCAGGCCGTCTGCGACCACCCGATCGA
This sequence comes from Micromonospora chalcea, assembly GCF_002926165.1. Classification (GTDB taxonomy): domain Bacteria; phylum Actinomycetota; class Actinomycetes; order Mycobacteriales; family Micromonosporaceae; genus Micromonospora; species Micromonospora chalcea. Next base: position 25,741 of record NZ_MAGP01000143.1, on the reverse strand, counting down.
CGAGCGGCACCAGGACATCCTGCCGGCCCGGATCTGGGGCGACGGCGAGCCGGAAGGGGTGCGGCAGCGGGCCGCCGAGGAGATCAAGGACACCGCGCGGGCGGCGGCGAAACTCGGCGTACGCACCGTCGTCGGCTTCACCGGCTCGTCCATCTGGCACACGGTGGCCATGTTCCCGCCGGTGCCACCGGCCATGATCGAGCGCGGCTACCAGGACTTCGCCGACAGGTGGAACCCGATCCTGGACGTGTTCGACGAGGTGGGCGTGCGGTTCGCGCACGAGGTGCACCCCAGCGAGATCGCGTACGACTACTGGACCACCAAGCGCACGCTGGAGGCGATCGGGCACCGGGAGGCGTTCGGGCTCAACTGGGACCCGTCGCACTTCGTCTGGCAGGAGCTGGACCCGGTGAACTTCATCTTCGACTTCGCCGACCGGATCTACCACGTCGACTGCAAGGACGCGAAGGTCCGTACCGGGGACGGGCGGCGTGGCCGGCTCTCCTCCCACCTGCCCTGGGCCGACCTGCGGCGCGGCTGGGACTTCGTCTCCACCGGCCACGGTGACGTGCCGTGGGAGGACTGCTTCCGGGCGCTGAACGCGATCGGCTACGACGGCCCGATCTCGGTCGAGTGGGAGGACGCCGGCATGGACCGCCTGGTCGGCGCGCCGGAGGCGCTCCAGTTCGTCCGCCGCCTGGCGTTCGACGCCCCGAGCGCCGCCTTCGACGCCGCCTTCAGCAGCCGCGACTGACCCTCCTCCTGCGCTCGCGATCTTGCACTTGCGGCCCACGTGATGCCGCTTATGCCCGTTTCGGGAGGGCCGCAAGTGCAAGATCGACGGGGTGAGGTGAGGGCGGGGGCGGGGGTCAGCGGGCGGCGTAGGTCTGGGTGCTGACCAGGTGGGCCGCGCCGATCAGGGCGGCGGTGTCGCCGAGGTCGGACAGGACGATCGGCAGGCTGCCGGTGGCCAGCGGCGTGGAGCGCCGGTAGACCACGCCCCGGATCTCGGCGAGCAGGACCGGCCCGATCCCGGCCGGCGCGCCCCCGATGATGACGATGGCCGGGTTGACGAAGCTGACCAGCCCGACCAGCACCTGCCCGAGCCGGCGGGCGGCGTCGCGGACGATGGTCTGCGCCGCCGGGTCGCCCTCGGTGGCCGCCGCCGCCACGTCGGCCACCGCCAGCGTCCCGGCCGCGGCCAGCCGGTCCGCGAGCACCGTCGAGCGCCCGGCCCGCGCGGCCGTCACCGCCTCCCGCCCCAGCGCGGCATCCCCGCAGTACGCCTCGACGCACCCGTTGTTGCCGCAGCCGCAGAGCGGTCCGTCCTCGCTGAGCTGGAGGTGGCCGATGTCGCCGGCCCCGCTGGCCGCGCCCCGGTAGAGCGAACCGGCGAGCACCAGCCCGCAGCCGACCGCGTCGCCCAGCTTGACGGCGAGGAAGTCGTCGAACGGGCGGCCGGTGCCGGCGTGCCGTTCACCGAGGGCCATCGCGTTGGCGTCGTTGTCGACCTGCACCGGGCAGCCCAGCTCGGCGGCGAGCGTGTCGCGTACCGGGAAGCGGTGCCAGCCGGGCAGGGCCGGCGGGGAGACCGGCGTGCCGTCGCGGACCTCGACCGGCGCGGGCAGCGCGACACCGACGCCGGTCAGCGACGTCAGCCCCGCCTCGACGCGAAGCTTGCCGAGCAGCTCGACCATGCGTCCGACCACCACGTCCGGGCCGAGCCGGACGTCCACCGGCTCGTCGTGCCGGGCCAGCGGGTTCAGCTCGCCGTCGGTGAGCGCGACCCGCAGCGTGCCGCCGCCGACGAGCACCGCGCCGAACCGGACCTGCGCGCCGATGCGCAGCAGCGACGACCGTCGCCCGCCCCGCGAGGCAGCCGGGCCGGCGCTCTCCACCAGGCCCAGCGCGGTCAACCGGTCCACCTCGGCGGCGAACCGGGCCCGCGGCAGGCCGAGGAGGTCGGTCAGCTCGACCCGGGACCGCGGGCCGTCGTCGCGCAGCAGGCGCAGCAGCCGCGCCTGATCCGCCGTTTCCGGTCCGACCATCGGCATGTGGTCACCTCCCCACGGAGAATGTGCCACATCGGCGCCCGAGCACACGGGAGCGGGCCGGTCACCCGGAGGTGACCGGCCCGCTGTCCGCTTGCGTCAGAGCGTGTTGCCGGTGGACGGCTTGGTGCTCGTGCCGGTCGTGCTCGAGCCGGACGCGCTGGTCGAACTGGTCGAGCCCGTGCCGTTGGCGCTGCGGCTGCCGACCGCGGCCGGCGTGCCCGCGAACGGCTTGTCGGCCTCGGTCATGCCCGGCTTGCCACCGTTGCCGGTGGCGAGCTTCTCACCCAGCTTGGTCTGCCCCAGCTTGTCCTTGCCCTCGGAGTAGAGGCGGGTCGCCTGGGCCTGCGCGACGTCGGCCGCCTCCTGGACGGTCGGGTGGTCGAGCACCTTGCGCCCCCGGACCACCAGCTCCTCGTACTTCTCCCGGCCGGCACGGGCGCCCAGGACGAATCCCGCAGCCAGCCCGCCAAGAAACATGATCTTTCCGCGCATGGCGGCTCCTTCCGTACCTGACGCTCTTGCCGATTTCCGCCGGCTCGGCGGAACGACCATCTTGCGCCTGCGTTCTCTGTCGACGGCTAACTACCCATCCTGCTCTCCGCTCATGCCTCCCTGTGCCGAGATGACGATTTGTCCGTAATCCTGGCGCGTCCGCCGGTCCGGTCCTCCTCCGGTAACCCCCTGGCGCACAACCCCCCGATGTCCTGTACTCTTGTCCCCGTCGCACGGAGCGGAGAGATCCGATCCGAGCGGTGCACGGTCCCCTGTAGCTCAATTGGCAGAGCAGCCGGCTGTTAACCGGCAGGTTATTGGTTCGAGTCCAATCGGGGGAGCTTCGCTCCACGTCACGCCCGTCGGCCCTGCCGGCGGGCGTTTCCCGTTCCGGCCCCTCGCGTGTCCCGGCTGCCCGGTTTCCGCCCGCGAGTCGTCAGTCGCCCGGCAGGATGGTCGGCGTCGACCTAGACTCCCGCTGCGTCGATTGTTGCGTCGATTCGAGGACGGTGGAGATGGCCGCAGGACGCAGCCGCTGGACCGCGACGCTGATCGCGGTAGCCGTGGTGCTCGGCTGGCTGATCATCGGCGGCGTCGCCGGGCCGTACTCGGGCAAGCTCGGCGAGGTCTCCACCAACGACAACGCCTCCTTCCTACCGGCCGACGCCGAGGCCACCCGCGCGCAGGATCTGGCCGCCGGATTCGTCGACCGGGAGACCACGCCGGCGCTCGTGGTCTACGAACGCGCCGGCGGCCTCACCCCGGCCGACCAGCAACGGATCCAGGCCGACGCGGCCCGCTTCGCCGACGTACCGGGCGTGGTCGGCCCGCTGCCGCCACCGGTCGTCAGCCAGGACCGGCAGGCCGCCCAGGTGATCGTGCCGATCGACAGCGGCGAGGGCGAACAGATCCGCGCGGTGGTGGAACGCCTGCGCGACATCGCCGGCCCGGACCGCGACGGGCTCACCGTCGACGTCGCCGGACCCGCCGGGCTGCTCGGCGACCTGATCGAGGTGTTCGGCGCGATCGACGGCCCGCTGCTGCTCGTCACCCTCACCGTGGTCCTGGTCATCCTCCTCGTCGTCTACCGCAGCCCGGTGCTGTGGATCTTCCCGCTGCTGGCCGCCGGGATGTCGTACTCGCTGGCGGCCGTCTTCGTCTACCTGCTCGCCGACCACGACATCGTCAAGCTCAACGGGCAGGCACAGGGCATCCTCACCGTGCTCGTGTTCGGCGCCGGCACCGACTACGCGCTGCTGCTCATCGCCCGCTACCGGGAGGAACTGCACCGGCACGAGCGGCCCTGGGACGCGATGAAGACCGCCTGGAAGGGCGCCGCGCCGGCCATCGTCGCCTCCGGCGCCACAGTCATCGTCAGCCTGCTCTGCCTGCTGCTGTCCAGTCTCAACTCCAACCGGGCGCTCGGCCCGGTGAGCGCCGTCGGCATCGCCGCCACGCTGCTGGTGATGCTCACGTTCCTGCCCGCGCTGCTGGTCCTCGGCGGGAGATGGGCGTTCTGGCCCCGGCGGCCCCGGCACGACGAGGCCGACCCGCGCGCCGAGCACGGCATCTGGGCGCGGATCGCCGGCTTCGTGGCGCGCCGCTCCCGTACGGTCTGGGTCGTCACCGCCGTGGCGCTCGCCGTGCTCGCGATCGGGGTGACCCGGCTCGGCGCCACCACGCTCGGCCAGTCCCAGCTGTTCACCCAGCGCACCGACTCGGTGGCCGGGCAGGAGGTCATCGACAGGCACTTCCCGGCCGGCACCGGCAGCCCCGCCACCATCTTCACCACCCAGGACACCGCGCGGCAGGTCGCCCAGGTGGCGCAGGGCGTACCGGGAGTCGCCTCGGTGCTGCCGCTCGGCCAGCGCGGCGAGAACGCGCCGCCCGACCCGAACGCGCCCCCCAAGGTGGTCGACGGGCGGGTGCAGCTCAACGTCACGCTCGCCGACGCGCCGGACAGCAACGGCGCCGAGCGGACCATCCGCGACCTGCGCGAGGCGGTGCCCGCCGTGCCCGGCGCGGACGCCGTGGTCGGCGGTTTCACCGCGATCAACGTGGACACCGCCGACGCCTCCGTCCGCGACCGCAACGTGATCATCCCGGTGGTGCTGCTGGTCATCGCGGTCATCCTGGCCGTGCTGCTGCGCGCCCTGGTCGCCCCCGTGCTGCTGATCGCCACGGTGGTGCTGTCGTTCCTGGCCACGCTCGGCCTCTGCGCGCTGCTGTTCAAGTACGTGTTCGACTTCCCCGGCGTCGACCAGTCGTTCCCGCTGTTCGCGTTCGTCTTCCTGGTCGCGCTCGGCATCGACTACAACATCTTCCTGATGAGCCGGGTCCGGGAGGAATCGGTACGCCGCGGCACCCGCGCCGGTGTGCTCGTCGGCCTGGCCGTCACCGGCGGCGTGATCACCTCCGCCGGCATCGTGCTCGCCGCCACGTTCTCCGCGCTCGCCGTACTGCCGCTCGTCGTGCTCGTCGAGCTGGGCGTGGCCGTCGCCGTCGGCGTCCTGCTCGACACCATAGTGGTCCGCTCGCTGCTGGTGCCCGCGCTCGCGTACGACATCGGGCCGAAGGTCTGGTGGCCAGGCCGGTTGTCGCGGTCGCACCGCGAGGGCGACCGGGCCGGCGCGGGGGTGGACCGTGCCTGACACCGACGTGGTGGTCGCCGGCGGCGGCCTGGCCGGTCTCGCCACCACCCGGCGGCTGCACCGGGCCGGCGTGCCCTGGCGGCTGCTGGAGGCGAGCGACCGGCTCGGCGGGCGGGTCGCCACCGACCGCGTCGACGGGTTCCTGCTGGACCGCGGCTTCCAGGTGCTGAACACCGCGTACCCACGGCTGGCCGGCCTGGTCGACGTCGGCGCCCTCGAGATGGGCTGGTTCACGCCCGGCGTCCTGGTGCGCCGCGGCGACCGCCTGGAACGCCTCGTCAACCCGCTGCGCGAACCCGCCGGCGCGCCCGCCACGCTCACCGCCGGCATCGGGACACTGACCGACCGGCTGCGCTTCGGCGCGCTCGCCGCCGGCTACGCGACGCTGCCGGTCGGGCGGCTGCTCAACACACCCGAGACCAGCGCCGAGAAGGCGCTGCGCCGGGCCGGGCTCTCCGACGCGATCATCGAGGAACTGCTCCGGCCGTTCCTGTCCGGCGTGCTGCTCGACCGCGAGCTGGCCACCTCCAGCCACGTCCTCGCGGTCATCATGCGCTCCTTCGCCCGGGGCCGCATCGGCCTGCCCGCGGACGGCATGGCGGCGCTGCCCCGGGCGCTCGCCGCGCCGCTGCCCGCCGAGCTGATCGACCTGAACACCCCGGTCACCGAGGTCGCGCCCGGCCGCGTCCGCACCCCGTCCGGCGAGATCACCTGCCGCGCCGTCGTGGTCGCGGCCGACCCGCCGGCGGCGGCCACGCTGCTGCCCGGGCTGCCGAGGGTACGCATGCACGCCTACACCACCTACTACCACCGCACCGAGACGGCGCCACTGGACGAGCCGATCCTGCTGCTCGACGGCGACCGGCGGGAAACGATCGCCAACACGGTGGTGGTGAGCCGGGCCGCGCCCACGTACGCCCCGGATGGCCAGCACCTGGTCGCCACCTCGGTGGTCGGCCCGCAGACCCCACCCGAACCGGTGATCCGCCGCGAACTGGACCGCCTCTACGGCCGCTCCACCGCCGACTGGACCCACCTCACCACCATCACCGTGCCGGACGCGCTGCCCGCCGCCCCGCCGCCGCAGGGCCGCCTGCGCAAGCCGGTCGCGCTCGGCGACGGCCTGTACGTGGCCGGGGACCACCGGGACAGCCCGTCCATCCAGGGCGCGCTCGCCAGCGGCTGGCGCACGGTCGGCGCCGTCATCGCCGATCTCCGGCGCGCGTAGAGCCGTTGGCCGGTGGGTTGCGCGTTGTTATCCTCGCGTAGCCCATCGTGCTGTCGCGGTACTCTTTCCGCCCGGCCGGTGGTGGTCCGCGAAACGATCGGCGGGTTACGATCCGGCGCGGTGACGGGGCGGTAGCTCAGCCGGTTAGAGCAGGGGACTCATAATCCCTCGGTCGCGGGTTCGAACCCCGCCCGCCCCACCAAGCCGTTTCTCCAGCTCAGCCATGGTGCCGACGGCTCGGGTGCACTGCGTCGAGGTCATGGCCGCCTTCACATTGGCCCCTCCGCCACCGCGACACTGGCCGCCGTTGTGCCGCAGCTCGTGCGGCGTCCGGTTCGCAAGCTCGATCGACGCCGAAGCCCGGTCGAAGACCCGGCGACGGAAGTTGTTGTTACGCAACACCTCGCCCGTTGGGGATGTGAACACCAGCTCGTCACCGGGGCACATCAGTGGGCGTCGGGACGTGCGGTCTGCCGATGGGTGGTTGGTTCGGAATCCTTGGTGTCAGGGGACCGACGGAGGCCAGCGATGCCTGCGCCAGTCCTCCCACGTCGCGAATTCTGCCGGCGGGCAGTCGACGGGTTCACTGCCGTCGAGTTCTCCTTCGGTCGGGATGCTGATGAGGGCAGCCCACCTGTCGAGTTCCTCGTCGGACATGTGCCACGTCGTGTGCGGCTCTTCGGCTTGGCGTTGGTCGAGTCGTCTCCGTTGCTCGGCCGGTGGGAGTTCGAAGTAGCGCATCTCCACCGCCGCGCCGAGGTCGGCAGCTGCCTGCCGTAGCGCGGAGCGCTCATCTCGACCCCAGAGGCCGAAGTCGATGACGACGTTGATGCCGAGATTGAGGGCGCGCAGCCCAATCTCGATGAGCCGTCCTTCGATCACGTCCGAGGCCGACGGCGGGTTCGCGAGGCCGTACAGGGCCTTTACCCACTCGTCCTTCGTGAGGCGAAGAGCCTGCTCCTCGACTTCTATGCGCCGCGCTTCTGTGGTCTTCCCGGTGCCTGGCAGTCCTACCGTCAGGAACAGAGTCGGTCGTGTTGTCATCGTTTCCCCATCTGAACGGTCGCGCCATCATCGCTGACGCTCGCTCATGCCGCGACCAGCGCGTAGGTGTCGCCGATCAGTTGGCGGACGGGTGTCGCGCATCAGCCGACGGAAGACAAGAGTTCTACACCGCGAACTGCCGAATTGGCCTCTTTAAGATCAAGGCGGCCTGCTGGCGGCGCAAGCGCCGGCATCGGCCGGGCCGGCCGGCCACGCTGACGGGGCCTACCAAGGGCTTGAAGGGCTGTGAGGCGGGACGATCGGCGTAGGCGTCGCTCCCAGTTGAGGTTGGGGCGATCGGCTGCCGCGCAGCGGAACTGCTTGCCCCCGGCCTCTCGTAGGTCGCCGAATGCGGTTTGACGACGATGAGGGCCAGGGCGTGAACCGTCCCCGGGTGCCCGATCCTCTACGCCACCCGCCCGGCGTCAAGGGCGCTGCGCGTCGGTATGCCGATGGCCTACAGCCATCCTTGACCCCCACCGGGCACCGCAGTTCTTGGCACCTATCCGGGGGACGGGGGCAGACTGGCGGCTATCCGTCGAGGATCTGGACGGTCTGCGACGGCATCTTGATCCAGAGGGGCAGCCTTGGATGTGAACCGCGACGAATCAACGGTGACCGTCCCACTTGACCGGGCGATCGAGGTAGCTCGCTTCCTTGAGTGCCTCACCCGCTCGATTGACCGGATCGGTTCAAGGATGGCAGGCGGCCATGCAGACGCCGGGACCGTCGACCGCTTCATCGACGAGTGGCTGATCGGCCCTCAAGCGTCTCGGGCGCGAAGGGTCCTATGGGATGCCATCAGTCAGGTGATCGGTGAGGAGGCGGTGGAGGGAATCGCTGAAGCAGTGCCCAGATTCCCGGACGCCTCACCTGATGAGGTGGGACGGCTTCGACAGGAGCTGTCGGCGTGGCAGAAGGCGCTCGATGGGTAGCCGCCTCTTGCGGGACGAGAGGCTTGCGGGCAGTTCGCACCCAGTCCGCAAGAGGCCGACCGCCGCTGGGGGAGTGGTGAGAGATATCGAGAGGTGTTTCCGCTGGTGAGAGCCCATTCAGGCAGGTCGGTGGGTCGCCCATCTTGATCTCATGATTCCCTCGGTGGCGGGGTCGAACCCCGCCCGCCCCACCAGCCGTTTTCCCAGCTCAACTACGATCAGGACGTCATCGCGGTGCAACGCCGGGGCGCGACCATTGCGCGGTGGGGCGGCCGTCGAGACGCCACGGGTGCCCGGTGACCCGCGGCCAGCCTTCAGGCGAGTTCTCCCAGTTCTCCTGCCGGCCGTACACCGTGAGATCCAGAGCGTGGTAGGTGGTCATCAACGCCTCCACGCCCCGCCCGGTGGTCCAGTAGGTCTCGTAGACCTTGTCGCCGTCGCGCAGGTAGCACGCGATGAACCCGAAGTGACGACCGTCGGCCAGAGCCGGGTCGGAGTCCTTCGCCGAATACCAGGGGAACCTGTAGCCCATGAACTCCGCGAACGGGGCGCTTTCGTCGTAGGGACCCTCGCAGAAGACGGCGTAGGTGACGTCCCGAGCATGCAGGTAGTCCAGCGTCTGCATGTGACAGGTCGAGAAGGTGCACCCCTCACACTGATGCTCGTACGGATTGCCGTCGTGCCACATATGGAAGTAGGCGATGAGCATCCGGCGGCCCTCGAACACCTCCACCAGCGGGGTGTCGCCGCCAGGGCCCCGCACCGTCACCGTCGGCATCAAGGTCATCGGTAGCTGACGACGAGCGGCTGCGATCGCGTCTCCTTCGCGGGTGTGGGCCTTCTCCCGTACGAGCAGTTCGTCGCGCTTGCGCAGCCAGGTCTCCCGGTCGACGACCGGGGGCGCGGCGGCGCTGGACGCGGGGGTTGCCGTCATGGCTGTCTCCTTCGTGGAGTGGGGATCGGTCACAGGTACAGACGACCGAGTCGGCGAGTGTCATCGGTGACCGATGACGGATGCGGTCCGCGGTCGTCAGTACGGTTGTGAGCACCACTCAGCCCCGGGGAAATCACATGCCCGACTCGTCTGACGAGCAGGCGATCTGGCTGCGGCGCGCCTTCGACGAGCACCGGCGTGAGCTACACGTCCACTGCTACCGCCTCGCCGGGAACGTCACCGACGCGGACGACCTGGTGCAGGAGACCTTCCTGCGTGCCTGGCGGGCTCGCGACCGCTTCGAGGGCCGGGCGTCGGCGCGTACCTGGTTGTACCGGATCGCCACGAACGTCTTCCTCGACAGCCGCAAGGCGGCCGGTCGACGGGCGGTGCCGTACGGTGATCCGCTGGAGTGGTCCACCGAGCTCGGTCCCTATCCCGACGCCCTGCTGGCCGACGACGCGCAGGCCGGTCTCGCCGCTCGGGAGACCGTCGAGCTGGCCGTGATCGCGGCGCTCATGTACCTGCCGCCGCGGCAGCGGGCGGCCTTCGTGCTGCGCGACGTCCACGGCTGGACGCCGCAGGAGATCGCCGTCGCGCTCGACACCGCCGTAGCGGCCGTCAACAGCCTCCTCCAGCGGGCCCGCCACACCCTTCGGGGACGCGCTCCGTCGGACCCGAAGGACTGGCGCCGCCCGCAGCTCACCAGTGAGGACGAAGAGATCCTGCGCCGCTACGCCGACGCGAAGGACCCGGAGACGATACGGGAACTGCTCGCCGAGGACGTACGGATCACGATGCCGCCCGAGCCGCCGGTCGTCGGGATCGACACGGCCGCGGAGTTCCTCGGCCGACCGCTCGACTGGCGTACGTTCCCCACCTCGGCCAACGGGCGCCCGGCACTGATCAACTATCTCCGCCGGCCCGGCAGCCGGCACTACGAGGCGTTGGTCGTCGACGTACTCCGGATCGAGAACGGGAAGATCGCAGAGAGCAACGCCTTCATCGGTGCCCGTCACGTCGCCGCCTTCGGCATGCCCACCACGCTCGAGCCCTAGACAAGTAAGCTTCAAGCTCAGGATTCCTACGAACTCGGCGGCGTGGTTCCGTCGCAGGGGACACCGACACCTAGTTGTACGTGCGCCGTCTGCCCCCGCGACGTGATGGTGAGCGGTAGGCAGGCCGGCCGCGCAACCCAGGTGCCGCCGACGAAGGCCAGCCACTGAGGTCGGTCATCGACAGGTGCGCAGGCGCGCACGTGGGCGCTCACGGCCGGCACCACTGACGAGCCCCATCCGAGACGCGCCTTGTCCTCCCAGCCGGCTGCCACCCGAAGGTCGACCACTGCGCCGCCGCGTACGACCAAGCCCCATTTGGCGAACAGTCGGGCTGCCGGGTCCGGTTGCCCCGATTCCGCTACTTGAAGCACCGGCCGGGCAGGTACCGCGACGTCCTCTCCCACGAGCCGATAACCCGCCGGCGGTTCCGTGATCGTATCGACCGATTTGGTGCACGACTCCTGCCCGGCGCCCACGTCAGCTGACGGGGTCGCGCTGGGGTCGGTGCCCAGAGACGCAGTTGGCGTGGGTGGTCTGGCCCCACCCTGGCTCGAACCGCTTGAGGACGTACAGGCTGCCGGTGCCGCCATCAGGAAGATGCTGAGCGCCCACCACACCATGCGGCTGGTCCTTCTCACGCGCGTCACCTCCTGAACGGCGAGGCCATCACCGGTAAGGGCGCGACTCGTGAAGCGTCACCGTACCGGAAAACGGGATGCGTGCGATGCCGCCAATCTTGATCTCGTAATCCCACGGTCGCGGATGCGAACTCCGCCCCGCCAGGTCAACGACGTCCTACGCCACCACTCCGCCCATTCGGTTACCAGTCTCGCGCCGACGCAGATTTGATCATCGGGCCAAGTCCTCAGTGGAGCGCGATATTCGACCAGAAGTCGTGTTGCTGACATCCGAACCGGCCGAATGTCTGATCCTGGCATCAGCGCGCGAACGCCAGGATCGATTTCAAGCCGGTTGAACGATCCTCGCAAGTTGCGGGTGTGCTGCCGGTCGATCCTCGACGCATTGTCGCGTCGTCTGCATTGTCCCGCTGACCTCTTTTCCTTCCGGTCGAAGGAGTGCTGTGCCAGTTACCAGGCAATTCGCGGTGCATGGAGCGGATCCGGTCCTCATCGAGGTCGATGGCCAGGACCTGGATCTTCGTGGCGAGAGCGCCGGCATCGGGCCGGTGGGCCGCAGCGGTCGCACCGAACCGAGATCCTTCGAGGAGTCACTTCGGAGCGTCCGCGCGGCGGCTCTGGAGGCCATGCGTGTGTTCCGCGAGGACCTGGGGCCGAGCGAGGTCAAGCTCACCTTCGCCGTGAAGATGACGGCTGAGATGAACGCCGTCATCGCGAAGACCGCGTACGAAGGAAACCTCGGTGTCGAACTGGTCTGGCGACGGGAAGACTCCGCACCGAAATGATCACCTCCTCTGAACCCTGGCGGCTGCGGATCCGAGCCACGACGAATGATGGTGCTCCGTCGGAGGTGCTGGGAACCGCATTCGTCGTGGCGCCGGGCGTGGCCCTCACGTGCGCTCACGTGGTCGAGGGCCGGGTCCGGTGCTGGGCGGAGGCGCCGGGGGGCTGGGGCTCGGGCCAGGTCTGTTCCACCCGCTACGCGGTGCCGGGCTGGAGTCCGGGCCGGTACGACGGGACCGACGTGGCAGTCGTCGACGTGCCGGAGAGCTGGCCTGCGGCGCCGCTCGGGCCCAGTGCGCCGCCGCGGCCGGAGACGCCGCTCGACGCGCTCGGCTTTCCGGAACAGTATTCGGCGGCGGACGACCGCGGTCAGCGGACCCGGGTCCAGGTCATCGGGCCTGATGAGACCGGGAAGCTCATCCAGGTGAACGGTCTGCCCGGATTCGACGGCCAGATCCAGCGCGGATACAGCGGCGGCCCCGTTGTCGACGTCACGTCGGGCCGCGTCGTCGGCATGGTTTCGACCGCCGACATGGACAAGAGCCTGCGGATCTCGTGGATCATCCCGCTCGCCACGCTGGCTGAGGCCTGGCCGCCGTTGGCGGACCTGCTCCCGGAGCAGATCCGCGTCGACCCGGAATTCGTCGAGGCGGTCGCTGCTCTCAACAATGGGGCGTACGCGCGGGCCCTGGAGCGCTTCAACACGCTCGTGAACATGTATCCACGCGAAGTCGATGTCTACTACTACCGGGTGCTGGCCGCTCTCGGCGGCCGACGCCCCGGCGGGTACCGGTACGAGGTGATCCGGGCGATGGAGAATCTGCTGCAGATCGGCATTCAGATCGAGCCCGGCTATACGAGCAACCATTTGCGAGCCCTCTGGGCGCTGATCATCGAGGACTACTACGAAATCCGTGGCATTCCGACCGACCGTTCCAGGCTGCGCGGCCTTCAGGCGGCGCTGTCGGGCGTCGGCAGTGATCGCGCCCGCGAGATCATCAACCACGTTCCTGCTGTCGAGTGCCCGACCTGGCAGGGGCTCAGCCGAAACCAGGGGATCTGATGCATCCTGAACAACGCGCAGAGCGAGCCGGCAAGTATTTCGCGCCCGAACCGTCCACGCCGGTAGCCCAGTACGTCAAGCTGGCATTCGGTGGCGGACTCCTGCTGATGGCCCTGGTGATGTTCGCCGTCGGTGACGCGGCGATCTGTCTCGGATTCCTCTGTGGGGTCGGCGGCGCCGCGCTCGTCGTCCTGGGGCTCATCGGGCTCCTGAACTATGCGGAGGCGCGCCGGCGCGCCTATCCCCGGGCGACCGATCAGGAGATGGACGCCTGGCTGTACGGGGCCGAGGAAGCCATCGCGCAGATGGGCTACCGGCGGCTGAACATCCACCCCACCGAGCTTTCCCAGGGCAGGCAGCCCTATCTCGTCTTCTACGGAATCCCCGAGCTGTTCTCGGTTCTCCCGTTCCACTGGAACAGGGGACGGGACGGCAAACTCCGCTACTCCGCGTACAAGATCATGATCGTCTACATGTCGAACTGGCGCCTGCCGGTGTACGAGTGCGTGCTCGACATCGCCACCGGGTTCACGATCCGCGACTCCACGAAGGAGTACGCGCTCGGCAACGTGGACGGGATGGAGACGTCCGCGGACCGGGTGAGCGTCTTCAACGAGCAGTGGAAACCCGGCTCCGACGGCAACAGCGGCGGGGTCTTCTCGGGAGCCATCGGCAACGGGCCGAACATGGGTGCACAGTTCGGGCACTACACGCAGCGCCAGATCATCAAACTGCTCGTCTCCGGCCGGGTGGCTGTCGACCTCTGGCTGGGGATCGCGCCCAACGAGGCGATGGGTATCCAGGGTGTGACGGAGCCGTCCTCCGTGGACAGGATGATCTCCCAACTCCGCGAGCACTTGCGGGAACACAGCGGCGCCGCGTATCCCGACGCGCCCGCGGCGTTGAGTGGACCCGCTGTACCGTCGGGTGCGGACCCGACCGCTCTGTTGATGCCGCCGCCGTCCGAAGGTCACACGACCGAGCCGCTCCGCCAGCGTCCTCCTGGCGAGGAGAACGAACAACGCCCCGCGTGAGTCGAGCGCCCCGTCCGTCGTGCGAGTCCGGGCGGCGGACGGGGACGGCGATCAGCCCGTGCGGTTGGTGGCCATCCACCCGGTCGCGAAGTCGACCAGGGCGCGTTGGCACATCAGCCTGGCCGTCGGCCGGGGATGCCGGTTCACGTAGTCGCGGGCGCGGGGGAGCGGATCACCCCAGTACTGGTGCGGCATGCGGTGATGGCGAGCAGGTCCGCCTCCCGGTTCCATCCGGCGTGGTCGAACGCCCAGTCCGCCCAGGTCGCGTACACGTGGAAGACCTGGCGCTCGCCCGCGAACCGCAACCCCGCGAGACCGATCGGCCGGTCCGGGTAGGTGTCCCGGCACACCCAGGCCGTTCCCGCGGCGTACGCCGGAAGACGCCCGCTGCCGTCACTGCCACCAGCGCACCCTAGCCGAGCGGCCACGTGGCGCGTGGACCCTCGCACGTGCCGATCTGAACCCGATTGACATGTGGGGTGGTCGGCGGGGGAGAGTCGGGCATGCGCTTTCAGGTGTCCACACCGCCCGCCGTTCCCGCCGGTACGTTGGCCGGCGGCCCGCAACCGACGTTGCCCGCCGAGGGCGGCCTGGTCCTGCGCCCCTGGGCGGACGGGGACGCGCCGACCGTCCTGGCCGCGTACCAGGATCCGGAGATCCGCCGCTGGCACACCCGCCGGCCCGCGTCGCCGGAGCAGGTCCTCCAGTGGTTCGCCCACTCCCGTCGATCGTGGCAGGAGGAGACGGGCGCGAGCTGGGCGGTGACCCGGGGCGACGAGGTGGTGGGGCGCATGACGTTGGGCGGCGTCAACCTCGACGACGGCGAGGCCGCGTGCGCGTACTGGGTGGTTCCGGCCGCCCGCGGCACCGGCGTGGCCTCCGGCGCGCTGCGGGCGCTGAGCGCGTGGGCGCTCGCGGACGGCCGGCTGCACCGGCTCTGGCTGGACCACTCCACCGGCAACGTCGCGTCGTGCCGGGTGGCGGTCAAGGCCGGGTTCCGGCTGGAGGGCACCAAGCGCAGCGCGGCCGTGCACGACGACGGACGGCACGACATGCACCTGCACGCCCGCGTACGCGGGGACGACTGACCGGGTCACGACTGCGCGGCGGCCACCTCCCGGATGCGCCGCAGCGCCTCCTCCCGCTCCATCCCGGTCGCCTGGAGGATGTCGCTCGCGGCGGTCCGGACCTGCCCCACGATCACCGTGCCGGACAGCCCGGTCCCGGCCAGCTCCGCGCGCGTCGCCGCCGCCACCGCGCTCAGCGCGTGCCGGCGGGCGTCCTCCGGACCCTGGTCCGCGAGAACCTCCTCCTGTACGGCGTGCACCGCCGCGCCGAGCGCCTCCACGGCGTCCGGCAGGCTCTCCGGGATCGGCTCCCCGTCCTCGATCAGCACCACGGCCCGCCGCGCCAGCACCCGGGTGTTCCAGACCGCCTGGTCCACGTCCGGCGCGCCGAGCTGGTAATGCTGAACGGATTGCCGCCTCGGCCACCGGGCCGGGGCGAGGTCGACGGTTTCCTTCGCGCCGCCGAAGACGTCCCAGAACCGGCCCAGGTCCGTGCCGATCGCCTGCGACCGGCTCAGCGCCCGGTCGGCCAGTTCGTGATCGCGTCGCCGTAGGGCGGTGGCGGTCGCCGCGAGCTGGTCGGCGAGCTGCCGCAACGTCGGCGCGGCCACCCGCCGCATGACCCGCAGCGGGTTGATCGGCACCAGCAGCAGCGTCACCACCAGGCCCACGCCGCCGCCGATCAGCGCGTCCACGAAGCGGGGGAACTCCAGCGTGTGCCGGGACGAGGAGAGCGCGCCGAGCAGCACCGCCGTACCGCTGGCGTTGCCCACGATCCCGCCCCGCGTACTCAAGGCCAGCGCGACCAGGACGGACGCCGCGACGATCACGCCGGTCTGCCACACCCCGGCGCCGACGGCACCGATCAGCAGGTCCGACACGATGATGCCGAGCGTCACCCCGGCGAGCAGCTCGACGGTGTTGGAGAGGCGCCGTCCGAACGACGAGGTGATCACCGCGACCGCGGCCGCCGGGGCGAAGATCGGGCTCGGCATGCCGGTGATCCAGCGCGCGACGGCCCAGGCCAGCGCCGCCGCCAGACCGGCCTGCACGGCGAGTACGGACTTGACCCGCAGCTGCTGCATCCGGTCCCGCCCGGCGGCCCGGCCGCGCTCGTTCACGCGCTCCCACGCCTCGTCGAACCGTTCCGCGTCCAGGCCGGCGCGCCGCGACGACCCCCGCCGGCCGCCGCGCCCCTCCCACTGCCCGGTCACCGCCGGCGGCTACCCGCAAAAACCGCCGCCAATCCCGGCGTCCGCCGAGGTCAGCCGCCCGGTTCGAGGTACGCGGCCAGGTGCGCCAGCGAGGACGCGATGCCCTCCTCGTGCACCGCCTGGTCGATGCCCGGTGGTACGCCGGTGGCCGTGACCGTCACCTCGGTGCCGTCGCCGGCCGCTGCGAGGTGCCAGGTCATGGTCATGGTGCCCGCGTACGCCGGGTCGTCGGCCTGGAACACGGCGGTCTGCACGACCCGGCGCGCCGGTACGAGTTCGGCGAACCCGACGTCGACCACGTCGGTGGCGTCCGACGTCTTGCCCGGGCTGCCCGCCGGATCGAGATAGGTGAGCACCATCCGGAACCCGCCCCCGGGCCGAGGATCCCACCGCTCGATCCGCCCGCGCATCCCGTCCGGCGGCAACCAAGCCTCCAGGGCCGCCCGATCCACGAGCGCCCCGTACACCGCTGCCGGCGCGGCCCCGATCGTCCTGCTGCCCCGATCGACCCTGCTCACCCCCCAACCCTAGGCGCCTCCCACCGCTCGCCGGTCCCGCCCGACGCCGATCTTGGAGTTGTGGCGGTTGACAAATGTCACCGAGTAGGGCGATTCAGGCGCCACAACTCCAAGATCGGCGGGGAAGCGGGGGCGGGGCGCGCCGGGTACGCTGCCGCGAATGCCGGTACTACCGCACCCCGACGCCCCTGACGACTCGCTGCTGTTCGATGCCGACGACGTGCCGCTGGCCCGGATGCGGCTGCGGGACGACGACGGCACGCGGGTCGCGGCCGGCGTGAGGCCGCTGGCCGGGGCGCCGCTCACCCGGCTCGTCGCGCAGGTGCGGCGTGACCTCGCCGGGCATCGGCTGGAGACGCCGGACGAGGCGCTGGCGGCGGCGCTGGTGGCCGACGGGCTGAAGCTGAGCCGGGCCGCCACGGACATGCGGCACGACCTGACCGACGTGCCGGAACCGGTGGCGCTGCCGGACGGCTGGTCGCTCGGCGCCCCCGGCTGGGACGACGAACTCGCCGAGGGACTGGACGCGGCGTACGGCCCGGACCACCCGGACGGCCGCTGGCAGCCCAGCGACACCGAACAGGTGCGGGCGATGTTCGACACCGGCGAACCGGTGCCGCCGCTGGTGCCCGCCTCGGCCCGGCTGATCGACCCGGACGGCCGCAGCGCCGGGCACGTGCTGTGCGCCGGACCGGTGCCGTGGACCGACGACGACTGCGTCTGGATCCTCAACCTCGGTGTCGCGCCCCGGGCGCAGCGGCGCGGATTCGGGCGGGCGCTGCTCGTCCACGCGCTGCGCGGCGCGCGGGAGACGGGACTGCCGTCCGTCGGCCTGTCGGTGGTCGACGGCAACCCGGCCCGCCGCATGTACGACGCGGCCGGTTTCCGCGTCCTCACCCGGGTGCTCACCGTCCGGATCCCCGACGCGTAGCCCGCCGGGGAACCTTCAGGCGCCGGTGAGCAGGGGACGGTGCTCGGACCAGAGCCAGCGCAGGTAGTCGCGTAGCCGTTCCGGGGTGGCGATCCACCCCTGGCCGGGATAGCGGAGCAACCGGCTGACCTCGCCGGCCACCAGGTCGTACCCGGCCGCGCCGGTCTCCGGCACCGGGGCGTCCGGTGCGACAGCCACTGGTAGCGGGACCATCGGGATCCGCAGGCCGGCGTCGTCGCAGGCCCGCAGCACGGTGAGGTAGACCCGGACCAGGTGGTACGGCGAGACGACGAGCGCGACGCTGCCGATGCCCAGCGCCCGTACCTGCTCCACGACCCAGGTGGCCTGCCGGCCGGTGCCGGTGACCGGCTCGGCCTGGAGCACGACCCCGTCGACCCGGCGCAGACCGAGTCCGCGCAGCCGGTCCAGTGTGAGCGGGCGGTACGTCCGCTCGGCCGAGTCGGTGTTCGCCACCAGCAGGTGCCGCAGCGCCGGGCCGGTCTCCCAAGCGCGGATCGCGTCGGTGAGACGCCAGTCCTCGCCCTGGCCGGTGGCCACCACCAGCGCGTCCACCCGCTCGGCGGCGCGGTGGGGGAGCGTGAGGACCATCGTGACCGCCTCCAGCACCGCCAGGAGCCGGTCGGCGGGGACGTCCGCGAACGCCTCCGGCCCCACGAGCCGTGGCAGCGGGCGGGACACACTCGTCACGCCCGCGATCTTGCCACCATCGGTTCGACGGCGGGTGAGAGAGTGGCATGGTGCGGGTGGGGATCCTCGGGCCGCTTGAGGTCCGCGACGGCGACCGGCCGCTCGACGTCGCCGGGGCGCGGCTGCGGGCGCTGCTGATCCGCCTCGCCCTGGATCCGGGCCGGCCGGTGAGCGTGCCCGCGCTGGCCGAGGCGCTCTGGGGCGACGAGCCGCCGACCGATACCCCGAACGCGGTGCAGACGCTCGTGTCCCGGCTGCGCCGGGCGGTGCCCGGGCTCGGGGTACGCAGCAGCCCCGCGGGCTACCGGCTCGACCTGGACCCGGACGACGTGGACGCGGGGCGGTTCGAGCGGCTGACCCGGCAGGGGCGGGCGGCGCTTCGCGACGGGGACCCGGCGACGGCGCGGACGATGTTGCGCGACGCGCTCGCGCTGTGGCGGGGGCCGGCGCTGGCCGAGGTCACCGACGCGCCGTACGCGGCGGCAGCGGTGGCGCGGCTGGCGGAACTGCGGCTCACCGCGCAGGAGGACCGGATCGAGGCGGAGCTGCGCGCCGGGCGGCCGGAACTGCTGGTCGCCGAGCTGGAGGAGCTGACCGCCGCGCATCCGCTGCGGGAGCGGCTGGCCGAACTGCACCTGCGTACGCTCGCCGCCGCCGGGCGGCCCGCCGAGGCGCTCGCCGCGTACGAGCGGATCCGGCAGCGGCTCGCCGACGAGCTGGGCGTCGACCCGTCGCCGCAGTTGCGGGCCGCGCACCTGGAGCTGCTGCGCGGCGAGGCGGCCCCGCCGCAGCCGACGGCCGTGACGCGGGGCAACCTGCGGGCCGCGCTCACCACCTTCGTCGGGCGCGACGAGGACCTGCGCCGGCTCACCGGGCTGCTCGCCGGCAACCGGCTGGTCACCCTGCTCGGGCCGGGCGGAGCCGGCAAGACGCGGCTGGCGAGCGTGGCGGCGGGCCGGCTCGCCGACGGCGTACCCGGCGGGGCGTGGCTGGTCGAGCTGGCACCGATCACCGACCCGGCGGACGTGCCACGGGCCGTGCTCGACACGCTCGGGCGGCGGGACCGGAAGCTGGAACCGGTACGCCAGCCGGCCCGCGACACGCTCGGCCGCCTGGTGGACACGATCGCCACCGACGAGACGCTGATCGTGCTGGACAACTGCGAACACGTCGTCGAGGCCGCCGCCCGGCTCGCCGAGGACCTGCTCGGCCACTGTCCGGGGCTGCGCGTGCTGGCCACGTCCCGGGAGCCGCTCGGCATCGTCGGCGAGGTGCTGGAACCCGTACCCCCGTTGCGGCTGCCACCGGCGGACGCGACGCCGGGCGACGCGCTCGCGTACCCGTCGGTGCAGTTGCTGCGCGACCGGGCCGCCGCCGTGCGGCCCGGGTTCGCGGTGACCGGCGAGAACGTGGCGGCGGTGGTGGAGATCTGCCGGCGGCTCGACGGCCTGCCGCTGGCCATCGAACTCGCGGCGGCGCGCCTGCGGACGCTGTCACCGCGGCAGGTCGCGGCCGGTCTGGACGACCGGTTCCGGCTGCTGACCGGCGGCAGCCGCACCGCGCTGCCCCGGCACCGCACGCTGCGGGCGGTGGTGGACTGGAGCTGGGGGCTGCTCACCGACGACGAGCGGCAGCTCGCCGAACGGCTCACGGTCTTCCCGGCGTCGGTCACCGCCGACTCGGCGGCCGGCGTCGCCGGCCCGGCCGCCGCCGCGCTGCTCGACGCGCTCGTGGACAAGTCGCTGCTCCAGGTGGTCGGCGATGGGCGGTTCCGGATGCTGGAGACCATCCGGGAGTACGGGCTGGAACGGCTCGCCGCCGCCGGGGCGTCGGCCGGGGCGCGCGCCGCGCACGCGGCGTACTTCCGGGAGCTGGTCCGGACCGCGGAGCCGCACCTGCGCACGGCCGGTCAGCTGCCGTGGCTGCGGCTGCTGGAGGCGGAACGGGAGAACATCGTCGGCGCGCTGCACTACGCCTGCGACGCCGGTGACGCCGACACCGCGCTGCGCATCGGCGCGGGGCTGGCGTTGCCGCTGGTGATCTGGGGCGACGGCGGCATCGGCGGTGACGTGCTGGCCCGCGCGCTGGCGCTGCCCGGCCCGGCCCCGGCGGAGGAGCGGGCGGTGGTGCTCGCCATCCGCATCGGTTCGGAGCTGGCAGGCGGCGAGCGGGGGCCGACGCCGGAGCAGATCGCCGAGCTGACCACGACCCTGCGGGCGGTGGAGGGGACCAAGCATCCGATCGTGGGGCTGCTCGCGCCGATGCTGTCGATCTTCGACGACGACACGGCGGCCGGGATCGCGGCGATCGACCGTGCGCGCGGGCATCCCGACCCGTGGACCGACGGCACGCTGCTGGGGGTACGCGGCAAGTTCAAGGAGAACGACGGCGACGCCGACGGCATGCTGCGTGACCTGACCGACGCCGCCGCGGAGCTGCGCGCGGTCGGCGAGCGGATGAGCCTGTCGCACGTGCTCAGCGAGTACGCCGACGCGCTCACCAAACGCGGCGACTTCGAGGCGGCGACCGCGGCGCTGGAGGAGTCGGTGCGGCTGGCCCGGGAACTCAACCCGGCCTCCGAGCCCGGCTTCCAGCTGATCTGGCTCGCCGCGATCCGCGCCCGCTCCGGCGACGTGGCCGGCGCCAAGGCCGAACTGCGCCGGTTCGTGACCGACCGGAACGGCCGGGACGCGGCGTTCGGGCTGATGATGCTCGGCAGCATCGCCCGCTCCGAGGGGTCGCTGGACGAGGCGCAGGAGTGCCTCGCCGAGGCGACGCGCCGCCAGGCCGAGACACCGTTGGCCGCCCCGCAGTTCCGCGCCCTGCTGCTGACCGAGACGGGCCATCTGGCGCTGGCCCGCGGTGACCTGCCGGGTGCGCGTCGCTGTCTCGACGAGGCGACCACGCGGGCCCTCGCCGCCCGGGACATGCCGGTGGTCGCGATCGTCACGGTCGGCTGGGTCGCGTTGGCGGTGGCCGAGGGCCGGTACGAGCGCGCGGCCGAACTGCTCGGCGTCTCCGACTCGCTGCGCGGGCGGCCGGACCGCTCCAATCCCGACGCGCAGCGGCTCGCCGAGCGGCTGCGCGCCGAGCTGGGCGAGGACGGATACGCCGCCGCGTACGCCCGGGGTCACGGCCGCAGCCGGGCCGACGCCCTCGCGTTCGTGGGCGGCGACCCGGCTGGGATGAGGCGCCCTCAGGCGCGGCGGCGGTAGGCGCGGACGGCGAGCGGCGCGAACACCGCGATGATCGCCACGGTCCAGAGCAGCGACCGGGTCACCGGCCCGGCCACCGGGCCGCCGATCATCAGACCCCGGGCCGCCTCCATCACGTCGGCCACCGGGTTGACCCCGACCCACCACTGCAACCAGCCGGGCAGCGTGTCCGTCGGCACCATCATGTTGGTGCCGAAGGTCAGCGGGAACAGCAGCAGGAACGCCGTGCCCTGCACCGCGCCCGGGCTGCGCATCAGCACCCCGAGCAGCACGCCGATCCAGCTGACCGCGAACGCGAACGCGATGGTCAGCAGGCAGGCGGCGAGCGCGGACAGCGGATCGGTGCCGATCCGGAAGCCGAGCGCGTAGCCGAACCCCAGCAGCACCGCGATGGAGACCACGAACCGGACCAGGTCGCCGACCACCGAGCCGACGAGCGGCGCGGACCGGGCGATCGGCAGGCTGCGGAACCTGTCGAAGACGCCCTTCTCGACGTCGGTGTTGAGGCTGACGCCGGTCGCGATGGACGCGAACAGCACGGTCTGCACCATGATCGCGGGCAGCAGGAACTGCAGGTACTCGTGCTGCGAGCCGGCGACCGCGCCGCCGAGCAGGTAGACGAAGATCAGCACGAAGACGACCGGCTGGAGCGTGACGTCGAGCAGTTGTTCCGGGGTCCGGATCGTCTTGACCAGGCTGCGGCCGGCCAGCGCGAGACTGTGCCGGACCAGCCCGAACGGACGGGCGGAGGCGCGGGGCGTGCCGGTCCGGGGCGGCGGCGTCGCCGTACGGGTCGTCGTGGTCATGCCGCCACCTCCGCCTGCTCCTCGGCGCCGTGGCCGGTCAACGTGAAGAACACCTCGTCGAGGCTGGGCAGCCGCAACGCCAGCTCGACCACTCCGATGCCGGCGTCGTCGAGCCGGCGGACCACAGCGGTGAACGGGGTGTCGTCGTCCACCGGCACGGTGAGCACGCCCGGCCGGGGCAGCTCGGGATCGGCCCCGGTGGCGGCGCGCAGGATCTCGGCGACCGCGCCGATCCGGCCCGGATCGGTCGGCCGGACCACGATCGTCTGGCTGCCCGCGATCCGCTTCAGCTCGCCCGGCGTACCGTGCGCGATCACCCGCCCGTGGTCGATCACCGAGATCTCGTCGGCGAGCGCGTCGGCCTCGTCCAGGTACTGCGTGGTCAGCAGCACCGTCGACCCGTCGTCGACGAGCGAGCGGACCACCCCCCACATCTCCTCCCGCTTCGCCGGGTCCAGCCCGGTCGTCGGCTCGTCCAGGTAGATCACCTCCGGCCGGCCGACCAGGCTCGCCGCCAGGTCCAGGCGGCGGCGCATGCCACCGGAGTACGTCTTGGCCGGGCGTCCGGCCGCGTCGGTCAGGCCGAACCAGGCGAGCAGCTCCGCCGCCCGCGCCCGCGCCTCGTGGCGGCTCAGGTCGAGCAGCCGGCCGATCAGCACCAGGTTCTGGGTGCCGGTCAGGTCCTCGTCCACCGAGGCGTACTGGCCGGTCAGCCCGATCAGCCGCCGTACCCGGGCGGCGTCGGTGACCACGTCGTAGCCGCCGACAGTCGCGCGCCCCCCGTCCGGGCGCAACAGCGTGGCGAGGATCCGTACCGCAGTGGTCTTGCCGGCGCCGTTGGGCCCCAGCACCCCCAGCACGGTCCCCCGGCGTGCGGCGAGGTCGATCCCGGCCAGCGCGGTCGTCGTACCGAACCGCTTGACCAGGCCCTCCGCTTCGAATGCGTAACTCATGACGCCGACGATGGCCGGGGCCGCTGGCACCGGGCGCACACGCCGCGCACACCGCCGTGTGCGCGGCGGCGAAATCGAGTACGCGTGCTCATTCGCCCGCCCCGCCGGCCGGGCAGGATCGAAGGCGTGACGACGAGACGTACGCTGCTCGGCGGTCTGTTCCTGGCGCTGGCCACGGCCGGCGCGTGGGTGGCCTGGCTGAGCTGGGAGTCCGGCTGGACCGTGGACCCGCAGACCGGCGACATGAGCGGGCCGTACGCGGTCTGGCAGGTCGCCGCCGCGGTGCTGACCCTGGGCGCGCTGGCCGCCGTCGCCGGCTGGTGGCTGAACATCTGGCTGGTGGCGACAGTGATGACAGTGGCGTTCACCGTGCCGTGGGCGGTGCACGCCGCCTCGACCGACGACACCGGCCTGTGGGCGGTCGGGGCGGCGCTCGTGGCGATCGGCACCACCATCGGAACGACGCTTGTCGGCGGCGCCGCCGGGTGGCTGCGCCGCCGGACCGGGTGACCGCAGTCGTCAGTCGCGGTTCAGGCGTTCGGCGTACGCGTCGCGCAGGTCCGCCCAGCCGAAGTCCTTCGCCTCCGCGCCCCGGATCGGGCCGACCGGGTCGCCGTCGAGCAGATGCGCGGCGACGTCGAGGCAGACGTGCCAGCCGGCGGCAGTCATCGCGGCGAGGTCGGGACCGCCGACCCGGTGCCGCAGCGTGAGCGTGGTGCCGTCGCCGTTGGCGGCCAGCTCCCAGCGCAGCAGGTCGTCGCCCCAGGTGTACTCCAGCAGGTGCGGCCGGTCGGCGCGCAGCACCCGGGCCGGCGCCGGGTAGCTCTGGTCGCCGTCGACGGCGCTGAGTACGGCGTCGCCGGGGCGGCCCAGGTCACGGTCGGCCAGGAACGGCGCCCACTCGGCGAGCCGATCCGGGTCGGTGAGCGCGGCCCACACGGTTTCCGGCGGGTGCCGCAGGTCGCGGACGAAGACCAGTTCGTTTTCGGGTGTCAGCTTGACCCGGGCGAGTGGGCCGGGGCGGAACGTGGCGCGGTCCATCTGTCACTCCTGACTGTCGAGATGGCGTTCCAGGGCGTCGAGATGCGTGGTCCACATCGACCGGTACGGCTCGAGCCAGTCGTCGACTGCTCGTAGCGGCGCGGTGTCGACCCGGTAGATCCGCCGCTGCGCGGCAGTACGGCAGGTGACCAGTCCGGCGTCGCGGAGCACGCGCAGGTGCTTGGAGACGGCCGGCTGGCTCATGCCCAGCGCGTCCACCAGCTCGCCGACGCTGCTCTCGGTCCGGCGCAGCCGGTCCAGGATGCGGCGCCGGGAGGGCTCGGCCAGCACGGCGAAGGCGTCGACTGTCACACCTCGCAATATGCCCCGCTGGTTATATGCCTGTCAAGGAATGCTGGGTCGTCGTGCCCGGCCCCGCCGGGCTCCATATGCTCGGGGCATGGAACTGCGGATCTTCACCGAACCCCAGCAGGGCGCCACGTACGACCAGCTCCTCGCCGTGGCCCGGCGCGCGGAGGAGACCGGCTTCGCCGCGTTCTTCCGCTCCGACCACTACCTGAAGATGGGCTCGGTGAGCGGTGACCCCGGCCCGACCGACGCCTGGACCACGCTCGCCGGGCTGGCCCGCGACACCACCCGGATCCGGCTCGGCACGCTGATGACCGCCGCCACGTTCCGGCTCCCCGGCCCGCTGGCGATCACGGTGGCGCAGGTCGACCAGATGAGCGGCGGCCGGGTCGAGCTGGGCATCGGCACCGGCTGGTACGCCGAGGAACACACCGCGTACGGCATCCCGTTCCCGCCGCTGGGGGAGCGGTTCGACCGGCTGGAGGAGCAGCTCGCGGTGATCACCGGGCTCTGGTCCACCCCGGCGGGCTCCACGTTCGACTTCCCCGGCACGTACTACCCGGTCAGCGACTCGCCGGCGCTGCCCAAGCCGGTGCAGAGCCCTCGCCCGCCGATCCTGCTCGGCGGCATGGGACCGAAGCGCACGCCCCGCCTGGCCGCCCGGTACGCCGACGAGTTCAACCTGCCGTTCGTCTCGGTCGAGGACACCGTCACGCAGTTCCAGCGGGTACGCGACGCCTGCGCCGAGATCGACCGCGATCCGTCCACAATGGCCTGGTCCAACGCGCTCGTGCTGTGCTGCGGCCGCAACGAGGCCGAGGTGAAGCGGCGCGCCGAGGCGATCGGTCGTGACCCGGACGAGTTGCGCGCCAACGGCGCCGCCGGCACGCCTGCCGAGGTGGTCGAGACGCTCGGCCGGTACTCCGAGGCGGGCAGCTCCCGGGCCATCTGCTCCTCGATCGTCTCGCGGCGGCGCCCCCACCGGCCGACCCTGCTCCCCACTCAGGTACGGAGCGACGGCGCGGACGGATCACCTCCGGTGGCGAATTTCTCGGCCGGTTTTTC
>NZ_MAGP01000142.1 GCF_002926165.1 Micromonospora chalcea | reverse complement strand
CCAGTGACGTGCAGGAACGGGGTCACCCGGACCAAGCCGACGGATCCGCTCCAGGACAGCAACGTCGGTCAGGCGGTGAGTCAGACCAGGCCGGGTGACCCCACCCCTACATCCTCACTGTCAGGCGGCGTCCGGGGGACCGGTCTGCGTCAGGCGCCCGTCGGCGAGCCGCAGCCAGCGCTCGACCCCGATCGCGGCCAGGAACCGCTCGTCGTGGCTGACCACGAGCAGCGCCCCCCGGTACGCGTTCAGCGCGCTCTCCAACTGCGCGACGCTGAGCAGGTCGAGGTTGTTCGTCGGCTCGTCGAGCAGCAGGAGATGCGGGGCCGGCTCGGCGCCCAGGACGCAGGCCAGCGTCGCCCGCAGCCGCTCGCCGCCGGAGAGCACCCCGGCCGGCAGGTGCGCCCGCGCGCCGCGGAACAGGAAGCGGGCCAGCAGGTTCATCCGCTGCGCATCCGGGGCCTGCGGCGCGAACGCGGCCAGGTTCTCCGCCACCGTACGGTCGGAGTCCAGCAGGTCGAGGCGCTGCGACAGGTACGCGATGCGGCCGTCGGCCCGGCTGATCCGGCCCTGCTCGGGTTCCAGGTCGCCGTTGATCAGGCGCAGCAGCGTGGACTTGCCCGCGCCGTTGCCGCCGAGCAGAGCGATCCGCTCCGGTCCCCGGATCGTCAGGTCGACGCCACCTGTGGCGAACAGCTGCCGGTCGCCGTACCGGATCTGCGCTCCTTCGGCGGTGAGCAGCGTGCGGCCGGCCGGCACCTCGGTGGCGGGCAGCTCCACCGAGATCCTCTGCTCGTTGCGCAGCGCCCGCTCGGCCTCGTCGAGCCGGGCCCGGGCGTCGTCCACCCGCCCGGAGTGCATCTCGTTCGCCTTGCCGGCGGCCACCTGCGCGTCCCGCTTCATGCCGCCGGCGACGATCCTCGGCAGCCCCGCGTTCTTGAGGTTGCGGGCGGCGTTGCCGGCCCGGCGGGCCGCCCGCTCGCGGGCCTCCTGCAACTCCCGCTTCTCCCGCTTGAGGTCCTGCTCGGCGTTGCGGATGTTCTTCTCCGCCACCTCCCGCGCGGCGCGCGCCGCCTCCTCGTACGCGGTGAAGTTCCCGCCGTGGAACCGCACCTCGCCGCGGTCCAGCTCGGCGATGCGGTCCATCCGGTCCAGCAGCGCCCGGTCGTGACTGACCAGCAGCAGGCAGCCGGTCCACTGCTCCAGCACGTCGTAGAGCCGGTGCCGGGCGTCGAGGTCGAGGTTGTTAGTGGGCTCGTCGAGCAGCAGCACGTCGGGCTGTTTGAGCAGTTGCGCCGCCAGGCCGAGCGAGACGACCTGCCCGCCGCTGAGGGTGTCCAGCCGCCGGTCGAGCGCGAGGTCGCCGAGGCCGAGCCGGTCCAGCTGGGCGCGGGTGCGCTCCTCGATGTCCCAGTCGTTGCCGATGGTGGTGAAGTGCCGCTCGTCGGCGTCGCCGGACTCGATGGCGTGCAGCGCCGCGATCAGCGGGGCGATCTCCAGCACCTGCGCCACGGTCAGGTCGCCGGACAGCGGCAGGCTCTGCGGGAGGTAGCCCGGCACACCGTGCACCGTGACCGACCCGGCGGCGGGCCGCAGCTCACCGGCGATCAGCTTGAGCAGCGTGCTCTTGCCGGCGCCGTTCGGCGCGACCAGGCCGGTCCGGCCCGCGCCGAGGGTGAAGGAGAGGTTCTGGAAGACCGGAGTGTCGTCCGGCCAGGAGAAGGTCAGGTTCGAGCAGACGACGAAGGAATCGGACATCAGGAAGACGACCTCGAAGATGAGGGCGGGCGGACCTCAGCCGCCCGGCGGGGGACACGGTCTCGGGGTACGACGACGCGACCACGGCGCCTGCCTGTGGTCGGTCACATGTCCGGTCTCACCCGGAGATGTCGTCGTCACCCGCCATGTCTGGTCTCCCTGCCTGCCTGATCGCCACTGGATCACTCCGGTCCACCGTAGCACCGGCCGGTGCCCGGCGCGGGCGTGCCGGACCGGCGTCCGCGCGGCGGTCCGCCGCGCCGTGCGCCCTATGCTCCTGGCCATGTCCCAGGTGACTGCGAGCCGCTGGTTCGGGCCGGCCGGATCCTCGACCGGCGACGCCCAGGTGTTCGTCTTCCCGTACGCCGGCGGCGTCGCCGCCTCCTTTGCGCAGTGGCGGGAACTGGCCGCGCCGGAGCTGTCGGTGCAGGTCGCGCTGATGCCGGGCCGGGGCGTCCGGCTGCACGAGCCACCGGTGGACGACCTCGCGGAACTGGTGGACGCGCTGGCGACGGCCGTCGCCGAGCGGGCGTCCGGGCCGTTCCTGCTGTTCGGCCACAGCCTGGGGGCGCTGGTGGCGTTCGAGGTGACCCGGGAGCTGCGCCGCCGGGGCGCGCCCGCACCGCTGGCGTTGCTGGTCGGCGGCGCGGAGGCGCCGAGGACCCGGCTGGTACGGCGGCGCGTCCACGACCTGGACGACGCCGGTCTCATCGACGCGCTGCGCGACTTCGGGGCCACGCCGGCTGCGCTGCTGGCCGACCGCGACCTGATGGAGCTGATCCTGCCCGGGGTGCGGGCCGACTTCGCGCTGTCCGAGCGGTACGCCTATCGCCAGGGGCCGCCGCTGGAGGTGCCGGTGCACGTGCTGCTCGGCGACGGGGACGAGCACGTGGACCCGGAACGGGCCGCGGGGTGGGCCCGGGAATGTGTCACCGAGCCGCGATGGCACGTGTTTCCCGGCGGGCATTTCTTCCTTACCGACCATCTGCCGGAAATCATCGACCTAATGCGACACATCGTCGTCAGTCACACCCCTGTGGCGGAATAAGCGACAAAGAGCAGGTAAGGACTCGTACCCGCGCCGGACCTTCCACAATGTCCGGTATTCGACCTGGTGAGTGGCCGAGAAGCGGTGTTAAAGTTCGCCATCCGTTCGCCGAAGGGACGTCGCTGACGAGGCGGCATACTGTCGCGTGCGCCGAGGTGTTCATGAGCCGGCCGTACCTTCCGTCCCTGGTCCTACGCGATTACCTGCACACCGTGGCGACCCTCCACCCGCAACTGCGCGAGCTGCTCGACTTCGGCCGTCCCGGCGCGGACGCGGCCCTCGCGGAACTGGCCGGCACGGTCAGCGAGTTCGACACCGACTCCACCGGC
This sequence comes from Micromonospora chalcea, assembly GCF_002926165.1. Taxonomy (GTDB): domain Bacteria; phylum Actinomycetota; class Actinomycetes; order Mycobacteriales; family Micromonosporaceae; genus Micromonospora; species Micromonospora chalcea. The sequence goes on along the minus strand of NZ_MAGP01000142.1, from coordinate 36,375 downwards.
CGGGGCGATTCCTATCGCCGGGCTCAGCGGGACACGCTCGTCCGCTGGACCGGTATGCGGCGGCTGCTGGACCTCGCCACGCCGGACGCAGCCGCTCCGGTCACGCTGATCCTCGACGTACTCGGCGGCGACGGCACGGTGGCCCGCGCCGCGGGCAGCCAGTCGGCCTGCTTCGAGTCCAAACTCGCATTCATCACCGGCGACCTGTCCGGCCACATGGTCGACAAGGCGCTCGCCCACGGCCTGCCCGCCGTCCGCCAGGCCGCGCACTTCCTGTTCCTGCGCGACGCCGGCGTGGACGCGGTGCTGCTGGCGTACGGCACGCACCACATCCCGGCGGCCCGGCGGCCGCAGGCGGTCGCGGAGGCGGCCCGGGTGGTCCGACCCGGCGGCCGGATCGTGCTGCACGACTTCGACGAGTCCAGCCCGATGGCCGGGTTCTTCGGCGAAGTGGTGCACCCGCACGCCGCCGGCGGCCACGACTACCGGCACTTCAGCCGCGCCGAGCTGACCGGCCTGTTCACCGCGGCCGGGCTGCCGGTACGCGTCCTCGACCTGTACGACCCGCTGATCGTGCGCGCCGACAGCGCCGAGTCCGCGTCCGCGGGCATGCGCGACTACGTCGGCGACATGTACGGCGTGCGCGACTACTTCGCTACGCTCACCGACGACGAGGTGTGGCAGCTGCTGACCCGCCACTTCGACCACACCCGCTACCTGGCCGGGATCGGCCGCGACGACGTGCCGGCCCGTCCGCTGGTCTACCGGGCCGACGGGCAGTTCGTGGCCGAGGTGCCTCGGATGGCGATCGTCGCGGTCGCGACGAGGACGCAGGTAGCGCCGTGACCGGCCCGAGCCACCTGACCGGCCCGCGCTACCTGATCGACCTGGTGCACCGGCCCGCCGGCGCCGGCGGCGACCGGCCCGCGATCGTCGGCCCGGACGGCGAGCTGAGCTACACCGCGCTGTGGGAGCGGGCCGGCGCGACGGCCGAGCTGCTGCGCCGCGCCCGCGTGCGGCCGGGTGACCTGGTGGGTCTCTACCTGCACCGGTCCGCCGACTATGTGACGTCGCTGCTGGCGACGCTCGCGGTGGGCGCGGTGGCGGTGCCGATCGACCCCGAGCTGCCCTCCGGCCGGGCCGAGCAGATGCTCGCGGCGGCCGCGCCCCGGCTCGTCCTGTACGCCGACCGTCCGCCCGCCGTCGCCGCGCCCGCGTCGACCGGGTGGCGGGACGTGCGTACCGCGCGGGCCGGGTCGACGGCCGACCTGACCGATCGCACCGGCTGGCTGCCGCCGGGTGAGCACGCCGCGCTGGTGCTGTTCACCTCCGGCTCCACCGGCCGGCCGAAGGGCGTGGTGCTGCACCACGCCGGGCTGGTCAACCGGCTGGCCTGGGGTCACGAGTGGTTCGGCTTCGGCGCCGACGACCGGGTGCTGCACAAGGCGTCGATCGGATTCGACGCGTCGGTGCACGAGATCCTCTCCCCGCTGATCGCGGGCGGCGCCGTGGTCGTCGCCGGGCCGGGCCTGCAGTTCGACAGCCTCGGGTTGGTCCGGCTGATCCAGCGGGAGGCGGTCACCACCGCGCACTTCGTACCGACCATGTTGCGGCACGTGCTCGACGAGCCGGAGTTCGCCGGCTGCCTCACGCTGCGGCGGGTGCTGTGCGGCGGCGAGGCGCTGGACATGCGGCTGGTCCGGCGGTTGCGCGAGGTGCTGCCGTGCGGGCTGTTCAACGGGTACGGCCCGAGCGAGACGTCGATCAACGTGTCCTACTGGGACTGCGCCGAGCCGTACGCGGGCAGCATCGCCCCGATCGGCCGGATCATCGACGGCGTCACCGCCCACGTGCTCGACGACGATCTGCGCCCGGTGCCCGAGGGCGGGACCGGCGAGCTGTGGATCGGCGGGGTCGCGGTCGGGCTGGGCTACCTGCGCGACGACGAGCGGACGGCGGAACGTTTCCGCGCCGACCCGGCGCGGCCGGGCGCGCGGCTCTACCGCACCGGCGACCTGGTGCGGATCGCGCCGCAGGGCTTCCTGGAGTTCCGCGGCCGGGCCGACGACCAGGTCAAGATCCGGGGGGTCCGGGTGGAGCCGGGCGAGGTGGCCGCCGTGCTGCGCGAGCATCCCGCCGTGCACGACGCGGTGGTGGTGACGGTCCCGGACACCGACGACGGCCCCCGCCTGGTCGGGTACGTGGTGCCGCAGCCCCGGCAGGCCCCGGCGGTCGGCGGGCTGCCGCGCTTCCCGCTGCCGAACGGCATGGCGGTCACCGCGGCGTCGCCGGACGAGGCGGTCTTCCTCTACCGGCAGATCTTCGACCAGGCCGAGTACGCCCGCTTCGGCGTCCGCGTCGGCGACGGCGCCGTGGTCGTCGACGTCGGCGCCAACATCGGGCTGTTCTCGCTCTGGGCGTCCCGGCAGGCGCGCGACGTGCGACTGGTGGCGGTCGAACCGAACCCGGACACCCTGCCGTACCTGCGCGCCAACCTCGGCCTCTACGCCGGGTCGGCGTCGGTCGTCGAGGCCGCCGTGACCGACGCGGCGGGCACCGCCGAGCTGACCTCGTTCCCCGAGCTGAGCTACCTGTCCGGCCTCGGCGCCGACCGGGCCGGCGTCGCCTCCGACCTGGTCCGGTCGCACTACCGCAACGGTGGCGGCGACGCCGACGAGACCGAACAGGCGGCGCTACTCGCGGACGCCCGCCGCCGCCTCGCCCCGGTGGCGCACGTGGTGCCGACGGTGACGCTGTCGGACCTGCTGGACCGCTTCGGGCTGGACCGCGTCGACCTGCTGAAGATCAACACCGAGGGCGCCGAGCTGAGCGTGCTGCGCGGGCTGCGCCCCGAGCACTGGCCCCGCATCCGCCAGGTCTGCCTGGAGGTCGAGCGCAGCAGCGTGACCACCCCGCTGGTGCGCGAGATGCTGTGCGCGGCCGGGTTCGAGGTCAACGACATCGGCGACTGGAACGTCGGCGCGGACGCCGACGTCAGCTACGTCTACGCCGTACGGCCGCAGGACCCGCCGCCCGCGGCGACGCCCCGGGACGAGCCCGCCGACCACCTGCTGACCACCGGGCTGCTCCAGGGCTACCTGGCCTCGGCGCTGCCGCCCGCGATGCGCCCGGACCAGATCGTCCTGGTCGACCGGCTGCCCCGCCTGCCCAACGGCAAGGTCGCCCGGCTGGAGCTGCCACCACCACCGCCCCGGCCCACCGGGCCTGCTGCGGAACCCGGCGACGGCGCCCTCACCGACCGGCTGCGCGAGGCGTGGCGGGCCACGCTCGGCGTCGACGCGCTGCACGACGACGACACGTTCGTCGCGCTCGGCGGGCACTCGCTGACCGCGCTGCGGATTGCGCTGCGGGTACGGGAGATGGCCGGGCTGGAGGTGTCCCCGGCGAGCTGCCTGCGCGCCGGGTCGTTCGCCGACTGGGTCGACCGGGTCACGGAGGCGGGACGCGATGTCAGCCCGGTCCGCTGACGCGCGGCACGTCGTCGTGGTGGGCGCCGGCCGGCTGGCCCGCTCGCTGTGCCACGCCCTGGCCGCGACGCCCACCCCGGCGCCGCTGCGCGTGACGGTCCTGGCCCGCGACCCGGACGCGGCGCTCGCGCTCGCCCGCGCCGCGCGGGTGCGCGCCACAGTCGCCGGAACCCCCGTCGCCGTCACCGCCCGGCCGTTCACCGCCGAACCCGGCGCCGACCCGGGGGAGGGGTACGCCGCCGACGCCGCCTCGATGGCCCGGCTCCGGCCCGACGTGCTGGTCTGCGCCGCGTCCGCGCAGTCGCCGTACGAGCGGGCGGCGGCGCCGTCGGCCTGGACGGACCTGATCGCCGCGGCCGGCTTCGGCGTGACGCTGGCATTGCAGGCCGAGCTGGTGTCCCGGCTGGCCGCCGCGCTGGCCGGCGGCGCGCCCGGCGCGACGCTCGTCAACGGCGCGTTCCCGGACGCGGTCAACCCGCTGCTCGCCGCACGGGACCTGCCGGTGCGCTGCGGCATCGGCAACGTGGCGACGCTCGCCGCGTGCCTGGACGCCGCGCTCGGCCGTCCCGGCCAGCGCCGCCTGGCGGTGCTCGGCCACCACGCCCACCTCGCCGCGCCCGGCCCGGACGACGAGGACACCGCCGAGGTACGCGCCTGGCTGGACGGCCGGCCCGTCCCGGACGTCACCGGGCTGCTCGCCGGCTACCGCGCGCTGCCCCGGCCGGAGCTGAACGCGCTCGCCGGGCACGCCGGGGCCGCCCTGGTGGCGGCGCTCGCCACCGGCGACGAGGTGACGGCGAGCCTGCCCGGGCCACTGGGACTGCCGGGCGGCTATCCGGTCCGGCTCACCGGCGGCCGGACCGAGCTGCGGCTGCCGGCCGAGCTGCCGGTGGCGCAGGCGGTCGCCTGGAACACCGCCGCCGTGCGCCTCGACGGCGTCGAGGTCGGCGGCGGCCACGTCCGCTACCCGGAGCGCGCCCGAGCGGCACTGGCGGCGTACCGGCCGGACCTGGCCGGCGGCTGGCACGCGAGCGAGCTGCCCGAGATCGCCTGCCGGTTCACCGCCCTGCGTGACCATCTGCGAACGGTGCCGCCGGCGCCGGCCCGGAGTGTGTTGGAGGAAGCCCGATGACCGTGACCACCCCGGCCACCCGCAACATGATCACCGACTACTACGACGTCATCGCGTCGGCGGTGCGCCGATGCGGCGCGGTCCCCGGCGACGCGCCCGGCACGCCCGGCTTCGCGCCCGGCTTCGACCTGCCCGAGCTGACCCCGCAGGTACGCGAGTTCTACGCCGCCGCCACGGTCAGCTGGTCCCCGCTGGGCCACTACGGCGGGCACGACCTGACGATGCTCGACCTGACCGCCAACCCGGGCACCCGGACCACGAAGACGTTCGCCTCGATGGTGATCGTCGCCCGCGCGGTGGAGCACATCCGGCGTACCGGCGAGCGGCTGTGCATCGTCACCCCGACCTCCGGCAACAAGGGCGTCGCGCTGCGCGACTCGGTGGCCCGCGCGTACGCGGCCGGGCTGGTGACCCCGGAGCAGCTGTCCATCGTGGTGCTGGCGCCGGCGGCGACCCGGCACAAGTTCCGCCACGACGCGCTCGCCGACGATCCCGCGACCCGTGCGCTGAACCCGCTGCTGCGGTACACCGGCGCGGACCCGGAGGGCGTGAAGGCGCTCGGCCGCGCGTTCGTCGACGAGTACGCGGCCACCGCGTACGACAAGCGCGGCGTCACCCTCTGGTACACGCTCGACCTGCGCAACTACCTGGTCGCCGACGCCGCCCGGGCCGCCTTCGAAGCCGACGTGTCGCCCGCCGCCGGTTCCCGCTGGCACGCGCACGCCGTGTCCAGCGCGTTCGGCCTGCTCGGCTACAACCTGGGCCGCGACGTGCTGGAGGCGGCCGGCGACGCCGACCCGGCCGACCGGCCCGGTTTCCTGCTCGTGCAGCACCTCGGCACGCCGGACATGGTGCTCAGCCTGCGCCACGGCTCGTTCGAGCGGGACCACTGCCCGGCGTACACGCTCGACGAGAGCCGGGGCGTCTGGACGCAGGACGCCGACCTGCGCTTCCCGGCCGTCACCGACGACCCGGCCGAGGTGCTCGACCCGACGTTCTACACCCATCGCCCGGTGACCTCCCCGGCCATGAACGCGCTCATCGAACGGCACGGGGGCGACGGCATCGTGGTGTCGCGGCGCGAGTGCGTGCGGCGCTATCCGGTCGCCCGGCAGTGGCTCTCCGCCGCCGGTCTGACGCTGCCCGAGGACCCGGCCCGGCTGCGGGAGTGGTCGATCCTGATGGCGCTTACCGGCGTCTGCAACGCCGTCGACCGGGGCCTGGTGCCGGCCGGGTACGAGATCGTGGTGCACGGCACCGGCAGCTACTGCGACGACTTCCGGATCGCCGAGGCCGACGCCGAGGTGTCCACGCTCGCCGACGTGGTCGCCGCCGTCCTGGACCAGCGGTGAGCCCCTCTCCGCAGCCGCTCGGCCTGCCGCCGCGGCTCGCCGCCGGGGCGCGCGCCGCGGGCGTCGACCCGGCCGCCGTCGTCCTCACCGCCACCGCCCTGGTGGTACGCCGGTACACCGGAGCCCCCGCGGTGACGCTGCGGCACGGCGACGACCCGGTGACGCTCGACCTGACCGCCGACGCGCCGATCCGGGAGTTGTGCCGGTCGCTGTGCCCGGCGCCGCCGGACCACCCGGTCGACGCCACCGTCGAGGTGAGCCCCGACCTGGCCGGCGTCACCGTCTCCGGGCTGCCCGCCGCGTACGCCGACGACCTCCGCGCCGACCTGGCCGACGTCCTGTCCACGCTGGACCCGGCCGCCTCGTCGGCGGGGTTGCTGCCGTCGGCCCGCTACGAGCGGCGTCCGGCGCCGGACCTGTGGCGGCTGCACGGTGGCGACGGCACCGAGGCCGATCGGGTCCGCGGCGACACCATCCCGGCCGCGTTCGCCGCGGCGGTGCGGGCGTACCCGGACAGGCCGGCGGTGCTCGCCGACGACGCGACGGTGACCTACCGGGAACTCGGCGCGGCAGTCGCCGCGACCGCCGAAGCGCTGGCCGGGCCGGGTGACGTCACGGCGCCGGTGGCGGTGCTGTGCCGCCACGGCGTCGCCACGATCACCGGCATCCTGGCGGCGCTGGCGTCGGGGGCGCCGTACGTGCCGCTGGACCCGGCGTACCCGGCGGCCCGGCTGGCCGCGATGCTGCGCGACGCAGGCGTCCGGGCGATCGTCGCGGACCTCGGCCACGAAGAGCGCGCCGCCACGCTCGCTGCCGCCGCCGGGCTGGAGCTGCCGGTCGTGTCGTTGCGCGGGGGCGACGCCGGCGTGCCGGTCCGGGCCGGGCCCGCGCGCCCGGACGACCCGGCGTACGTGCTCTACACCTCGGGGTCCACCGGGAAGCCGAAGGGCGTGGTGCAGAGCCACCGCAACGTGCTGTTCGGCGTCCGCAACCACGTGCGCAACTTCGCCGTCCGGCCGGACGACCGCACGAGCGTGCTCACCTCGTTCGGCTACGACATGGCGGTCACCGACACGTTCGGCGCGCTGCTGTCCGGCGCTGCCGCCGTCCCGGTCGACGTCCGCACGCACGGCCTCGGCCACCTCACCGGTGCGCTCGCCGGCCGGGGCGTCACCGTCTACCACTCCACCCCGACCGTCTTCCGGTACGTGATGGCGAGCCTCGGCGAGCACGGGCGGCTGCCGTCGGTCCGTGCTGTCGTCCTCGGCGGCGAGGAGGTCACCCGGCACGACGTGACGCTGGCCCGGCGGTCGTTCGCGCCGGGCGTGGTGTTCGTCAACGGGTACGGCACCACCGAGATCAGCTTCGCCGCGCAGCACCACCTGCCGCCGGACGCCGACCCGGGGCGGGCAGTCGTGCCGATCGGGCACCCGCTGGCGGGCGTCGAGGTGGTGCTCACCGACCCGGCCGGACGCCCCGCCTGCCTCACCGGGGAGGTGGTCGTGCGGACCCCGCACGTCGCGCTCGGCTACCTGGGCCTGCCGGAGCTGACCGCGGACCGGTTCACCGAGCACGACGGGGTGCGCGCGTACCGGACCGGTGACATCGCGCGGCGGCTGCCCGACGGCACGCTCGTCTACCTGGGCCGCGGCGACCGGATGGTGAAGATCCGCGGCTACCGGGTGGAGCTGGGCGAGATCGAGGCGTGCCTGGCGGCGCTGCCCGGCGTGGCCCACGCGGCGGTGGTGGCGCGACGCGGTGCGTCCGGCGCGGGCGAGCAGGAGATCGTCGCGTACGTGGTCGGCGCCGCCGGTACGGTCGTCGAGCCGGGAGCGCTGCGGGAACGGCTGGCCGGTGTGCTGCCGGACTTCATGGTGCCCCGGGCGGTGGTGGCGGTGCCGGAGCTGCCGATCGGCCCGACCGGCAAGCTCGACCAGGCCGCCCTGCCCGACCCGGACGCCGGCTGCCCGGCCGCCGGAGGGCCGCACGCGGGGCAGCCGGCCGCCGGCCGCCCGGATGCCGGGGGACCGCCGGCCGGGCCGGTCGAGCAGACCATCGCGGCGGGCTGGTGCACGGTGCTCGGACTGACCACTGTGGGCCGCCTGGTGAACTTCTTCGAGGCGGGCGGGCACTCGCTCCAGCTCGCCCTGGTGCAGGGGTACCTGGAGGAACACCTCGGCCGCCGGGTGCCGCTGGCCCGGCTGGTGGAGTTCCCGACGGTGGCGGCGCTGGCCGCGTACCTGGAGACGGCCGGGGACGCCGCGGGCGTACCGGAGGACGGCCGGCTGACCGCGGTCGGACGCCGGATGGCCCGCCGTGCCGCCGCGCGGGCCGCCGGCGGCGGGGAGGGACGGGCGTGAGCGAGGACGACCGGATCGCGGTGGTGGGCCTGGCCTGCCGGGTGCCCGGCGCGGACGACGCACCGGCGCTGTGGCGCAACCTGCTGTCCGGGGTGGACTCGGTGCGCCGGGTCCCGGCCGGGGCGGGCGCGCCGGGCGGACCGGACTGGGTGTCGGCGTTCGGCCGGCTCGACGATCTGGAGGGCTTCGACGCGGACCTGTTCGGCTATCCCGCTGCGGCGGCGGCGCTGCTCGACCCGCAGCACCGGCTGTTCCTGGAGGTCGCCTGGCACGCCTTGGAGGACGCCGCGATCGACCCGGACCGCGACCCGGCCCAGATCGGCGTGTTCGCCGGATGCGCGCCCAGCCGCTACCTGCACCACCACCTGCTCGGCAACCCCGCGCTGGCCCCGGCGGCCGGCACGCTCGCCGAGGACTGGGACGACGCGCTGACCGGCTCCGGCTGCGACTATCTGCCGACGCGCACCGCGTTCGCGCTGGGGCTGTCCGGCCCGGCCGTGGCGGTCCAGACCGCCTGCTCGACCTCGCTCGTCGCGGTGTGCCAGGCCGGGCAGAGCCTGCTGGACTACCGCTGCGACGTGGCGATAGCGGGCGGCGCGGCGGTGGTCTCGACGCGGCAGGCCGGTTACCGGCTGCGGCCGGGCGGGCTGCTGGCCACCGACGGGGTGTGCCGCCCGTACGACGCCGCCGCCACCGGGCAGGTGTTCGGCAACGGCGCCGGGGCGGTGGTGCTGAAGCGGCTCGCCGACGCCCGCGCCGACGGCGACCACGTGTACGCCGTGCTCGCCGGGTGGGCGGTGAACAACGACGGCGCCGACCGGCCCGGCTTCACCGTGCCGGGCGTGTCCGGGCAGGCGGCGGTGATGGCGGAGGCGCTGGCGTCGGTCGGCTGGGACGCGGTCGACGTCGGTTACCTGGAGGGGCACGGCACCGGCACCCCGGTGGGCGACGCGATCGAGGTGGACGCGCTGGCCCGGGTACGCCGGGGCGCCCGCGCTCCGTTGCTGCTCGGCTCGGTGAAGGGCAACCTCGGCAACCTGGACGCCGCGGCGGGCGTGATTTCCCTGATCAAGGCCGTGTACGCGGTCCGCACCGGGCAGGTGCCGGGTACCGCGCACTTCACCGCCGCGCACGGCGACGTCGACCTGGCCGCAGCGGGTGCCGAAGTCGGCGCGGAGACCCGGTCGTGGACGGGGGAGCGGCGCGCGGGCGTCAGCTCGTTCGGTCTCGGCGGCACCAATGCGCACGTGCTGGTCGAGCCGGCGCCCGCGACGGACGCGCCGGACGCCGGGGCACCCGGCCCGGTGGTGCTGGGACTGTCCGCGGGCAGCCCGGCGGCGCTGCGGGAACTGGCCCGGCGGCTGGTCCTCCGGCTGGCCGACGGCGACCTGGCGGTGGCCGACGTGGCGCACACGCTCGCGGTGGGACGGCGGCGGCTGGCGTACCGGGACGCGGTCGCCTGCGCCGACGCGGGGGAGGCGGTGCGCCGGCTGACCGCGCTCGCGGCGGGCGACCCGGCCTCCGACGACGACGCCGCAGTCCGCGCCTGGCGCGCCGGTGACGAGCCGGCCGTCCCGCCGGGCCGGCGGGTGCCGCTGCCCGGCTACCCGTTCCGGCGGACCCGGCACTGGATCGAGGCACGACGATGACCGTCCGCGACGATCAGCGCGACCAGCAGATCGGTCCCGAGCTGCCCTACCCGCAGGTGTGCCTGCCCGACCTGGTCGCGGCGCACGCCCGGCGGCGTCCCGGCGCCCCGGCCGTGGTGCAGGGCGACCTGACGCTCAGCTACGCCGACCTGGTCGGCCGGGCCGCCGCGCTGGCCGCGTCGCTGCGCGCCCACGGCATCGGCGCGGACGACCTCGTCGGCGTCTGCGTGGACCGTCGCCCGGACCTGGTGGTCGCGCTGCTCGGCGTGCAGGCGGCCGGCGCCGGGTACGTCCCGCTCGACCCGGCGCTGCCGCGCGGACGGTTGCGCGAGCTGGCCGCCGAGGCCCGGCTGCGCGTCGTCGTGGGTACGCCCGCCGCCGAGGCGTTCACCGGACGCACCGTGCTGGACGTCCCCACCGGCACCGCGCCCTGGCAGCCGACCCCGGCGACGCTCGGCACCACCGCGTACGCGATGTTCACGTCCGGGTCGACCGGGCAGCCGAAGGGCGCGGTGATCGAGCACCGGGCGCTGACCGAGAAGGTCACCTCGATCGCGGAGTTCTCCGGGTTCGACACGGCGACCCGGTGCCTGGCGTTCGCCTCGATCGGGTTCGACGCGTCGGTGGTCGACATGCTCGCCCCGCTCGCCGCCGGGGGCACCGTCGTGCTCGCCGGTGACGCCGAGCGGGCCGACCCGACCCGGCTCTACCGGATCTGTGCCGAGCAGGCGGTCGACGTGGTGGTGCTGCCGCCGCCGATCCTGCCGCTGCTGGACCCGGTCCGGCTGCCCGGCGTGCGGCTGGTCGTCACCGGCGGCGAGGCCACCGGCCCGGAACAGGTCGGCCGCTGGACCGCCGGCGGGCGCCGCTTCATCAGCGTGTACGGCCCGACCGAGGCGACGGTGCTGGTGACCTGGTTCGAGGGCAGCGGCGACTGGACCCGGCCCATCCCGATCGGCCGGCCCGCCGCCAACCACCGCATCCACCTGGTCGACGACGAGCTGCGCGAGGTCGGCCCGGGGGAGATCGGCGAGGTGCTCGCCGGTGGGCCCGGGCTCGGCCGCGGATACCTCTTCGACGCCGCCCGCACGGCGGAACGGTTCCTCCCGGACCCGTTCTCCGGAAAGCCCGGGGAGCGGCTCTACCGCACCGGTGACCTGGCCCGGTGGCTGCCGGACGGGAGCCTGGAGTTCCTCGGCCGGGCCGACCGGCAGGTGAAGATCCGCGGGCAGCGGATCGAACTGGGCGAGGTCGAGGCGGTGCTGCGCCGCCACCCGGACGTCGACCTGGCCAGCGTCCAGGTCCGCGCCGGCGCCGGCGGTCAGGAACTCGTCGCGTACGTGGCGACCGGCCTGGACACCGCCGAGCTGCGTGACTACTGCGCCCGGCTGCTGCCGCCCGCCGCCGTACCGGCCCGGATGCACACCATGCCCGCGCTGCCGATCACCATCAACGGCAAGATCGACACCGAGCGGCTGGCCGCGCTCGACGTCGCCGGACCGGCCCCCGTGCCGTCCGGCGAGCCGCCCGCCACCGACACCGAACGCCTCGTCGCGCAGGCGTGGGCGGCGCTGCTGGACGTGCCCGCGGTCGGCCGCGACGACGACTTCTTCCACCAGGGCGGGCACTCCATCACCGCGATGCGGCTGGTCGCCGACCTGCGCGAGCGGCTGGGCCGCGACCTCGCCATCGAGGACGTGCTGGTCGGGCGGACGCCACGCGGCATCGCCGCCCGCGCCGACGCAGCCGCCGGAACCGGCCCGGCCCCGGTCGTCCGGGGACGGCCACCGGCGCTGTCCCCGGCGCAGCAGCGGCTGTGGTTCCTCGACCGCTACTTCCCGGCCGCCGCGTCGGCGTACAACGTCGCGTTCGCCGAACGGATCACCGGCCCGCTCGACGTGGCGGCGCTCGCCACGGCGCTCACCGCCGTCGCGGACCGCCAGCAGGTCCTGCGCTGGCGCATCCCGGAGCGCGACGGCGTGCCGTACGCGGTCGCCGACCCGTCCACACCGGTGCCGCTGCCGGTACGCGACCTCGCCCCGGGCACCGACCTCGCCGGCCACCTCGCGGCGAACGCCGCCACACCGTTCGCGCTGGGCACCGACACGCTGTGGCGGGCCGAGCTGATCCGCACCGGCGACGGCGAGCACGTGCTGGCCGTCTACGCCCACCACGCCGTGTTCGACGGCTGGTCGCAGTCGCTGTTCTACGCCGACCTGGCCGCCGCGTACCGGGCCGCGCTCGGGGACGGGCCGCCGCTGCCGCTGCTGCCCGCCACGTACGGCGACTACGTGGCCTGGCGCGCCGACCGTGCCCGGCGTCGCGCCGCCGCCGACCTCGACTGGTGGCTGGACCACCTGACCGGGGCGCCGGTCGTGCTGCGGCTCCCCGGTGGACGGGACCGGCCGGCCGAACAGACGTACACCAGCGCGACGGTGCGTACCCGGCTGGACCGGGCCGCCACTGCCGCGCTCACCGACCTCGCCGCCGGGCTCGGCGCGACGCCGGCGGCCGCCGTGCTCGCCGCGTTCGCGCTGGTGCTGGCCCGGCGTACCGGCCTGCCCGACCTGGTGGTCGGCACACCCACCGTGGACCGGCGGGCCGCCGACTTCGAGCCGATGGTCGGCTTCTTCATCGAGATCGCGCCGCTGCGGCTGCGCCGGACGCCCGGGGCCGGCTTCGCCGCGCACGTCCGCGCCGCCTGGGAGGAACTGCTCGCCGCGCTCGCCCACCCGGAGGCGCCTGTCGAACGCATCGTCGGCGGCCTCGGGCTGGGCGGCCTGCTCGACCGCAGCCCGCTGGTGCAGGTGCTGTTCAACATGTACACGTTCGACGAGCCCCGGCTGGACCTGGCCGGCCTGTCCGCCGAGCCGGTGCCGGTGCCCGCACCCGGCTCACCGTTCGACCTGACGCTCTACGGCATCACCCGGGACGGGCGGCTGCGCGTGGAGATCGTCTTCAACCCGGACGTCTACGGCGAGGCCCTGATCACCGACGTGCTCGCCGACGTCGAGCGGTTGCTGCGGGCCGGCGTCGCCGACCCGGAGCGGCCGGTGGCCGAGCTGCCCGCCTGGACCGCCATCCCGGCCGGAACGGCCGACGACGTGCCCCGGGCCGCCCGGGTGAACCGGGCCGGAGGCCGCGCCGGGGTGCCCGCCGCCCGCCCGGCCACCGCCACCGAGCGGCGGATCGCCTCGGTCTGGTGCGACGTGCTCGGCGTACCGGAGGTGGCCGCGACGGACAGCTTCTTCGACGTCGGCGGCGGCTCGCTCGCGGTCGCGGTCGTGCAACGGCAGCTCAACCGGCTGCTCGGCACGAATTTGCGGGTCGTGGACCTGTTCCACCACCCGACCGTCCGCGCGCTCGCCGCGCACCTGGACAGCCTCGGTGCGCCCTCGTCCGGCGAGGACGCCGAGGACGAGGCGGTGGAACGCGCGGCGCGCCGGGGCGCGCTACGCCGCCAGCGGGTCCAGCGCCGCCCGGTGGTGGAGGAGGAGCCACGGTGACGTACCTGGTCCCCCTCGGCGACACCGGCTGGTCGGTGTGGCGGGACGTGCTGCTGCGCAGCGCCGGGTTCCCCGCCGACGGACTGGACCGGTTCGCCGCGCCGGACTGCGCCGACGCGGCCGACCGGCATCTGTCCGGCGAGTTGGACGAGACGGCTTTCAGCGCCGCGTACGCCACCGCCGTCCGGGCGTCGTCGGCGGCGCTGTGCGGGATTGCCGCCGACCCGCTGTTCCGCGAGGCCGTCGCCTGGCAGAACCCGGAGGCGCTGGTGGCGCTGGACGGGCTGCTCCGCGACGGCCCGGACGCGCCCCGCAACGTGCGCCGCCGGGGCCGGGAGAACGTCGTCGCCGGGTACTGGCAGCGCTACGTCGCCAAGTGCGAGACCATCGGCTTCTTCGGGCCGGTGTGCTGGGGCACCGTGGCACCTGGTGCGCCCGGCGTCACCGCCGTGCCCGGCCCCGGACTGCTCCGCCGCCGCGCCGTCCACCTCGAACACTGGGCGCTCGCCGCGTACGCGGACCGGCTGGCCGCCGACCCGCAGGTCCGGCAGTGGCTGGCCCCGGTCCGGGCGCCGCACGTGCACCTGGCGGGCCGGGTCGTGCACCGGCCGGCCCAGCGCCCGGAACCGGTGTCGCTGAGCGAGTCGATCGCGCTGTGCCGGTGCGACGGCACCCGCCCGGCCCGGGACGTCGTCGACGACCTGGTGCGCGACGGGCAGACCGGCGTGCGCCGCGCCGCAGAGGGGTTCCTGCTGCTCGCGCAGCTCGTCGAGCGAGGGCTGCTGCGCTGGGACTTCGACCTGCCGCAGGGCTTCGCCGCGCAGGAGCACCTGCGGGAGCGGATCGCCGCGATCGGTGACCGGGAGTGCCGCGCGCGGGCGCTGGCCGGGCTGGACCGGCTGGCCGCCGCCCGCACCCGGGTCGCCGACGCCGCCGGTGACCCGGCCGCCCTCACCGCCGCGCTGTCCGCGCTGGACGCCGAGTTCACCGCGCTCACCGGGTTGCCGCCGCGCCGCCGGGCCGGGCAGAACTACGCCGGGCGGGCGCTGTGCCACGAGGAGACCGCACGCGACGTGGACCTCACCGTCGGCGGCGGCCTGCTCGACTCCCTGGCCCCGGCGCTGGACCTGCCGCTGCGGGCGGCGCGCTGGCTCACCGCCGAACTGGCCACGGCGTACGGCGACGCGCTGCGCGACCTGTACGACGACCTCGGCGGCGACGGGCCGGTCCGGCTCGGTGACCTGTGGTTCGTCGCGCAGGGGCCGCTGTTCGGGCCCGGTGACCGGCCGGTGGACCGGGTCGCGGCAGAGTTCGCCGCCCGCTGGGAGCGGGTGCTCGGACTGGCCGGACTGCCCGCCGGGACGTCCCGGGTGGAGTTCGGCGCGGCCGAGCTGGCGCCCCTGGTGGACGACGCGTTCCCGGCCGGCCGTCCCGGCTGGAGCGCGGGCCGGGTGCACAGCCCCGACCTGCAACTGTTCGCCGAGTCACCCGAGGCACTGGCCGCCGGCGAGTTCGGGGCGGTGCTCGGCGAGCTGCACGCCGCGTACGCCACGTTCAACGCCGAGCTGTTCACCCACTGCCACCCCGACGTGGACCGGCTGCGGCGCGCGTACGCGGCCGACCTGGGCCCGGGACGGCTGCGCCCGCTCTACCCGGTCGACTTCCCCCGCGTCGGCGGGCGGTTGTCCGCGTCCCTGCACGGGCCGGACGACCACCGGCTCGCGTTCGCCGACGCGCCCGGCGCGCCGCGCGACCGGCTCGTGCCGGCGAACGCGGCGATCGTGTCCGAGGTGGACGGCGTGCTGGCGGTGACCGGCCCGGACGGCACGCGCTGGCCGCTGGTCGAGGTGTTCTCCGACCTGATCGCGGTGCACGCCGGTGACGCGTTCAAGCTGATGACCGACCGCCCGCACAGCCCCCGGGTGACAGTCGACCGGCTGGTGCTGGCGCGGGAGACCTGGCGCACCACGGTCGGGGCGACCGGCCTGGCCGACGCCGTCGACCAGGCGCGGCGCTACCTCGCGGTACGCCGGTGGCGGACCGCGCTGGGCCTGCCGGAGCGGGTCTTCGTCCGGGTGGCCACCGAACTCAAGCCCACCTACGTGGACCTGACCAGCCCGCTCTACGCCAACCGGCTCTGCCTGCTGCTGCGCGCCGCCCGGCGGTCCGGCGGCGACGACGTGACGGTGACCGTGTCGGAGCTGCTGCCCGCGCTCGGGCAGGCGTGGCTGCCCGACCGCGCGGGCCGCCGCTACGTCAGCGAACTGCGCCTGCACATCAGCGATTCGGCCGAGCCGGAGGTCATGGCGTGAACGAGACAGTGGAGCCGATCGCGATCGTCGGGCTCAGCCTGCGCGTGCCGGGGGCGGCGTCGGCGGAGGAGTTCTGGCGCAACCTGGTCGTCGGCGCCGAGTCGCTCACCCGGTTCACCCGCGCGGAGCTGCTGGCCCGGGGCGTCCCGGCGGAGCAGCTCGACGACCCGGCGTACGTGCCGGTGGCCGCCGTGCTCGACGGCGTGGACCGGTTCGACGCGGAGCTGTTCGGGCTGAGCCCCCGCGACGCGGAGCTGACCGACCCGCAGCAGCGGCTGTTCCTGGAGCACGCGCACGCGGCGCTCACCGACGCGGGCTGCGACCCGGCCCGCTACGACGGCGAGATCGGCGTGTACGCGGGCGGCAACGCCGACCTGTACCAGTGGCTCAACGTCCGGCGGAACCCGCGGGCGCTCGCGGACGCCGGTGAGCTGCGCGTGTCGCTCGGCAACAAGCCGGACTACCTGGCCAGCACCGTCGCGTTCCGGCTCGGCCTGCGCGGCCCGGCGATGACGGTGCAGACCGCCTGCTCGTCGTCGCTCGTCGCGGTGCACCTGGCCGCCGAGGCGCTGCGCAGCGGCGAGTGCGACACGGCGCTGGCCGGCGGCGTGTGCGTGGAACTGCCGCACGGCGTCGGGTACGTCGCCGACGAGGGCTACACCTCCGCCGACGGGCACTGCCGCCCGTTCGACGCGGACGCCGACGGCACCGTCTACGGCAGCGGCGTCGGCGTGGTCGTGCTCAAGCGGCTCTCCGACGCGCTCGCCGACGGCGACGACATCCGGGCGCTGGTCATCGGCAACGCGGTGAACAACGACGGCTCGGCCAAGGCGAGCTTCACCGCGCCGAGCGTCACCGGTCAGGTGGAGGTGGTCACGCAGGCGCTCGCGGTGGCCGGCGTCGCCCCGCGTTCGGTCGGGTACGTCGAGGCGCACGGCACCGGCACCGTCCTCGGCGACTCGATCGAGCTGGCGGCGCTGAGCACGGCGTACGGGCGGCGCACCGCCGAGCGCGGCTGGTGCGGGGTCGGCTCCACGAAGGCCAACATCGGTCACCTCAGCGCGGCCGGCGGCGTGATCGGCCTGATCAAGACCGTGCTGTCGATGCGGCACCGGCTCATCCCGCCCACCGTCAACCACGACCGGCCGCACCCGGACATCGACATCGAGGCGAGCCCGTTCTACGTGGTGTCCACGCTGACCAAGTGGGAGCCCGAGGACCAGCGACCGCTGCGGGCCGGCGTCAGCTCGCTCGGCCTCGGCGGCACCAACGCGCACCTGGTGCTCCAGGAGGCGCCGCCGCGCGTACCCCCGGAGCCGGATCACGGCGGCGGCGAGCTGCTCCAGGTGTCCGCCGCGACCCCCGACGCGCTGGCCGCCGCGTGTGCCCGGCTGGCCGAGCGGCTCACCGGCGCGCCCGATGTGGGGCTGCGCGACGTGGCCCACACGTTGCGGGAGGGCCGGCCGGCGTACCGGCACCGGGCCGCCGTCGTCGCTGTCGACCGGGCCCGGGCGGCGGCGGCGCTCACCGACCCGAAACGCCGGGCCGCCGGGGACGCCGCGACGCCGCCCCGGGTGGGCCTGCTCCTGCCCGGGCAGGGCGCGCAGCACCCCGGCATGGGCGCGCACCTGGCCGCTACCGAGCCGGTGTTCGCCGCCGCCGTGGACGAGTGCGCCGCGATCCTCGGCTGGGACGCGGGCGAGATGATCTTCGACGCCGGACCGGGCGCGGACGAGCGGCTGGCCGGACCGGCGGTGGCGCAGCCCGCGCTGTTCGCCGTCGAGTACGCGCTCGCGGCGCTGTGGCGGCACTGGGGCGTCACGCCCGCCGCGATGATCGGCCACTCCGTCGGCGAACTGGTCGCCGCCACGGTGGCCGGGGTGTTCGACCTGCCGGACGCGCTGCGGCTCGCCGCCGCCCGGGGCCGCCTCGTGCAGGCCGCGCCGGAGGGCCGGATGCTCGCCGTGCAGCGCGGCGCCGACGAGATCGCGCCGCTGCTGCCCGACGGTGTGGCGGTGGCGATCAGCAACGGCCCGCACACCTGCGTGGTGGGCGGCGCGCCGGAACCGGTCGCCGCCGCCGAGGTCCTCCTGCGCGAACGCGGCATCGGCTGCACGCCGCTGCGGTCGCCGTACGCGATGCACGTGCCGCTGCTGACGGCGGTGCGCGACGAGTTCGCGGCGCTCGTGGCGGCGGTGCCGCGCCGGGCGCCGGACCTGCCGGTGTTCTCGGCCGCGACCGCCGCGCCGTTCACCGACGAGCAGATCACCGACCCGGCGTACTGGGCCGACCAGCTCTGCCGGCCGGTGCGGTTCGGCGCCACGGTGGCCGCGCTCGCCGCGACCGGCGCCGCCGACGACTGGCTGCTGCTGGAGTGCGGCCCCGGCCGGCAGCTCGCCGGTCTGGCCCGGCTGAGCCTGCCGGCGGGAGCCCGGGCGCCGCTGCGCACGCTGCCCGCGCCGGGAGAGCGGCTGACCGGCAGGCAGACCGCGTACGAGGCGGCGGGCCGGCTGTGGACGGCCGGGGTGCCGGTGCGACTGCCCGCCTCCGGCACGCCGCGCCGGGTGCCGCTGCCCGGCTACCCGTACCAGCGCGCCCGGCACTGGATCGACCCGGAGCCGGTGGCCGCGCCCGCCGGACCGGCCACCGACGAGCGGTACGACGACGGCGTGGTCGAGGTGCCGGTCTGGGGTCAACTGCCCGACGCCGCGCCCGTCGAGGCGCCCGGCCCGCTGCTGCTGTTCGCCGCAGGGGAGCGCGGCACGGCGCTCGCGGACCGGCTGCGCGAGCGCGGCGTGGACGTCACGGTGGTACGTCCCGGAGCGGCCTTCGCGGTCCGCCCGGACGGCTACCGGCTGCGCCCGGCCAGCGTCGCCGACCACCAGCGCCTGCTCGACGAGTGCGCCGACGACGGCCGGGCCGCCCGGATCGTGCACGCGTGGGCGCTCGACGGCGACCCGGCCGGCCCGGACGCCGACGCCGTGGCGGCGGCCCAGGAACACGGGTACCTCGCGCTGCTGACGCTGCTGGAGGCGTTGCCTGCCGCCGACGTGGCGCTGGACGTGGTGACCGCCGGGACGGCCGACGTGACCGGATCCGACCTGCTGCGCCCGGAACATGCCACAGTCGCCGGGGTGGTGCGCTCGGTGCCGCTGGAACGTCAGGGACTGCGTTGCCACTGGGTCGACGCCGACCCGGCCGACCCGGGCGCGGACGCGCTGGCGGACGAACTGCTCGGCGCCGAGCGGGCCGAGGCGGTCGCGCTGCGGCTGGGCGGGCGCCGCTGGACACGCGGGTTCACGGCCGCGCCGGCGCGCCGGCGTACCGGGCCGGCACTGCGCGACGGCGGGCGCTACCTGATCACCGGCGGACTGGGCCGGATCGGCGGGGCGTTCGCCGCCGAACTGGCCCGCCGGGGCGCGCGGCTGGTGCTGGTCGGCCGGACCGCCCGGCCGGACCTGGTCGAGGCGCTGGAACGGGCCGGGGCGCAGGTCCGCCACGTGCGCGCCGACGTGACAGACGTGGCCGCGCTGCGGGCGGTACGCGCCGACATCGAGGACGACCTCGGCGGACTCGACGGCATCGTGCACGCCGCGCGGCTGCCCGACACCGGACTGTCCACCGGGTCGCGGCCGGCCGAGGCGACAGCCGAACTGCTGCCGAAGGTCACCGGCGCGCTGGCGCTGCGCGCGGTCTTCGGCGACATGCCGCTCGACTTCGTGCTGCTCAGCTCCTCGGTGACCGCGCTCGCCGGTGGCCTGGGCCGCGCCGACGACACGGCCGCCAACGCGTTCCTCGACGCGTACGCGCGCAGCCCGCACGGCTGGCGGTCGCCGGTGCTGTCGGTGGCCTGGGGCGCGTGGCGGGAGGAGGGCGTACCCGACCACGACGGGCTGGCCCCGGACGCGGCGGTGCGCGCGGCGTGCCGGGTCCTCGCCGAGGGACGGACCGGCTCGGTGGCGATCGGCGCCTACACGGTGGGGGCGGTCGCCGGGCACGAGCGGCGGCTCGCCGCGACCACGGCGGCCACCGCCTCGACGGTGACCGCCGCCGACGGCGACCTGCAGGACACCGTCGCCCGGATCTGGCGTGACGTGCTGGGCGTGGCCGAGGTCGGCCCGCACGACGACTTCTTCCGGCTCGGCGGCACCTCGCTCGTGGCCGCGCAGCTGGTGCTGCGGATCCGGCAGGCGGTGGGCGCCCGGCTGTCCATGCGGGTGCTGTTCGACGCGCCCACCGTCGCGGCGATGGCCGCCCGGATCGAGTCGCTGCGCGCCGCCCCGTCCGCCTCCGCATCTGCCGAGGCGCCCATCCCGCGTCTGCGCCGACCGGGACGGCCGGGATGACCGAGTCGCGCCACGACGTCACGCCGGTGGACGACGTCTACACCGTTCCCGCCTCGTACGCCCAGGAGCGGGTCTGGTTCACCGCCCAGCTCAGCCCCGGGCAGCCGCTGTTCACCATGACCGACGCGGTCACCCTGCCGGCGGGCGCCGGGCCGGAGCAGGCGCTCGCCGCGCTGCGGACGGTCACCGACCGGCACGAGGCCATGCGCACCACGCTGCGCCTGCACGACGGGCGGCTCTACCAGGACATCCACCCCACGGTCCCGGTGGAGCTGCCGGTCACCGACCTTTCCGCGCTGCCCGAGCCGGAGCGGGACGCCGCCCGCGCCCGGATCGTCGCCGAGTACGCAGGTCTCGACCTGCCGATGGACGCCGCCCCGCTGTGGCGGGGCCGGCTGCTGCGGCTCGACCCGGACACCTGGTGGCTGCTGTTCGCCGGGCACCACGTCGTCCTCGACGGCACCTCCCTGCTCCACCTGCGCGCCGAGCTGACCGAGCTGTGCGCCGCCGCCGTCGCCGGCCGCGCGCCGGACCTGCCCGAGCTGCCGATCCAGTACGCCGACTACGCGGCCTGGGAACGCGACCGCCTCGACGGCCCCCGCTGGGACGAGCTGCGCGACCACTGGCGGGAGACACTGACCGGCCTGCCCGCAGTGCACGCGCTGACCACCGACCGGCCGCGCCCGGCGACGCTCACGTTCGACGGTGCCGACGTCCGCCGCACGCTGCCCGGGCCCGTGACGGCGGCGCTGCCGGAGCTGTCCCAGCAGGCCGCCGCGACCCCGTTCATGGTGCAGCTGGCCGCCTACGTGGCGCTGCTGCACCGGCTGTCCGGGAGCGACGACGTGGTGGTCGGCATGCCGGTGGCCGGCCGGGACCGGGCCGAGCTGGAACCGCTGCTCGGCATGTTCATGAACATGCTGGTGCTGCGCGTCGACGTGTCTGGCGATCCACCGTTCCTGACCCTCGTCCGCCGGGTCCGCCGGGTCGTGCTCGACGCCTGGGACCACCAGGACATGCCGTTCCAGAAGCTCGTCGAGGAGCTGGCGGTACGGCGCGACCCGGGTGTGCCGCCGCTCTACCAGCTCACGTTCCACCACCTGCCCACCGGCCGGGGCGAGGCGTTCGGCGGCGCCATGGACGACCTGTCGCTGGAGATCGCCGGGGACGAACTGCGGCTGGAATACCGCACCGCGCTGTTCGAGCGTGCCGCGATGGAGGCGTTCGCGGACCGCTACCTGCTGCTGTTCGCCGCCGCCGTGGCGGCGCCCCGGACCCGGGTGAGCGCGCTGCCGGTCATGCCGGACACCGAGCACGCGGCGGTCGTGACCGGCTGGAACGCCACCGCCGCCCCGGTGCGCCGGACCACGCTGGCGGAGCTGTTCGACGCCCAGGCCCGGCGCACGCCGGACGCGGTCGCGCTGGTCGACGGCGACACCCGGATGACGTACGCGCAGCTGTCCGACGCCGCCGAACAGGTGGCGCGACGGCTGGTCGCGCACGGCGTGGGACCGGAGTCGGTGGTCGCCATCCACGAGCCCCGCTCCCGCCGCCTGATCGCCGGGCTGCTCGGCATCCACCGGGCCGGCGCGGCGTACCTGCCGCTGGACCCGGACCACCCGCCGCAGCGGCTGGCCTTCATGCTCGCCGACGCCGGCGCCGGGGTGCTGCTGGCCGACGAGCTGCCGGACGGGCTGACCGTCCCGGGCACTGTGCTGCCGCTGACCGCGCCGGACCGGCCGCTTACCGCCGCCGGCACCGCCGCCGGGCCGGGGAACGCGGCGTACGTGATCTACACGTCGGGCTCCACCGGGCGGCCGAAGGGCGTGGTCAACGAGCACGCCGCGATCGTCAACCGGCTGGACTGGATGCAGGACGCCTTCGCGCTCGGACCGGACGACGCGGTGCTGCACAAGACGCCGATCGGATTCGACGTGTCGGTGTGGGAGGTGTTCTGGCCGCTGCTCGTGGGCGCGCGGCTGGTGCTCGCCGCGCCGGGCGGGCACCGCGACCCGGCGTACCTGCGGGAGCTGATCGAACGGGAGCGGGTCACCACCGTCCACTTCGTGCCGTCGATGCTCGACGCGTTCCTGTCCACGGCCGCCCCGGCCGGCCCGGCCCGCTGCGGGTCGCTGCGGCGGATCGTGTGCAGCGGCGAGGAACTGCCCGCCGACCTGGCCCGCCGCGCGGTGGCCGCGATCCCGTCGGCGGCGCTGCACAACCTGTACGGACCGACCGAGGCGGCGATCGACGTCACCGCCTGGGCGGCCACCCCCGACGCGCTGGCCGGCGTGACCCGGGTGCCGATCGGCGGGCCGATCCGCAACGTGCGGACCTACGTGCTCGACGAGGCGATGCGCCCGGTGCCGGTCGGCGTGGCCGGGCAGCTGCACCTCGGCGGCGTGCAGGTGGCCCGCGGCTACCTGAACCGCCCCGGACTCACCGCCGCCGCGTTCGTCCCCGACCCGTTCGGCGAGCCCGGCGGCCGGCTGTACGCCACCGGCGACCTGGCCCGCTGGCGTACCGACGGGACGCTGGAGTTCCTCGGCCGCATCGACGACCAGGTGAAACTGCGGGGCCTGCGGATCGAGCTGGGGGAGATCGCCGCGGTGCTGCGCGAACAGCCCGGCGTCGGCTCCGCGGCCGTCGTCGTGCGCGGCGCCACGCCCGCCGAGCAGCGTCTCGTGGCGTACCTGACGGGCGAGGCCCCGGACCCGGTGGAGCTGCGGGCGGCGCTGAAACGGCGGCTGCCCGAGTACATGGTGCCGTCGGCGTTCGTGACGCTCGACGCGCTGCCGCTGTCCGCCAACGGCAAACTCGACACCGCCGCGCTGCCCGCACCCTCGTCCGGCGTCGCCCCCGCGCAGCGCCGTCCCCCGGTGACCCCGGTCGAGCAGACGGTGGCCGCCACCTGGCGCGACGTGCTCGGCGTGCCCGAGGTCGGCCTGGACGACGACTTCTTCGAGCTGGGCGGTCACTCGCTGCTGGCGATCCGGATGCTGGCGCTGCTGCGCGAGGCGTACGGGCAGGTCGACGTCGGCGTGATGGACGTGTTTGCGCACCCGACGGTGCAGGGGCTGGCCGCGCTGATCGACGCCCCGGCGGACGGGGAGCGGCAGCGCCCGCTGCTGTACGAGCTGACCCGGCCGGTCCCGGCGGACCAGCGGGTGCGCTCGTACGTGTGCGTGCCCTACGGCGGCGGGCTCGCCAGCATCTACCAGCCGCTCGCGGACGCGCTGCCGGCCGGGCACACGCTGTTCTCCGTGGCGATCCCCGGCCACGACGTCGGTGTCCGTGACACCGAGCTGCCCTTCGACGAGCTGGTCGAGCGGTGTGTGGCCGAGATCCAGGAGCGGGTGGACGGCCCGCTGGTCCTGTACGGCCACTGCGTCGGCGGCGCGCTGTTGACCGGCATCGCCCGGCGGCTGCACGAGCGTGGACGTCCCATCGAGGCGATCTACGCCGGGGGCGTGTTCCCGACCGCCCGCCCGGACAACATGCTCGGCCGGCTCGTCGACTGGGCCGACTCCCGGGGCGCGGACCGGCGGTACGAGACGTTCCTGCGCTCGATCGGCGCGGAACTGGCCGACCTGGACCCGGCGCAGGTCGACCGGTTCGTGCACCACGTACGGCGGGAGGCCGCCGAGGCGCAGGAGCGGTTCACCGAGTGGCTGGACGGCGAACCGGTCCGGGTGCCCGCACCGGTGATCTCCGTCGTCGGCACCCACGACGTGCTCACCGAGTACTACGAGGAGCGGTACCGCGAGTGGAGTTTCCTCGGCGAGTCCACAGCGCTCGTGGTGCTGGACGAGGCCGGGCACTACTTCGTCAAGCAGCGGGCCGAGGCGCTCGCCGAGGTGCTCACCCGCACCCATCCCCGGCTCGCCGAGCCGTCCGCCGCGCCGTCCGCCGCGCCACGACAGCTCGCCGGTGACGGCTGGGCACTGGCGGCCACCAGCGCCGATCCGGTCACCGCCGAGACCGGCGTGCAACCGGGCGTACGCCGGTTCCTGGCGATCACCGCCAGCCAGCTCATCTCGTCGACCGGCTCGGCGCTGACCCAGTGGGCGGTGCCGGTCTGGGTCTACCTGGAGACCGGGTCGATGCTGTGGTTCGGCCTGTCCGGGGTGATCGCGTACCTACCGGCGCTGCTGACGCTGCCGGTCGCCGGCGCGGTCGCGGACCGGTTCGACAGGCGCCGGGTGCTGCTGGCCGCGTGCGCGACGGCGGTGACAGCGGAGGCGCTGCTGGCGCTGCTGCTCTGGACCGACCGGCTGGGGCTGGCGGCCGTCTACACGCTCGTGTGCGTGCTCGGCGCGGCGTCGGTGTTCCAACGCATCACCTACCTGGCCGCGATCCCACAGGTGGTGCCGAAGCGCTATCTGGGGCACGCCAACGGCATCGCGCAGCTCGCGGTCGGGCTCAGCTCGCTCGCGGTGCCGCTGCTGGCTGCGGGTCTGCTGGCCGCGATCGGCCTGGCCGGCGTCCTGGTGATCGACATCGTCAGCTACATGGTGGCGATCGGTGTGCTGGCCGCCGTGCGGTTCCCCGACCTGCTCGGCCGGCGGCGCAAGGAGCCGTTCCTGGCGGAGCTGATCGGCGGCGCGCGGATGACGTGGGCCGAGCCGGGCTTCCGGGCCATGCTGGGCTTCTTCTCGCTCTACAACCTGTGCCTGGCGAGCCTGCTGCTGGTGCCGCCGATGGTGCTCGCGTTCGGCACGATGGGCCAGGTCGGCACCGTGGCGTTCGCCGAGGCGCTCGGCGCCGTCCTCGGCGGACTCGCCATCGCGGTGTGGGGCGGCCCGACCCGGCGCCGGATGCCCGCGTTGATCGCCATCGCGTTCGGCGTGGCGGTCAGCCTGGTGCTCAGCGGCGTCCGGCCGAGCCTGCTGCTGGTGGCGCTCGGCAGCTTCGGCGTGGGGCTGGGCCTGGGCCTGCACAACGGCATCTACCTGTCGATCATCCAGGTGAAGGTGCCGCAGCGGTTCCACGGCCGGGTGCTGGCGATCATCCAGACGCTGACCTGGGCGACGCTGCCGCTGGGCTTCGCCGTGCTGGTGCCGCTGAGCGGGTCGCTGCTGGAACCGATGTTCGCCCCCGGCGGCGCGCTGGCCGGCAGCGTCGGCGCGCTGATCGGCACCGGCCCCGGCCGGGGACTCGGGTTCGCGTTCGTGGTGTCCGGGCTGGCCCTGGCCGTGGTGGCGTTCGGCGCCTACGGCGTACGCCGGCTGCGCCGGTTCGACACCGAGACCCCCGACGCGCCGGCGGACGCCACCGAGTGGCTACCGCACCTGCGCCGGGTCGACGATCTGTAGCCGCAGTTCCGAGGCGTACGCCCGGCCGGCCCCGTCGGTCAGCCAGGCGTCGTCCGGGCCGGGCAGCAGCTCGGTGACGGTGAGCCCGACGCCGTCGCCGCCCTTGGCGTGCGCGCCGCGCAGCAGCGTGCACAGCAGCCGGGTGTAGACGCCGCTGGTCAGGTCCACATAGCTGGGTTTGAGTTCGGTGTCGACCCGCACGAAGATCCGCTCGGGCAGGCCGAGCGCGAGCCGCCAGCGCCGTACCGCGAGGTAGCGTTCCCGCTCGCCCTTGACCGTGTGCAGGCCGGTCTCGCCCACAGTGGTGCGCCACGTCTCGCGGACCAGCACCAGGTCGTCGACGGTGACGCGCGGCGTGCGCCCGGCGTGGCCGGCCAGCTTCCACGTGTCGAACACCTGGTAGTCGAACAGCGGCGCGAACACCTCCAGCAGCGGCCACCGCCGCCCGTCGTCGGCGTGCGCGGAAAGAGTGCCGTCGTCGTCCGGCCGCACGGTCAGGGTCGTGATCGGCACGAGGCGGTCCGTGTCGGCGCCGGGCGCGTCGACGAACCCGAGCTGGGCGTCGGCGGGCCCGTGCAGCCACTCCGCGATCCGGGCGGTGTGCCGGGGCCAGTCCACCGGCGGCAGCAGCCGGACCCGGCCGCCGGGCAGGTCGGCGCGCATCCCGTCGCGCAGCCGCTGCGGGTCCGGGTGCCCGTACGCGAAGAAGTGCGTGTCGAACGCGGCCAGCGCCACGTGCAGCTCGCCGAGCACGACTGTGAAGTCGCCGCGCAGCAGCGCCGCCTCGTCCGGCGCGCACACGTGCACGTCCGGGCTGTGGATGCGGGCGGCGGCCCAGCCGGGCGCGTCGGCGGGGAACGCGGCGGCGACCCGCTCGGTCAGCGCGGCGGCGTCGAACCGCAGCTCCCGGGCGTCGGTGTCGGCGTCGGCCAGGCCGAGCACCGTCGACCACCGGGCCAGGAACTCGGCGGTGACGGCGGCGGCGGGCGGGTCCGCCCCGAACACCACCGCCTGCGCCAGGAACCACAGGTCGGCCACCGGCACGTCCGCGGTGGCCGACTCCGCCGCCAGGTCGCGGTACAGGGCGGCCAGCGCGTCGGCGTACGCCTGCCCGATCGCCGCGGTCAGCCACCGCGCCGACAGCAGCAGCGGTTCCAGCGGCGCGAGCCGTGCCAGCAGCGCGTCACCGAAGCGGACGTCCAGGTCGCGGACCGTCTCCAGGTGGCACAGCGTGCGCCCGGCGTACACCTCGCCGGGCGGCTGCCGCGCGTCCCGGCCGGTCAGTTCCACGAACCGCCGGTCCAGCCCGGACATCGCCGCGGCCAGCGCGTCCGGGCCGTCGGCGGCGGCCACCGCGTCGCGCAGGTCGCTCACCGTCGCGAGGTCGCCGAGCACCCGCTCGCGGACCGTGTCGTCGCCGATCGCGGCGAGCTGCTCGCGCAACGCGTCCTCGGCGGTGAGGTCGACCGGCAGGTCGAAGCCGATCCGCAGCACGCCGCGCCCGGCCAGGTCGTCGAGCTGCGCGTGCACGTCAGCGGCCCGGCGGAAGCCGCTCGCCGGGTCCGCGAGCAGCGCGGCGACCAGGTCGGCCACGCGGGGTCCGCGCCGCGCCAGCGTGAGCAGCACGGCGGTCGCCGCCGGGAGCGTCTGCGGTGGATGGTGCGGGCGCCGCAGCACCCGGTCGCGCAGGCTCAGGTGCGGGGCCAGCCGCACCGGCAGCCAGTCCCGCACGCCTGGTACGCGGGCGAAGGCCTCCGCGAGCGCGTCCAGGCCCCACCGCTCCAGGAACACCTTCCGGGTACGCGTCAACGCCGCGCCGGGACGCACCGTCGCGATCGGACCGCTGCCGCCCAGCTCGGTCCAGCAGATCGGGCCGAAGAAGCCCACCGTGTCGTTCTTCAGGCAGTACCGCTGCCAGTACTTCGCGACGACCTCCTCCCGGTGCCGCCGGCGCAGGTTGCGCGGGGCGTGCGGGCCGTCGCGCCGGATCGCGTCGACGGCGAGCAGGACCGCAGGGTTCTGCCAGGTCAGCGCCGTACGGAAGGCGTCGTCGCAGGCGATGCCGTAGACCGCCTGCCCGAGGTCGGCCGCGGCGGCGTCGAACGCCGCAGCGAACTCCGCGGCGTCGTCGTCCCCGCGCAGGTGCCGGTCGGCCGCCTCCGCGAGCGCCGGAGCGGCGAACCGGCTCATCCCGCCGGCTGGAAAACCGGCCGACCGGAGCAACGCGGAACGCCATACGTGCCAACGGGTTCCGGGCAGGGACGTGAGATGCTCTCGGGGCATGGGGGAATGGTAAGCAGCGGCGGATCTGCGGCGGGACGGTCGAGCATGAGCTTCGGGCTGGTGTCCTTCGGTGAGGCGCTCGGCGACCCGGCGCCCGTCGCCGACGTGGTGGCGCAGTACACCGACGACGTCAACCGCGTCCTCGGCTACGGCTACCGGCGGGTGCACCGCGCCGCGCCGGACGTCGGCCTGACCGACCTCGCCGAGCGGGCCGCCCGCCGCGCCCTGGACGCCGCCACGCTGCCCGCCGCGCGGGTGGACCTGCTGGTGCTCGCCGTCACCGACCTCACCGAACACCTCTACTGGGACGCCGCCGCCGACCTGGCGTACCGGCTCGGCGCGGCCGGCGCCGAAGCGGTGCTGCTCACCCAGGCGTGCACCACCGGCGTGCTCAGCCTCGACACCGTCGCCGGCAAGTTCGCCACCCACCCGGAGTACGACACCGCGCTCGTGATCGCGGCCAACCGGACCTGCGAGGCGTACTGGAACCGGATGGAGACCCAGCCGATGGTGTTCTCCGACGGCGCGGTGGCCACAGTGGCCCGGCGCGGGCACCCCCGGCTGCGCTGGCAGGTCACCGAGGCCGCCACCGACGGCCGCTACGCCGGGTTCTACCGGCTCGACGGCGGTGGCGCCGCGGCGCCGTTCGCACCCGGCGCCGAGCCGCCAGCCGCCCGCGACGTGTGGCACGTGATGGAGTTCTTCGACTACGACCCCGAGCAGTTCGCGCAGTACGCCCGCCACCTCGACGAGCGGATGGTGCGGGTCACCGAACGCGCCTGCGAGCGGGCCGGCGTCACCGTCGCCGACCTGGCGCGGCTGATCCTGGTCGCCGACAACGAACGCGCCATGACGTCGCTCGCCGAGGCCCACAAGGTGCCGCCGGAGCGGACCAACCGGGCACTGGCCGCCGAGTACGGGCATCTCGGCGCGGCGGACCAACTGTTCGGGCTGAGCCGCCTGCTCGACGCCGGTGAGCTGCACGAGGGCGACCGGGTCGCGTTGATCTCGTTGGGCCGGGGCACCCACTGGGCCTGTACGATCATCGAGGTATGAGCATGTCCAGCCGGCTGGTGCGGCTCGTCGCCGACGTGCTGGAACTGCCCGTCGACCAGGTCGACGCGCAGACCGGCCCCGCGACCACCGCCGCGTGGGTGAGCCTGCGTCACCTCCAGATCGTCGTGGCCGTCGAGGACGCGTACCGGATCTCGCTGACGCCCCGGGAGATCCGGACCGTGCGGTCGGTGGGCGACCTGCGCGCGCTGCTCGCCCAGCGGGGCGTGCCGGAGTGAGCGCCGCGCCGGCCCCGCTCGACGACGCCGACCTCGACGCGGGGCTGCTCATCCGCCGCTTCGAGGAGCACCTGCTGCGCCTGTACGCCGACGGTCACCTCGCCGGCACCACGCACACCTGCCTCGGCCAGGAGTACGTCCCGGTCGCGCTGGCCCCACTGCTGACCGGGGACTTCGTGTTCAGCAACCACCGCGGACACGGGCACTACCTGGCGCACTGCGGCGACCCGGAGGGCCTGCTGGCGGAACTGCTCGGCCGCGACGGCGGGGTGTGCCACGGGTACGGCGGCAGCCAGCACCTGCGCCGGGACCGGTTCCTGTCCACCGGCGTGCAGGGGGAGAGCCTGCCCGCCGCTGTCGGCGTGGGACTGCACCTCAACCGCACCGGGCAGGACGCGATCGTGGTGGCGTACATCGGCGACGGGACCTGGGGCGAGGGTGCTGTCTACGAGGCGCTGAACATGGCCGCGCTGTGGCGGGTGCCGCTGCTCGTCGTGGTCGAGCACAACCGGATCGCCCAGTCCACCCCGACCACCGCGCAGCTCGCCGGCACCATCGCCGGCCGGGTCGCCGGGTTCGGCATCACCGTCAGCGAGTCCGGCTCGTTCGACCTCACCGAGGTACGCGCCGCCGCCGCGCCGCACGTCGAGCGGGTCCGCGCCACCCGGACGCCGCACGTGCTCGTGCAGCACACGGTCCGGCTCGGCCCGCACAGCAAGGGCGACGACACCCGGCCCGCCGACGAACTCGACCGGCTGCGCCGCCTCGACTGGCTCCAGCGGTACGCCGAGGCGTACCCGGAGCGGTTCGCGGCCGCCGACGCGCGGGCCCGGCAGCGGGTCGCGGAGGTCTCGGCCGAGGTGCTGGCCCGGCCACTCGCGCGCGGAGCGGCGGCGTGACGCGCGCGGAACGGGTCAGCCGCAACCTCAACCGTGCCCTGCACGCGCTGTTCGCCGCCGACGAGCGGGCCTGGCTGCTGGGGGAGGACGTCGCCGACCCGTACGGCGGGGCGTTCAAGGTGACCCAGGGCCTCTCCACCGCCTACCCCGACCGGGTGCTGTCGACGCCGCTGAGCGAGAACGGCATCACCGGCGTCGCGGGTGGCCTGGCGCTGTGCGGCGACACAGTGATCGTCGAGATCATGTTCGGGGACTTCGCCGGTCTCGCCTTCGACCCGATCCTCAACCTGATCACCAAGTCCGTCGCCATGTACGGCGAGCGCACCCCGATGCGGGTGGTGATCCGCTGCCCGGTCGGCGGCGGGCGCGGCTACGGCGCGACGCACAGCCAGAGCCCGCAGAAACACTTCATCGGCATCCCGCACCTCGCGCTGTACGAGCTGTCCCCGCTGCACGACGCGGCCGACGTGCTGGCCGCCGCGCTGCGCCGCGACGAACCGGCGATGCTGTTCGAGGACAAGATCCTCTACACCCAGCGGCGGTACGTGGACGGCCGCGTCGACGACCGCCTCGCCTTCGAGTCGCGCGGCGCGGACGGCAACTGGGCCCGCGTCCACGACCCGGACGCCACCGGCGCGCCGACGCTCGTCATCGCGCCGGGCGGGGTCGCCAACCGGGCGATCGCCGCCGCCACGCGGGCCGCCGAGCGGGGACGTACGGTCGAGGTGCTGGTCCCGGCGCGGCTCTACCCGGTGGACGTGGACGGCCTGCGCGACCTGCTCGCCGGCGCGCACGGCGTGATCGTCGCCGAGGAGAGCACCGCGGGCGGCACGTGGGGGAGCGAGGTCGCGGCCCGCCTGCACGCCGAGGCGTGGCCGCTGCTGCGCGGCCCGGTCGAGCTGGTCAGCTCCGCCGACCGGGTCATCCCGTCCGCGCCGCACCTGGAACAGGCGGTGTTGCTCGGCACCGACGCGATCCTGGACCGGATCATGCGCCTGCCCGCCGCGCCGGTGGCGACCGGCGACCGGGGCGGACCGGCTGACGCCCCGGCGACTCCGGCCGGCGTGTCTCCGGGCGTGCCCGGCGCGGTTCCGGTTCCGCGCACCGATCCGTCACCCGTCGATCCGCCGCCCTCCGCTCCGACGACGGCGGCGCAGGCGGGCGTCCCGGTGGACGTACCGCGGCTCAACCCCAACGACGACAGCTACGTGCTGCTGGAATGGCTGGTCGCGGACGGCGCCACGGTGGAGACCGGCGAGCCGGTCGCGGCGGTCGAGACGTCCAAGGCGATCGAGGAACTCGCGGCGACGCGGGCCGGCGTGCTGCGTCAGGACGTGGCAGCCGGCGTCGACTGCGCCCCGGGCGCTCCCATCGGCCGGATCCTGCCCGAGTCGGCCGTGCCCGCCCCGCCAGAGCCGCTGGGCTCGCCCGCTGCGGCGTACCCGGAGCAGGTGGAGGCCGTGGGGACGCGGACGGCGACGCCGGGACGGCCGCTGCCACCGGCGCAGCGCCGCATCGCCGACGTGGTGTCCACCTCGCACCGGGAGATCCCGGTGGCCTTCACCGCCATGCGCGTCGACGTGACGGCAGCGCTCGCCTATGCCCGCCGCGCCGCCGACGAGACCGGCGCCACGGTCGGCCTGACCGAGGTCGTCATCGCCGCCGTGGCCGCGCTGCACGAGCGGTTCGGTGCCCTCTACGCCCGGCTCACCGGCGACGGGCTGGTGGTCGACGCGGAAGCGCCGTCGATCGGGCTCACCGTGGACGTCGGCACCGGACTGTTCCTGCCGGTGATCCGCGACGCGGCCGGACTGGACCTCGGCGACCTCGCTGACGCCGTGGTCGCGCTGCGGATGAAGGCGCTGCGCGGCCGGCTCCGCGAGGAGGACATGGCCGGCATGAACTTCCTGGTCGCGCTCAACGACACACCCGGCGTCACGGTGGCCCGGCCGATCATCCCGCCCGGCGTCACCTGCGCCCTCTCGGTGCCGGACGTGCACCGCGAGGTCGTGCTCGACGGCGACGGCGGGGTACGCGAGCGGGCGGTGGCGGACCTGGGGCTGGCGTACGACCACCGGCTCGTGAACGGGGCGCAGGCCGGGGCGTACCTGGCCGCGCTCGGCGAGGTGCTGCAACGCTGACCGGCACCCCGGATCGGCCGCCGTGCGGTCGTCGCAGCCGCCTCGTCCCCGTCCGGCGCCGGCAGCGACGTCGGCCCCGGCGGCGTGCCGCACCGGTGGGCAGGCGCGTGACCTGCGTTACCTCTCGCCGAGACGGGAATGTGATCACCGGGGGCGCATTTGACTCACTGTGTGAGTGCCGCACCCTCCCGCGCCCGGTCGCACGACCGGGCCGGGACGCCCCAGACGACCGATGCCACCCCGACGCCCACCCCGGGTGACCTGATGAGCCGCAGCCAGCGCCTGAGGCTCGTGCTCGTCCTCGGCTCGCTGATCGCCGTGGGTCCGCTGACCATCGACATGTACCTGCCCGCGCTGCCCGCGACCGTGGCGGACTTCGCGACCACGTCGGCGGCGGTGCAGTTGACGCTCACCGGGACGCTCGCCGGGCTCGCCGTCGGCCAGTTGCTGATCGGGCCGCTGTCGGACGCGGTCGGGCGGCGCCGTCCGCTGATCGCCGGTCTGCTGCTGCACATCGTGGCCTCGGCGCTGTGCGTCGTCGCCCCGAACGTCGCCGTCCTGGGCGTCCTGCGGGTCGTGCAGGGCCTCGGCGTCGCCGCGACCGCAGTGGTCGCGATGGCGGTGGTGCGCGACCTGTTCAGCGGGTCGGCGTTCGCCACCATGCTGTCCCGGCTGCTGCTGGTGATGGGCGCGGCGCCGGTCCTCGCCCCGACGCTCGGCGGTGGTGTGCTGCGGTGGACGGACTGGCGTGGCGTGTTCGTGGTCCTGGCCGTCTTCGGGGTGCTGCTCGTCGTGCTGGCCACGCTCGCGCTGCCGGAGACGCTGCCGCCCGCGCGCCGCCAGCGCGGCGGAGTGGTGGCGACAGTGATGAACTACGGCGGGCTGCTGCGCGACCGCGTCTTCGTCGGCCTGGTCCTGGTGGCCGGCCTGGCCATGGCGGCGCTGTTCGCGTACGTGGCCGGCTCGTCGTTCGTCCTCCAGGACGGGTACGGCCTCAACGAGCAGGAGTTCGGGCTGGCGTTCGGGGCGGGCGCGGTGGGCCTGATCGGCGCGACCCAGTACAACGTGCGGCTGCTGCGCCGCTACTCCTCCCAGTGGATCCTGGTGGCCTCGCTGGCGGGGGGCACGGTGGCCGGGCTGGCGCTGCTGGTGTTCGCCGCGACCGGCTTCGGCGGGCTGCCCGCGCTGCTGGTGTCGCTGTGGTTGGTGCTGGCGGCGGCGGGTCTGGCCATGCCGAACGACCCGGCGCTGGCCCTGTCCCGCCACGGCGAGGCGGCCGGCACCGCGTCCGCCCTGCTGGGCGCGGTGCAGTTCGGCGTGGGCGCGGTGGCGGCGCCGCTGGTGGGCGTGCTCGGCACCGGCGCGGTGGCGATGGCGCTGGTGGTGGCCGGCGGGATGGTGGCGGCGCTGGCGGTGCTGCTGGTCGTGGTGCGGCCGTCGCAGCTCGCCGGCCTGGATGCGGATCCGGCGGTCGCGGTCGCGCACTGACGGACCGTCCGGCGCGCGGGATGCGGGCAGCGCCTACGCTGCTGCCATGACCGCCCCGGCCCGCATCCTGGTCGAGGGGATCCACGGGTCCGGCAAGTCGACGCTGGCCGCGCTGCTGGCGCAGCGCTACCGCCTGCCCTGGTATCCGGTGGACGATCTGCTCTGGGAGCCGGGCTGGGTGGAGGTGCCGGTCGCCGAGCAGCGACGGCGGATCGCGGAGATCTGCCGACGTGACCGCTGGATCCTCGACGGTGCCTACCACGGCTGGCGGGACGTGGTGCTCGGCCGCGCCGACCTGGTGATCGGCCTGGACTACCCGCGCGGGGTCTCGTTCCGGCGGCTGCTGCGGCGTACGCGGCAGCGGCTGGCCAGCGGCGAGGAGATCTGCAACGGCAACCGGGAGTCGTGGGGAAGCGTGCTGTCCCTCGACTCGGTGCTGGTGTGGCACGTCACCGGGTTCGGCCGGGCGCGCCGGCGCCTGCGGGCCTGGGCGGCCGACCCGGCCGGACCGCCGGTGCTGCTGTTCACCGACCCGGCCGCCCTCGACGACTGGCTGGCGCGCGGCAGCCGGGTGCCGGACCGGCGCGGGACGTGACTACATCGGAAAACGGCCGCGACGCCACTGCCAGTGGCGGCCGGCCCGCAGGTGGTCGATGACCGCGCGCTGGAGGACGGTGCGGCGGGGCAGCCGGTCCAGCGGCGTGTTCAGGCTGCGGAAGACGAAGCGCAGCACCTCGACGTCGCCGTCCAGCCCGTCCATCTGCTGGTAGGGCTCCAGCGTGAACCGCCGCTGGAACCGGACGATGTTGGAGTCCTCCGGCAGGTATTCGCTCAGCTGTGGGTCGAGCAGCCAGGAGCCACAGGAGAAGGCGGTGTAGCTCTCGTCGGGGAAGTGGCGCGGGAAGAACGCCCGGGCCCGGTCCAGCGACGCGTCGACCGCCGCCGGGGTCAGCGGCCCCGAGTCGGGGATGTGCAGGTCGAGGGCGCCGGTGTCGCCGCGCTGGTGCTGCAGGCGGCCCAGCTCGTAGAGGCCGCCGCGCGCGTGCAGCGTCAGCCATGCCTGCATGACCGGCCAGCCCTCACCGTGCATCCGCCGGTCGACGGCGAGGTTGTTGCCCAGGTCGGCGAGCGTCGCCCAGGAAACCTCGTCGGGCACGCCGTGGTCGTCGTGGTACGCCCGGACGACGTCGACCAGGGCCAGGTACGCGTAGGCGTAGAGGTGCCGCCAGGCCGGTCCCCGGTCGCGGGGCAGCGCCGGGCCCGGCGGCAGCCAGGCGAAGCCGCCGAGGTCGGCCCGGACCAGGGCGATCGAGCGGTCGAGCAGCCAGCGCAGCTCCGGCGTCCACAGTGGGGACTCCGGGTCCGGCCAGCCCGCCATGATCTCGGCGGCGTCGTCGGGGCGAACCGCGAGCCGCCGCAGCAGCGCGGGCGCGTCCGCCCGGGCGGGCAGCGGCGCGGAAGGCCGGTCGCCGGCGAGCCGGCGCACCCGGTCGATCTCCTCGGCGGGCACGCCGAGCCGGCCGGCGACGTCGTCCACGTCCATGGGGACGACGCTACCGGCCGGCGCGCGCGCCGACAGCCCCGTGCGGTGCTCAGCGCCGTTGCTGACACGGCACGCAGAAGCGGGCCGCGGGCCGGATCTCCAGGCGGGCGGTCGGGATGTCCTGGCCACAGCGCTCGCAGACGCCGTACGTGCCGTCGGACATGCGCTTGAGCGCCTGGGCGGTGTCCGCGACGCCCTGGCGCGCGGCCTCGATCAGCCGGCGCAGGGTGTCCGGGTCGTGACCGCCGTGGTCGGGCTGCCGCGTGTGCAGCGTCAGCTCGGTGAGCTGGTCGGTGTACTCGTTGAACTGCCGGTCCAGCAGTTCCCGCAGGGTGTCCGTGCGGTCGTTCAGGGCGTGCGTCATGATCAGGCGCTCCTTTCCGGGCGGCGCTGGGTGTCGTGCGGGTGGCGCAGGGCCGAGACAGCGGCCATGCCGGCGCCGGTCAGGGCGGCGGTCCGGGGTGAGGCGGCGCGGTGGACGGCGGCGCCGAGCCTCGCGACCAGGCGCGCGGTCACGGCCGGCCGGGTCGCGCCGTCGCCGATGACGATCGCGCCGCGGGCCAGGGCGGTGCGGACCAGGGGCCGCAGCGCCGGGTCCTGCCGCAGCTCACGGACCAGCCGGGCGGCGGCGTCGGCGAGCATGCCGGCGGTCGTCGCGTGGTTCAGGTCGCGGGTGCCGACCTCGGCGCGGCGGGCGGCGACGACCCGGCCGTCCTCCAGCAGCGCCACCTCGGTGAGCTGCGCGCCGATGTCGGCGAGCAGCAGGGTGCCGGCGGCGGCGCCGGCGCCGATGGCGCCCGCCCGGACGCTGTCGAGGAACAGCAGCCGGGACGGCGCGAGGACGGCGGCGAGCACGCGGCGCGTCGCCTCCTGCTCGGCCGGCGCGGCCAGCACCGGCCGGCAGGCGACCACGAGCGCGCCGACCGGTACCGCCGCGCGGTGGTCACGCAGGATGCGTCGCAGCTCGGTGACGCAGGCCGGACCGTCCACGATCCGTCCGCGCCGCACGACCGGGCTGCGCAGGCCGTGACCGAGCGGGACGCTCAGCGTCCGGCCCGGACCCAGCCAGATCCGCAGCAGGCTGCTGCCGAGGTCCACGGCGATCGGCGCCGCGTCGGCGCCCACCGGCGGGCGGGTGGTGTGGGAGCGGCCGATCAGCAGACCGGTACGCGCCGGAGAACGGACGACGGTGACGGGATGCGGCATACCGACCTCTTTCGGATCAGGTGCCCAACCGGGCGGTGGACGGTGCGGGGGAGGGGCGTGGCC
>NZ_MAGP01000141.1 GCF_002926165.1 Micromonospora chalcea | reverse complement strand
GAGGGGGAGAGACGGGGGAGCCCGGCCCGCCCAGGCGGACCGGGCTCCCCCGTCTCTCCCCCTCTGCCCTGCCCTGCCCTGCCCTGCCCGGTTGATCATGAGGTTGGCGGCGTTTTCGATCTCCATAACCGCCGCCAACCTCATGATCGACCGCCAAAGCGCGAGATCTTGGTACGAAATGGCCCCTCCAGGGGCCGATTCCTACCAAGATCTACACGGATCTCGGGATATGACCTTCTAGATCCCGGATAGTGGGAGACCGGGCGGTCTCCGCGGACGGCATGGGAGCGGCCGTCGGATGACGTGGAACTGGCGGACTGAGCCAGGAGTGGACGGCCCGGCGCAGGCCGGAACCGGTGGGCGGAGGAGAAGCGAGCGGGCCGACGCAGGCGGAAGCCGGACGGGCCGACCGACATGCGAGCCGGCAAGCGGGCTGGCCCGGAAGCGAGCAAGCGGGCGGATCCCGGAAGCGGGCGGACGAGTGGCCGACCACGGTGGAGGTCGGGCGACAGCGGTGGCGGCACGGACCCGGACGAACGCCCGTAACAGGACGATCGCGGGGACGAGGCGTCAGCGGGGCTTGGTGGCGGCGATCGCCAGGGCGTCGGGGACAGGCCCGGAGCCGGACTCGACCACCCGGGTCACCACCAGACCGGCCGCGGTGACGGCGTTGAGCAGGTCGGCCAGGGGCAGGTGCCAGGCGCCGACACGCGCCCGCACCCCGACGACGTTCCACGACCGCAGCGTGTGCTCCCGTGAGGCGTACCCGCCGTCGATCACGATCCGCTCCGGCTCGGACCGGTCGGCGAACGCGCCCACGTAACACGGATGCACCCCGACGTGCACCAGCCGGCCACCGGCCTCCAGCACCCGCGCCGCCTCCGCGAGCGCGGCCGGATAGTCGGGCATGTCGGTGTGCGCGAGTACGCACACAGCGGCCGGCACCGCGCCGGTGGCCAGCGGCAGCGCTGTCGCGTCGGCCCGGGCCACCGGCAGCCGGGACCGGGCGTGGCGCAGTTGCCCGCCGGACAGGTCCACGCCCACCGGCGTCCATCCGAGACGGCGCAGCTCGGCCGCGTGCGCGCCGGTGCCGCAGCACAGGTCCAGGCACCGGCCCGGGCCCTCGCCCAGCAGGCCGGCCAGCACCGACCGGATCCGGTCCATGTAGATCGACGAGGTCTCGCTGGCGTACTCCTCGTACCAGTCGGCGATGCCGTCGTACAACGGGGTCGTCATCTCCGCACGCTAGCCCCGCACCGGGCCCGCCGCTGCCCCGCAGATCGGCTACGGTGCCCCCATGACCTGGGAGGAGCTCGACGCGCACCTGGACAAGGTGCCCGGCACCGTCTCCGCGTACGTGGGCCGGCCCGGCGCGCGGCCGGCGTGGACGCGGCGCGCCGACGCCACCCACTACGCGGCGAGCACCATGAAGCTCGCCGTGCTGGTGGCGCTGTTCCGCGCCGCCGAGGCCGGCCGGCTCGACCTGGACGCGCCGGTGCCGGTGCGCAACTCGTTCGACTCCGCGCTGCCCGGCGCGCCCCGGTTCGCCAACGCCCGGAACTACGACAACGACGAGGCGGTCTGGGACCGCGTCGGCGGGGACGCGCCGCTGCGTTGGCTCGCCGAACGGATGATCGTCCGGTCCAGCAACCTGGCCACGAACATCTGCATCGGCCAGGTGGGGCTGCCCGCCGTGGCGCGGGCGTGGGCGCTCGCCGGGGCGCGGCACAGCGTCACCGGCCGCGGCATCGAGGACTTCGCCGCCCGCGACTCCGGCATCGACAACCTGGTCACCGCCGCCGACCTGGCCGCCCTGCTCGGCGAGCTGGCGCTCGGCGCGACCCGGCCCGGCCCGCTCGCCTCGCCGTCTGCCTGCGCGGCCATGCTCGACGTGCTCGCCGCCCAGGAGCACCGCGAGGACCTGGCCGCCGGGCTGCCCGACGGCACCCGCATCGCGCACAAGAACGGCTGGGTGCGCGGCGTGCGCCACGGCGCCGGCGTGGTCTTCCCGGACGACGCGCCGCCGTACACGATCGTCGTCTGCACCACCACCGACCTGGCCGACGGCGGCGCGGACGGCGACGAGGTGGAGGACGACGCCTGCCGGCTGATCGCGCACGTCTCCGCGCGGGTCTGGGCGGCGCGACACGACCTGGCCGGCTGACCCGGCTACTCCAGCAGCCGCTCGCGCAGCGCCGCGCGGTCCGCGTCGGTCACCCCCAGACCGTCGCGCAGGTACGCCTCGAACGAGCCGTGCGTCCGGCGCACCTCGTCGTAGGCGGCGTCCAGGTATTCCGGACGCACCTCCAGCAGCGGCCGCGCCACCGCCGGATCCAGGTCCGGCCGGCGCTGGATCATCGCGGACAGCAGCACCTCGCGCAGGCTCTCGGTCAGCTCGTTGTGCACCAGGTAGTCGGCGCGGATCGCCTCCTCCTGGACGCCCAGCGCGGTCAGCAGCACCACCGACAGCCAGCCGGTGCGGTCCTTGCCGGCCGAGCAGTGGAACAGCAGCGGCAGGTTCGCGTCCTCGACGGCCAGCCGCACCGCCGCGCTGAAACCGGCCCGCGCCGACTCGCCGGTGACGAACCAGCGGTAGATCGCCGTCATCGCCCCCGGCATGCCCTCCCGGGCCAGCGCCGCGTAGGCGTTCAGGTCGTGGCCCTGCAGCACCGCCGAGACGTACGTGAAGACGGGATGCGCCGCGTCGTAGACGGGCAGGTGCACCACGCGGGGCGCACCGGCCAACCGGTCCGGCGGGGCCACCGCCTGCTCGTGGACGTCACGCAGGTCCACCACACAGGCCGGGCCGAGCTTGCCCAGCACCGGCAGGTCCACGTCGGTGAGCCGGCCCAGCGCGGGCGTACGGATGAGCCGCCCGGCGCGTACCCGCCGCCCGTCTGTCGTCGGCAGTCCGCCCAGGTCACGCGCGTTCGGCGCGCCCACCAGCTCCCATTCCCGCCCGGTCATCGGCCCTCCCCTGCTCGCCGCCAGTTGGCTATAGGGTGCCCCACATGACCATCGCCGCGGTACGCACCCACCGTCTGTCGGCCCCCTTACACACCCCGTTCGTCACCGCGCTGCGCCGCACCACCACAGTGGACACGCTGGTCGTGGAGGTGATCGACGGCGACGGCCGCTCGGGTTTCGGTGAGGCGCCGCAGGTCTGGCAGGTGACCGGCGCGTCGGTGGCCGGCGCCGAGGCGTGCGTACGCGAACTGCTCGCGCCGCTGCTGATCGGCCGGGACGCCGACGACCTCCAGGCGGGCTGCGCCCTGGTGCGTCGCGCCGTGGTGGGCAACGAGTCGGCGAAGGCGGCGGTCGACGTGGCGCTGCACGACCTGGCCGCGCGGCGGCTCGGCGTACCCCTGGTGCGTCTGCTCGGCGGCACGGCGCTGCGGGTGCCGACGGATGTCACGCTGGCCGCCGGCGACGCGGTCGACCTGGCCGCGACGGCGGCGCGGCGCGGTGCCGAGGGGTTCGGGGTGCTCAAGCTCAAGGTCGGCACCGACGCCCGCGGCGACCTGGACCGGGTGCGCGCGGTGCGGGCCGCGGTCGGGCCGGACGTGCGGATCCGGCTGGACGCCAACCAGGGCTGGACGCCCCGGGAGGCGGTGCGGGTGATCCGCGCGATCGAGGACGCGGGGCTCGACGTCGAGCTGGTCGAGCAGCCGGTGCACCGCCGTGACCTGGACGGGCTGGCCTGGGTCAGCGACCGGGTCGGGCTGCCGATCCTGGCCGACGAGTCCGTCTTCGACGTGCGGGACATGGTCGAGGTGATCCGGCGGCGGGCCGCCGACATGGTCAACGTGAAGCTGGCCAAGTGCGGTGGGCTGCAACCGGCCCGCACGCTGCTGGACCTGGCCGCCGCGCACGGCATGGGCACCATCGTCGGCTCGATGATGGAGGGCCCGGTCGGCGTGGGCGCCGCCGCCAGCCTGGTCGCCGCCTACGGCACCACCGCCGTGTCGGACCTCGACGCCGCCTGGTGGCTGGCCTGGTCGCCGGTGACCGGCGGCATCCGGTACGAGGGCGCGAGCGTGCTGCTGCCGGACGCGCCGGGTCTCGGCGTCACCGGCCTCCGTGAAGCTAAAATTCAGTCACATGGTTGAGTAGCGGCAGAATTTTTCATATGGTCGCCCGGAGAAGCATTCCAGAGAGGGGTACGCGTGGCGCCTCAACCGTGCCGACAGGCCGTCGTACGGGTGCCGGTGGCGACCCTGTGGACAGCACCCGATGCGGTGCGCCCGATCGACCGGCCCGCTCTCGCCGACTGCCCCGACGTCGCCGGCTGGATCGCCGGGATGGACCGCGACCAGCGGGTCGGTGACTGCGTCCTGACCCAGTTGCTGCTCGGCGAGCCGGTACGGATCACCGAGACGCGGCCGGACGGCTGGGCCCGCGTCGTCGCGCTCGGCCAGCCCGCCGCGAAACACGGCGCCGACGGCTACCCGGGCTGGGTGCGGACCGCCCACCTGACCAGCGCCGAGCCGGCCGGCGCCGCGCTGACCGTCGACGTCGCCCACACCACGCTGCACGCCTCGCCGGGTGGCGCACCGGCGCTTCGCGGCCTGGTGCTCGGCACCCGCCTGGAGTCGGCCGGGCGGCCGGTGGACGGCGGGCGACCGGTCCGCGTACCGGGTCGGGCCGACCCGCTGTGGGCCCCGGAGGGCGACCTGGTGCCGCTGCCGGCCGAACGCCCCGAGGCCAAGGAGGTGCTCGCGGTCGCCGAGCGGCTGCGTGACCTGCTCTACGTCTGGGGCGGCCTGTCCACCGACGGCATCGACTGCTCCGGGCTGGTCCACCTGGCCTGGCGGCGGCACGGGATCACGCTCCCCCGCGACGCCGACGACCAGGCGGACGCGACGACGCCGGTGGCGCTCGGCGACGAACGTCCCGGCGACCTCTACTTCTTCGCGCGGCCCGGCCGGCGCGTCCACCACGTCGGGATCGTGTCGGCCGAGCCGCACGGCGGCCGGCGCCGGATGCTGCACGCCTGCTACCTGACCCGCCGGGTGGTCGAGGAGGAGCTGCCCGCCGACCGGGCCGCCACGCTCGTCGGCGCGCACCGCGTCTGACCCTGCGGTCAGGGGCGGGTCTTGACCAGCTCCCGTCGCCGGTCCCGCGACGACTTCGCCAGGCTTGCCGCAGTGGCCACGGCCAGGGTGCCGAGGATGACGGTGAGCGACAGCCAGATCGGGATGTGCGGGGCCCACCCCACGGGCTCGCCGCCGTTGATGAACGGCAGGTGGTTGTCGGCGAGCGCCTCCAGCATCAGCTTCACGCCGATGAAGCCGAGCACCACGGCGAGGCCGTAGCTGAGGTAGATGAGCCGGTCCAGCAGGCCGCCGAGCAGGAAGTAGAGCTGCCGCAGCCCCATCAGGGCGAAGACGTTGGCGGTGAAGACCAGGTACGGCTCCTGGGTGATGCCGAAGATCGCCGGGATCGAGTCGAGCGCGAAGATCAGGTCGGTGGTGCCGATCGCGATCATCACGATCAGCATCGGGGTGAACAGCCGCCGACCGTTCTCCCGGGTGGTGATCTTCGCCCCGTCGTAGTCCCGGGACAGCGGCAGCGCCCGCCGGCTCCACCGGATCAGCACGTTCTCGCTGAACTCGTCCTCGTCCGGCTCGCCCTGCCGGGCCAGGTTCACCGCGGTGTAGATGAGGAACGCGCCGAAGATGTAGAACACCCAGGAGAACTGGGAGATCAGCGCCGCGCCGGCCGCGATGAAGCCGCCGCGCATGACCAGCGCCAGGATGATGCCGACGAGCAGCACCTTCTGCTGATACTGCCGGGGCACCCCGAAGCGGGCCATGATGATGACGAAGACGAAGAGGTTGTCCACCGAGAGGCTGTACTCGGTGAGCCAGCCGGTGTAGAACTCCCCCGCCACGCGGCCACCGGCGGTCAGCCAGAGCACCCCGCCGAAGATCAGCGCCAGGCCGACGTAGAAGCCCACCCAGAGGCTGGACTCGCGGACGCTGGGCTCGTGCGGTCGCCGGCCGATGATGAACAGGTCGGCGAGCAGGACCGCGATCATCGCGATCAGCGTTACCGCCCACACCAATGCGGACACGTTCAAATCCATCCTCCGGCAGACACGCGGCCTCGGGCACACCGTACGCCGGGTGGGCTGCAGGGGTGCGTCGACGCCGACAGGGGTGACTGTCGGAGGTCTCTTCCGCCGGAGCCTGACAGCAGGTTCCGACCGACGGAGCCGGGTCGGGCCACCGTAAGGTACCGGCGCTCTTCCGTGCTGACGACTCCACCGCGAGGGAATACTCCCCTCCTCGGGCGCCATTGTTCACCATCACACCCAGGTGCCGCATCTCCGGGCCGTCGTACGGCTGGGTGACGTGCGCCGCCTCACCCCGCGCAGCGCATCCTAGGAGGCTAGCCCAGCAACTCTTGCCCGGGCGTCTCCCCCGGTGCGTACACCCGGCGGGGTGGCATGGCAGGCTGCGGACATGGTTCTTGAGGTCGCGCTGATCGATGTGACGCCCGGAAACGAGGACGACTTCGCCGCCGCCTACGCGCAGGCACGGCCGATCCTCGCCGGCGCCGAGGGCTGCCGTTCCGTGCGGATGACCCGGGGCGTGGAGTCGCCCACCCGGTTCGTCCTGCTGGTCGAGTGGGACTCGGTCGAGGCGCACGACGTGAACTTCCGCCAGACCGACCGGTTCGCGCAGTGGCGCGGGCTGATCGGCCCGTACTTCGCCGGGCCGCCGCTGGTCGAGCACTTCACCGACGTCCCGGCCTGAACTGTCGTACCCGTGCCGTAGCCTGCGCGCTGCGCGGCCACCGGCCCCGACGGTCATCGGGGGCGCCGGGCCCGGTGGTCGCGCCAGCTCGTGCCGGTCGATCCAGCTCGCGCCGGTCAGCCCAGGTCGTGCGGATCGCGCTGACGGGGCACCGGCGCGGCGCCCAGCCGCCGGGCCACCAGCTCGGCCGTGGCATCGGGTGGCAGCGCGACCGCGAGCAGCCGCTCGATGACCCGTTCGTAGTGGCTCACGTCCGTCTCGGACACCAGGCGCACGTCGGTGGTCAGCGTCTCCACCAGCACGGTGCGCGGGTCCGCCGGATCGGGGTAGGCGTAGTAGGAGAACGGCGCGAGCGGGTGCGGGCCGTCGCCGCAGGACGCGCCGGGCAGCAGCCGGACGCTGACGCGAGGCCGCTCGGCGAGCGCGAGCAGATGCCGCATCTGGTCACGCCACACGTCACCGGGCAGGCCGTCCGGGTCGCAGACCCGCTCGTCGATCAGCGCCGTGTAGTGCGGCGGATCCGGCCGGATCAGCAGCTCCTGACGCGCCGCGCGGGCGCGGACCTCGGCCTCCACGTCCACGTCCCCGGTCAGCGCCGCGCCCGCCGATACGCGCAACCGGGCGTACGCCGGGGTCTGGAGCAGGCCGGGCACGAGCGCGCACTGATACTCGACGATGCGCTCGGCGCCCGCCTCCAGCTCGACGTACGCCCGCTGCCGTTCGCCCATCTCGCCGAGCGCCCGGGACCAGCCGCGTCCGGTGGCGGCGTCCCGGGCGATGACTATCAGCTCGTCCCGCTGCGGTGACGGCACCTGATAGACGTCGAGCAGGTCGAGCACGTCGGCCAGGTCGGGCCGACTCTGCCCCAGCTCGATGCGGGACAGCTTCGAGGTGGACGCCCAACCCAGCCGGACGCAGACCTGCTCCAACGTGAGCGACTCGCGACGGCGCAGCCGGCGCAGCTCCACACCGAGCCGCGCCCTCCGGACCACGGGACTTGCTGACAACGGCATGCACGCCTCCCAGGGGAGGAGAGTACGCATGACCATCACGCTCGGCAATACCTCGCCCAC
Source organism: Micromonospora chalcea (assembly GCF_002926165.1). Classification (GTDB taxonomy): domain Bacteria; phylum Actinomycetota; class Actinomycetes; order Mycobacteriales; family Micromonosporaceae; genus Micromonospora; species Micromonospora chalcea. Next base: position 31,717 of record NZ_MAGP01000141.1, on the reverse strand, counting down.
ACAGCGCTACCACGCCCGGAGTAGGCGCCAGTCGTTCAGGGGCGGTAGGTGCCGAACGACCAGACGTGCCCGGACAGGTCGCGGGCGATGTAGTCACGGGAGCCGTAGTCGGTGTCGAACGGCGCCCTGATGATCTCCGCGCCGGCCGCCCCGGCCCGCTCGTGATGCGCGTCGACGTCCTCGATCGCCAGGTAGACGCGGTAGTCGTCGTCGGCTGGGCGGGGCTGCGGCGCCGGCCCCGGGCCGAGCATCACCAGATCGCCGGCGTACTCCAGCTCGACGTGGACCAGGGTGCCGTCGGGCAGCTCGTGCAGCTCGCGCACGGTGAGGCCGAACGCGGAACAGAGGAATTCGACGGCGGCTCGCACGTCGGGATAGCGCAAGACGGGATAAACGCTCTGCATGCCGCCAGTCTGCCGCCGCCTCGGTCAGGCCGGATTGGACGAATGAGATCCCGGCCCGGCCAGCGCGGCCGGGGTGACGCCGGCGAACTCGCGGAACTCCCGGATCAGATGCGACTGGTCGTAGTAGCCCCACCGGGCCGCCCGCTCCGCCCAGCCGGTGTCGTCGGGCACGGCGGAGGGCGCGGTGAGCACGGTACGGCCCAGGCTCGCGTACGCCCGGTCGAAACGCAGCAGACGGGCGACGGTCCTCGGCGGCAGGCCGAACTCCCGTCGGAACCGGACCGACAGGTGGCGACGCGACCAGCTCAGCTCCTCGGCCAGCGTGGCCACGCCGACCGCTTCCCCGCCGCCGTCCAGCCGCCGCCAGGCGGCCAGCAGGTGCGGGTCCACCGGCGTGGTCGCCGCCAGCCGCGCGGACAGCGCGGCGTCGAGCCGGGCGAAGCGCTCCGGCCAGCCCGGCGCTGCGGCCAGCTCGTCGCGCAGCCGGGCCAGCCAGCCCGCCACCGCGTCGACCGGCGCCGCCCGGTTGGCCAGCTCGGCCAGCGGCAGCCCGAGCAGGCGGCGGGCCGCCGGGGCGGTCAGCATCACCTGGACCCCGGTGCCCGTCCCCACGGTGCGGGTGGCGCACCAGCTGTCGAACGGGCCGGCCAGGAAGGCGTTCGTGCCGTACGCGCCCCGGGCCCGGTCACGCGGGTCGGCGACGTCCATCGGGGCGCCCCAGCCCAGGATCAGCACCACGAACGCGCCCGCCACCTCCCGGCGCGCCAGCGGGACGGACACGTCCTCGCGGTAGCCGAGGTAGCTGTCCACCCACTGGCGCAGTCGCGGATCGGGGTGCGCGACGACGGCCTCGGTCAGCATCGCGCCGCCCCGGCCGTCACGCCGGTCACCGGACTCCTGCGGCGTCCATCCCGCGCAGCTCCTTCTTGAGGTCGGCGACCTCGTCCCGGATGCGTGCGGCCAGCTCGAACTGCAGCTCCCGCGCGGCGGCGAGCATCTGGTCGTTGAGCTCCTGGATGAGGTTGGCCAGGTCGGCCCGGGCCATGCCCTCGCGGGACGGGGTGGTCGCGGCGCCCCGGCGGCTGCGGGTCTCCTTCACCGGCGCCTTGCCCCGGGAGAGCTGCCGCACGGCACCGCCGACGTTGCTGTTCTCGGTGTCCTCCGCCTCGCGGTAGATGTCGTCGAGGATGTCGTGGATCTTCTTGCGCAACGGCTCCGGCTTGATGCCGTTCGCCTCGTTGTGCGCGATCTGCTTGGCCCGGCGCCGGTTGGTCTCGTCGATCGCGTCCGCCATCGACGGCGTGATCTTGTCGGCGTACATGTGGACCTGGCCGGAGACGTTACGGGCCGCCCGGCCGATGGTCTGGATCAGCGACCGGCCGCTGCGCAGGAACCCCTCCTTGTCGGCGTCGAGGATCGCCACCAGGGAGACCTCGGGCAGGTCGAGACCCTCCCGGAGCAGGTTGATGCCGACGAGCACGTCGTAGTCGCCCTTGCGCAGCTCGCGCAGCAGCTCGACCCGGCGCAGCGTGTCGACCTCGGAGTGCAGGTAGCGCACCCGGATGCCGTTCTCCAGCAGGTAGTCGGAGAGGTCCTCGGCCATCTTCTTGGTCAGCGTGGTGACCAGGACGCGCTCGTCCCGCTCGGTGCGCAGCTTGATCTCGTGCATGAGGTCGTCGATCTGGCCCTTTGTCGGCTTGACCACGACCTCCGGGTCGATCAGGCCGGTGGGGCGGATCACCTGCTCGACGAACTCGCCCTGCGCCTGCTCCAGCTCCCACGGGCCGGGGGTGGCGGACAGGTAGACCATCTGGCCCACCCGCTCCAGGAACTCGTCGAAGCGCAGCGGACGGTTGTCCGCCGCGCTGGGCAGCCGGAAGCCGTGGTCGATGAGCATCCGCTTGCGGGAGGCGTCGCCCTCGTACATGCCGCCGATCTGCGGGATCGTCACGTGCGACTCGTCGACCACGGTGAGGAAGTCGTCGGGGAAGTAGTCGAGCAGGCAGTGCGGCGGGCTGCCGGGCAGCCGGCCGTCGATGTGCATGGAGTAGTTCTCGATGCCGGAGCAGAAGCCCACCTGCCGCATCATCTCGATGTCGTAGGTGGTGCGCATGCGCAGCCGCTGGGCCTCCAGCAGCTTGCCCTGCCGCTCCAGCTCGGCCAGCCGCTCGCCCAGCTCGGCCTCGATGTCGCGGATCGCCCGTTCCATCCGCTCCGGGCCGGCGGCGTAGTGCGTGGCCGGGAAGATCATCAAGCTGTCGACCTCGCGGACCACGTCACCGGTCAGCGGGTTCAGGTAGTAGAGCTTCTCGATCTCGTCACCGAACAGCTCGATGCGGACCGCCAGCTCCTCGTACGCCGGGATGATCTCCAGCGTGTCGCCGCGGACCCGGAAGGTGCCGCGCTGGAAGGCCATGTCGTTGCGCGTGTACTGGATGTCGACCAGCCGCCGCAGCAACTGGTCACGGTCCAGCTCCTGCCCCACCTTCACCCGCACGGCCCGGTCGAGGTATTCCTCCGGCGTGCCCAGCCCGTAGATCGCCGAGACGGTGGCGACCACGATGACGTCGCGCCGGGTGAGCAGCGACATGGTGGCCGAGTGCCGCAGCCGCTCGACCTCCTCGTTGATCGAGGAGTCCTTCTCGATGTAGGTGTCGGTCTGCGGGATGTACGCCTCGGGCTGGTAGTAGTCGTAGTAGGAGACGAAGTATTCGACGGCGTTGCGCGGCAGCAGCTCGCCGAACTCCTTCGCCAGCTGGGCCGCGAGGGTCTTGTTGGGGGCGAGCACCAGGGTCGGCCGCTGCAGCCGCTCGACCAGCCACGCCGTGGTGGCGCTCTTGCCGGTGCCGGTCGCGCCGAGCAGCACCGTGTTGCGGTCGCCGCGCCGCACGCGACGCTCAAGCTCGTCGATGGCAGCCGGCTGGTCACCGGCCGGCTGGAACTCACTGACGACCTGGAAGCGGCCGTCGAGCCGGGGAATGTCGAGCGCCATGACACCAACCGTACGCCCGCGGTCCGACACTTCCGGCCACGACCACGGACCGTCCCTGATCAGCTTCGATATTCCCATTGTGTGGCTCATCTCACGGGTTTACCCTCGTACCGTAGGCCGCTCGCGGCGGCCGACCGGGCCGGCGACCGCCCCCTTCCGAGGGCCGGTTGCCCCCGGCGCCAGGGCCGCAGCACCCGGGTCGACCGGCGTGCGCGCCGACGGTGGTCGCGCGCAGGCGCTGACCGGCCGCCGCGAGCGCCCCTGCTCGTCACCGAAACCCCGCTCTCGCGTTTTCCACTCGTGGGGACCTCTCCCGACCGCCGGCCGCGACGCGAGCCGCCCGACACCGGCGCGCCCCCGTCCGCCGACGACGCCGGCCGCCCGCGCGGCGCGGGTCGCCCCCGCCGCCTCACCGCCCGGGGCGGCGGCGACCAGTCCGTGCCCCGTGAGCCCGGCCGCCGGCACCGCCGCGCCCGCACCAGCACGCCGGCCCGGCCCGCCACCGTGGCCGGCCGGCGCCGCCGCGAGCTCGTCACCGGCCGCTCCCCCGCTCACCCGGCCCGGCCCGGAGGCGGCCCGGAACTGGACGGCGCCGACGACCCACCGGACGGGCCGGGCCGCCGCCGGATCATGCTCGCCGCGCTCGCCGGCGCCGCCGTGATCTCCGCGACGGCGCTGGTCGCCGCGCTGCTGACCGGGACGCCCGGGCCCGACGCACCGGCCGGGACGACTCGCCCGCTCACCTCCGCCGAGGCCGACCGGGTGGCCGCGCTGCGGGTCACCAACCTGCGCGACGTACGCGCCGGCGTCCGGGTCACTGTGGGCGCCGGCGGCGCCCGTACCGAACTGGTCGGCTGGGTCGACTGGGCCCGCCCCCTGGTCTACCTGGACGTCGGCGGCCCCGGCGCGGACGCCGACCGGGGCCTGGCCCAGGCCACCGGCTCCGCGTTGCTCGTGCGCCCCGACCCCGGCGCGCTCCCCACGCCGGCCCGGCCCCCGCTGGTGCCGCCCACTGACGGCTGGCGGATGCGGGCCCCGGGCGGCGGGCACGGCCTGGGCGCGGTACGCGACCTGCTGATCGGGCTCGGCGCCGGGCGGGTCGACCCGCCCGGCGCCGACGGCCGGTGGCTGCGCCACGACAGCGTCGGCGGCATCCCGGTGGACGTGCTCCAGGCCCCGCTCGCCGTGCCGGGCGACCCGCGGCCCACGCTCTGGCTGGACGCCGACGCCCGCCTGCACCGGCTCGCCGGACGGCTGGCCGACGGCACCCCGGTCACCGTCGAGCTGAGCCGCGCGGACCGGCCCACGCTGCACCCGGTGGACGCCCTCGGCGGCCGGCCCGGGCAACCCCGTGCCCTCACCGACGACGAGGCCGAGCGGCTGGCCGCGCTGCCCGCCCGCCTGCGCGCCGTCGGCGGCGCGGCGGTGACCGTGACCGCCCCGCTCGGCCCGTCCGCCACCCTGCGCGGCACGGGCACGCTGAGCTGGGCTACCTCGTCGGCGTACCTGGTGGTGATCGAGGACGGCAGCGGCCGGCGCACCCTGCGCTGGGTCCGGCCGGGCCGGGTGGCCAAGGCGCACCGGTCCCCCGACGGGCCGGCCACGCCGCCGACGCCGATGCCGCCCGGGTTGCTCGCGGCGCCCGCGCGCCCGCCCGGCGACGACCTGGACCGGCTGATCGACGCGGCGCTGCGCGCCGGGACGCACGCGCCGGACGGAGACGCCGTCCGGGTACGGGAGGACCGGGTCGCCGACCGGACCGTCGACGTGGTCGAGGGTCCGGGCGGCAGGCGCTGGTGGCTCGACCGCGGTGGGCTGCCACGCCGGCTGGAACTGCGCACCGGGTCCGGTGTCTGGGTCCGGCTCGACCTCACGCCGGGCCGTGTGTCCGCCGGTCCACCGGGCCCGGCGTCGCGCTGACCCGCCCGCCGCCGCGCGCGACGCCGGGGGTGAGCGTCAGGGACGCCAGCCGGTCTGCGCGGCCCACTCCTCGGCGCGCAGGTGCTCCTCGTCGAACCACGGGTCGTTGACAGTGCCCCACGCCGCGTGCTCCGGCGCGGTGGCCGCCAGCTCCCGCTTCACCTGCAGGTAGTCGGCCCGCCGCGCCGGGTCGGCGCGCAGGTGGTCGCGCATCAGCAGCGCGTACCGCCAGCCGGGCGAGCCGGCCTCGCGCAGGTGCAGCCGCACCGGACGCCCCGGGTCCGCGCCGCCGTGCAGCCGCTTGGGCCAGCGCACCGGCTCCGGCTGCCGGGGGACGTCCCACCAGTCACCCGGCAGGCGCGGGAAGCCCGCCTCGGCCAGCCGCTGCGCGATCGGCCCGTCCGCCTCGTCCAGCGAGGAGACAGTCACCTGGATGTCGATCACGTCCGGCGCGGCCAGCCCCGGCACGGCGGTGGAGCCGACGTGGTCGACCCGGACGTCACCGCCCGCCGCGTGGCGGATCCGGGCGGCCAGCCGGGCGTACTGCTCGGGCCAGGTCGGGTCCGGCCCGGCGAGCGCCGCCGGGTCGGCCGGCACGGCGCGGCGCTCGCGGACGTTGCGCTCGTAGGGCACCAGGCGGTCCCGCCAGAGGGCGTCCACGGCGGCGTGCAGCTCGGTGAGCGTGCCGTCGTTGGCCAGCAGCACGTCGGCGACCGCGCGCCGGGTGGCGTCGTCGGCCTGCGCGGCGATGCGCCGCTGCGCCTCCGCCGCGGCCATGCCCCGGTCGCGGGTCAGCCGGGCCATCCGGGTCGGCACGGCCGTCTGCACCACGACCACCAGGTGGTACGTGGGCGCGAGCCCCACCTCGACCAGCAGCGGGACGTCGTTGACGACTATCGCGTCGGCGGGGGCGGCGGCGACCAGTTCGGCGCTGCGTGCGCGTACCCGGGGGTGGGTGATCCCTTCGAGCGTGCGGCGGGCGGCCTCGTCGCCGAAGACCAGCGCGCCGAGGGCGGCCCGGTCCAGCGCCCCGTCGGCGTCGAGGACCCTGTCGGAGAAGGCGGCGACCACCTCGGCCAGCCCGTCGGTGCCGGGCGCGACGATCTCGCGGGCGATGCGGTCCGAGTCGACGATCACCGCGCCCAGCGCGGCGAGGCGGCTCGCCACCGCGCTCTTGCCCGATCCGATTCCGCCGGTCAGCCCCACCTTCAGCACCCGGACAGTCAACCGGATCGCTCGTCCACATGCCAAACCGTCCCGGCACACGACGCGGGCCCCGCCCCCGGCGCTCCGCTGGTGCGGAACGCGGGGACGGGGCCCGTCGTCAGAGGCGGTCGCCGGCTCGTCCGGTGGGACGAGCAGGCGTCAGCATCCGGTCACTTGCCGCCGGCGAGCTTCTCCCGCAGCGCGGCGAGCGCCTCGTCGGTCGCGAGCGTGCCGGCCGGCTCCTCGGCCTGACGGCTCGGGGCCGAGGTCGAGGTGGTGGTGCCGCTGGTGGCGGGCGGAGCCGGGTTGGCAGCGGCCTCGGCGTCGGCGGCGCGGGAGGTCTGCACCTGCTTGGTGTGGGCCTCCCAGCGCTGACGTGCCTCGGCGTACTGCTGCTCCCAGGTCTCGCGCTGCTTGTCGTAGCCCTCGAGCCACTCGCCCGTCTCCGGGTCGAAGCCCTCCGGGTAGATGTAGTTGCCCTGCTCGTCGTAGGTCGCGGCCATGCCGTAGAGGGTCGGGTCGAAGTGCTCCTCGCCCTCGACGAAGCCCTCGTTGGCCTGCTTGAGCGACAGCGAGATCCGGCGGCGCTCCAGGTCGATGTCGATGACCTTGACCATGACCTCGGAGCCGACCTGCACGACCTGCTCCGGGATCTCCACGTGGCGCTCGGCCAGCTCGGAGATGTGGACCAGGCCCTCGATGCCGTCGTCCACCCGGACGAACGCGCCGAACGGCACCAGCTTGGTGACCTTACCCGGCACGATCTGCTGGATCGCGTGGGTGCGGGCGAACTGACGCCACGGGTCCTCCTGCGTCGCCTTCAGCGACAGCGAGACCCGCTCGCGGTCCAGGTCGACGTCCAGGACCTCGACCTCGACCTCCTGGCCCACCTCGACGACCTCGGACGGGTGGTCGATGTGCTTCCAGGACAGCTCGGAGACGTGCACGAGGCCGTCCACGCCGCCCAGGTCGACGAACGCGCCGAAGTTGACGATCGAGGAGACGACGCCCTTGCGGACCTGCCCCTTCTGCAGCTTGTTGAGGAACTCGGTGCGCACCTCGGACTGCGTCTGCTCCAGCCAGGCACGGCGGGACAGGACCACGTTGTTGCGGTTCTTGTCCAGCTCGATGATCTTGGCTTCGAGCTCGCGGCCGACGTACGGCTGCAGGTCACGCACACGCCGCATCTCGACGAGCGACGCGGGCAGGAAGCCACGCAGGCCGATGTCGAGGATGAGACCACCCTTGACGACCTCGATGACCGAACCGCGGACGACGCCGTCCTCGTCCTTGATCTTCTCGATCGTGCCCCAGGCCCGCTCGTACTGCGCCCGCTTCTTGGAGAGGATCAGCCGACCCTCCTTGTCCTCCTTCTGGAGGACGAGGGCCTCGATGTGGTCGCCCACCGAAACGACCTCGGCCGGGTCCACGTCGTGCTTGATCGACAACTCCCGAGAGGGGATGACACCCTCGGTCTTGTAGCCGATGTCGAGCAGGACCTCGTCCCGATCGACCTTGACGACGGTGCCTTCGACAATGTCGCCGTCGTTGAAGTACTTGATGGTCTCGTCGATCGCGGCGAGGAAAGCTTCCTCAGAGCCGAGGTCGTCGTGGGTGACCTTGTTGGCGCTCGAGGTGGCCTCGATGCTGCTCGTCATGTGGGCGGTTGCTCCGGTCGGATGGGTTGTCACAGCGGGCATGGGTGTCGCGGTGACTCTGCCGCGCCAACGGATCCGTCGCCGGGCACACCGAACGATCGACGCGAGAAGATCATTAGTGGCTCCGGTGACCGCGCACCTGCTCCCTGCCGAGGCACACGATCCGCGAGCGCATCGTCTAGCCTACCCGCTGCATTACCACAGCGTGCAAGCCCTCCCGGGTCCGCGCGAACTCATCCGCTGCGAAAGCGGAGATTTTGCGCGGTAAGGGGCCACAGCTGTCTCGTCCGTCACACCCGTCCCAACCGCCACCCCACCCGACCGGCCGGACGCCGCCGGACCTAGCGTGGACGGGTGGACGACGACAGGGTGACCCGCCGACGGGTCGACGCCGGTGAGATCCGCCGGGCCAACCGCGGCTGGTGGGACACCGACGCCGACGCGTACCAGGCCGAGCACGGCGCGTTCCTCGGTGACGCCGACTTCGTCTGGTGCCCGGAGGGCCTGCGCGAGGCCGACGCGCGGCTGCTCGGCGACGTGGCCGGCCGGCGGATCCTCGAACTCGGCGCCGGGGCGGCCGCCGCCGCCCGCTGGCTCGCCGCCCAGGGCGCCCGGCCGGTCGCGCTGGACCTGTCCGCCGGCATGTTGCGGCACGCCGCCGAGGCCGCCGAACGCACCGGGGTACGCGTGCCGCTGGTGCAGGCCGACGCGCTCGCCCTGCCGTTCGCCGACGCCGCGTTCGACACGGTCTGCACCGCGTTCGGCGCGATCCCGTTCGTGGACGACTCGGCGGCGGCGATGCGCGAGGTGGCCCGGGTGCTGCGCCCCGGCGGCCGGTGGGTCTTCTCGGTCACCCACCCGATGCGCTGGATCTTCCTGGACGACCCGGGCGAGGGCGGGCTGACCGCCGTGCACTCGTACTTCGACCGCTCCCCCTACGTCGAGCAGGACGAGCACGGCGTGGCCACGTACGTCGAGCAGCACCGCACCCTGGGCGACCGGATCCGGGAGCTGGTCGGCGCCGGGTTCCGGCTGCTGGACCTGGTGGAGCCGGAGTGGCCGGCCGGGCACGAGGGCATCTGGGGGCAGTGGAGCCCGTTGCGCGGCCGGCTGTTCCCCGGCACGGCGATCTTCGTCGCCGAGAAACCGGCCCGCTGACGCCGGACGGACGCGCGGTGCGATCGGGGCGGCGGTAGCGCCCCTACGTTGCCCTGGTGACCGCCGAGCCGATCGCGACACCATCCTCTCCATGGCGTCCGGACCCGCTTCGGCAACAGCGTGCCGACCACATGGTGGAGGAACTGCTGACGCTGCCGGCCTGCTGACCTGGTGGCTGCGATCCCACGCGCCGGCGTATCTGCGTGCGACCCAGGCAGTGAGCATCGGGTTGGACGTCGACGCCAGCCGCCGACCGGACGTCCTGCTCCACCACGCCGGGCTGCCGAGCGACAGGTCCCTCCTGCGACCGGCGGACGTCGTCCTGGCCGTCGAGATCGTCTCCCCCGGCACCCGGCGCGTCGACCGGTTCGCCAAGCCGGGCGAGTACGCCGCCGCGGGGATCCCGTACTACTGGCGGATCGAGCAGGATCCGGTGCACCTCCACGCGTACCGCCTCGGTGACCGGATCGGCCCCGGCGGCGAGCGGCAGTACGAGCTGGTGGACGACAGCAGCGAGGTGATCGAGCTGCCCGAGCCCTTCGCGATCAAGCTGCCGATCGCGGAGATCCGGCCCTGACGACGCCGTTACTCGGTAGCCGCCGCGGGTAACCGGGCGGCATGGCCGAGAAGGAGTTCCACGCCGGGGACCACGTCTCCTGGGCCAGCCACAGCGGCCGGGCGTACGGGGTGATCAAGGAGAAGCTGACCGAACGCACCCACGTCCGCGGGCACACCGTGAACGCCTCGCCGGAGCAGCCGCAGTACCGGATCACCAACGACGACTCGGGCCGCGACGTCGCCCACCGCCCGGAGGTGCTGCGCCATGAGTCGCGCTGAGGACCCGCAGCAGACGTACCGGGAGTTCACCGACGCGGTGAACATGAAGCCCGGTGAGCTGTCCCGCTGGCTGGAGACCGAGGAGTCCAAGCACGTCGGCTGGCACAAGAAGGGCACCGCCGGCGGCGAGTCGGTCGGGCACGACTCCGGCCGGCGCATCGTCGACCTGCTGCGCCGCAAACGCGCCGACCTGACCGCCGCCGACTACAAGCACATGCGCAAGGTGATCGGGTACGTCCACCGCCACCTCGCCCAGCGGCCGTCCGGGGACGTGCGGGACACCAGGTGGCGCTGGTCGCTGATGAACTGGGGGCACGACCCGCTCAAGGGCTGAGCCGCCCGGGTCGTTCGCCGCGCGTTGGTACCGTGCCGGCGATGACGACAGACGTCCCGACCGCCGGCCGTCATCCCCGCGCCGGACGGGTGGTCCTCCTGGCGGGCCTCGGCCTGATCGCCGTCGCGGCGCTCCTCCTGGTGACCACCGGGAACACCGGCATTCGCTACAGCGCCGACCACGACGGCACCGTGCCGATGTGGAGCCGCTGGATCCCGGCACTGGCCGGGATCGCGCTGATCCGGCTGATCCCGCCCGCGCCCGACCCGAGGTGGCCGGACCCGGTCGCGCCGCACCGCGAGGCGGTGCCGCTGCTGCTGGCCGGGATCGCGTTCGCCGCCGTCATGCCGCTGCTGGGCGGCGAACCCGCGTACACGGTGTTGAAGCTCGCGCTGCTGCTCGGCGTACCCCTCGTGGTGTTCCTGGCCGCGCGCCGCCGGCCGCCACGGTGGTCGCCGGGCCCGGCCCCGGCGGACGCCGCCCGCCGGTGGGGTCCGGCGCTGCCGGTGGCGGTGTGGCTGGCGCTCAGCTACGCGACGCCGCTGGCCGTGCCGGCGAGCGACTGGGGGCGGACCGTCGGGCTGGTCGAGCTGGTCGCGACGCTGCTGGTGGCCTTCGCGGTGAACGCGCTGCTGGAGGAGGTCTTCTACCGGCGGTGGCTGCAGACCCGGTGGGAGTCGCTGCTCGGCCGGTGGCCGGCGATCGTGCTCGCGTCGCTGGTGTGGGCGGTCTGGCACGTGGCCATCCAGGGCAGCGGCCGTCCCGCCGTCGACCTGGCGTCGGTGATCGTGAACCAGGGGGTCGCCGGGCTGTTCCTCGGCTACCTGTGGTCGCGGTACCGCCGCATGTGGCCGCTGCTCGTGGTGCACGGCGCGGTAAACGCGATGCCCGTCCTGCTCGGCCTCTGACTTGACCCTGCCGCAGGCGGCAGGGTCGGACGATGCCGGCATGGAACGCCGCACACCACGGGTCGCCGTGGTCACCGGTGCGGGCACCGGCATCGGCCGGGCCACCGCACACGCCCTCGCCACCGCCGGGTACGCCGTCGTCGCCGTCGGCCGGCGCGCCGCGCCGCTGTCGGAGACCGCCGCCGGCCGGCCGGACATCACGCCACTGACCGCCGACGTCACCGCGCCCGACGGGCCCGGCCGGATCGTCAGCGCCGCGCTCGACCGGTACGGCCGCCTGGACGTCCTGGTCAACAACGCGGGCGTGGCCGGCGGCGGGCCGCTGGCGGATCTGGACGAGGACGCCGCCCGGCGGCAACTGGAGACGAACCTCCTCGCGCCCGTCCGGCTGGCGCACGCCGCCGTCGAGGCGCTCGCCGCGACACGCGGTGTGCTGGTCAACGTCACCACGTCGGTCGGCCTGCGCGCCTGGCCGGGCAGTTCGGTGTCCGCCGCCGGCAAGGCCGCGCTGGACTCGCTGACCCGCAGCTGGGCGGTGGAACTCGCGCCGCGCGGCGTCCGGGTGGTGGCCGTGGCGCCCGGAGCGATCGACACGCCGATCGGCGTGCACAGTGGCCTGTCCTCCGAAGGTCGAGCGGCGGTGCGGGACTGGCAACTCGCGCACACCCCGGCGGGCCGGATCGGCCGCCCGGAGGACGTAGCCTGGGCGATCCGGCGACTCTGCGAGCCGGAGGCGGGCTTCGTCACCGGTGTGGTGCTGCCGGTGGACGGGGGCGCGGTGGTCGCGTGAGAGGACGGTGACGGCGGTGCGGATCGGCGCGGTGGCGAAGGCGACGGGCTGCACGCCGCGTGCCCTGCGGCACTACGAGGAACACGGGCTCATCGCCTCGGCCCGGGCCGCGAACGGCTACCGCGAGTACGACGACGCGGTGGTCACCCGGGTCCGCAACATCCGTCACCTGCTCGACGCCGGGCTGACGCTCGACGACGTGCGGGTCTTCCTGCCCTGCCTGGACGGGGACGTGGCGTCCGCGCCGCCGTCAGTGGCCGGGCTGCGGGTCGGCCGGGAGCGCCTGGCCGTGCTGGACGCCCGGATCGCGGCCCAGGTGGCCGTCCGCGACCGCCTGGCCGCCGCCCTCCAGGCCGCCGCCCCTGCGCACTCGCCCCTCCTCTCGCCGCCGTCGCCTCCTGTGAGGTGACCAAGGAGTTTGTGTCACGCCAGAGCCCGTTCGGGGACACAAACTCCTTGATCACCGCCGGGGCGGGCGGGTGGTGGCGCGGGTGGGACGGCGGCGGAGGGTCAGTGGTCGGCGCTGTTCCAGTCGCGGCCCTCGCCCACCGACACCTCCAGCGGCACCGACAGCGGGTACGCCTCGCCCATCTGCTTGCGCACCAACGCCTCCAACGCCTCCCGCTCGCCCGGCGCGACCTCGAAGACCAGCTCGTCGTGCACCTGCAGCAGCATCCGGGACCGCAGCCCGGCCTCACGCAGCGCGCTGTCGACGTGCAGCATCGCGACCTTGATGATGTCGGCCGCCGAACCCTGGATCGGGGCGTTGAGCGCCATCCGCTCGGCCATCTCCCGGCGCTGCCGGTTGTCGCTGACCAGGTCGGGCAGGTAGCGGCGGCGGCCCAGGATGGTGGAGGTGTAACCGTCCTGGCGGGCGCGGGCCACCACCTCCTGGAGGTAGTCACGCACCCCGCCGAACCCGGCGAAGTAGTTCTCCATCAGCCCGCGCGCCTCCTCGGCGCTGATGCCGAGCTGCTGGGACAGGCCGAACGCGCTGAGCCCGTACGCCAAGCCGTAGTTCATCGCCTTGATCTTGCGGCGCTGGTCGGCGGTGACGTCCGCGACCTCGACGGTGAAGACCGAGGACGCGGTGGCCGCGTGGAAGTCGTGCCCGGAGTTGAACGCCTCGATCAGCGCGTCGTCGGAGGACAGATGCGCCATGATCCGCATCTCGATCTGGCTGTAGTCGGCGGTGAGCAGGCACTCGTAGCCCTCGCCGACGACGAACGCGCGGCGGATCCGGCGACCCTCCTCGGTGCGGATCGGGATGTTCTGCAGGTTCGGCTCGGTGGACGACAGCCGCCCCGTCGCCGCCACCGTCTGGTTGAACGTGGTGTGGATCCGGCCGTCGTCGGAGACGGACTTGAGCAGGCCGTCGACAGTCGACTTGAGCTTCGCCACGTCGCGGTGGCGCAGCAGGTGGTGCAGCAGCGGGTGCTCGGTCTGGGCGTAGAGCCACTGGAGCGCGTCCGCGTCGGTGGTGTAGCCGGTCTTGATCCGCTTGGTCTTGGGCAGGCCCAGCTCGGTGAAGAGGATCTCCTGCAACTGCTTCGGCGACCCGAGGTTGAACTCGCGGCCGACCACCTCGTACGCGCTCTGGGCGGCGGCTTTCACCTCGGCGGCGAAGTGCGCCTCCAGCTCGGAGAGGTAGTCGGTGTCGGCGGCGATGCCGGTGCGCTCCATCGCGGCGAGCACCCGCATCAGCGGCAGCTCGACGCCGGCCATCAGCCGGGCCGACTGCTCGCCGTCGCGGGACAGCTCGGCGTCGATCGCGTCGGCCAGGTCGAGCGTGGCGCGGGCCTGGAGCATGAGGTTCTGCTCGGCCGCGCCCTCGTCGCCGAACCCGTCGAGCGTGAGCTGACCGGTCTCCGGCGCGTCGACGCGCAGCTCCCGGTGCAGGTAGCGCAGCGCCAGGTCGGTCAGGTCGTACGAGCGCTGGTCGGGGCGGGCCAGGTAGGCGGCGATCTGGGTGTCGCGGGCGATGCCCTCCAGCTCCCAGCCGTGCGCGGCGAACGCCAGCACCGCCGGCTTGCTGTCGTGCAGCACCTTCGGGCGCTCGGCGTCGGCCAGCCAGCCGGCCAGCGCGGCCTCGTCGCCGGCGTCCAGCCGGCTCGGGTCGAACCAGGCGCCCGCGCCGGCGGCGGTGGCCAGCGCCATCCCGGTCACGGTGGCGGTGTGCCGGCGGTTCGGGCCGGTGTCGAGCGTGACCGCCAGGCCGACCGGCGTGCCGGCCGGGGCGTGCGTGTCGAGCCAGCCCGCGAGCGCGCCCGGCTCGGTGAGCACCTCGCCGGCCAGCTCGAAGCCCGCGTCGGCCTCCGGCTCGACCGCCTCCAGGTACTGGTAGAGCCGGTCGCGCAGGATGCGGAACTGGAGCGTGTCGAAGACCTGGTGCACCGCTTCGCGGTCCCAGCCCTGCCAGCGGGCGTCCTCGGGGCGTACCGGCAGCTCCAGGTCGGAGACCAGGCAGTTGATCTCGTAGTTGCGGATCACGTCGGCGAGCCGCTCGCGCAGGCTGTCGCCGGCCTTGCCCTTGATCTCGTCGGCGCGGGCCACCACGCCCTCGACGCCGCCGTACAGGTTGATCCACTTGGCCGCGGTCTTCGGGCCGACGCCGGGCACGCCGGGCAGGTTGTCGCTGGTCTCGCCGACCAGCGCGGCCAGGTCGCGGTAGCGATCAGGGGTGACGCCGTACTTCGCCTCGACCGCGGCCGGGTCCATCCGGGCCAGGTCGGAGACGCCCTTGCGCGGGTAGAGCACGGTCACGCGCTCGCCGACGAGCTGGAACGCGTCCCGGTCGCCGGTGGTGATCAGCACGTCCATGCCCTGGTCGCGGGCCTGCCAGGCGAGCGTGGCGATGACGTCGTCGGCCTCGTAGCCCTCCTTCTCGACCACCGGCACGCGCAGCGCGGCGAGGACCTCCTTGACCAGGCTGACCTGGCCCTTGAAGTCGGTGGGGGTCTCGCTGCGGCCGGCCTTGTACTCGGAGTACTTCTCGGTGCGGAAGGAACGGCGGGACACGTCGAACGCCACGACGATGTGCGTCGGCTGCTCGTCGCGCAGCACGTTGATCAGCATCGAGGTGAAGCCGTAGACGGCGTTCGTCGGCTGCCCCGTGGTGGTGGAGAAGTTCTCCACAGGCAGGGCGAAGAACGCCCGGTATGCCAGGGAATGTCCGTCGACGAGGAGCAGGCGCGGCGTCGTAGCTGTCACGGCTGCGACTCTAGTCCGTACGCCCGACAACTCCGGCCTCCGGTGCGGCGCGCGCCGCACCGGAGGCCGAGGTCAGAGAACCTTGGCCAGGAACGCCTTGGTCCGCTCGTGCTTCGGCGCCGAGATCACCTCGCGCGGGTCCCCCTGCTCGACCACCACGCCGCCGTCCATGAACACGAGGTGGTCGCCCACCTCGCGGGCGAAGCCGATCTCGTGGGTCACCACGATCATCGTCATGCCGTCGCGGGCCAGGTCCTTCATCGTGTCCAGCACCTCGCCCACCAGCTCCGGGTCGAGCGCGCTGGTCGGCTCGTCGAACAGCATCAGCTTCGGCCGCATGGCCAGCGCCCGGGCGATCGCCACCCGCTGCTGCTGGCCGCCGGAGAGCTGACCGGGGTACGCGCCGAGCTTGTCGCCCAGTCCCACCCGGTCCAGCAGCTGCGCGGCGTGCTCCCGGGCCTCCGTCTTCTTGGCCTGGCGCAGCAGCACCGGGGCCTCCATGACGTTCTGCAGCACCGTCATGTGCGGGAACAGGTTGAACCGCTGGAACACCATGCCGATGGCGCGGCGCTGCGCGGCGACGTCCCGGTCGCGCATCTCGTACAGCTTGCCGCCGCGCTCCCGGTAGCCGATCAGGTCACCGTCGACCCAGATGCGGCCGGCGTCGATCTTCTCCAGGTGGTTGATGCAGCGCAGGAACGTCGACTTGCCGGAGCCGGAGGGCCCGAGCAGGCAGCACACCTCGCCGGAGCGGACTTCCAGGTCGATGCCCTTGAGCACTTCCAGCGGCCCGAACGACTTGTGCACCTGCTCGGCCCGGACCATCAACTCGGCGGCCGGCGTCTGCGGGGAAGCGGTCATGTCCGTCATTGCGCCGTCCCACTCGTGGTACTGCCGCTCTCGGCGGTCAGATTCCGCAGCCGCTGCCGGGCCCGCCCGCTGCGTCCGAACCCCTTGGAGTAGTGCCGCTCCAGGTAGTACTGCCCGACCAGCAGGACGCTGGTCAGCAGCAGGTACCACAACGTCGCCGCGACGTACATCGGGAAGGGCTGGAAGGTCCGGGAACCGACGGCCTTGAGCTGGAAGAACAGCTCCATCGACACCGGCACGAAGGCCACCAGCGAGGTGTCCTTGAGCATCGCGATGGTCTCGTTGCCGGTCGGCGGAATGATCACCCGCATCGCCTGCGGCAGCACGATCCGCCGCAGGATCTGCGCCCGGCTCATGCCCAGCGCCTGAGCCGCCTCGGTCTGCCCCTCGTCCACCGACTGGATGCCGGCCCGGACGATCTCGGCCATGTACGCGGCCTCAGAAAGGCCCAGCGCCAGCATGCCGGCGACGAAGCCGGTCAGGATGTCCACCGCGCTGAACCCGAACAGCCGGGCCTCGAAGTCGTGCAACCCGAACAGGGCGCCGATCTGCCTGTCGAACGGCAGACCGAACTCCAGCCGCGACCAGAGGATGCCGAGGTTGCCGAAGAGGATCGCCAGCACCAGCCGGGGCACCGCCCGGAAGAACCAGGTGTACACCCAGGCCACGCCGCGCAGCACCGGGTTGGGCGACAGCCGCATGATCGCGATGACGATGCCCAGGCCGATGCCGATCACCATCGACGTGATCAGCAGCAGGATGGTGCCGCGCAGCCCTTCGATGATCGGCGGGCGGAACATCTCGTCCACCATGAACGACCACTGGAACGCGGAGTTCGTGACCAGCATGTGCACGAACATCGCGACCAGCACGGCGATGACCGCCACGCCGACCCAGCGCCCGGGGTGCCGCACGGGCACGGCCTTGATCGGTTCTGGCCGTGCCCGTCCGGATGTGTCGGCCGACATGGTCAGACCGACGGGTTCAGTTCAGCGTTGGTGATGGCGCCGCCCTCGACACCCCACTTGCTGAGGGCCGCCTTGTAGCTGCCGTCGGCGATGACCGCCTGCACGGCCTCCTTGAGCACCTCGGCGAACGCCTGCTGCTCCTTGTTCACCGCGTAGCCGTAGGGCGCCGACTCGTAGATGTCGCCGAGCACCTCCAGCTGGCCGTTGCTCTGCTTCACCGCGTACGCCCCGACCGGGGAGTCGGCCAGCATGGCGTCGTTCTTGCCACTGCCCACGGCGGCGGTGGCGTCGCTCTGCGCCTGGTACTGGTCGATCTTGATGGCCGGCTTGCCGGCGTCGGTGCACTTCTTCGACCGGGCGGTGATGTCGTCGAGCTGGACCGTACCGACCTGCACGGCGATCTTCTTGCCGCAGGCGTTCTCCGGGTCCACCCCGGCCGGGTTGCCCTTCTTGGTCGCCCACTGGGTGCCCGCCGAGTAGTAGCTCACCATGTTGACCGTCTTCAGACGGTCGGCGTTGATGGTGAACGACGAGACGCCGACCTCGTACTTGCCCGAACCCACACCGGGCAGGATCGCGTCGAACGGCGCCGACTCGTACTCGGCCTTGAGACCGAGCTTCTGCGCCACCGCGTTGAACAGCTCGACGTCGAAGCCGACCACGGTCTTGCCGTCCTGGTCCAGGAACTCGGCCGGGGCGTACGTCGAGTCGGTGCCGACCTTGATCACGCCGTCGGCCTTGATGGCGTCCGGCACCTTGGCGGCCAGGTTGGAGTCGGCCGTGGCGGACACCGACGGGCCGTCGCCCGGCTCGGCCGAGTTCTCCTTCTCGCCGCACGCGGCGAGGGAGAGCAGCAGGACGGCCGCACCGGCGACGCCGAGCGCCGCCCGCCGTCCGGGGTTGGGGTGGAACATGGCTGTACTCCTTATTGCGAGGGGTCGGTCGGTCAGGCCACGCCGAGGTAGGCCTCTTTGACCGAGGGGTCGTGCAGCAGGTCCGCGCCGGTGCCGCTCTTGACGATCCGGCCGGTCTCCAGCACGTACGCCCGGTGGGCGCGCGCCAGCGCCTGCTGGGCGTTCTGCTCCACCAGCAGGATCGTGGTGCCCTGCTGGTTGATCTCCGTGATGATCGTGAAGATCTGCTGGATCAGCATCGGCGCGAGACCCATCGACGGCTCGTCGAGCAGCAGCAGCTTCGGCCGGCTCATCAGCGCCCGGCCGACCGCGAGCATCTGCTGCTCGCCGCCGGAGAGCGTGCCGCCGGCCTGCTTGCGCCGCTCGGCCAGCCGCGGGAACAGGTCCAGCACCCGGGCCAGGTCCTGCGCGATGCCGGCCTTGTCGCGCCGGGTGTACGCCCCCATGTCGAGGTTCTCCAGCACCGTCATGCCGGGGAAGATGCCCCGGCCCTCGGGCGCCTGGCACAGCCCGCGGCGGACCCGCAGGTCGGCGCGGAGCTTGGTGATGTCCTCACCGGCGAACTTGATCGTGCCGGAGGCGACCGGCCGGATGCCGGAGATCGCCCGCATGGTGGTGGACTTGCCGGCGCCGTTCGCGCCGATCAGCGCGACGATCTCCCCCTCGTCCACGGTCAGGCTGATGCCGTGCAGCGCCTGGATCCGCCCGTAGAGCAGGCTCACGTCCTCGATCTCAAGCAGCATCGTCCGGCACCCCCAGGTACGCCGCGACCACCTTCGGGTTGTCCCGCACCTCGGCGGGCAGCCCTTCGGCGATCTTCTTTCCGAACTCCAGGACCACGATCCGGTCGGTCACGCCCATCACCAGGCGCATGTCGTGCTCGATCAGCAGCACCGTCACGCCCTGGTCCCGGATCTGCCGGATGAGCTGGAGCAGCTCCTCCTTCTCCGCCGGGTTGAAGCCGGCGGCCGGCTCGTCCAGGCAGAGCAGCTTCGGGTCGGTGGCCAGCGCGCGGGCGATCTCCAGCCGGCGCTGCTCGCCGTAGGACAGGTTGCGGGCGAACTCGTGCATCCGGTTGCTGATGCCGACGAACTCCAGCAGGCGCTCGGCCTTCTCCCGGCCCTCGCGCTCCTCCTTCCAGTGCCGCGGCAGGCGCAGCAGGGCGGCGATCACGCTGGTCTTGTGGTGCGCGTCCGCGCCGACCTGGACGTTCTCCAGCGCGGTCATCTCCGGGAAGAGGCGGATGTTCTGGAACGTACGCGCCATGCCCATCCGGGTGATCTGGTGGCGCTTCTTGCCACTGATCTTCTGGCCCAGGAACCGGATCTGCCCCTCGGTGGGCTGGTAGATACCGGTCATCGCGTTGAAGCAGGTGGTCTTGCCGGCGCCGTTCGGTCCGATCAGACCGAGGATCTCCCCCTTGTAGAGGGTGAAGTCCACGTCGTTGAGGGCCACCACACCGCCGAAGCGCAGCGTGACGTGGTCGACCTCCAGCAACGGCTCCCGCTTGTCGACCGTCTCGACGGCGGGGGCCGCCGCCTGGGCCGGAACTGCCGGGGTCTGCTCGGTGTCACTCACCGACGATCACCTCCTTGCGGCGGTCCTTGAACTCCGCCGCTCGTCGCCGGTTCGGGATCAGGCCCTGCGGCCGGAAGATCATCATCACCACGAGCACCAGACCGAAGAAGAGGAACCGGTACTCGTACAGCTCGATGCCGAACAGCTCGATGCCGCGGAACCGCTCGATCATGTACGCGACCAGGCCGCCGCCGACGATCGCGCCGACGATGTTGCCCGAGCCGCCGAAGATGACGGCGGCCAGGATGATGATCGAGTTGAGCAGCTCGAAGTTCTGCGAGTTGACGAAGTTCTGCTTACCGGCGAACAACGCGCCGGCCAGGCCGGCGATGGCCGCGCCGGAGGCGAACGCCCACAGCTTGAACTTGAACGTCGGCACACCCATGAGCTGGGCGGCGTCCTCGTCCTCACGGATCGAGATCCAGGCCCGGCCGACCCGGCTGTGGGTCAGGTTCCGCACCCCGATCACCACCAGGATGATCAGCGTGAGCACCAGCCAGTAGTACGGGCGGGCGTCGAGCACGCCGAACCACGGCCGGCCGTCGGCGTACTGGCCGGGCGGGTGCGGAATCTGGTTGAAGCCGCGCTGTCCCTTGAGGAACTCGGAGCTGACCGCAGCGATCCGGATCATCTCGGCGAAGCCGAGCGTCACCAGCGCCAGGTAGTCGCCGCGCAGACGCAGCGTCGGCGTGCCGAGCATGACGCCGGAGACCATGGTCAGGCCGATCGCGATCGCCACCACCGCCAGCCACGGCCACAGCGTCTTGAGGTCACTGCTCGGCGAGGTCAGCACCGCCACCGTGTACGCGCCGACGGCGAAAAAGCCGAAGTAGCCGAGGTCGAGCAGACCGGCGAAGCCGACCACGATGTTGAGGCCGACCGCCAGCAGCACGTAGATCGAGACCGTGAACATCACCTGGGTGAAGTTCGCGCCGGGCGTCGGGATCGGCCCGAGGTACTGGTAGAACTCCTTGTTCGGCAGCGCGTAGAAGAACGCGATGACCGCGACCAGCAGCACCCAGCGCACCCAGCGCGGCGCGTGGTGCCAGCGCTCCGAGATCGCGTGCCGGCCCTGCCGCAGCTTGTCCGCCGCCGTCTCCCGCCGCTCCGGCGGGTCGATGGTGGTCGTCATGCGCGTGCCCTCCCCAGTGATTCGCCGAGCAGACCGGTCGGCCGGAACATCAGCAGCACGACCAGCACCGCGAACGCGGCGAAGTCCTTCCACTGACTGCCGAACAGGCCCGCGGCGTAGTTCTCCACGACGCCGAGCAGCAACCCGCCGACGAGCGCGCCGCGCAGGTTGCCGATGCCGCCGAGCACCGCCGCGGTGAACGCCTTGAGGCCCAGCAGGAAGCCGACGCTGTAGGTGAGCGTCTGGATCCGCACGTCGTAGAGCAGGCCCGCGACGCCGGCCATGGTGCCACCGGCGATGAAGACCATCAGGATGATGCGGTCCTTGTTGACGCCCATCAGGGCCGCCGTGTTGGCGTCCTGAGCCACCGCCCGGATGCCGCGGCCGGTACGGCTGCGGTTGATGAACTGGTCCAGCGCGAACATCATCACCAGCGCGGAACCGATCGTGAGCAACTGCACCGCGTCGATCGGCACCCCGGCGATGTGGAACAGCGGCTTCGAGCTGACCAGGATCGGCGCGCCCTCCGGCCGACGCCGGGTGTAGACGCCGAACGCCTCGGAGATGGCGATCGAGGCGCCGATGGCGGTGATGAGGAACGCCAGCGGCGGCGCGTTGCGCTTGCGCAGCGGCCGGTACGCCACCCGTTCGATCACCGTCGCGGTGCCCGCCGAGGCGATGGCCGCCACGATCATCGCCACCAGCAGGTAGAACAGGATCGAGCCGAGGCCGCTGACCTGCGAGTTCTGGTCGAGTCCGAATCCGTTCCAGGTCCAGATCGCGGCGAACGCGCCGGCGATGAAGACCTCGGAGTGGGCGAAGTTGATGAGCCTGAGCACGCCGTACACAAGCGTGTAGCCGAGCGCGACCAGGGCGTAGATGGCGCCCTGCGTCAAGCCGGTCGTGGTGAGTTCCCCGAAGTTGGAGAACAATCCGTCGAAGTCCAAGGGAGGGACGCTCCGTCGCTCAAGAGAAAAAGAGGGTGCGGCCGGGAGCCAGCTCCCGGCCGCACCCGCGATCACTACTCAATCGCCAGTCCAGCGATCGAACGATCAGGACTTGGGGATCTCCTGGTCCGGGACGACCTTGCCGCCCTGCACCTTGAACGCCCAGACCTTGACCTGCGCCGGGTCGAGCTCGCCGCCCTCGACGAACTTGTAGCTGGCGGCAACGCCCTCACCGCTGTAGCCCTTCACGAACTCCAGCAGGTCGGCGCGGCTGCTCTTGCCGGCCTTGATGCCCGCCAGCAGGATGTTCGCCGCGTCGTAGGCGGTGTCGCTGTAGGTGCCCGGGTCGGTGCCGTTGAGCGCCTTGAAGTCGGCGGCAAAGGTGCCGCGCGCCTCGGTGGACGGAGCGCAGGGGCAGGTGAGGATGGTGCCCTCGGCGGCGGCAGCACCGGCGGAGGTGATGTACGCGCCGTCGTTCACGCCGTCACCGGCGACCAGCGGAGCGGTGACCCCGGCAGCGGTGAGCTGCTTACGGATCAGGCCGGCCTCCTGGTAGTAACCGCCGTAGAAGACCGCCTTCACGTTGGCGGCCTTGACCTTGGTGACCACACCGGAGAACTCGGTCTGCTTGCCCTCGCCCTGGACCTTGTCGCTGCCCACGACCGAGGCGCCGAGCACCTTCTTGACCTCGTCGGCCAGGCCGGCGCCGTACGCGGACTGGTCGTCGATGACGTAGACCCGGTCGGCCTTCATCACGTTCTTGATGTAGTTACCGGCGGCGGGGCCCTGGCTCAGGTCGTTGCCGACCGCGCGGAAGAACGTCTTCCAGCCCTGCTCGGCGAGGCTGGGACGGGTCGCGGAGGGGGTGATGGTGACCAGACCGGCCTCGTTGAACAGCGGACCGGCGGCCTCGGACTCGCCCGAGTAGGCCGGACCCACGACACCCAGGATCTTGGTGTCGTCGATCGCCTTCTGGGCCAGACCCGGCGCCTGGTCCGGGCTGCCCTGCGAGTCGAGCTCGGCGAGCTCCACCTTGCAGTCCGGGTTCTCCTTGTTGTACTTGTCGACGGCCAGCTTGACGCCGTTCTTCTCGTTGATGCCCAGCGCGGCCGAGCTTCCGGTCAGCGCGCCGAAGAAAGCGATCTTGCTCCCGCAGGCGCTGCCCCCGGAACCCTCATCGTCGCTGCCGCTGGAACAAGCGGTGCCACCGGCGACGAGCGCCAGCATGGCGACCCCGCCGATCACGCGTGCGAGCTTCTGCCTCAAGGCCCGAACCCTCCTCCGTCCATGATCCGAACCACCCGCCGCTGATTGGCCCTTGCGGGGTGGACGAACCAAGACCGTCGTCGCCGGTCTGGGCCGGGACGTTATCCCACCGGAAGCGGTGGCGTAAGACCTGGAAAGCGGGGTTGACCGAACCGTTACACGCGGTGGCGGATTCAAGCCGATCGCCGTAAGAACCGTAGGCGGGGAAAGGCTTTCACCAACTATTCCTCGGTAACGGGCCCATCGGCGATCACCCGCTACCGATCGATGGCCGGCAACGCCCCCCACCAGGCACGGGACGTTTTCCCGTCGTCGGCGAACACGAACAGCCCGTCGTCGCCGACGGCCACCGCCAGCGCCGCGTCGCCACCGTCCGGCACCGGCACCGGAGTGATCACCGGAAGCCACGACGCGCCGCCGTCACGCGACATCCAGAGCCGTCGCTGAGCCCCGTCACCGGTCACCGCGACGAGCCGCCGACCCGCCGCCGCGAGCGCGTCCACCGACGACACCCCGGGACCCGCCGTACCGAACCCGCCGACCCGCCGCCACCCCTGCACCGCACCCGCCGAACCGGCCGACGGCGAGCCGCAGTCGTCGCACCCGCGCCACACCGCGAACCGGTCACCCACCGGCCCGAGGACCACCGGCCCACCGTCGGCCGGCACCACCCGCTCCGCCGCCCCGGCCGCCCCGTCCGGCACCGGCAGGGCCACCCGCCGCCACACCCGGCCGTCGGCCGAGGCCCACGCGAGAGGCGTCCGGGCCGTCCCGCCGGGCGGCAGCAACGACCCCACCACCAGCCAGCCCGACCCCACCGCCGCCACGTCGTACGCCGCCGTCCGGCCCCGGCCGTCGCCGGCCAGCTCCGCCACGCCCTCGCGCAGGACGAACCCCTCGGCGTCCGGCGACGCCCACACCGACGCGCCGTCCGCGCGCGACCCGGCGACCAACCACCCACCCGGCCCGGCCGCCAGCCGCGACGCGCTCACCGCGCGCGGGCCACCGAACAACTCGAACGCCGCCGGCACCTCCCGCACCGGCCCACCCGGACGCCAGACCCACGTCCCGGTACGCGGATTGCCGTGCACACCACCGGTCTTCGCACCCAGCGCCGCCATCCCGTCACCCCGGCACGCGACCGCGTAGAGCACGTGCTGACGGCCGTAGAACGTCTGCCCTCGTACCGGGATCGACGACCAGGTCACGCCGTCCGATGAGGACCAAACCGCCGGCCGGGTCTCCTCCGCCGCGTCGACCAGCCCGCCCACCACGTACCAGCGGCCGGCACAGCGCGCCACGTCCCGGGGCACCGGGCGGCCTGCGGCACCGTCGGGAAGGGCCAGCTCCACGGCCCGCCACTCCGGGCGCACCGGCGCCTGCACGGGCAGCGGCTGCGGGGTGGCGTGACAGGCCGCCACGAGCGACGCGGCAGCGGTCACGGCGGCGAGCGCCGGCCGGACGCGCACGGAAGGCATGGACCCGATCCTATCGATCGGGCACCTTCCGGCAGGTCAGGAAGCCGGCTGCTCCACCTCGCCGCCGGCGGTCTCGGCGAGGATCCGCTCGGCGACCTCCTTCATGGTCATCCGGTGGTCCATCGCGGTGCGCTGGATCCACTTGAAGGCCTGCGGCTCGGTCATGCCGTACGTGGTCATCAGCGCGCCCTTGGCGCGCTCCACGGTCTTGCGGATCTCCAGCCGGTCAGTGAGGCCGGCGACCTCCGACTCCAGCGCGGCGATCTCGGAGTAGCGGGACAGCGCGATCTCGACCGCCGGCACCAGGTCGCTCTTCTGGAACGGCTTGACCAGGTACGCCATCGCGCCGGCCGCCCGCGCCCGCTCCACCAGGTCACGCTGGCTGAACGCGGTCAGGATGATCACCGGGGCGATGCGCGCGCCGGCGATCCGCTCGGCGGCGGCCAGCCCGTCCATGATCGGCATCTTGATGTCGAGGATGACCAGGTCTGGCTTGAGCTGCTCGGCGAGCTTGACGGCGGTCTCGCCGTCGCCGGCCTCGCCGACCACCTCGTAGCCCTCTTCGACGAGCATCTCGGCCAGGTCCAGCCGGATGAGCGCCTCGTCCTCGGCGATCAGAACGCGCTTGCGCTCGGCGTCCGCCTGCATCTCGCCCACGAGCCACTCCCACCGGTTCGAGCCCGACACCCGCCCTGCCGGGTGCCGCCGCCTTCAGCCTAGCGGGTAAGCTGTCGAGGCCGAATCACGGAACGCCCTCGTAGCCCAACTGGCAGCAGGCAATGGATTCAAACTCCATACAGTGTGGGTTCGAATCCCACCGAGGGCACCAGAAATGTCATACAGGCGTTCGACCATAGGGTTGTGCATCCACCCGAACTGCGCGCCCGGGCGCGGCGTCTCTACCTCGACGGCGCGACCGTTGCCCAGGTGGCGCGGACCGTGGGGCTCTCCTACCCGACGGTTCGCCACTGGTGCAAGGATCGGCCGACGCCGAAGCAGCAGGGCACCGCACTGCGATGCTTCCGCTGTCGTGACGACATGCACGCTCCGACAGACCCGGCGGCCTACGCCTATCTCCTCGGCCTCTACCTCGGCGACGGGCACCTCGTCACCAAGGCCCGGGTGCCGGTGCTCCGGATCGCCTGCAGCGACTGCTGGCCGGGCCTGATCGAAGCGTGCGACGACGCCATGCGAGCGGTGCTGGCCGAGAAGGTGCAGCGGGTCGCAAAACCGGGCTGCGTCAATGTGCAGAGTTACGGCAAGCACTGGCCGTGCCTACTACCGCAGCACGGGCCCGGCAAGAAGCACGAGCGCCCGATCGTCCTGGCGGACTGGCAGCGCCCCATCGTCGAGGCCCAGGCGGGCGACTTCCTGCGCGGCCTCTTCCACTCCGACGGCTGCCGTTTCGCCAATCAGGTGGTCGTGCGCGGCAAGCGCTACGTCTATCCGCGCTACATGTTCGCCAACGAGTCGGCCGACATCATGGGCCTGTGCCAGCAGGCCCTCGACCGGCTCGGCATCGCCTGGCGGATGAACCGCCCCAACTCCCTGTCGGTGGCCCGCCGGGAGGCGGTCGCCGCCCTCGACCGGCACGTCGGCCCCAAGTCGTGACCGGCCCGTAGCGCCGACGCGGACGACCGCAGCGCGTCAGATCCGCGACAGTGCCCGCGCGAGGTCCGCCCGCAGGTCCTCCGGGTCCTCCAGGCCGACCGAGACGCGCAGCAGCCCGCCGCAGGGCTTCGCGTCACCCTCGACCGGCCGGTGGGTGAGCGAGGCCGGGTGCTGGATCAGCGTGTCGACGCCGCCGAGCGACACCGCGTGCGTGATCAGCTCGCAGGCGCCGGCGACCTCGGCCGCGGCGGGCGCGCCACCGCGTACCTCGAAGGCGAGCAGGCTGCCGGTGCCGGACATCTGCCGGCCGACCAGCCCGGCCGGGTCGTGCAGCGACGGGTGGTGGACGCGCTCGACGGCGGGGTGCCCGGCGAGCCAGGCGGCGAGCTTCTCGGCACCGGCCTGCTGGGCGCGGACGCGCAGCGGGAGGGTCTGGATGCCGCGGTGCAGCAGGTACGCGCCGAGCGGGTGCAGGACGGCGCCGGTGACGGCGCGGACCTGGCGCAGCCGGGCGGCCCACTCGGGGGCGCAGGCGATCACGCCGGCGAGGACGTCGCCGTGGCCGCCGATGCTCTTGGTGGCGCTGTGCAGCACGAGCGCGGCGCCGTGGCGGGCGGGCTGCTGGAGCACCGGGGTGGCGACGGTGTTGTCGACGAGCAGCGGGACGTCACCGGCGGCGTCGGCGAGCGCGGCGATGTCGACCAGGTCGAGGCTGGGGTTCGCCGGGGTCTCGACCACGACCAGGGCGGTGTCGGGACGGATCGCGGCGGCAACGTCGGCGGGGGTGGCCCAGGTGACCTCGGTGCCGAGCAGGCCGGTGGCGAGGACGTGGTCGGTGCCGCCGTAGAGGGGGCGGACGGCGACGATGTGGCGGTTGCCGTCGCGGGTGGCGGCGAGCAGGGCGGCGGTGAGCGCGGCCATGCCGCTGGCGAAGGCGACGGCCTCGGCGGTGCCTTCGAGCTGGGCGAGCGCGGTCTCGAACCGGGCCACCGTGGGGTTCCAGAGGCGCTGGTAGACGGCGCTGCCGCCGGCCGGGAGGGTGCCACCGGTGGCGAGCGTCTCGTAGTCGTCACCGCCGCCGGCCACCGAGGGCAGCGGGTTGGTGGTGGACAGGTCGATCGGCGGGACGTGGACGCCGAGCCCGGCGAGGTCGGCGCGCCCGGCGTGTACGGCTGCGGTGTCCACGGAAGTCATGCCAGAAGCGTCGAACATGACGACGGTGAGAGGCAATAGCAGCGAAGAAGATTCTGACAATCACGCTTTCGCCCAGCGGTGATTCGGTGAAGGATGGTCACATGCCTGCCGCACCGAATGATGTACGGCCGTTCGCCGGCCTGGACGACGTCGACCGCGCGATCCTCAACGAGCTGGCGGCCGACGGCCGGCTGCCGAACAACGCGCTGGCCGAGCGGGTCGGGGTGGCGCCGTCGACGTGCCTGACGCGTACCCGGGCGCTGCGCGAGTGCGGGGCGATCCGCGGGTTCCACGCCGAGGTGGACCCGGCGGCGGTGGGGCTGCCGTTGCAGGCGCTGGTGTCGGTGCGGCTGACCGCGCACGAGCGGGCCGCTGTGGACGCGTTCCGGGCCCGGTCGGTGCGGCTACCAGGGGTGGTGTCGGTGTTCCACGTGGCCGGCGCGGAGGACTACGTGCTGCACGTGCGGGCCGCCTCCGGTGACGCGCTGCGGGACTTCGTCCTCGATCATCTCGCAGTCGATCCGGCGGTGCAGCACACCCAGACCAGCCTGATCTTCGAGCAGGCCCGGGGTATGGGGTAGCGCACCCGGCGGAACAATTCCGGCACGTGGCCTGTTGCACCACGCTGTGATCGACGTACCCATGTCTGTTCTTGATCTTGCCCCGGTGGCGGCGACCGGCAACGCCGGTGAGGCGCTGCGGTACACCACGGAGCTGGCCCGCCGCACCGAGGAGCTGGGCTACCGCCGGTTCTGGGTGGCCGAGCACCACAACATGCCCGCCATCGCCAGTTCCGCGCCGGCGGTGCTGCTCGCGCACCTGGCGGCGAACACCAGCACCATCCGGCTCGGCTCGGGCGGGGTGATGCTGCCCAACCACGCGCCGCTGGTGGTGGCCGAGCAGTTCGGCACCCTGGAGGCGCTGCACCCGGGCCGGATCGACCTGGGCATCGGCCGGGCACCCGGCACCGACCAGGTGACCGCGCTGGCGCTCCGACGCACCATGGAGGGCCTGTCCGCGGAGCACTTCCCGCGTGCGCTGGCCGACCTGATGAACTACTTCTCCGGCGCCGAGCCGGGCCCGATCACCGCGACGCCGGGCCGCGGCCAGTCGCCGCAGGTGTGGCTGCTCGGGTCCAGCGGATTCAGCGCGCAGCTGGCCGGCCTGCTCGGGCTGCCGTTCTCGTTCGCGCACCACTTCAGCTCGCAGAACACCATCCCGGCGTTGCAGCTCTACCGGCAGAACTTCCGGCCGTCGCAGTGGCTGGACCGGCCGTACGCGATGGTGGCGGTCAACGCGGTCTGCGCGGAGACCGACGAGCGGGCCGAATGGCTGGCCGGGCCGGCCGGGCTGTCGTTCCTGAAGCTGCGCTCGGGGCGCCCGGAGCCGCTGGTCACGCCGGAGGAGGCGGCGGCGTACCCGTACTCGGAGTTCGAGCGGGAGTTCGTCGCCCAGCGCCGCGACGGCCAGGCGACCGGCTCGCCGGAGACGGTGGCCCGGCAGCTCGGGGAACTGCTTGCCCGCACCGGCGCGGACGAGCTGATGCTCACCACGATGGTGTACGACGTGGCGGACCGGGTCCGCTCGTTCGAGCTGATCGCCGAGAAGGTGGCGGGCGGGCTGCGCCGGGAAGGCTGAAACACGCTCTTCATAGCCACGTCACCGCAGGGTCGCGCGGGACGCATAACTTTGTCCCCGGTGGTGGTACGGCATTCCCGGTCGGGACGGGTCGGGAATGCTGCGGTGTGGTGCACCGGGTCGCCGGCGGAGCGGATTCCGCGGCCGGCGACCCGGTGCCTGTCGTTTCAGCGCAGGTAGATGTTCGGCGCGGCCGGGGTGCTCATGCCGTCGCCAAGGTAGAAGCCCGGGTGCGGCGGCTGGTTGTAGGCGGTGTTCTGCCAGGCCACCGCCACCCGGTACTGCGGGTCGTGCATCAGCGTCGGCAGCCGCAGGCCGGTGGTGACCGGCGTGCTGTAGATCCGGAGCGCGGTGCTGTCGGAGGTGCGCCAGACGACCTCCTCCCGCCAGTCGCCGAGCAGGTCCGCCGAGAGCGCCGGGGTGGACTTGGTGCCGTTGTTCGAGGCGACGCCGCTGCCGGTGAGCAGGCGGGTCTCGCCGCCGGTGCCGTACTTGTCGATCTTCGTGGCGTCGAGCAGCTCCCGGACCGGGTCGCCGTCCCACCAGATCAGGAAGTTCGCCGACGACGGCTTGCGCCCGACGTTCTGGCCCCGGGTGTTGAGCAGCCCGTCGACGGCCGACGACCAGGACTCTGCGCCCGGGCTGCCGGCCCAGACGTCGCCGGAGACGCCGCGGCCGTTGTCGCCGTTCGGCGCGGTCTGCCAGATGATCTGCCCGGTACGCGCGTCGGCCATCCAGGAGCTGGGCTTGCTGCCGTCCTCGTCGACCTTGAACACCTCCAGGCCGGCGCGGGACGGGTCGAGGTCGCCGACGTGCAGCGCGTCGCCGTGGCCGTTGCCGGTGGAGTACAGCAGCCGGCCGTTGTCGTCGATGGTGGCGGCGCCGTACACGATCTCCTGACGGCCGTCGTTGTCGACGTCGGCCACGGAGAGCTGGTGGTTGCCCTGGCCGGCGGCGGCGCCGTTGCCGGAGGCGTTCGAGTCGAACGTCCAGCGCTTGCGCAGCGTGCCGTCGCGGAAGTCCCAGGCGGCGACGACGGCCCGGGTGTAGTAGCCACGCGCCATGATCAGCGAGGGGCGCTGCCCGTCCAGGTACGCGGTGCCGGCGAGGAACCTGTCGACCCGGTTGCCGTACGAGTCGCCCCAGGACGAGACGGTGCCACGCGGCGGGTCGTAGTCGACTGTGGACAGGGCCGCGCCGGTGCGGCCGTCGAACATGGTCAGGTATTCGGGGCCGGCGAGCACGTAGCCGCTGGAGTTGCGGTGGTCGGCCGAGCCGTTGCCGATCACCTGGCCGGTGCCGGAGCGGGTGCCGTCGGCGGTCTTCATGGCCACCTCGGCGTCTCCGTCGCCGTCGTAGTCGTACACCTGGAACTGGGTGTAGTGGGCGCCGGCGCGGATGTTGCGCCCCAGGTCGACGCGCCACAGCCGGGTGCCGGTGAGCGTGTACGCGTCGACGTAGACGTTGCCGGTGTAGCCGGACTGCGAGTTGTCCTTGGCGTTCGACGGGTCCCACTTGAGCACGAACTCGTAGCGGCCGTCGCCGTCGAGGTCACCGACGCTCGCGTCGTTCGCCGAGTAGCTGTACCCCTCCCCGGCCGGGGTGGTGCCGCCGGGCGGCGGCTGGATCGGCACGTCCAGGTAGCCGTTGGCGAACTGGAGCGCCGGGGCCGACGCCGCCTGCTCGGCGCCGTTCACCACGGCCCGCACGGTGTACGCGGACCCGGCCGCCGCGCCGCTGTCCAGGTACGTGGTGGCGCCGGTGATCGGGCTGGCGTTGACCTTGGTGCCACCTCGGTAGAGGTTGAACGCCACACCGGTGGTCTCGGTGCCGAGCAGCCGCCAGGAGACGAGGTTGCCGCTGCCGGAGCGGACGCTGACCAGCCCTCGGTCGAGCTTCTCCATCTGCTTCGCCCCGGCCGGCGGGTCGGTGGGCGGGGGCGTGGTTGGTGGCGGCGTGGTGGGCGGCGGCGTGGTGGGCGGAGGCGGCGTCGACGGCGGCGCGCTGGTGGACGGCGCGCCGGTGCAGGCGGTGCCGTTGAGCGTGAACGCGGCCGGCACCGGGTTCGACGCGTTGTTCCACGAGCCGTTGAAGCCGAAGTTCGCGGCGCCGCCGGTGCCGATGGCCGCGTTGTAGCCGGCGTCGCGGGCGCTCACCTGCGCGCCGGACTGGCTGACCGTCGCGTTCCACGCCTGGACGACCTGCTGGCCGGCGGCGAAGCTCCAGCCGAGGGTCCAGCCGTTGACCGGGTCGCCGAGGTTGGTCACTGTCACGTCGGCGCCGAATCCGCCGCTCCACTGGTTGGTGATCCGGTAGTCGACCCGGCAGCCGACGGCCGCCGCCGCGGCGGTCATCGTGGTGAGCGCGCCGGCCGACAGGGTGAGCGCCGAGGCCGCGGCGAGCAGCGCGAGCCGGCGGCGTGGGGTGGTGAGATGCACGGAGATGCCTTTCGCGGAGGTCATGCACGCGACGACGCCGGCCTGCCCGGACCGGCGGATACGTGCCCTGACGCGACGGGCGACGTCAACGCATCGACGTCGATGATTCGGCTCCGCGCTCCGTCAGCCTAGGTCACCGCCGGACACCCCCACAAGCGCGGCGGCGTGCGCGAGGCGGGCAGCGCGGCGGCGCGGCGTGGGCGTGGCAGCGCGGGCGCGGCAGCGGGCGGGGCGGCGCGCCCGCGCTGCCACGCCCACGCCGCGCC